>NZ_JBICVH010000025.1:59691-78795 GCF_043198905.1 Kitasatospora sp. NPDC048715 | reverse complement strand
CGCGACCCCCCCGTTCGCCCCGCCCCGCCGGGCCCCCCCCACAACACACAACCCCCGTAGTCCGCCGGGGGGGGGCCGGGGGCCCCCCCCCCCCCCCCGCGACCGGGACGGGTGGGGCGAGGAGGAGGGGCGGAACCAGGTGTCGAGGGGCGAGGAGAAGGGGCAGGTTTCAGGGGCGGCCGCGGCGCAGGACGGCCTCGGCGAGGTCGACGGCCTCCCGCACCGGGACGAGCCGGCAGTCGGCGGTGCCGATGCGGGCGGTGGTGATGCCGCGGGCGGTGCGCAGGACCTCCTCCCCGAGGCGGTCGAAGTGGAGGTCGTCGAGGTCGGGGGCCCGGAAGGTGGTCCAGCCGTCCGCCCCGACGCAGCGGTACTCGCGCACCGGGACGTCGGGCATGCGCAGGTCGGCCAGGTGGAAGGCGGTGAACCGGCCCATCGGCACGCCGAGCATCAGCACCCGGGCGTCCAGTTCGTAGAGCCGCCCGAGCGGCGACTCCGGGCCGAGGTGGGAGGTCAGCGGGTGGCGCCCGGTGATCTCCCGGGCGAGCCGGCCCACGGCCGCCCAGGAGGTCTGCGGGTGGTGGCTGCGCAGTGCGCCCGGGTGGGTGCGGACCGCCTCCGACAGCGCCCCCATGGAGGGCGAGGCCGGGGTGGTGGCCGGATCGAAGCGGGGCATCCGGGCCTGGTAGTCGGCCACCGCCGCCGGGGAGAGACCGGCGGTGGCGCGCTGGTGGACGCGGGAGGTGGCGGAGTTCTCGGGCGTGGCGGTGTAGGCGACCAGGGTGCCGTCGGGGCCGAGGAGTTCGAGCAGGGCCTCGACCACACCGGCCGCCCCTCCGGGCACCGGTCCGAGGGCGCGCAGGGACGCCTGGACGTGCAGCACCGTGCCCGGACGGACCCCGAGGTCGGCGAGGTCGCGGACGAGGGGATGGACGGGGGAGGCGACGGCGACGCCGCCGCGGGGTTCGGTGAGGATGGCGTTTCCCCGGGGTTGATGGCCCCGGGCGAGGGAGGACCCGGGGCGGCGGGAGTGGGAGGTCAGACCCCGGCCCGTTCGCGCCGTACCCGGTCGGCCGCCTGCTCGGCGGCGGCGGGCAGCGGCAGGGCGAGCCAGGGTGCCACGGTGGCACGCATGCCGTCGGCGAAGCGCGAGCCGGTCCCGGTCAGGGCCCCGGACGACGCCAGCCGCTCCACGGCTTCGGCGGTGTACCGCCGCCAGAGCGCGAACTGCTCCCGTGCCCGGTCGGCGGCCGGTCCCGGCAGTCCGTCGTACGCGCGGGTGCGGGTGCCCCAGTACTCGGTGACGGCCAGGTGGGCGTACGTGCCCTGGAGCAGCCCTTCGAGCGGCCGGGGGTCGGGCCGCCAGGGGGCGAGGTACAGCGTGGTGTCGGCGCGGTCGTACAGGTCCGTCAGGTCCAGCACCGCGCCGAGCTTGACGTGCTGGAACTCGTGCGCGAGCAGCAGGGCGAGGGTCGGCGCGGTGGCGGGCCGGGCGATGCCGACCGCGCCGTACGCCTGTCGGGCCGCCGAGCTGACGTCCCGGCCGGTCGGGCCGGGACGCAACGGGGTGACCGTCGCCAGGCCGGCCCGGATGCCCTCCGCGTACCCGGGCAGGTCCCGGCCGAGCAGTTCCCAGGCCTCGCGCAACGCGCCCGTCCAGTCGAGCAGTTCGCTCTCGGACAGGCGGTCCGCCACCGGGTGGTCGTGGCTGTCGCGCAGCGGGTCGGTGTCCTCCAGGGCGACCGTCCAGCCGCCGGCCAGCCGGACCCGCCGCAGCGGTTCGTCCGGCACGGTGTGCACCGAGCCGTCGGACGCCCGCACCTCGAAGCCGTCGGCCCGCCCGGTGACCACGGCCTCGCCGTCGGGTACGGCGATCCGGCCGAGCGTCGGCAGGTGCAGCCACCCGCCGCGGACGGGCACCGCCACCGCGTCCCCCCGCCCGGCCCGCACCGCGGCCGCCGCGGCGAGCGCGGCCAGTGGGCCGAGCCCGACCGGCAGGTCCCCGGCGAGTCTGCGGGCCGCCCAGGAGCGGGCGTACGGGTGGGCGAGCACGGTGTCCACGGCGGCGGGGGCCGCCGTGTCGAGCTCCGTCAGCAGGGCCCACGCCTCGGCCCGCCCCTGTCCGGAGGCGTCCCAGGCGGCGGCCAGCATCGCCCGGGTGAGGGCGAGTTGGGAGCGGCCGAGCGCGGCGATGGTCTCCGCGCCCCCGTATCCGCGCGCCAGCTCGTCGAGTTGCGACGGGGTGAGCGCGCCGGGCGGCAGCGGCTCGGCGCCGGGCCGGGCGGCCTCGGCCGCCCGCACCGGAACGCCAGTCGAACTCCCGTTCCCCGCAATGCCGTTGATGAACGTCATGAGATCACCGCAGTAGACGGAGGGATGGTCGAAGCTGCCTCCTCCATCGTCGCTCCGATAGCGGTGGGCGTACAGCCCGCCACCGCAGGAGCGGACCACGGAGCAGGCGCGGCAGGCCTCGCTCAGTCCGGCCAGGCCGGACTGGCGGGCGGCGATGCCGGGGTGGCGGGCCAGGTCGTCGAGGCTGTGCGCGAAAACGTTCATGCCGGTGACGGGCGCGCCGTCGTACGCGGTCTTCAGGCTGTCGGCCTGCTCGAAGGTCCCGTCCGTCTCCAGGACCGCCAGGTCGGAGGGCTCCAGGCCGAGCGACTCGGTGAGGCTGGAGAATCCGCGCAGGGTCCGGTGCACGGACTCGAAGGTCCGTACGGCGAACGGCCGTCCGTCCGCTTCCCACAGCCCGTGGACGGTCAGCAGCCAGTCGGCGTACGGGGTGGTGGCCGGCCCGGCGGGGCGCGCGGGCGGATCGTCCCAGGTGGCGTGCGGAAGCAGGAAGTCCACGGCGGGCGGGCGGAGTTCGGCCAGCGCCCGGTACACGGCCACCGGGTCGTTCTCGACGTCCATCGTGCACAGCAGCCCGGCGAACAGGTGCCGGTACTCGGGCTCGTTCAGCAGCGCGACCGCCCGCAGCACCTGCGGGTGGCTGCTGCGTCCGTCGGCGAACCGCCGGTGGCGGTCGTTGGCGGCCCGGTCGCCGTCCAGCGAGATGCCGACCTTGATGTCCTGCTCCGCGAACAGCGAGCAGAAGTCCCGGCTCAACAGCACGCCGTTGGTGTGGATGCGCAGGTCGAGCACGCAGCCGGGCGGGAGCGCCGCCCGGAGCGTCCCGGCGGCGCGGCGCAAGCGGTCCGGGCCGGCGAGCAGGGGTTCTCCCCCGTGCAGGACGACCCGGACGGCGGGCAGCCGGTGGGCGGCCGCGTGCTCACCGATGCGCTCGGCGGCCTTGGCCATGATCCCGTCCGCGATGACCTTCGGCCGGGAGCGCCAGCTGCTGTCCGCGTGCTCGTAGACGTAACAGTGGTCGCAGGCCAGATCGCACCTGCTGTGCATCTTGACCACGAACTGCGTCAACGGCAGCGGAATCGACGTCGTCATGGAACTGTTCGGCTCGGTTCGGTCTGCTCGGTCTGGGTTCCGCTCGGAGGTCCGGGTCGGGTCAGATCGAGGAGTTGAAGGCAGCGACCGGCACGAGGCCGGATTCCGCGCCGGGGAGCGCGCGCTGGAGCCGGGAGGCGAGTTCTTCCGCGCCGAGCGCGGCGAGATCGGCGAGGGAGGGGCGTTCCGGCGTCTCCTGAGGGTCAGTGAGCTTGCCGGCCGGCCTGATGCTGGTTACCGGGGTCATATTCGTTTCCTTAGGCGCGGTTAGGACCTGCCGAGGGTGGGTAAGCCCACCCGGTTGCGACCAATGTAGTGCCAGCGAAGACTCCGCGCGGCACCTTGCGGACTCACGTTGAACTCCCCAGGCGGTCCACGTCGTACGACAGCGCGTTGAGCCCCCAGAATTCACCCGTTCAGCGGTCGCGCACTTCGCCCTGGCGCACGCCGAAGCGCACCGCCGGGACGAGCGCCCGGACGAACACCCGGGCCCGCATCCGGAGGAGAACCCGGAGGAGGCCCCGGACGGGAACCGGGACCAGCACCTGAAGCAGTACCTGGACACACCCCGGGAGTGCCCGGGGAAGCCCTCCGGCAAGCACGCCATCCGGCCAAGCGTCCGATGTCCGGGATTCATTCCCCCGGCTCGCCGAGCTCCCGGACGGTCCGCACCAGCTCCTCGGTGAACTCCAGCCCGCTCGACGTCAGTTCGCCGCAGCCCAGGAGCGTCCGCCCGGCGGCCAGGGTGTGCGTCCGCCAGCGCGCGAACTCCCCGTGCGCGCGGGCGGCGTCGCCCGCCCCGGCGGCCGCCTCCGCCCGCCAGAAGTCCGCCACGCCCAGGTGCGCGTACGCCCCCTGGAGCAGCGCCCCGGCCGGGCGCGGGTCGGGCCGCCAGGGGGCGTGGTGGACGGCCGGGCCGTTGGGGCGGTGCAGCGGCACCAGGTCCAGCAGGGCGCCGAGTTGGACGTGGAGGAACTCGTGCACCAGGGCCAGCGCCAGCAGCACCGGATCGCCCGGCAGCGAGGCCGCCACCGCGCCGTAGGCCCGCCGGGCGGCGGCGCTCACCGCCTCCCCGCCGGGGGCGGGCCGCAGCGGGACGACGGTGGTCACGCAGGCCGCGACGGCCGCCGCATGGCGGCGGTGACGGCGCACCAGGATGTCCCAGGCCTCGGACAAGCGCTGCTCCCAGAGCCCGATTTCGGCGTCGGCGAGCGGACCGGCCGGCGGACGTCCGTAGTCCACCCGGCGCGGACCGGCGTGGTCGATCGACGGCGCCCAGCGCAGCCCGTCGCACTCCAGCGCGAGGGGCGCGCCGGAGCCGGGGCGGAGGAACTCGCCCAGTCCGCCGAGCGGAACGTCCTCGCCCGCCGCCGCGCCGCGCAGGCAGTCGGCCGCCCAGGCGTCCAACTCGGGCCGCAGCAGCACCTCCTCCCACTGGTCCCGGTCGTCCCGCTGCAGCGCCCGCACCCGGGCGTACGCCTCCCGGTAGCCGTCGTGCTCCGGCACCGCCCGGCGCAGCGCCAGCAGCAGCAGCGCCCGCTTGCTCAACTGCCCGCCGCGCAGCAGCCGGACGGCCTGCGGCCCGCCGCGCGCGCCCGCGATCGCCCGGAACGTCTCCCGGTCCACGCCGTGCCGGGGCAGCCCGTCCGCCCCGCGGGCGCCCGGTACCCCGGCCGCCACCACCTCGCCCGTACCCGCCACCGGTCCTCCTCCTCGTCCGTTCGGCTCCCGGCCCGGTCGGCCGGCCCATCGCCCAACCCGCCGGGTCCGCCCGCAGTCTCCCCGCGCCGGGGCGGATCAGCCGGACAGCGGCCGGGCATGACCCGGACGGGTGAGCCGAACCGCCGCCCGCCGACGTCCGACGCCTGACGCCTGACGCCCGACGCCCGACGCCCACCAGGAACCCACCGCCCGGCCCCGCACCGGTCCTCAGCTCCCCGCCAGCCCCGCCACCCCCGCCCGCAGGCGCCCCGCGATGTGCCGGACCAGCCGGTCCAGGTCCGCGCAGTACACCGACGGGTGCCCGAAGCCGTCCCCCGCGTACCGGTGCGCGTACAGTCCCCCGCCGCAGACCCGGGCCAGCGGGCAGCCGGCGCAGACCGGCCCGAGGCCCGCGAGGCCGCGCTGGCGGGCCCGGAAGGCCGGGTGCGCGCCCGCCCGCGCGAAGCCGTGCCGCCACACGTCCAGGCCGGTCCCGGGGGCGCCGTCGTAGGCCACCTTGAGGCTGTCCGCCTGCTCGATCGTCCCGTCCGCCTCGACCACCACCAGGTCGACGGGCGCCAGCCCGACCGCCTCGCTGGCCGCCCGCCCGCCGAGCAGCAGCACCGCCAGTTCCTCGAACAGCCGTACCCCGGTCTCCCGGCGCGGCGCGTCGTACCAGCGGTCGAAGGCGGCGATCAGCCACTGCCCGTACGGCGCCGGCTCCGCGCCCGACGGCGGCGCGGCCGGCACCGGCCGCGGCCGGACGCCGGGCGGCGGCTCCCGCCAGGTCGCGTGCGGCAGCAGCAGGTCGATCCGGGGCGGCGCGAACTCCAGCAGCGCCTCGTAGGTGGCCACCGGGTCGGACTCCAGGTCGACCACGCACAGCAGGCCGGCGAAGAGGTCCCGGTGCCGGTCCGAGCCGAGCAGCCGCACCGCCTCCGCGGTGCGTGCCCAACTGCCCGCGCCGGAGGGCAGTCTGCGGTGCCGGTCGTGGTCGGCCCGGGTGCCGTCCAGCGAGACCCCGACCGCGACCCGGTGGCGGTGCAGCACGTCGAGCAGGGCCGGTTCGTCCAGCAGCCGCAGCCCGTTGGTCTGCACGGTGAACCGCGTCCGGGGCCGGACGGCCGCCAACTCGGCCAGCAGCGCGTCCAGATGGGCCGCGCCGACGAGCAGCGGCTCGCCGCCGTGCAGCACCACGGACACCTCGTCCAGCCCGTGCTCGGCCGCGTGCTCCTCGATCCGCCGGGCGGTGCGGCGGACGGTCGCGAGTTCCATCCGCCGCGGCCGCCCGCGCCAGCTCTGGTCCGCGCCCTCGTACACGTAGCAGTAGTCGCAGGCCAGGTTGCACCGACTGTGGATCTTCAGCAGGAACTGCCGGAACGGCACCATGCCGGTGAGCCTAGGCCACGCCGGCCGACCGTCCGTCACACGTGCGGCGGCTCCACGTCGGAGTCCAGCCGCGTCCCGGCCCGCACCGCGATCGTCGTCGGGTGCTCCTCCCCCAGGGTGATCCGGGCCCGCCGGATGCAGTCCGCCCGAAGCTCCGCCGCCCGCTCGGCGTACCCGAGGGCGGCCATCGACAGCGAGAGGTTGGAGTTGATGCCGATGGAGTCGTAGTGGTCCTGGCCGAGGGCCTCGGTCATCAGCGGCGCGGCCTCCAGTTCCAGGTCGAGCGCGTCCTGGAGCTCCCCGGCCAGCGACAGGTCGTTGGCGTGGTTCATCATCGCGATCGGGATGTAGAGGTGGTGCGCGCCGAGGACGGTGCGGAACTGCGCCAGCGTACGGCCGGACAGCTCGCGCGCCTCCGTCGCGCGCCCCGCCAGCCGCAGGTACACCGAGAGGTTGTTGGCGCCGGCCAGCGTCACCGGGTGGTTCTCGCCCAGGTAGTCGCGGTACCGCGCCAGCGCCCGTTCGGCCAGCGGGATCGCCCGCCCGGTGTCGCCGAGCGCGTTGAGGTCGCTGGCCAGGTTGGTGGCGGCGGCCAGGGTGTCGGGGTGCTCGGGGCCGTTGATGTCCAGGTAGCGCTGGTAGATGTCCTCGTCGATCTCCAGGGCCTCGTGGTACCGGCCGGCCCGGCGCAGCGCCACGGCCAGGTTCTTGCGGGCGCGCAGGGTGTCGGTGTGGCTGTCGCCGATGGTCTGCTGGTAGATCCGGACGGTCTCCTCCAGCAGGTCCAGGGCCTCCCGCAGCCGCCCGGTCTCGCGCAGGTCGCGGGCGTAGTTGGAGGCCGAGGAGAGCGCGTAGAGGCTGTGCGCGCCGAGCGCGTCGCGCTGCTGGAGGTAGTTGCTGCGGTGCCGTTCCAGGGCGGCCCGGCGGTCGCCGGCCAGGTAGTCGGAGACGGCGAGGTTGTTGGTGATCATCAGGGTGCGGGGGTGGTCCGGGCCGAGGGTGCGCCGGGCGGCGTCCAGGGTGCGGCGGTCGAGCGCCCGGGCCTCGTCGTAGCGGCCGAGGAAGCGCAGGTCGGCGCCGAGGCTGTTGGCGACGGCGAGGGTGTGGGAGTGCTCCGGGCCCAGGGTCGCGGTGAAGCGTTCCAGGATGTCCCGGTCCATCTCGTACGCCTCCTGGAGGGCGCCCTGGGAGCGGCGGATGTTGCTCAGCTGGGTGCGCAGCATGAGCGTCTGGGCGTCGTTGTCGACGTCGAAGCCGGGCCCGCCGTAGCCGTCCTGGCGCCAGTGCTCCAGGGTCCGTTCGGCGAGTTCCCGGCCGGACTCGTGCAGGCTGCGCTTCCACTGGTAGCGGACCGAGTCGATGATCCACTGCCGGACGTCCTCGTCGGCGCTGTCGAGCGCTCCGGACGGCCAGAGGTGGGGCAGGAGTTCGGCGTACTCGGCCCAGTTCACGGGCACGTCCGGGTCGCCGGGGTTGGCGGTGGCGAGCGCGGCGTGGACGACGCCGCGCAGTTCGGCCCGCCGCTCCTCCTCGACCTGGTCCCGCAGCACCGCCTGGACCAGCCGGTGCACGGTGATGGTCTCGCTGCCCTGGTCGGTGCGGGCGAGCCCGAAGCGGTTGATGGCGCGCAGGAACTCGCCGATCGCGAGCTTGTCGCGGGGCGCGCGCGGGGGCAGCCGCAGGGCGCGGGTGACGGCCCGGCTGTAGAGCAGCCGCATCGGGATGGCGTCCGGGCCGAAGAAGGCGCAGATCTCCAGGATCTGGGCGGCCGGGGCGTTCATCCGGCGCAGCTCCTCGACCGAGATGCGCCAGGTCGCGGCGGCCGAGTGCGGGTAGTCGGCGGCGCGCAGCCGGGTGCGCTCCAGCATCTCGGTGAGCTCTTCGTCGAGCAGTTCGAGGTAGGTGGCGATCGGCATCGACGTCTCCTGGAGCCAGACGGCGGCCTGGCCGACGGCGAGCGGCAGGTCGCCGAGGCGCTGCGCGACCTGGTCGGCGTCCTCCGAGGAGAGCCCGCCGTTGAAGCGGCGCAGCAGCCGGACGCTCTCCTCGCGGAGGAAGACGTCGACCTCCACCAGGCCGGCGTGCCGGGCCCAGCCCTGGTTGCGGGAGGTGATCAGCACGTGCCCGCCGGAGGAGCCGGCCGGCTGCCAGGGGGCGAGCTCCTCGGGGGTGCCGGCGTTGTCGAAGACGAGCAGCCACCGGCGGTACGGCTGGCCGCGGCGCAGCGCGTCGAGCACGGCGGCGGCGGTGTGCGCGACGTCGTCGCTGGTGGGCACGCCGAGCCGGGGCGCGAGTTCGGCGAGCTTCTGCGGGATGTTGGCGGGCTCCTCGGCGGGCACCCACCAGACCACGTCGTAGGCGGCCTTGAAGCGGTGCGCGTACTCGGCGGCGATCTGGGACTTGCCGGCGCCGCCGAAGCCGTAGAGCACCTGGCTGAGCACGGCGGCGGGCCCGCCGGTGAAGCGGTTGCGGAGCAGTTCGAGCAGCTTGCCGCGGCCGATGAAGGCGGCGTTGCGCGAGGGCGCCTCCTGGACCTGCGGGGCGGTGCCGGGGAACCGCGCGGGGGCGGCGAACTCCCCGCTGTCGGTGTCCGATTGGCGGCTGCTGCCGGGCGGCGGGCCGAGTTCGGCGTAGAGCTGGGACTCGGCGCCGACCGCGGAGGAGCGGACCAGGTCGGGCACCGGCGGCCCGGTGAACGGGCGGGGCACCGGCTCGTCCGAGTCCTGGAGCCGGAAGGCGACCAACGACGGTGATCCGGAGGCGAGTTCGCGCCCCTGGAGGAGCTGCCAGACCTCGGCCGCGCGGGGCAGCGCGGTGTACTCGGGCGAGAGCAGCGCGAGCAGCCGGCCCTGGCCGTCGACCGGCCCGGCGACCTCCGGCGGCCGGGGGCCGCTGTACGGCTCGGCGGCGCTGTGCAGGGAGGTCTGGTAGCCGAAGCGGGTGAGCGTCCCGGCGGCCCACTCGGCCCACATCCGGTCCTCGGGGGCGTAGCTGACGAACACCTGGCGCGGAACCGCCCGGGCGGAGCGCAGGTAGGCGCCGTAGAGCCGGCGGCGGGTCTCGGCGGTGAGCGGGCGAAGGGCGCGGACCCGGCCGTCGGTGATCCAGCCGGCCAGCCGCTCGAAGGCGTTGAGCAGGCTGCGGGCCTCCTGCGGCCGGTCGGCGACGGTGGCGGGCACCTCCTCGTAGGCGTAGAAGGGCTTGTACGGCACCTCGACGTCGGCCCAGTAGCCGGCCCGGCGGTCGCCGGCCAGCCAGCGGCCGAGGTAGGGGGCGAAGGCCTCGCGGGCGTAGTCGCGGCCGGCCTCCAGGCGCTCCTGCTCGGCGTCCTCGACCCGCATCGGCACCGGCAGGACCCGGATCGCCCGCTCCTCGGCCGCGGCGATGTCGCGGGCCGCGTCGACGCCGCCGCGGATGTTCTGGACGCTGAAGGTGAAGCAGTCCACCACGGTGTCGGGCATCAGGACGGTGCAGATGCCGGAGGTGTCGCTGACGCCGGTGCGGCTGTCGATGAGCACGTAGTCGTAGCCGCGGGCCCAGCGGTCGCGCAGCTCGCGCAGGAACTCGCCGCCGCGGATGTCCCGGCCGTGGTAGAAGCTGCGCCAGTTGAAGCTGGTGACGGCGGCGGCGTAGGCGGCGTTCTGCCGGCCGGCGGGCAGGAAGTCGAGCCGGCCGCCGGGCGGCAGGTCGAGGGCGAGGCCGCAGACGTAGCCGTCCAGGCGCCCGGGCTCGTCCAGCCAGGCGGCCGGGGACTGCCCGACCGGCCCGGTGGTGGAGGGCAGCGCCTGCTTGACGTAGGAGCGCAGCAGGTCGATCAGGCCGTCGGTGGAGTGCAGTTCCGGGTCGACCAGCAGCGGGTGGTAGTACCGGTGGAGGCCGGGCGCCTCCAGGTCCCAGTCGACGACCAGGACGCGCAGGCCGCGGCTGGCGAGGATCCAGCCGACGTTGGCGAGCGCCATGGTGCGGCCGGTGCCGCCCTTGAAGGAGTAGAACGTGACGACCGATCCCGGTCCGCCGCGCTCCGGATCCGCGCCGGGCTCAGTGGTCATCGTTCTTCTCCCCCCTCAGCGGGACAGCGGTGTCCTTGCCCCGGCTCTGGTGCGGCAGGTCGGTGGAACCCGGGAGGCCCCGGTTGACGCGTGCGGGCCCCGGGCGGGGTCCCGGCGGGCCGGCCGGGATGGTCAGCCCGGGCATCGCCGGGCCGGTGTCCGGGCCGCCGGGGCCGAGGCCGAAGGCGTCGCCGCCATCGTCCCCCCAATCCAGGTTGTCGTCCATGAGCTTGTTCTGAGCGACCGTCACCATGATGGTGAGGTCGTTGTCGAAGCTCTCCCGGCTCACTTTGACCCGGAACAAGTGCTCCAGGTCGCTCCGGCGCAGCCAGTTGCGCCGGAACACGTCGCGCACGCCCGCCCAGAGCGCGTCGCGCCCCGGCCCGTCGGCCGGGTCGCCGCTGCCGGTGGGCACCATCACGCCGGTGACGGGGTGGTTCTGCTCGTCGTACGCGCGCAGCGCGGAGCGGTAGCGCTCGGCTCCGGCCACCCACGGGTCCACCAGCAGGATGCTGACCTGGCTGTCCTCGCGGGCCTGGTCGAGCTTGTCGGCGAGGGCGGTGTCGACCTCCTCCAGCGTGGTGGTGTGCCCGGCGCCGGTGATCACCTGCTGGGCGCGGGCCGCCAGGGAGGGCTGGACGGGCGGGTGGTAGGGCGCCCAGTGCCACGGCTTGGAGCCGTACCAGCCGCCCTCGGCGGCGGACTCCGAGGCGCGCCCGGCCGCGATGAACAGCCGCACCATCCCGGGGGCGGACGCCGCGGGCGGCGGCGCCGGGGGCGGGAAGTAGCCGCGCACGGCGCCGAGGTCGAACTCGGGCAGCTCGCCGAGCCGGCGCGCGGCCGCGTCCCGGACCCGCTCCGCGACCACCCGGACGACCTGCTCGTACGCCCCGCCCTGCGCGGTGCGCAGCAGCGCCCGCAGGCCGTACCGGGCGTAGGCCTCGCCCATGTCCGGCTGGGCCCACTGGATCTTGTTGACCTCGTCGGCCAGGTCGCCCGGCTCGACGGGTTCCCAGAGCACCGGGACGAGCGCCGGGATGAGTTCCCCGGTCTCTTCGTGGTGGCGCCGGACCCGGCCGCGGAAGGCGGTCCACTCCTTGCCGCAGTAGAGGCTGGTGAAGTAGGCCGGGGAGTAGAGCGCGATCATGGTCCGGCTGCGGCCGAGCATCGTGGCCAGCCGCTCGGCCCAGTCGTCGCCCAGGCGCAGCTGCTCGGTGTCCCGGTAGGCCAGTTCCTCGCCGCGCACGCCGGTGCCGACCAGCCGCCCGAGTTCGTCCCGCAGGTCGTTGAAGAACTGGTTGACGAAGGCGTCCTCGGCCTCGAAGTCCCGACGCGCGTAGCTGAAGAAGAAGTACGGCCGGTGTTGTTCCTGCTCCATCACCTGTTCCCCCCGTGCCCAACGGTCCGCGACGGCGCTGGTTTCATACCCCAGCATGTCCCGAACTCCACCGTCCACGCTGGCGAGTTGGCGGATTCGGCCGCCTCGGGGGGTTTAGCCGGTGGTCAGGCGCACTTCCCCGGCCGGGGGCGCTCCGGCGCTCAGGGGGCGCACCGGTGGGGGCGCGGGCGCCCGTCGGGCTCGACGCGCCGGGCGCGGGGGCGCGGGCTCCCGCGGTGCTACCGGTCGAGCGCCGACTGGAAGGCCGCGAGCGGCTCCGCGCCGGGGGTCAGGGCGTCCGCGACCACCCGGCGCAGCAGGTCACCGAGGACGGTGTCGGGCAGGGCGTCGAGTTCGTCGAGCGGCAGGGCGGCGACGTCGACCAGGTCAGAGCCGAGTCCAGCGGCGGTTCCCGCACCGGTGACGCCCATCAGTCCCTCACTCAGTCCCTCACTCGATCGTGTCGGCACGGCGGGCCGCCGGCCGGAGCTGCATCGGCCCAGGTCCGCGACGGGCATCCTACCGGACGGATGACGGTCCATCAGCTCCGCGCGGACGCCGCGCGGAGCCTTTGGGCCGAAGGGATCACGGGCAGAGCCGCTCCACCCGCCACCCCGTCGGGTCGGACGGGTCGGCGACGTAGCGGAGCCGGTCGTGCAGCCGGTTCTCCCGGCCCTGCCAGAACTCGACGCTCTGCGGGACCACCCGGTACCCGCCCCAGAACGGCGGGACGGGCACGCCCTCGCCCTCCGGGTAGCGCCGCTCCAGCTCGGCGTAGCGCTGTTCGAGGACCTCCCGGCCGCCGACCGGGCTGGACTGCTCGCTGGCCCAGGCGCCCAGCTGGGAGCCGTGCGGGCGGGTGCGGAAGTAGGCGGCGGTCTCGTCCCGGCCGACCTTCTCCACCCGGCCCTGGACGATCACCTGGCGGGCCAGCGCGATCCACGGGAAGAGCAGCCCCGCGTACGGGTTGGCGGCCAGCTCGGAGCCCTTGCGGGAGCCGTAGTTGGTGAAGAACACGAAGCCGCGCAGGTCGTAGCCCTTGAGCAGGACGGTGCGCGAGCTGGGCCGCCCCCCGGCGTCGGCGGTGGAGAGCACCATGGCGTTGGGCTCCACCACCCCGGCGTCGTCCGCCTCGTGGAACCAGCGGGTGAACTGGCCGATCGGCTCGGGCGCGAGCCGCTCCTCGACCAGGCCCTCGTGGCTGTAGTGCTTGCGCATCACGGTGAGGTCCGGGCCGGGGCGGGCCTCGTCGGCCAGGGT
This sequence comes from Kitasatospora sp. NPDC048715, assembly GCF_043198905.1. Classification (NCBI taxonomy): domain Bacteria; kingdom Bacillati; phylum Actinomycetota; class Actinomycetes; order Kitasatosporales; family Streptomycetaceae; genus Kitasatospora; species Kitasatospora sp. NPDC048715. Next base: position 65,574 of record NZ_JBICVH010000025.1, on the reverse strand, counting down.
CCGGTTGGCGGGGCTCGGGGGCGTCGACTGGGCGCGATCCGGGGTCTGCACGCCAACATCATCCCGTACGACAAGCAACCGGCGCCGCTACCTACGGACAAACCCCGGTGGGAGATGAGGTGACCCGCCGCCGCTTGACCGACCGCCCCGCGGGGAATTGTCCGGAACAGGGCGTTTGGTTCCCGGGATCGCAGGGGTTCCGGGGCTCCCCCGGGCGCGACCGGCCCGTCCGGCGGGCAGGTCGAGCGGGCCCGCGGGAAACATCACCACGGTGGTGTATGGCGCAATGCACCCCGTGCCTGTCACTCTGGCACCGAGTGCCAAACACCATTCGGTCACTGGTGCGCCGCCCCACCACGGCGGAGCGCCGATCACAGAACTGAGGGAGCCGTCGCATGTCCGATTTCGTACCCGGGCTTGAGGGAGTCGTCGCGTTCGAGAGCGAGATCGCCGAACCCGACCGTGAGGGCGGCGCCCTGCGGTACCGCGGTGTCGACATCGACGACCTGGTGGGCAACGTCTCCTTCGGCCACGTCTGGGGCCTGCTGGTGGACGGCAAGTTCAACCCCGGCCTGCCGGCCGCCGAGCCGTTCCCGATCCCCGTGCACTCCGGCGACATCCGGGTCGACGTGCAGTCCGCACTCGCCATGCTCGCCCCGGTCTGGGGCCTCAAGCCGCTGCTGGACATCGACGCCGAGCAGGCCCGCGACGACCTCGCCCGGGCCGCCGTGATGGCCCTGTCCTACGTCGCCCAGTCGGCCCGCGGCCAGGGCCTGCCGATGGTCCCGCAGAGCGAGATCGACAAGGCCGAGACGGTCGTCGAGCGGTTCATGATCCGCTGGCGGGGCGAGCCGGACCCGAAGCACGTCAAGGCCGTCGACGCCTACTGGACCTCGGCCGCCGAGCACGGCATGAACGCCTCCACCTTCACCGCCCGGGTCATCGCCTCCACCGGCGCCGACGTCGCGGCCGCCCTCTCCGGCGCGGTCGGCGCGATGTCCGGCCCGCTGCACGGCGGCGCGCCGTCGCGCGTGCTCGGCATGATCGAGGAGATCGAGCGCACCGGCGACGCGACCGCCTGGGTCAAGAACGCCCTGGACAAGGGCGAGCGCCTGATGGGCTTCGGCCACCGCGTCTACCGCGCCGAGGACCCGCGCGCCCGGGTGCTGCGCCGCACCGCCAAGGAGCTCGGCGCGCCGCGCTTCGAGGTCGCCGAGGCGCTGGAGAAGGCCGCGCTGGAGGAGCTGCACAACCGTCGCCCCGACCGCGTGCTGGCCACCAACGTCGAGTTCTGGGCCGCCATCATGCTGGACTTCGCCGAGGTCCCGGCGCACATGTTCACCTCGATGTTCACCTGCGCGCGCACCGCCGGCTGGTCGGCGCACATCCTGGAGCAGAAGCGCACGGGCCGGCTCGTGCGCCCCTCCGCGCGCTACATCGGCCCCGGCCCGCGCCGCCCCGAGGAGATCGAGGGCTGGGACGCCATCGTCCACTGATCCCCTCCCGGGGATACCGGACGAGCGTCCGGACAGTGCCCCTGAGCAGCGGGTCCGGCTCCGGCCGGGCCCGCTGCCGCCTGTCTGCGGCCCGCCTCCGGGCAGCAGTGATCACGGTCTCAGCGGGCGGACGGCCGTACCCCGCCGAACCCTCCGGCCGGTAGGCTGCGCGCGTGGCTCAGATCCAGATCCCCGCTGACATCAAGCCCGCAGACGGCCGTTTCGGCTGCGGACCGTCCAAGGTGCGCCCCGAGGCCCTGAGTGCCCTCGCCGCGACCCAGACCTCCCTGCTCGGCACCTCGCACCGCCAGGCCCCGATCAAGGACCTGGTCAAGCGCGTGCGCGAGGGCGTGAGCAGCCTGTTCTCGCTGCCGGACGGCTACGAGGTCGTCCTCGGCAACGGCGGCTCCACCGCCTTCTGGGACATCGCCGCCTTCGGCCTGGTGCGGGAGAAGTCCCAGCACCTGGACTTCGGCGAGTTCTCCTCGAAGTTCGCCTCCTCGGTCAAGGCGGCGCCGTGGCTCGGCGAGCCGACCGTGATCAAGACCGCCCCGGGCACCCACCCGCTGCCGGTCGCCGAGGCCGGCGTGGACGTCTACGGGCTCACCCACAACGAGACCTCGACCGGCGTCGCGATGCCGATCGGGCGTCCGGTGGGCGCGGACGAGGGCTCGCTGGTCCTGGTGGACGCGACCTCGGGCGCCGGCGGCCTGCCGGTGGACATCACCGAGACGGACGTCTACTACTTCGCCCCGCAGAAGTCCTTCGCCTCCGAGGGCGGCCTGTGGCTGGCGACCTTCTCCCCGGCCGCGCTGGAGCGCGCCGCCGAGATCGCCGGCTCCGGCCGCTACATCCCGCCGTTCTTCTCGCTGCCGACGGCCATCGACAACTCGTCGAAGGACCAGACGTACAACACCCCGTCGCTCTCCACCCTCTTCCTGCTGGCCGACCAGCTGGAGTGGCTGAACGGCAACGGCGGGCTGGACTGGGCGGTCGCCCGCACCGCGGACTCCTCGTCCCGGCTGTACTCCTGGGCCGAGAAGTCCGCCTACGCCACCCCGTTCGTGGCGAACCCGGCCGAGCGCTCCCAGGTGGTCGGCACCATCGACTTCGACGAGTCGGTGGACGCCGCCGCGGTCGCCAAGGCACTGCGTGCCAACGGCATCGTGGACACCGAGCCGTACCGCAAGCTGGGCCGCAACCAGCTGCGCATCGCGATGTTCCCGGCGATCGACCCGGCCGACGTCGAGGCGCTCACCCACTGCATCGACCACGTGGTCGAGCAGCTCGCGAAGGTCTGACCGGTCCCCCGAGGACACGGCCGAGGGCCACCGCCGACGGGCGGTGGCCCTCTCGCCGTTCCGGGGCCGGGCCGGGGGTCCTCCCGCCGGGGCCCGCCCTAGCGGCCGACCAGCGAGCTGATCAGCACGACGACCAGCATCAGCACCAGGGTGCCGGAGACGATGCGCATACGAGTCTTGGGATCCACGGTCATCGAGCGTACCTGCGGCCCGCCCCGGACTTCTCCCGGGCCCCGGCCCCGGGCCCCGCGACCCCGGTCCCGGAGCCGCCCCCGGGGGCCTCAGCTCCAGTCCGCCAGCGGCCAGGTGTGCAGCGACTCGTAGTGGACGGAGCCGCCGCCCGGGTCGCTGCGCACCAGGTGCAGCCCGGTGGCGTCCCAGTCCGGCCCCCGGTAGTCGGCCAGCGCCGCCACCAGGCCGTCCAGCTCGGCCGCCGCGACCCGCCGCACGGCCCTGCGGTGGCCGCGCGAGGAGCCGGCCCGGGCGAGGGTGAGGTGCGGGTGGAAGGCGTAGTCGTCGGTCGCCCCGGTGACCTCGGCGGTGGCCGCGGTGACGGCGTCGGCCAGCCGGCGCAGCGCCCAGGTCCGGCCCTCGACCCCGGCCCAGAGCACCCGGTCGCCGAACCGCCCCGCGCCCGCGATCCGCAGCCGGTGCACCGGGTGGACCTCGGCGACGGCGGCCAGGCCCGCCGCCAGCTCCGGCAGCCGCTCGGCCGGCACCTCGCCCAGGAAGGCCAGGGTCAGGTGCCAGCCCTCGACGCCGGTCCAGCGCAGCCGTTCCGCCCCGGGCAGCTCCCGCAGCGGCGCGACCGCGTCGAGGAGCCCCTGCAGCGCCTCGGCGGGCGGCAGCACCGCCACGAACAACCTCATGGATCAATCTTCCCGCGCACGCCGGTTCGGGATAGAACGGATCCATGATCGATTCCAGCGGCGTGAAGATCCGCACCGGCGGCCCCGAGGACATCCCCGACGTCCTCGCCCTGCTCGACGGCGCCGTGGCCTGGCTGGCCGGCCGCGGCCGCACCGGCCAGTGGGGCGACCAGCCCTTCAGCACCGACCCGGCCCGGGTGGAGCACATCGCGAAGTACGGCGCCGAGCCGTTCCTGATCCGTCTCGCGGTGGACGACCGGGGCCGTACGGTCGGCTCCTGCGTGCTGTCCGAGGAGCGCGGCGCGTACGTCCCCGCCGTGGCCGAGCGCGAGCTGTTCGTCCGCAACCTGGTCACCGACCGCACCCGCAAGGGCTCGGGCATCGGCGCCGCGCTGATCGCCGACGCGGTGGAGGAGGCCCGCCGCCGCGGCATCGGCCTGCTCCGGGTGGACTGCTACGCCGGCGCCGACCGCGGGCTGGTCGCCCAGTACCGGGCGCTCGGCTTCACCGAGACCGAGGGCTTCGAGGTCGAGCGGCCGGACGGCGTCTGGCCGGGCCAGGTCCTCGCCATCCGGCTCTGAACCGCCACGGGCCCCCGGGACGCCTCCCGGGGGCCCGACGGACGGTCAGCAGGCCGCGGCCAGCTCCGACTTGGCCGCCGGCGCGGTCCGCGGCACGAAGGCCACCACCCGGCCGCCGCGGCCCGGGTGCAGGTCGAACCTCACCCGCAGGTCCGCGCTGCGGGCCAGCACCAGGCCGACCGTGCCGGCCGCCGCCGCGGACACCAGTCCGCAGGCCAGCAGGCCGAGCCGGGGCCCGTACGAGGCCGTCACCCAGCCGACGATCGGGGCGCCGATCGGCGTGCCGCCGGTGAAGACCAGCACCAGCAGGCCCATCACCCGGCCGCGCATCGCGGGGTCGGTGGCCAGCTGCAGCGAGGAGTTGACCGAGGTGTTGAAGCTCAGCCCGAAGACCCCGACCAGCATCAGCAGCAGCGCGAAGGTCCAGTAGTCGGGCGCGAACGCGGCGACCACCTCCAGCGCTCCGAAGGCCAGCGCCGCGCCGACCAGCCGGCGCAGCCGCGGCACGCCCCGGCGGGCGGCGAGCAGCGCACCCGTCAGCGAGCCGATCGCCATCGCGGTGTTCAGCAGGCCGTACTGGCCGGCGCCGACCTTGAAGGTGTCGTACGCGAAGCCGGAGAGCAGCGTGGGGAAGTTGAAGCCGAAGGTGCCGATGAACCCGGCCAGCACCATCGGCCAGAGCAGTTCGGGCCGCTCCTTGACGTACCGCAGCCCCTCGCGCAGCTGACCCTTCTCGCGGGCGATCGGCTCGGTCGGGCGCAGTTCGCTCTCCCGCATCGCGAGCAGCCCGCCGATCACGGCGGCGAAGGACAGCGCGTTGACGGCGAACGCCCAGCCGCTGCCGACCGCGGCGATCAGCAGGCCCGCGACGGCGGGGCCGACCAGCCGGGCGGTCTGGAAGTTGGCGGCGTTCAGGCTGACGGCGTTGGCGAGGTCCTTGGGCCCGACCATCTCGGAGACGAAGGCCTGCCGGGTCGGGTTGTCCACCACGGTGACCAGGCCGAGCAGCAGTGCGAAGGCGTACACGTAGTACGGCGTCACCACACCGCCGACGGTCAGCACCGCGAGGCCGGCGGCCAGCAGGCCCATCGCGCCCTGGGTGAAGACCAGCAGCCGGCGCTTGGGCATCCGGTCGGCGAGCACGCCGCCGAACAGGCCGAGCAGCAGCATCGGCAGGAACTGCATGGCAGTGGTGATGCCGACCGCGAGCGGGCTGCCGGTGAGGCTCAGCACCAGCCAGTCCTGGGCGATGCGCTGCATCCAGGTGCCGGTGTTGGAGACCACCTGGCCGGCGAAGTAGTAGCGGTAGTTGCGAACGCGCAGTGAGGAGAACATCCCCCCGGGCCTGGTGAAGCGGGTGCCGGTCGGCGACGAGAGCGGCCGGGCGGAGCCCGTCGCAGGAAGGGCGGTGGCGGGCGACGGGTGGGAGGCCGCGTGGGCGCGGCGCTGGGCGGCGGAGTCCGCCGCGGTGCGTTCGTCGGGGTCGTCGTCGCCGTTGCCGGGCAGCCCCGTGGGGGCGGGTGCCTGGGCGTCGGCGGCCGCGGCGGTGGCCGCGGCGGGGTCGGTGGTCGGGTCGTCGGTGCGGATGGCGGCGGCGCTGGCTGCGGCCGGCGGTGTCACGTTGGTCTCCCCTCGT
>NZ_JBICVH010000025.1:0-59684 GCF_043198905.1 Kitasatospora sp. NPDC048715 | reverse complement strand
CCGGGGGGTGGGGGGGGGGGGGGTGGGGGGGGTGGGGGGGGGGGGGGGGGGGGGGGGGGGGTGTCCGGTGGGCCCCCCCGGGGGGCGCGCGGGCCTGGGGGGGGGCCGCCGCGCTCCTGGTGTCGGTGGTCGGTCCTGCGGTGATGCGGGCTCCTTCTTCTCCCGGCGGCCGGCCGGGGTCGGTGTGCCTCGGAGGTGTACGAGCGACAGGTGTACGGGCTACAGGTGGGCGAGCTTGTAGAGCACGGGCGCGGCCTCCCTGAGGACGGCCCATTCCTCCTCGTCGAGCCCCTGGGCGAGCTCGGCGAGCCAGACGTTCCGGCGTCGACGACTCTCCGCGAGGATCGTCTCGGCCTGCTCGGTGCTGCTGACGACCACCTGGCGGCGGTCCTCGGGGTGCGGTTCGCGCCGCACCAGCCCCTTCTCCTCCAGCATCGCGACGATCCTGGTCATCGAAGGAGGCTGCACGTGCTCCTTCCGGGCGAGCTCACCCGGCGTCGCCTTTCCGCACCGGGCGAGGGTGCCCAGCACTCCCATCTCGGTGGGACTCAGCGACTCCTCCACCCGCTGGTGTTTGAGTCGTCGGGAGAGGCGCATCGTGGACGATCGCAGCTGACTGACCGCTGCGAGGTCCTGCTCGGACATCTCGGGCATCTCTTTAGCCTACGTCATTACTCTCGCTAAGGAAAATGAGATCCGCCGCCGTGCCGGAGGGTCACCGCGGTGCCATATTGGTCATGGGCCTCAGCTCTCTCCCAGAAGGGCCGACCTGCCATGTCCGACCTCGCCACCGAGCAGTCCGAGCGGTCCCAGCGGTCCGAACAGCCGCAGCCGTCCGAGCGGTCCGCGCGCACCGGGCCCGGCGACACCGGCTTCGCCCGGCTCGCCATGGTCACCATCGACTGCGCCGACCCGGTCGCACTGGCCTCGTTCTACGGCGAGCTGCTGGGGTGGGAGACCAGGCACGCGGACGAGCGCTTCGCGATCCTGGACAACCCCGAGGGCGGCAGCCCGCTGGGCTTCGGCCGGGTGACCGGCTACCGGCCGGAGCCGTGGACGGAACCGGACGGCAGCAAGCACTTCCACCTCGACTTCTACGTCGACGACCTGGACGAGGCCACCGCGAAGGCCCTCGCGCTCGGCGCCACCGAGCCCGCCTACCAGCACGGCCGCACCCTGCGGGTGCTGATCGACCCGGCCGGCCACCCGTTCGGGCTAGCCCCCCTGGAGTGAGCGCCGACGGCGGCCCGCAGTCACCCGGAGGCGGTGCGCAGGCGGTGTCAGGGGTTGGTGCCGGGATCATGCAGGCCGCGTAAAGGCCCATCCTGACCTGGGACTTCACGAAAAGCACGAACATTGTGCGACCGCCGGGCAGTGGTTACTCTCCCCGATTGTCAGGGGCACCACATGCCAGGCTCCTCCCCTGCGGGAGCACGTTCCCGCTCCGGTGCCCGCCGCCGCGCGCCTTCCCCGGCCAGCCGCGTCCGCCCGCGCCCCGGTGCCCTCAACCCTCCTCCAGGGAGCTCCATTGGGTGAGATCCATCATGCCGACCACGGCTGGGTGACACCGGCGGTCTCGTACTTCGTCGCCTGCGTCGGCGCCTTCGTCGCCCTGCGCAGCGCCCGCTGGGCACTCGTCTCCCGGGGCCGCACCCGGGCCGTCTGGCTGCTGTTCGCCTCGACCTCGCTCGGGGCCGGGATCTGGTCCATGCACTTCATCGCGATGCTCGGCTTCTCCGTGACCGGCGTCGAGATCGGCTACCGGCCCGGCCTGACCGTGCTCAGCCTGCTGGTCGCCGTCGCCGTGGTCGGCGTCGGGCTCTTCACCGTCGGGTACTGGCGGCGCCGCGTCCTGGCGCTGCTGGTCGGCGGGCTGACCACCGGTCTGGGGGTCGCCGCGATGCACTACCTGGGCATGGCCGCGATGGTCCTGCCCGGCACGCTCGGCTACGACCGGCCCACCGTGGCCGCCTCGGTGGCCATCGCCGTGGTCGCGGCCACGGCCGCGCTCTGGGCCGCGCTCAACATCCGGGGCACGCTCGCCGTGCTGGCGGCGGCGCCGGTGATGGGCGTGGCGGTCTGCGCGATGCACTACACCGGCATGGCGGCGCTCTCCGTCCACCTGGACTTCTCGCGCTCCACCGAGGCCGGCGTGATGGCGCTCCAGTTCATCTTCCCGCTCGGGGTCGGGCTGGGCTGCTACGTGTTCTTCGGCTCGCTGGCCTTCGCGGTCTCGCCGAGCCGGTCCGACTCCCAGCCCCTGCTGGCCGGTCCGGCCGCCCCGCTGCCTCCGCGGCCCCAGCGCGCCTCCGGGACCGCACGGGCCGCGGGGGCCGCGCGCACCCCGGGCGACCAGGGCAGCCCGCTGCTCCCGCAGCGGCGGCCGCTGGGCGGGGCCGCCCGGCGCTGAGGCCGGGCGCGGGAGCGGGGGCCCGAGCGGGCGTCCGGCCGGGCCCCCCACCCCGGCCGGGCGCCGCCCGTCCCCGCTCCCGGTATCCCCGCGGTCCCCGCCTCCGGCCCCCGCCGGGGCCCGGGCCGACCGTTACGGCTGTCCGGGCCGCCCGAGCAGCCCCGCCACGTGCTCCGGCGTGGCCACCGGGCAGACCTTGTGCACGAAGTCCCGCCGCAGCGCGTGGTACGGCTCGCCCGCCCGGTAGAAGTTGGCGTGCATCCGGCGCAGTTCCTCCGCCCGGTACTCGGCCAGCGGCTTGGCCTCCTCGTCGACCGCGCGGCGGCGCTTCTTGTCCACCAGCCGCCCGGTGAGGTCCGGCGAGGCGGCGATCCGGGCCGCCTCGCGCGCCACCCAGCGGCGGAACCCGGCCGCGTCCCCGCCGACCGTGCGGTCCACCAGGCCGATCCGGCGGGCGTGGTCGGCGCCGACCGGCAGCGCCTCGGCGGTGAGCCGCTCGGCCTGCTCGGCACCGACCCGGCGGGGCAGGGTGTACGTCCAGTACTCGGAGCCGTACAGGCCCATCAGCCGGTAGTGCGGGTTGAGCACCGCCGACTCCCGGCACCACACCTCGTCGGCGGCGAGCGCCGCCATCAGCCCGCCGGCGGCCGCGTTCCCGGCCAGCGCCGCCACCGTCACCTTGTCCGTCGTGGTCAGCACCGCCTCGACGAAGTCGTCCATCGCGTTGATGTTCTCCCAGGACTCCAGCGCCGGGAAGGCCGCGCCCTCGATGACGTTGAGCTGGATCCCGTTGGAGTAGAAGTCCCGGGGCGCGCCGAGCACCAGCACCGAGGTCGGCCGGTCGGCCGCCTCCCGGTAGGCGGTGAGCAGCCGACGGCACTGCTCGGTGCTCATCGCCCCGCCCGCGTGGGCGAATTCGAGGAAGCCGACCTCGCCCTCCTCGCGGTAGCGCAGCTCCGACCAGGTGTCCCGACTGCCCGCCCGCTCCGGGCTCACCGGCACCTCGCGGACCCGGTACAGCTCGTCGGCGAGCACCGTGGCGGCCGGCAGCTTGAAGGTGACCGGCCCGCCGGGGGTGCGGCGCGGGCGCAGCTGCGGTATCCACACCGCGCCGTCCACGGTGGCCCGGCAGATCGCGCCGTCCCGGGTGGCCAGCACGGCGCCGGGCACCGGGCCGCGCAGTTCGTCCTCGGGGTGGCCGCCGTGCAGGAAGAACTCCCGTCCGTACAGCTCGTCCAGGACGCCGGGCTGGGAGTCGGCGGCGCGCAGCCTGCGCAGCACGGTGGCGGTGCCGTCCCGCTCCCAGTCGATCCGGCGTTCCTCCTGGCGCAGGAAGGGGCGCGCTTCGCCGTGCACGTCCGGCCGCGCGTAGTCCAGCGGCTCGGGGGTGAACAGCCCGCCCTCGTAGCGCTGGACGGCCAGCAGGACGGCCTCGGTGGCGGCGTCGGCGAGCTCGCCCCGGTACAACTCGCTCTTGCCGCAGGCGGGGACGGGGAACTCGACGGACGCCCAGATGTCGCCGGCGTCCATCTCCGCGACGGCCTGCAGCACGGTGACGCCCCAGCGCTCCACCCCCTCGGTGATCGCCCGGTCGAGCGAGGAGGGGCCGCGGTCGCCCTTGGGGCCCGGGTGCACGATCAGGACGGTCCGGGTGGACCAGATGTCCTGCGGGACGGCCTTGGTGAGCATCGGGCAGACGATCAGCTCGGGGTCGGTGCGGGCCACCGCCGCCCTCATCCGCTCGTCGTCGAGGGCGAGTTGGACGGCGACCTGGTGGCCGCGCTCGCGCAGGGCGGTGTGGACGCGCTGGGTCAGGCTGTTGAACGCGCTGGCGATCAGGAGAATGCGCAAGGAGGGCCTCCGGCGGGAACTGGGGTCGCGCGCAGGCGATGAAACCAGGGCATGGACACGTAATGATTACGGTCCGTACCTGGGCGCTCTACCCTCACGCACCCCGCACACCTGCGCCCCGCGTTTCGCCGGATCTCCCCAAGTCCCCGCTCCGGTCGAGTACTCTCCCCCGCCCGGCCCGGCTCAGCGCGGGAACGCCCTGCGGGCCCGCCAGGTGGTGTGCTCCCGGGAGACGGCGTCCTCGGCCTCGGCGGCCAGCCGGGCCCAGCCCGCCTCGGCGTCCGGCGCCCGGAGGTCGAGGTCGGACAGCTGGTTGCCGACGTTCTCCAGCTCGCGCGCGGCCAGTTGGTAGGCGGCGGCCAGCGGGCCGAGCTGCTTGAGCTGCGTCCAGGCGATGATCGCCGCGGCCGCGGCCGAGGTGGCGCCGAACAGGTGCACCGGCAGCGCGCCGGTGGCCTGGGCGACGGCCGCCGCGGCACCGACGATGATCAGCACCGCGACGCCGAGTCCCCAGGAGACCGCCTGCGAGTCGCAGGCCTCGGCCCGGGAGCGGTACCAGGTGCGCTGGCCCTCGACCCGGGTGCGCAGGTAGAGGGTGCGCCGCGCGGTCAGGCTCTCGGCGCGCCGGCGGCGCATCTCCGGGGTGATCTCGGCGACGCTGCCGGGCGGCACGATCTCCGGGTCCTCGAAGGCGCGCAGCACGTCCTCGACCTGGAGCAGGTAGCCGCGGTCGACGTCCGCGGACTCGGCCGGGCCGTCGAACGGCCGGGCCCGGACGGTGTACTTCCAGGCCAGCGTCTTGACCGACTCGGCCGCCGCCCGGGCCTGGTACCAGCGGCCCTGCGGGTTGCCGCGGCGCAGCCGGGACCAGAAGTAGCCGGCCACCAGGAAGGCGGCGACCGAGAACAGCGGCCAGACGTCGAAGTCGCCCTTGTCGTCCGGGCCCGGGAACGACCCGATCACAGCGGCGACCACCAGCATCGCGATCAGTCCGCGGTACCAGCGCAGCGTCTCGCGCTGGCCGTCCAGCGAGGCCTTGTCCGTCGTCCAGAACAGCTCCGGCAGCAGCTGTGCCTCGACGCCCCCCGGCGGATCCTGTTGCACCATCGGTCGAGTCCCCTCCCCCTTCTCCGTCCAGGCAGTATTCCCTCCGCCAACTCGCCTACACGAGTGCCTTTTTGACAACTTCTGACGGCCGGTCGTTGCCCGCCCTCCCGGTAACCGGTAGAAACGGTTACATGCCGCTGCACTGGAAGCTCGTCATCGACTGCGCCGATCCGCACCGCCAGGCCGCCTTCTGGGCCGCCGCCCTGGAGTACAGGCAGGAGGACCACGGCGCGCTGATCACCCGGCTGCTCGCCGCCGGCGCGGTCGGCCCGGATGACCTCACCGAGCTGGACGGCCGCCCGGCCTGGCGCTCCCTGGCCGCCGTCCGCCACCCCGAGGACCCGTTCGATCCGGCCTCGGACACCGGCCTCGGCCGCCGTGTCCTGTTCCAGGCCGTCCCCGAGCCCAAGCGGGGCAAGAACCGCCTGCACCTCGACGTCCACCCCGGCCCGGGCGAGCGCGAGGCCACCGTCGCCCGCCTCGGATCCCTCGGCGCCACCGTCCTGCGGCACGTCGAGGAGCCCGGCGGCGCCTGGACCGTCATGCGGGACCCGGAGGGCAACGAGTTCTGCGTCCACTGACCGGACGGCCGCCCCGGGAACGCCGGAGCCCCGCCCTCCCGGAACCGGGGGGACGGGGCTCGGTCGGCGTACGGCGTCAGAGCAGGCCGAAGGCCGGCATCAGGTAGTAGAAGGCGAACACCGCCGCCACCGCGTACATCGGGACGGGGACCTCCCGGCCGCGGCCGGCGGCCAGGCGCATCACGCAGAAGACGATGAAGCCCATGCCGATGCCGTTGGTGATGCTGTAGGTGAACGGCATCATCACGATGGTCACGAAGGCCGGGATCGCGATCGTGTAGTCGGCCCAGTCGATCGACTTGATCGAGTTGGCCAGGATCAGGAAGCCGACGGTGACCAGGGCCGGGGTGGCGGCCTGGGCCGGGACCATGGTGGCGAGCGGGGTGAGGAAGAGCGCCACCACGAAGAGCAGGCCGGTGACGATCGAGGCGAAGCCGGTCCGGGCGCCCTCGCCGACGCCGGCGGTGGACTCGACGAAGCAGGTGTTGGCGGAGGCGGAGGTGGCGCCGCCGGCCGCGGTGGCGATGCCGTCGACCATCAGGACCTTGTTGATGCCGGGCAGGTCGCCCTTCTCGTCCAGCAGGTGGGCCTCGTCGGCCACGCCGAGGATGGTGCCCATCGCGTCGAAGAAGCAGGACATCAGCACGGTGAAGACGAAGAGCAGGCCGGTCAGCACGCCGACCTTCTCGAAGCCGCCGAACAGGCTGACCTTGCCGACCAGTCCGAAGTCCGGCGCGGAGACCGGGTTGCCCGGCCAGGTCGGGACGGTGAGGCCCCACTTGGCCGCCGGGACGTCGGCCACCTTGTCGATGACCGCGGCGAGCGCCGTGGAGACCGCGATGCTGATCAGGATGGCGCCGGGCACCTTGCGGATCAGCAGGACCAGGGTGAGCAGCAGGCCGACCACGAAGATCAGCACCGGGAAGCCGAGCAGGTGCCCGTTGCCGCCGAGCTGGAGCGGGACGGTGGTGTGGGCGGCGTCCGGGATGCGGCTGACGAAGCCGGAGTCGACCAGGCCGACCAGGCTGATGAACAGACCGATACCGATCGCGATCGCCTTGCGCAGGCCGAGCGGGACGGCGTTCATGACGCGCTCGCGCAGACCGGTGGCGACCAGCAGCATGATCGCGAAACCGGCCAGCACGACCATGCCCATGGCGTCCGGCCAGGTCATCTTCGGAGCGAGCTGGAGCGCCACGATCGTGTTGACGCCGAGGCCGGCGGCCAGGCCGATCGGGACGTTGCCGATGACGCCCATCAGCAGGGTGGTGAGACCCGCGGTGAGGGCGGTGGCGGTGACCAGCTGGCCGCTGTCCAGGTGGGCCCCGGTGACGTCCGTGCCGCTGGCCAGGATGATCGGGTTCAGCACCAGGATGTACGCCATGGTGAAGAAGGTGGCGACACCACCGCGGATCTCGCGCGGCAGGGTGGAGCCGCGCTCGCTGATCCGGAAGAAGCGGTCGACGGCGCTCGTGGGGGGCTTCGGCGCGGCGTCGGCGGGTTCGGGCGACTCGGTGGTCGGCTGGACCACAGGCATGCGTGCGTCCTCTGTGGGGGAGCTGAGGAGAGGGTGGGGGACGCCCGGGGCGACGGTGGCCGGGCGCAGATCTTTAAGTATGGTTTCCCGATCGCACACGCGCTATCTTCGCGCGTAGAGCCTGCGGGGGGCCTGCGGGGCGTCCCGGCACCCGCGCGGCCGCCCCACCGCACCGTACGCTAGACCCCATGCCCAAGACGCCGCTGCACCCCTCGCCCCCTCCGCTGGAGGCCAACGACGTCGCCATCGTCGGCGGCGGCACGGTGCTGTGGTTCATCGCCTTCCTCGCCCTGCTCCCCTTCCAGGGCAGCCTCTCCGCGCACGGCCACGGCACCTGGCCCTGGATCTGCCTCTCCGGCGGCCTGCTCGGCCTGATCGGCCTCTGGTACTGCCGCGCCCGGCGGGACGCGATCGCCCGCAGCCGCGCCGCCGAGGCGGCCGGACCGGCACCGGGGCACACGGCCGAACGGGCGACCGGGGACGACGGCCAGGGTCCGGCCACCCGGTCGGACTGAATGGTCCTTTAGTAGCACGCACCGGACATAAGGCGCCCGTAGAGTCGGTGCCATGACGCAGCCTGCCCAGCCAGCGGAAGAGCGGCCGACCGACGAAGACCGCCCGGACGGAGCGCACCCCCTCGGCCTGCTGCCCGGCCGACGCGGCGGCCTGACGGCCTCCGAGGTGGCCGAGCGGGTCGCGAAGGGTCAGGTCAACGACGTCCCCGTACGGTCCAGCCGGTCCACCCGGGAGATCGTCCGGGCCAACGTCTTCACCCGCTTCAACGCGATCATCGGCGTGATGTTCGGGATCATCCTGATCGTCGGTCCGATCCAGGACGGCCTGTTCGGCCTGGTCATCGTGGCCAACACGGCGATCGGCATCATCCAGGAGCTGCGCGCCAAGAAGACCCTGGACAGCCTGGCCCTGATCGGCGAGGCCCGACCGCAGGTCCGCCGGGACGGCGCCGTCCAGCAGATCGGCGTCTCCGAGATCGTCCTCGACGACACCGTGCTGCTCGGCATCGGCGACAAGGTGATCGTGGACGGCGAGGTCACCGAGGCGGACGGCCTGGAGGTCGACGAGTCGCTGCTCACCGGCGAACCCGATCCGGTCCTCAAGCAGCCCGGCGCCCAGGTGATGTCCGGCAGCTTCGTGGTGGCCGGTGCCGGCGCGTTCACCGCCACCAAGGTCGGCCGCGAGGCCTACGCGGCCCAGCTCGCCGAGGAGGCCAGCAAGTTCACCCTGGTGAAGTCGGAACTGCGCTCCGGCATCGACAGCATCCTGCGGATCATCACCTACCTGCTGATCCCCACCGCCCTCGGCCTGATCATCAGCCAGCTGGCCGTCGAGGGCCGGGACTGGCGGGAGGCCGTGCGGCGCATGGTGGCCGGCATCGTGCCGATGGTCCCCGAGGGGCTGGTGCTGCTGACCTCGGTCGCCTTCGCGATCGGCGTGGTCCGGCTCGGCCGCAAGCAGTGCCTGGTCCAGGAGCTCCCGGCGATCGAGGGCCTGGCCCGGGTGGACACCGTCTGCCTGGACAAGACCGGCACCCTCACCGAGGGCGGCATGGACGTGATCGACCTGCGGGTGCTCTCCGACGGGGAGCCCGGCGCCGTCGCCCCGGAGACCGTCCAGCACGCCCTGGCCGTGATGGCGGGCGCCGACGCCCGCCCCAACCCGTCCATGCAGGCGGTCATCGACGCGTACGGGCGCGGCGACGACGGCGCCCGCTCCGGCCACGACGGCTGGCGGGTGATCGAGGCGATGCCCTTCTCCTCCGCCCGCAAGTGGAGCGGCGTGCAGCTGCTGGAGCCGCAGGGCGGCGAGGCCAGCTGGCTGCTCGGCGCGCCCGACGTGCTGCTGCCCGCCGGACACCCGGCGCTGGCCGAGGTGGACGAGCTCGGCGCCCGGGGCCTGCGGGTGCTGCTGCTGGGCCGCACGCCCGTCCCGCTGGACTCCCCCGACCCGGCGGCCGACCTCACCCCGCTGGCCCTGGTGGTGCTCCAGCAGCGGCTGCGCTCGGACGCCGCCGAGACCCTGCGCTACTTCGAGAGCCAGCGGGTCCGGGCCAAGGTCATCTCCGGCGACGCGGCGGTCTCGGTCGGCGCGGTGGCCGGCCACCTGGGCCTGCCCGGCGCCGACCACCCGCTGGACGCCCGCTCCCTGCCCTCCGACCCGGAGGAACTCGCCGAGACCGCCGACCGGACCAGCGTCTTCGGCCGGGTCACCCCGCAGCAGAAGCGCCAGCTGGTCGGGGCGCTGCAGTCCCGCGGCCACACCGTGGCGATGACCGGCGACGGCGTCAACGACGTGCTCGCCCTCAAGGACGCCGACATCGGCGTGGCGATGGGCACCGGCTCCGACGCCACCAAGGCGGTCGCCCAGATCGTGCTGCTGAACGACTCCTTCGCCTCGCTGCCGTCGGTGGTGGCCGAGGGCCGCCGGGTGATCGGCAACATCGAGCGGGTCGCTTCACTCTTCCTGGTGAAGACCGTCTACTCGGTCCTGCTGGCGCTCCTGGTGATCTTCACCCATTCGCCGTACCCGTTCCTGCCCCGGCACTCCACCGTGCTGTCCTCGCTGACCATCGGCATCCCGGCCTTCTTCCTCGCGCTCGCCCCCAACGACGAACGGGCCCGCACCGGCTTCGTGAAACGCGTGCTGCGGCTGGCGATCCCCGGCGGGGCCATCGCCGGCACCGGCACCTTCGTCGCCTACTCGCTCGCCCGCGCCGACCACGCGACCGACCTCAAGGCCGACACCAGCGTGGCCACCCTGACGCTCTTCCTGATCGCCCTCTGGGTCCTCGCCATCGTCGCCCGCCCGTACAACTGGTGGCGACTGCTGCTGATCGGCAGCATGGGCGGCGCCTTCGCGCTGGTGCTGCTGGTGCCCCCGCTGAAGTCCTTCTTCGACCTCTCCCTGGTCGGCTACCGCGACCCGCTGATCGGCGTCGCCATCGCGGTGGTCTGCGGCATCGCCCTGGAGATCACCTGGCACTTCATGAAGCGCCGCGGCATGGAGTGAGTGACCCGCCCCGCGGGCCCGCCGGTCGGGGCGGGCCCGCGGGGGGGGCGCTCAGCCCTCGAAGTCGCGGGCGGCCGAGAGCTCGTAGGCGCGGTCCGGCTCGCTGAGGGCGGCCAGCACCTCGAAGCGGCGGTGCCACTGCCCGACCGACCAGGCCAGCCCGGCGGCCAGGCCCTCCGGAGTGGCCGCGTGCAGCAGACCGGGCACCGGCGGGACCTCGAACTCGTCGTCCTCGTCGGCGGCCTCGGCCAGCTCCGGGTCGTACGGCGGCTCCGGGGCGTCCGCCCCGGTGTCCCAGCGCCAGTCCACCGCCGCCTCGCCGCCGTCCGGCCCGACGACCAGCAGCTCCTCGTGCTCCTCGTAGGCGACCGGGCAGCCGGGCAGCAGTTCCCGCACCACCGCCGGGACCCGGTGCAGCACGCCCTCGGAGAGCACCCGGCCGCCCGCCACCTCGCTGGCCAGCGACACGTGCAGCCGCTCGGCGAGGTCGGCGGCCAGCGCCGGGGCGACCGGCAGCAGCGGGTACCGGTGCAGCAGCTGGACCAGGTCGGGAGCGTCGGCGACGACCGCCTCGGTGGCGTCCACCACCACCGTGTGGTCCGGCCGGCGCCCGGTGTCCGGGTCCAGCGGCGGCAGCGCCCGCACCACGTCCAGCGGCTCGATCCGCCCACGGTCCACCCGGGCCAGCGCGGTGTGGATGCCGTGCAGCTGACGGTGGCCGACCTCGGCCTCCGGGTCGGTCATCCGGTCCAGCACCTCGTCCGGCCCGTGCGGCTCGGCGAGCAGCGCGGCCAGCGTGGTGCGCACCCCGAGCGCGTGCAGGAACTGGTCGTCCAGGGTGGTGCGGGCCTCGTCGTACAGGCCGCGCAGCAGCGGGTCGGCCCCGGCGGCACGCAGACCGGCCGGCTCCCGGCCCGCCAGCACCGGGTGGTCGCGCAGCCACCACGCGGTGTACGGCGGCAGGTCGGCGTACGAGCCGTCCGGCAGCAGGGTGCGCACCGGGGCGACCACGGCGTCCCGGTACGGCGGGCGGGCCAGCGCCGCGAGCGCCTCCGGCCAGGCGTCGTCGTCCACCAGGTCGAGGTCGCGCACGGCCAGCAGCTCGGCGGCCACCGGCGGGACGCCGACCGCCTCGTCGGCCTGCAGCGCCTCCAGCGCGTCCTCGGCCCACTCGGCGAGCCCGTCCGGCGCCTCGTCCAGCAGACCGGTGGGGTGGCCGCCGGCCGCGCGGTCGGCCGGGACGGTGGGGTCGAGCCGCTCCAGGTCGTCCGGGTCGAGCACCACGTCCTCGGCGCGCACCAGCACGAAGTCGGCCAGCACGCCGACGGCGGTCAGCACCTCCGGCCCCCAGCGCTCCAGCAGCTCGTCGTCCACCCAGCCGGCGTCCTCCTCGCGGGCGAGCGCGGCGAACGGGCTCCCGGGCAGCACGAGTTCGCCGGCCCGGGCGGGCTCGCCCTCGTCGTCGAGCAGCGCGAGCCGGGCCAGCCAGGGGTGGGCGCCCGGCTCCGGGGCGGCGGCCTTCACCAGGGCCAGGACGGCGTCGGCGAGTTCGAGCGCCGCGTCCAGGTCGTCCTCGGCCAGGTCGTAGGAGCGGGCGACGGCGGCCCGCACCTCGGGGGTGTCCAGCACCCCGGCCGGGGTGGCGGTGCCGGCACCGAGCTTGGCCAGCAGCGGGTGGGCGGCCTCGGGGTGGGCCAGGCGCAGGTCGAGCGCGGCGAGCGCGCCCGCCAGCGACTCGGGGTAGCCGGGGAAGGCCGCCCAGTCGGCGTCCTCGGAGGGCAGCAGGACGCGCCGCGGCCCGGTGACCGTCCGCCCGTCGGCGAGCGGGACGGGCAGCGCGCCGAGCGCCTCCGGATCGGCCGCGCCCAGCGCCGCGTACAGGTTGCGCCACCAGGCGGGCCCGCGGTCCAGCCCGCCGAGCTGGTCCACCACCTCGGCCAGCGGCACCCGGCGCACGTTCAGCACCCGCAGCTCGGTGCGCCGCTCCAGGCCGGCCGGCAGCAGCCCCGGGAAGATCGGCGAGAGCGCCTCGACCACCGAGCCGTCCGCGCCCTCCAGCAGCGTCGCGTCCCGCGGCCGCAGCGCGGGCGTGCCCTCCTCGACCGGCGCCGGGTGCGGCAGGAACGGCGTCCCGGGCAGCCGGGAGAGCACCTCGGCGCGCAGCGCGTTGTCCAGCGCGCCCTGGCCGAGCGGGGCCGGTACGAGGCCGAGCGAGCCGAGGTCGGCGCCGCGGGCGCGCAGCAGCTCGGCGTAGCTGTCGGCGGCGCGCTCGGTGAGGAAGTCGGCCAGCGGGCCGGGGGCGACGTGCCGGCGGGTGGAGTCCAGCGGGTACGAGGCGATCAGCAGCGCGGGCAGACCGACCGGCTCGTCGCTGGGGGTGGGCGCGTGCAGCACGGAGGCGATCCCGGGCCGCTGCGGGACGCCGTCCGGGCCGACCGGGACGGCCCAGGTCACCGTCCAGTACGGGCGGGCGCGCTCCTCGGTGGGCCGGTCGCCCAGCAGCTCGGCCGAGAGCGTGCCGGAGGCCCCGACGGTCTGCCAGACCGTCTGCCGCAGCCGGCCGCCCGCGTCGTCGGTGACGGTGACCTCGGTGACCCCGTCCGGGCGGGTCTCCGCGGCGTCCCGGGTGAGCGTCCGGGTGCCGTCCGGGGTCTCCACCACGACCTCGCGCAGGCCGGGCAGGGTGAGCAGCAGCGCGTCGTCGATCCCGGCCAGCAGACGGCGGGTCAGGTCCTCGGCGGCGGCGTCCCGCAGCGGCAGCACCACCACCGTGTCGTAGCCCTCCGGGGCCGGGCCCTCGGCCGCGAACGGCAGCCGCAGCAGCGGCACGTGGCCGTCCCGGCGGCGCAGCTCGTCGGCCAGCTCGGGCTGGGCCGCGGCCAGCGCCCGCGCCTCGCCGAGCGACCAGCGCACCCCGCCGGTCGCGCTCAGCACGGCGGGCTCGTCGGTGACCGCGAGGACGGCGGCGAAGCCGACCCCGAACCGGCCGACGGCGGGCGTCTCACCGCGCTTGGAGGAGGCGCGCAGGGTGGACAGCGACTCGACGGCGGCCTCGTCCAGCGGGGCGCCGGTGTTGGCGGCGGCGAGCACGCCGTCGGCGAGGGTCAGCCGCAGCCGGCCGGGGCCGTGCCCGGCCCGGACCGCCGCGTCGGCCGCGTTCTGCGCCAACTCGACCACCAGGCGGTCCCGGTAGCCGCCGAGCGCCAGCTCCTCCTCCGCGTTGGCGTCCTCCCGGAACCGGGCCGGCGAGGCGGCCCAGGCGGCCAGCACCCGTCGGCGCAGCGCGGCGCTGCCGAAGGGGTCCGCGAGGTGCTCGTCCGTGCCGCTGCCGATGATCCGAGGTTCCACTGGACCTGCCGCCTTCCGCTGCCCTGTTCGTCGTAGGGCATTCTTCCCTGCCCCACTGACTGCTCCCGACCACGGGCCCCGCCACCGGCGGGCCGGGGACGGTGCCGGCGGCGGACCTGACGGCCTTTCCGCCGCCCGCCCGCAGCCCGGAAAGCAGCGCGGCCCGCGCCGGTCGTTGACCGGGCGGGCCGCTGGAGCCTGGGCGCGTGCCCGGCTCAGGAGTGGCCGAGCTCCTCGGCCGGGGCGTCGGGTTCGACCGAGCCGGAGGCACGGTCGGGGTGCAGCGGGAGCGGCTCGACCACCAGCTCGTCCAGGATCAGCTCGGACGGCGCCGGCGGGGCCGGGATGACGGCCGCCTCGGAGTGCCCGCCGCAGCCGTACGCGAAGGAGACGATCTGGCCGTCGGCCGGGCCGAACTCGTTGCCGCACACGCCGAAGGCCTGTCCGAGCGAGCCGCCGATCGGCACCAGGAAGCCGCAGCTCGCGCACGAGGCCGGGGCGGCCTGCGCCATCGGGGTCTGCGAGCCGTGGGACTTCTCCCAGCGCTCGGCGGCCAGGTGCAGGCCGAGCCGGGAGAGCACCCGGCTGCGGCCGAGGCCCAGCTCCTCGGCGACGGCGTCGATCCGGGCGCGGGCCGGGGCCGGCTGGACGTGCGGGTCGGTGACGACCAGGTCCTCGTCCTGCGCCAGGGCGACCGCGGAGTTCGGCGCGGGCTCGTCCTCGCCGGTCCAGCCGGGCTCCAGCCGCAGGTCGTCGGCGCCGGTGGGCAGCAGGTCGCCCGGGCCCATGTCGCCGGGGCGCAGCCGGTCGCTCCACGGCACCCACTGGGGCGCGAGCACCGCGTCGGGGCCGGGCAGCAGCACGACCTCGTCCAGGGTCACGTTCTTGGCACGCGGCGCACGGGCGACGGTGACCGCCCAGTGCCAGCCGCGGTAGGCCGCGTCGAGGCACTCGAAGGTGTGGGTGACGACGCGGTCGGCGTCCGCCTGGACACCCAGGTGCAGCCCGACGGCCTCCGCACCGACGGCCTCCTCGGCGGCCTGACGGGCGAGTTCGACGGCCTCGGCACAGAGCCGGTCGGGGGTACGGCTTCGCATCGCAGCACTCACGGCGTCGATTCTCTCCCAGTTCTTCTGTCGCCCACGGCGTGTTGCCTGTTCCGTCGCGGCTCGGTGTCCCTCGTCCATTCTGCGTGACCGGGAGCCCCCTCGGGTACCGGCCGCGCCGCTCGACCGGCCTGCCGGCGCCCCGGCGGGTCGGCGGGTCGACCTTGGGCAGGCTACCCGTCGGTCGGCGCCCCGGCACAGTCCGGGGCGGACCCGGCCCTTCCGGGACCGCGCCGAGCCGGGCCCGCTCCCGCGTCGGCTCGGCGATTCTGGGGCAGGATGGGCTTGTGGCGGACCACGACCCGTCGCAGCACGCACTGCGCGACCCACGGGCCGGCAGCCCCGACCCCACGGACGCCGTGCCGCGACAGCAGCCCCCGGTCCCCGGCGCGGACGAACCGCAGCCGGCGGGCGGCCCCGGGCCGCCCGCAGACACCGTGGACCCCTCCGGGGCCGAAGCCCCGGAGGGCCCCGACCGGGCCCCGCGGGAGCCGGACGGGGACGAGAACGAGGCCCCCGAGCCCCGCCGGCACTTCCTGATCCGCACCGCCTCCGCCGCCGGCTCCCGCACCGGCAAGGTGGTGCACGGCACCGGCCGCCGGATCCGCCGGGCCACCGCCGCCGAGGGCGCGGGCGAGTCCGGCCTCGCGAAGCTGATCGAGCTGCACGCGCTCAACTCCTTCGGCGACATGCTGATCACCGTCGCGCTGGCGTCCACCATCTTCTTCTCGGTGCCCACCGGCGAGGCCCGCGGCCGGGTCGCGCTCTACCTGCTGATCACGATGGCCCCGTTCGCCCTGCTGGCCCCGGTGATCGGCCCGCTGCTGGACCGGCTGCCGCACGGCCGCCGGGCGGCCATGGCGATGGCGATGCTGGCCCGGGCGGTGCTGGCCTGGACGATGGCCGGGGTGATCGTCGGCGGCGGCATCGCGCTCTACCCGGAGGCGCTCGGCGTGCTGGTCGCGTCCAAGGCTTACGGCGTGGTGCGCAGCGTGGTGGTGCCGCGACTGCTGCCGAGCCGGCTGTCCCTGGTGAAGGCGAACTCCCGGGTCACCCTGGCCGGACTGCTGGCCACCGGCGTGGCGGCCGGGGTGGGCGGGCTGCTGCACCTGGTCGGGCCCGGCTGGCCGCTGCGCGGCGCCTTCCTGGTGTTCGTGGTCGGCACCCTGATGGCCTTCCACCTGCCGCCCGCGGTGGACTCCGCCAAGGGCGAGCAGCGCGCCGTCCTGCACGCCGAGGTGCACGGCGAGGGCTCGCACCTGATCCATCACAGACCGCCGCCGGTCAAGGCCTCGCTGCGCACGGTCGGCCCCTCGGTGATCCTGGCGCTGCGGGCGATGTCGGCGATGAAGTGGCTGGTCGGCTTCCTGGTGATGTTCCTGGCCTTCCTGCTGCGGGAGGAGCCGATCGGCGGGCTGCGGCCGACGGTGGCGCTGGGCCTGGTGGCGCTGGCCGCCGGGACGGGCAACGCGCTGGGCTCGGTGCTCGGCTCCTGGCTGCGCACCCGGGGCCCCGAGAAGACCATCAGCGCGATGCTGCTGCTGGCGACCTGCGCGACGGCCGCGGCCGCGCTCTGGTACGGCGTGGTGACGGTGGTCGTGGTCGCCGCGGTGGCCGGGATGGCTGCCTCGCTGGGCAAGCTGGCCCTGGACGCGCTGATCCAGCGGGACGTCCCGGAGGCGGTGCGGACCTCGGCGTTCGCCCGTTCGGAGACCCTGATGCAGCTGTCCTGGGTGGCGGGCGGCGCGGTCGGCATCCTGCTGCCGCTGAACGGGAAGCTGGGCCTGTCGATCGCCGCCGGGGTGGTCGGCCTGGCGCTGCTGTGGACGCTGCGCTCACTCCTGCGGGTGGGGCCGCGGCGGCACCCGGCGACGCCCCGGGTCGCCTGACCGCGCCGACGCGGCAACACGCGGTGCCGACCCCCGCGTCGCGTGATCGGCCGGGCCCGGTAGATTCTGACGCATGAGCCTCAATTCCCGTGCCATCGCCGCCCTCGGCGCCGTCGTCGTGGTCGGCGCCGCCACGGTGGGCACCTCCGTCGCCATTGCCGCCGGCCAGACCGAGCACATCTCGCACCGTGCCACCCTCACGGTCGGCAACTCCTCGATCGTCGCGGACCCGCTGTGCTGGAACGCCGGCAGCCCGCTCACCGACGACCAGCAGCAGAAGTGCCAGGAGGACGCGACCAAGGCCCTGCACGACGGCACGCTGCCCACCTCCGACGTCGTGGGGAGCGACCGGGTCGGCGTCGGGGTCTCCCCCAACGTGGCCGACACGGGCTGGTGGGCCTTCACCAACGGCGGCTCGTCCAACCAGGGCGGTCGCTACACCCTGTTCTCGGCCGCCAAGGGCCCGACCTGGTCCGGCGCCCAGTCGGCGAACAAGGTGCTCAACTCCAGCGGCAAGACCGTGGTGACCGTGGTCGAGGGCGACCCGAACCAGGAGGCCCCGATCGCCGTCTGGTACTTCCAGCTGAAGACCGAGGGCAACAGCTCCGACAACGGCTGACCGGTCCTGCGATGACCGCGCCCGCCGTCACCGACGGCCGCACCGAGCAGTCGGGCCCCGCACGGGCCCGGCTGCTCGTCGTCGTCGCGGTGGCCGCCGAGGCCGAGGCCGTGCTGCGCGGCCTGCCCGGTGCGACCGCCGCGCTGCCGCTGCCCGGCGGCACGCTGCACCGGGCCCAGGAGGTGCCGGTGGACGTGCTGGCCGCCGGGGTCGGCCCGGCCGCAGCCGCCGCAGGCGCCTGCGCCGCGCTGGCGGCCCACCCGTACGCGCTGGCCGTCTCGGCCGGGATCGCCGGCGGCTTCGCCCCGCTCGCCCCGGTCGGCTCCACGGTGCTGGCCGACGCGATCGTGGCCGCGGACCTCGGCGCCGAGACCCCCGAAGGCTTCGCCGACGTCACCGAGCTGGGCTTCGGCACCGTCCGGCACGCCCCGCCCCCGGCCGCCGTCGCGCTGGTCGCGCGGGCGCTGGGCGGCCCGGGCCTCGCCGTCGGCCCGGTACTGACCGTCTCCACCGTCACCGGCAGCGCCGCGCGGGCCGCCGAACTGGCCGCCCGCCACCCCGGTGCCGTCGCCGAGGCGATGGAGGGCTTCGGGGTGGCCGAGGCCGCCGCCCGGTACGGCGTGCCGGCCCTCGAACTGCGCACGGTGTCCAATCCGGTGGGCCCGCGCGACCGGGCCGCCTGGCGGATCGGCGAGGCGCTGGCCGCCCTGGAGCGGGCCTTCGCCGCGCTGCCCGTGCACGACCTGGCCGCGCGCCACGAACCGGACCCGGCCGCGCGGCACGAACCGATTGAGGAGGCCGGCCGTGGCTGAACGGCTGAGCATCGCGTACTCGCCCTGCCCGAACGACACCTTCGTCTTCCACGCCTGGGCGCACGGCCTGGTGCCCGGGGCGGACGCCCCCGAGGTGACCTTCGCCGACATCGACGTCACCAACGGCCGGGCCGAGCGCGGCGAGCTGGACGTGCTGAAGATCAGCTACGGCGCGCTGCCCTGGGTCCTGGAGGAGTACGCCCTGCTGCCCTGCGGCGGCGCGCTGGGCCGCGGCTGCGGCCCGCTGGTGCTCACCCTGCCGGGCGTGGCCTCCCCCGCCGACCTGGCCGGGAAGACCGTCGCGGTGCCCTCCGAGCGCTCCACCGCCTACCTGCTGTTCCGGCTCTGGGCGGCGAAGGCGGTGCCCGGCGGCTTCGGCGAGATCGTCGTCCTGCCGTTCCACGAGATCATGCCCGCCGTCCGGGACGGCCGGGTGGACGCCGGCCTGGTGATCCACGAGGCCCGCTTCACGTACCAGCAGTACGGCCTGCACAGCCTGGCCGACATGGGCGAGGCCTGGGAGCAGGAGACCGGCCTGCCGATCCCGCTGGGCGCGATCGTCGCCCGGCGCTCGCTCGGCGCCGAGCGGCTGCGGGCGATCGCCGACGCGATCCGCGCCTCCGTGCGGCAGGCCTGGGCGGACCCGGCGGCGAGCCGCGAGTACGTGCTGGCGCACGCCCAGGAGATGGACCTGGACGTCGCCGAGCAGCACATCGGGCTGTACGTCACCGAGTTCAGCGAGGACCTCGGCGAGGAGGGCTACGCCGCCGTCCGCGCGCTGCTCACCCGGGCCGCCGCGGAGGGACTGGTGCCCCCGCTCGACCCGGGTGCGCTCGCGTTCTAGCCGTCGGCCGGCCGACGGTCAGACGTCGAACTGGTCGGCCACCGCGCGCAGCAGGCCGGCCAGCTTCTGGCCGGTCGGCTTGGCGGGGTAGCGCCCGCGCTGGAGACCGGGCAGCACCGCGTCCAGCGTGGTGATCAGGTCCTGGACGATCGGTGCCATGTCGTCGGCGCTCCGGCGCTGGGCGGCGGCCACCGAGGGCAGCGCCTCCAGCAGCTGTACCGCCATCGCCTGGTCCCCGCGGTGCCCGGCGACCACGCCGAACTCGACCCGCTGGCCCGGCTTCAGCGACGTGACACCGGAGGGCAGCGCCTTGGTGTGGACGAAGACGTCGCCGCCGTCGTCGCGCGACAGGAAGCCGAAGCCCTTCGTCTCGTTGAACCACTTGACCTGGCCGGTGGGCATCTCGAACAGTCCTCGAATGGGTGTGGGGGATCCCGGCCCGGGCCGGGGATCACTGGGTGGTGGGAAAAGACGACCGGCCTCGACTCGGCGCCCGTGGGCGCTCATGGCCGGCACGCGGTCAGGAGCAGACTAACCGTCCGTCACTGCCTCATCCGCGTTCCGCGAGGGATCCGCGTTCCGAGGCCCGGTCGGGGCGGCGGGACCGGGATCTCGGGGTCACGGGCAACCCGGCGCCGGCACGGCCGGGGCGCGGCTCCGCGCGGTCCATCGGCTCACACCCCCCGGGTCTGAGGACGCGGGGCGCACCTGTAGCGCCCCTCGGCACCCCGTGCATACCCCCGCTCAACAGGGATCAAAACGTTCAGCTGCCGGGAAACTGCGCAACGTGACCGACCCGCTCCGGTGGCGGCCCCCGGCCGCCGCTCTGCCAGACTGGGGACAGTGCCGACCGGCCCGGAGGAGTGAGCAGACGTGAGCAGCCAGAGCACCGACCCCGGCGACGTGTACGTCAAGGCCGGGGCGATCGTCTTCGGTCTCGGCGCACTCGCCACCCTGGTCACCTTCGTCCCGCTGTTCCTGCACCTGACGCCGCTGCCGACGGCGGCCTACTGGCTGAGCATGCTGATGCCGGCCGGTTTCCTGGCCGCGCTGACCGGGCTGCTGCTGAACGCGCGGTCCCAGCGCCGCCGGAGCACGCCCGTCGAGTCCTGAGGACGGCCGGGACGGCCGCCGGGGACCGGCTGCGGGCCGCGCGGACGGCTACGGGCCCGCCCGGCCGCTACGGGCCGCAGCGGGCCGCAACGGGCCGGCGCTAGCGTTCGGCCAGGTGCGCGGCGAGCCAGTCCGGGAAGTCGGTGAGGTCCGCCAGCACCACGTCCGCACCCGCCTCGCGCAGCTCCTGCGCGCTGTACGGGCCGGTGGGCACGCAGACCGCGAGGGCGTCCGCGTGCCGGGCGCCCCGGATGTCGCCCAGGTGGTCGCCGACGTAGACGCTCGCGCCGTGCTCGCGCAGCGCCTCGCCCTTGGTCTCCGCCCACAGGTCGCCGATCACGGTGTCCGCGGCCAGCCCGGCGTGCTCCAGGTGGAGGCGGGCGTTCGGCTCGTACTTGCCAGTGATCACCGCGACCCGGCCGCCGTGGGCGCGGACCGCCTCGACGGCGGCGTGCGCGCCGGGCAGGGCCACGGTCGGGGCGAAGGCGTGGTCGCGGTAGAGCTCGCGGTAGCGGTCGGCGACCCGCTCCACGTCGGCCTCCGGGAACCAGTTGCGGATCTCGTCCAGCAGCGGCGGGCCCAGCCGGGTGACCACCAGGTCGGCGTCGACGTAGGTGCCGGTCTCGGCGGAGAGCGCCAGGTAGGTGGCGCGGATACCCGGCCGGGTGTCCAGCAGCGTCATGTCGAGGTCGAAGCCGACGGTGAGCGGAGCGGGTGGGGTCGCGGACATGCCGTCAGGCTACCCAACCGGCGCCGCGGACCACGAGGCGATTTGCCCGGGCTTCTCAGCTGAACTTAGGTTTACCTGAGTTGTCTGCGGAGAGGGCCCATGACCGACACCAGCGCACCGCCCGGCGCACCGCCCGGCTCGCCGTACCGCGCGCCTCGGCGCCGAGCACTGTGGCTCGCCGCCGCCCTCGCCGTCCTGGCCGCCGCGGTGCTGCTGAGCCTGGCGGTCGGCAGCCGGACCATCCCGTTCGGCGACACGCTCGACGCCCTGCTGCACGGCGGCGACACCGCCAACGCCGTGGTGATCCGCGAGCTGCGGGTGCCGCGCACCGTCGTCGGCCTGGCCGTCGGCGCGGCGCTCGGCCTGGCCGGGGCCGTCATGCAGGGCCTGACCCGCAACCCGATCGCCGACCCCGGCATCCTCGGCGTCTCCCAGGGCGCGGCGGCCGGCGTGGTGGTCGCCATCTCCGGCTTCGGCGTCTCCACCCTCACCGGGTACGTCTGGTTCGGCTTCGTCGGCGCCGTGATCGCCACCGCGCTGGTGTACGGGCTCGCCGGGCGCGGCCGGGGCGGGGCCACGCCGATCAAGCTGGCGCTGGCCGGCTCGGCGACGTCCGCCTTCATCGCCTCGCTCAACACCCTGGTGCTGACCACCGACGCCGCCACCATGGACCAGTTCCGCTTCTGGCACGTCGGCTCACTCTCCGGGCGGACCTCGGACGTGGCCTGGCAGCTGCTGCCGTTCCTGGCCGTCGGCACGGTGCTGGTGGTCGCGGTCGCGCGCGGACTGGACGCGCTGGCGCTCGGCGACGACACCGCGAAGGGGCTGGGCGCCAGGACCGGCCTGGTCCGGGCGGTCGGCGCGCTCGGCGCGACCGTCCTGACCGGTTCCGCGGTCGCGGCGGCCGGTCCGATCGCCTTCGTCGGCCTCGCCGTCCCGCACGCGGCCCGCGCGGTGGCCGGCGCCGACCACCGCTGGATCCTCGCCTTCTCCGCCGTCCTCGGCCCGGCGCTGCTGCTGCTCGCCGACACCCTCGGCCGGGTCCTGTTCCCGCCGTCCGAGGTCCCGGCGGGCGTGATGACGGCCCTGGTCGGGGTCCCGGTGCTGGTGGCCCTGGTCCGCCGCCGGAAGGTGGTGGCGGCATGAGTTCCGTCCCCGGCACGGGTTCCGTCCCCGGCACGGCTCCCGGCCGCCGCAACGGTTCCGTCCCCCTGCGCGGGTACTCCGTCGTCCGGGCCGGACGGGCGTCGTTCCTGCTGCACCGGCGCTCGGTGGCCGTCGCCGTCGGGCTGCTGGTGGCGCTGGCCGCGACCGTGGTGGCCGCGCTCTGCCTGGGCGAGTCCACCGTCCCGCCGGGCGAGGTGGTCAAGGTGGTGCTCGGACGGCCCAGCCCGCACGAGCTGGTGGTCGGCGAGTTCCGGCTGCCCCGGGTGGTGGTCGGGCTGCTGGTCGGGCTGGCGCTCGGGCTGGCCGGGGCGCTGATCCAGACCGTCGCCCGCAATCCGCTGGCCAGCCCCGACGTGGTGGGCGTGACCTGGGGCGCGACCGCGACCGTGGTCGGCCTGATGGCGTACGGCGTGGTCGGCTCGACCGGCCAGGCCCCGTACGCGGCGGTGGCCGGCGGGCTGGTGGCCGGGCTGCTGGTGTACGCGCTGGCCTGGCGGCGCGGCCTGCACGCGCAGCGCTTCGTGCTGATCGGCATCGGCATCAGCGTCGCGCTGTCCTCCCTCACCTCCGTCTTCCTGACCAAGGGCGACGGCTTCCAGGCCCAGGCCGCCAAGGTCTGGATGACCGGCAGCCTGAACGGCGCCGGCTACGACCAGGCCGGATGGCTCGCCCGGGTGCTGCTCGCCGCCCTGCCGGTCGCGCTGTGGGCCGCCCGCGCCCAGCGGTCGATCTCCTTCGACGACGCCACCGCCGTCGGCCTCGGCCTGCGCCTGGACCGGATCCGCCTCGGCATGGCGCTGCTGGGCATCGTGCTGGCCTCGTGC
The DNA here is from genome assembly GCF_043198905.1 of Kitasatospora sp. NPDC048715. Lineage (NCBI taxonomy): Bacteria > Bacillati > Actinomycetota > Actinomycetes > Kitasatosporales > Streptomycetaceae > Kitasatospora > Kitasatospora sp. NPDC048715. Next base: position 36,719 of record NZ_JBICVH010000025.1, on the reverse strand, counting down.
GCGGCCGGGGCCGCCGGGCCGGTGGACTTCGTCGCGCTGATGGCCCCGCAGATCGCGCTGCGGCTGGCCCGCTCGGCGCAGATCCCGCTGTTCTGCTCGGCGCTGACCGGCGCGCTGGTGGTGGTCCTCGCCGACCTGATCGCCCGGCGGCTGCTCGCTCCGACGGAGCTGCCGGTGGGCGTGGTGACCGGCATGGTCGGCGCCCCGTACCTGATGTGGCTGCTGATCCGATCCCGCCGTGGAGGTTCCTGATGTCCGCTCACCGCCTGGAGGCCCGGGGCCTCACCCTGGCCTACGAGGCGCGCACGGTCGTCGAGGGCCTGGACGTGGCCGTTCCGGACGGGCGGGTGACGGTGATCGTCGGCCCGAACGCGTGCGGCAAGTCGACCCTGCTGCGGGCCCTCGGCCGGCTGCTGAAGCCGGTCCGGGGCGCGGTGCTGCTGGACGGCGAGGAGCTGGCGCGGATCCCGACCAAGCGGATCGCCCAGCGGCTCGGCCTGCTGCCGCAGTCGCCGACCGCCCCCGAGGGCATCTCGGTGGCGGACCTGGTCGCGCGCGGCCGCCAGCCGCACCAGAGCTGGTGGCAGCAGTGGTCGCCGGAGGACGAGGCGGCGGTCGCCGAGGCGCTGGAGCGCACCTCCACCGCCGAACTGGCCGAGCGGAGCATGGACGAGCTGTCCGGCGGCCAGCGCCAGCGCGCCTGGATCGCGATGGCGCTCGCCCAGGGCACCGACATCCTGCTGCTGGACGAGCCGACCACCTACCTGGACATCGCGCACCAGGTGGAGGTGCTGGACCTGGTCCGCCGGCTGAACGTCGAGCGCGGCCGGACGGTCGTCGCGGTGCTGCACGACCTCAACCAGGCCGCCCGGTACGCCGACCACCTGGTGGCGATGCGGGACGGCCGGGTGGTGGCGCAGGGCCCGCCCGCGGACGTGGTGACGGCCGAGCTGGTGCGGGAGGTGTTCGGACTGGACTCGGTGGTGGTGCCGGACCCGGTGACCGGCACCCCGCTGGTCGTGCCGGGCGCCCCGTGGGTGGCGCTCACCCCGGACGGCGCCCCCGCTTAACGGCACTTTATCTGCCATTTCGGACATAATCGACGGCGCCCCGCCCCGCCCGCGCCGCCAGAGGACCGCCGATGCCCCGGATCTCCCGCCGCACCCTCCTGACCGGCCTCGGCGCGGGCGCGCTCGCGGCGGCCGCCGGCTGCACCACCCGGCACCCGGCCCCGGGGGCCGCGGACGGCCCCGCCACCGGCGCCTGGCCGTCCCCGGCCCCGGTGCCGCCGGTGACGGTGAACGCCGCCACCGGCCCGGTCGTGGTGCCGGGCGCGCCGATGCGGGTGGTCGTGCTGGACACCGACGTGCTCGACTCCGCGCTGACCCTCGGCATCACCCCGGTCGGCGCCGCGCTGCCGGGCCGCGACACCAGCTACCCCGAGTACTGGCCGGCCTCCCGGACGGCCGGGATCCGGCTGGTCGGCCCGGTCGGCGCACCCGACCTGCCGACCGTACGGGCCCTGCGGCCGGACCTGATCCTCTCCAACCAGACCCGCGACGGCGACCGCTACGAGCAGCTGCGGGAGATCGCCCCCACCGTGCTCACCCAGACCTCCGGGGCGCCGTGGAAGGCCGACTTCCAGCTGCACGCCCAGGCGCTGAGCCGGGAAGCGGCCGGGGCGGCCTTCGCCGGCGCGTACCAGAAGCACGCCGGACAGGTCGCGCAGGCGCTGGCGGCGGCGAAGCTGTCGGGGCGCAAGGTGAGCCTGGTGCGGTTCGTGGAGGGCGGCGGCATCCGGCTGTTCGGACGGCAGAGCTTCCCCGGGACGGTGCTCTCCGACGCCCAGATCGGCCGGCCCGACGCGCAGAACGTCGACCAGTCGGACTTCGAGATCCCGCCGGACCAGCTCGCCCGGGCCGACGGCGACCTGCTGCTGTACGCCACGTACGGCGATCCGGAACTGTCGGGCGCCACCGCGGCACTCGCGAGCCCGGGGTGGCAGGCGCTGGGAGCCGTCAAGGGGCACCGGGCGTTCCCGGTGGACGACCAGCTGTGGTTCCAGGGGATCGGGTACACCGGGGCCAACTACGTGCTGGACGAGCTGCAGCGCTTCCTGGGGGCGTAGCCGGGGTCCGGCGCGACCCCGCGTAACGGGCCGGGGAGACGCCGACGGCCGCGGTGAAGTCCCGGGTGAGGTGCGCCTGGTCGGCGTAGCCCAGCTCGGCGGCGAGCGCGGCCAGGTCCAACCCGCCGTCCGTACCGGCGCGTTCGGCGGCCTCGTGGAGACGGGCACGGCGCAGCACCCACTTCGGGGAGGCGCCGACGTACTCGGCGAACAGCCGCTGGAGACGGCGGACGGTCAGGCCCAGCTCGGCGGCCAGCTCGTCCACCCGGCGAAGGTCCGGCGTGCGGGTGATCCGGTCCACCACGGCGGCGACCTCGGCGGCGACCGGGTCGGGCGCGGGCAGCCGGGGGCGGAGGAAGGCGTCGGCGAGCGCGGCCGGATCGCCGGGCGCCCCGAGGACCTCCGCGTTGAACCGGTCGGCCCCGGGCCCGAAGTACTCGGCGGCGGGCACGGAACGGTCGGCGAGCCCGCTCACCGGGTGCCCGGCGAGGGCGCGGAAGGCGCCGGGACGGAACCGCGCGCCCAGCACGTGCCCGGCGCCCTCCAGCCGGCGGACGAAGAGCGAGCGGTCCACCCCGTACACCCGCGCCACCGGCGCCTCGAAGACCAGGTGGACGTTGGGGTGGGCGAGCACCTTCTGCTCGTACGGCGGCAGGCCGTGCAGGTCCCAGCGGACCAGCCAGTAGTACTCGACGAACACCGCCACAACCGGGTCGGGCGCGAGCCGGTCCACGGTGATCAGCTCGGCCGCCCGGGCGGGGTGGAGCACGCCCCGGCCGAGGTCGGGGGCGTCCGGGGAGGCCCGGGGGTCCGGTGCGGCCGGGGAGGCCCGGGGGTCCGGTGCGGCCAGGGAGGCCCGGGGGTCCGGTGCGGCCGGGGAGGCCGGAGTGTCCGGGGAGGCCGGGGAGTCCATGCCCATGCCGCCAGGCTAGTCGTCGCGTTTCTTCAAGACCCGCCGGTACGGCCCGGCCCAGAATCGGGGCCATGAACGCCCACCCGATGCACCCGTTCCTCACCCGCGCCGCCTCCGCCGCGGCCGGTGTCGCCGCCGCCGTCCCGGCCGACCAGCCGCTGGACGCGCCGACGCCCTGCCCGGAGTTCGACACCCGCGCGCTGATCAACCACTGGGTGCTCTACACCTCGCACGGCCTGGAGCACCGGGCCCGGCGGATCGAGCTGCCCGAGGAGCTGAACGCGCGGGACTTCGCCGCCGACGCCGACTGGCGCTCCGCCTACGCCGCCCAGTTGGAGCGCGCGGTCGCGGCCTGGGCGGACCCGGCCGCCTGGGAGGGGGACGTCGACCTCGGCGGCACCCCGATGCCGGCCGTCGGCATCGCCCGGATGCTGATCCTGGAGCTGCTGCTGCACGGCTGGGACGTGGCCCGGGCGACCGGCGGGCGGATCGAGGTCGACGAGGAACTCGCCCTGCTGACCGGGGAGATCGTGGCGGAGAACGCCGAGCTGTACCGGCAGTACGCGGGCTTCGCCGAGGCGGTGGCCCTGCCGGAGGACGCCCCCGCGTGGGACCGCGCGCTGGCCGCCTCGGGCCGCGACCCGCACGGGAAGGCCTGAGCCGAGGACACCGGGCCCGGCCGGGTCGCACGGGCGGTACGGGATCAGCCCTGACGCAGCGCCGCCCTCAGCCGGGCCATCAACAGCCGTACGGCCGGGGAGGGTTGGTCGCGGCGGGCGACCAGCCCGAGCCGGGCCCGGATGGCGGCGTCGGCCAGCGGAACAGCCCGCAGTCCGTCGCCCGCGGCGGAGGAGGGGCTGAGGACGGCCACGCCCGCGCCGCGCTCGGCGAGCCGGAGCAGGGCGACCGGGGAGCTGGCCTCGATGTCCACCCGCGGGTCGAGGCCGAGCCGGCGGCAGGAGCCCCGGTAGGCGGCACGGATGCCGGTGCCCGGGGAGAGGCAGAGGATCTTCTCGCCCCGCAGGTCCGCGAGCCGCAGCCGCGCCCGGTCCAGGGCGTGCCCGACCGGGACGACGGCGGCGATCGGCTCGTCGATGGCGACGGTGGCCTCCAGGCCCGGGAAGACCTCGCCCGCGTAGCCGATCAGGGCCAGGTCGAGCGAGCCGGCCAGGACCTGTGCCTGGAGGTCCTCGGAGTGCCCCTCGTGCAGGCTGAGTTCGATGCCGGGGTGACTGCGGCCGAGGTCGGCGACGGCGTCCAGGAAGGGCGGGATCGAACAGCCCGTGATCATGCCCAACCGGACCCGGCCGCGGACGGCGTCCGCGAACTCGGCGGCGGTGTGCTGGATGGCGTCGAGGGTGGCCAGGGCGTTCTTCGCCAGCGGGAGGACCGCTTCGCCGGCCGGGGTGAGGCGCACCTGCCGGCCCGCCCGGTCGAGCAGCAGCTGGCCCAGTTCGCGCTCCAGCTTGGCCACTTGGGTGCTGATGCCGGACTGACTCACGTGCAGCCGGGCCGCGGCGGCGGTGAAGGTCCCCTCGTCGACCACGGCGGCGAAGTAGCGCAGCTGGTGCATCTCCATGACCGGTGACGATATTCGACCGGCGCTCCATCCGCTCGGCCGATCGGTCCGCCGGCCGAGCGACCCGGCGGGACGACCCGCGGGGACGGAGCGCGGCCGCGCGGGGCGGTCACGGCCCGGCCGACGTCACCGGCGGCGGTCCTTGCTCTGGATCTCCTTGCCCTGGACCGCCCTGCTCTGGATCTCCTTGCCCTGCGTCCGTGCCGTCCCGCCGTCGGGCAGGTCGGCCTCGATGCGCTCCTTGCGCACCCGGCCGGTGACGGTCTGCTCCTCGACGCGTTCCTCGGTCACCAGCCGCACGCGCTCGACCGGGACGGCCTCGGTGCGCACGACCGGCCGCTCCGCGTGCAGGGTGACCTCGTACTCGGCCTCCGAGATGAGCTCGCCGGACATCGCGGCACCCCGGTCGGCCTCGGCGATGGGTTCGTGCTCGACGTGGACCTCCTCGTGCCGCACCGGCACGGTCTGCCGCTCCTCCTCGGTGACGACGTACTTGCGCAGCTTCGCGTGGCCGGCTTCGTACCGCTCGACGCCGACGCGCATCCGCTCCTCGGAACGGGTCATCGCGCCGTCCTCGCCCGGGTGGACACCGGTCCCCCCGGCGGCGGAGGCGGCGCCCGGAGCCGCGGCGGCACGCGTGGTGGCGGTCGGGGTCGCGGCGGCGGTCGGGGTCGCGCCGGCCCGGCCGGTCGCGGCGGCGGCGCCGGTCATGCCCGCGGGACCGGCCGTGCCGACCGCACCGGTGTGTCCGGTCGTGCCGGTGTGCCCGCTCGCGGCGGCGGTTCCGGCAGCGGCGGCCGCGGCGGTGGTGCCGATGCCCGCGGCGGGCCGGTCGGCCGCCTTCCGGGCCCCGTCCCCGATGCCGTAGTACTGGTGGAGCCGATGTTCCTCGCGCTCGGAGAGGTGTCCGCCACGGTCCACGTCCACCAGCGGCGCGTTGTTGACCTTCTCCTTGGGGTACGGCACCTCCAGGTGTTCGCCGACGACCCGGGCGTCGCGGATCGGCACGAACAACTCGCCCGCCCCGAACCATCCGGTCTTGACGCTGACCCACTCCGGCTTGCCGGTGACGTCGTCGAGGAACACGTGGTCCGCCTTGCCGATCCGGCTGCCCCGTACGTCGTGGACGGGCCGGTGCAGCATGGAGCGGGCCTGCTGTTCGGTGATCACGATTCACGCCTCCTTCGCATTCCAGCGATGAGCGCCTTACCGACCCGAACGGTCCGAAACCACTTCAGCTGGCCCTCACTCAGCGTGACGGTCGTGGCCCGCCGATCACGCAGCACACCCTTCTTCCATCATCAGCAGAGATAGGTGCCATCTGATTCATCTGTTGGACCGATGGTCGTGGTGGCCGGGAGGATGGAGGCATGACGACGACGAAGACCGCGCGTGAGCTTGCCGAGACCTACTTCACCGCCTGGGAGGCGGGCGACTTCGAGACCGTCCGGGGGCTGCTGGCCGAGGACGTCGACTTCGTCGGCGCGCTGGGGACGGCCTCCGGGGTGGAGGAGGCGCTGGCCGGGCTGAAGGGGCTCGGGCAGGTGCTGGAGAAGATCGACGTGAAGGTCCGGGTGGCCGAGGGCGACGAGGTGATCACCTGGTTCGAGCTGTGCACGAGCGTCGCCCCGCCGGCGCCCACGGCGAACTGGATGCACGTCGAGGACGGGAGGATCACCCGGATCCGGGTCACCTTCGACCCGCGCGGCCTGCTGGCCGGCTTCGAGCGGAAGGCCTGAGGCCGACGGGCCTGAGGGCGACGAGCCCTACCCGGCCTCGTGCTGCGCGTACCTGGTCGTGAAGCCCAGGACCGCCACGTACCGGCCCTCGGCCGCCTTCGTGACCTCGCTCGGCCGCACGGGCTGCCAGGTCAGGTACGCGGACCGCTGCCCCTCGTCGTTCCGGTAGCGCCGGCTCCCGTACTTCTCGTACCAGTAGTCCTCACCGGAGGTCAGGAGTTCGGGGCCGGGCGGCCGGGTGACGTTCACGGCCAGTTCCGTCCGCACCGCCTCGCCCGTCGCCAGCGCGAACTCCACGGACGGGGCGATCGGCCTGGCCGCCGCCTCCGCCGCCTCCTCCGGGGTCGGGTCGGCGGGCGGCTGGTGGTCGTACTCGTCGGCCGCGACCAGGCTGTTCCACCTCTGTGAGCTGCGCCAGCCCTGGCCGTCCAGGTACCGGTCCAGATCGGCCAGCCGGGAGCGGACGTCACCCCCGTCGAAGGCCAGGTAGACGTTGACGGTCCGCTCGCAGGACACCGGCAGCCACGTACCCCGGCTGAACAGATCACCGCGGTAGTCGGTGCGGCACACGTCGACCGTCGACCTCCCCAACCCCTGCGCCCACGGCAGCAGTTCGGGCAGGTGGTCGATCCGGTCGGCCATCCGCTCCTCGGCCGCCCGGCGGGCCTCCCCGGTCACCGGGGCCTGTGCGATCCCCGGGACGTCCGGAGGGGCCGGGATGGCCGTGGCGCGGTAGAGCCGCCACCCCGCCCAGCCGCCGAACACGACCGCCGTCCCCAGGACCGCGATCATCACCCACCGCAGCCAGAACCGAACCACATCCACCTCCGGCCTCCGCCCACCCCGCTCGGGCATCGTACGGGCGCGAACGCGCGACCGTACGGTCGGTGCCGCAGGACGGCCGGTCCGCACGGGACGCCGGCCGGTCCGATCTCCCCTGCGGGGCAGCGGCGTTCACGCCCTCCCGCGCCTCCCGCCGCGGCGGAGGTGACCGCCGGCCGCCGCGGCGGAGGGGACGGTCACCCGTCGGAGCGGAGCGGCTCGCCGGCCCGGTGCAGGTGGGCGAAGATCTCCCGGTAGGAACGGAACAGGCCGGTCTCGCAGTACGGGACGCCCTTCTCGGCGCAGAACTCCCGGGTGATCCGGGCGGCCCGCCCCAGCGCCGGGGTCGGCATGCTGGGGAACAGGTGGTGCTCCACCTGGTAGTTGAGGCCGCCCATCAGCGAGTCGATGAGCACCCCGCCGCGGACGTTGCGCGAGGTGAGCACCTGGCGGCGCAGGAAGTCGAGCTTCATCCCGGGCGTCACCATCAGCATGCCCTTGTGGTTCGGGGCGAAGACGCACCCCAGGTAGACCCCGAGCAGCGCCTGGTGGACGGCCAGGAAGGCGACCGCCTTGCCGGCCGGGAGCGCGGCGAACACCAGGCCGAGGTAGCCGGCGAAGTGGACCACCAGCAGCACGCCCTCCAGCACCGGGCGCTTCATGACGGGGCTGCGCAGCGCGCGGAAGCTGTTGAAGCTGAGGTTGAGGCCCTCCAGCAGGAGCAGCGGGACGAACAGGTACGCCTGCCGGCGGCCGATGAACCGGGCGAGGCCGCTCGCCTGCCGGGCCTGCCGCTTGGACCACACCAGGAGTTCGGGTGCGACGTCCGGATCCCGCTCCTCGTGGTTCGGGTTGGCGTGGTGGCGGGTGTGCTTGTTCATCCACCAGCCGTAGCTCATGCCCATCAGCAGGTTGGCGGCGATCCGGCCGCCGATCTCGCTCGGCAGCCGCCGGTCGAAGACCTGGCGGTGCGCCAGGTCGTGGGAGAGCAGGCCGATCTGGGCGAAGACGACGGACATCGCCGCCGCCAGGCCGAGCTGCCACCAGGTGTCGCCCAGCGCGAACAGGGCGTACCAGCCGCCGAGGAAGGCGGCGAGCACCAGGCCCACGCGGACGGCGTAGTAGCCGGGGCGCCGGTCGAGCAGGCCCTCGGCGGCTATCCGGCGGGTCAACTGGGCGAAGTCGCTGCCGCCGCTCCCCGGCCGGGGGGAGGGGGCTTCGGGCGCTTCGGTCGTCATCACGGGCTGCGCGGGCATGCCCCGAGTCTGGCGGTGGCCGGCCCGCCCGCAGAACGGGGAAAGCACCCGTCCCGTACGGGTGTTAACCCCCGTGCCGCGAGGGGTGCCGGCCCGCCGCCGGGATCGGCGGGGAGGCGATTCGGCGGGGAGCCGATTCGGCGGGGCGGGGATCGGCGGGCGGGCCCCCTCAGCCGGCTGCCGGCCGCCCGAACAGCTCGTCCAGGTGGTACGCGAGGACCGCGAGCGCCTGCTCACCGGTGCGCTGGCCGCCCAGGACGCTGGAGCCGAGTCCGTTGACCATCGCCAGCAGCCCGGCCGCGACCGTGTCGACGTCCCGCTCCGGCCCGATCTCCCCGGCCCGCTGCGCGGCGCGCAGCTGCTTGGCGAGGAAGCCCTCCAGCACGGCCGGCGGCTGCGCGGCCTGCTTCTCCAGCACCTCGGGGTCGCCGAGCACCAGCGTGTAGTACGCCGCGTACGTCCTGGTGATCCGGCGGCTCTCGGCGTCCGTCGGCAGGATGCAGGACAGGACCGCCGTCACCACCTCCCGGGGGGCGCGCGCCGGGCCGATCCACTGCTCCATCCGGGCCTGGAGCTGGGTGCCGAGCCTGGCCAGGGCGTCCAGGAGCAGGCCCTCCTTGGTCGTGAAGTAGTACTGCACGAGTCGCAGGGAGACGCCGGCCTCGGTCGCGACCGCCCGCATGCTGGCGGCCTGCAGGCCCTGGGTGTCGGCGATGCGCAGCAGGGCCTCGGCGATCTGCCGGCGGCGTTCCTCGTGGTCGACCTTCGCGGTCATGTTCCGGCCTCCGTACGTCCGACCCGTTCTCCTGGTACACCCGTATCATGCATGTGATACACATGTACCATGCGAATCAGCGAGTTCAGGAACGGCAAGGCCGAAGCCCGCTTCCGCACCGCCTACGAGCGCGCGCTGACCGAACTGCGGCCCCGGCCGTGGACGCCGCTCGACGTCCCCACCGGCTACGGCACCACCCGCGTCTACCGCACGGGCCCCGCCGAAGGACGGCCGATCGTGCTGCTGCCCGGCTCCGGCGGCAACGCGCTGATGTGGCACGGCTACCTCGACACCCTCGCCGCACAGCACCCCGTGATCGCCGTGGACACCGTCGGCGAACCGGGCGCCAGCGTGCAGAGCACCCCCATCGCGGACGGCCGCGACGCCGCCGCCTGGCTGGAGGACCTGCTCACCGCCCTCGACGTGCCCACCGCCCACCTGGTCGGCTGCTCCTACGGCGGCTGGATCGCCCTCAACCACCAGATCCACCACCCCGGCCGGACCGCCGGCCTCACCCTGGTCGACACGGCGGGCCTGGCCGACCTGGACCGCCGCTTCTACACCTGGATGATCCTCGGCGGCCTCGCCGCCATGGCGCCGCGACCGCTGCGCCCCAGGCTGGCCCGAATGGTCGGCAACAGCGCCGTCCTGGAGACCGAACTGATGGCCCTGGTCCGCGCCTCGATGGGCTTCCGCCGCCGGCTGCCCCCGGCCGCCACCCTCACCGACGAGGAACTCGGCCGACTCACCGCCCCCGCCCTCTTCCTCCTCGGCGAACGCAGCGCCCTGCACGACTCCCGGGCCGTCGCCGACCGCCTGCACCGGCTGGTGCCCGCCGCCCGGGTCGAGATCGTCCCCGGCGCGGGACACTCGCTGCCCACCGACGACCCGGCGACGGTCACCGCCGGGATCCTCGGCATGGCCGCGCGGCAGGCCGGCTGACCGGGGCGGCCGCCGGCCCCGGAGCCGCTACGGCCGCTCCACCGGCCCACCGAGCGCGGCGCGGACCAGACGGATGACGGCCGGGGTGGCCGCGGTCGGACCACCACCACGACCGCCGCCGTCCGGCGTGCCCGCCGCCTCCGTCTCCATCTCCGTCCCCGTCGCCGTCGCCGTCGCCGCCTCCGCCTCCGCCTCCGCCTCCGCCTCCAACGCGTCGTAGGTCTCGAAGGCGGTGAGGACGAAGAGCAGGCTCGCCGCGTCCGGCGGGGCCGCGGGCAGCCGGCCGGCCAGGACGGCGGCACCCTCGCGGCGGCGGGCGTCGCGGTCGGCGATGACCCGGCCCACCTCCTCGTCGAGCGCGGCGAGGGCCCGCAGCCGCCGGGTGCAGACCCGGTCGACCGCCCAGAAGCCGCCCATCACCTCGACGAAGCGGTCCACCGCCGCCCAGGGGTCGGCCAGGGTGAAGGCCTCGGCGAGCCCGGCCATGCCGCCCTGCGCGGCGAGGGCGTCGCAGACCGCCTCCAGCAGGCCCGCCTTGGAGCCGAACTGGTAGTAGACGGTCGCCCGGGCGACGTCCGCGCGGCGGGCGACGGCGTCCAGCGAGACCCCGCCGGTCTCGGCCAGGTGCGCGCGGGCGGCCGCGACGATCCGGGCGCGGGTCTCGTCGACCTCCGCCTGCCGCTGTCCCATCCGGTAGGACCGGGGGCTCATCCCGCTCGCCTCCACTCGTTCCGCTCGTCCGCGTGAACTGGCAGTATCGCCGATCGGTTCACCCGGGCGGGGCCGCCCCGGCGCCCGCCGGGACGGCCCGGCCGCTCAGAGCATGACCCGCCCGCCGCTGACGTCCAGGGTCTGCCCGGTGATCCAGGAGGACGCGTCCGAGCCCAGGAAGAGCACGGCCGAGGCGATGTCCACCGGCTCGCCGAGGCGGCCCAGCGGGTGCGCGGCGGCGACCGCGGCCTGCACCTCGGGCGGCATCTGCGCCGCCGTCCGCTCGGTACGGACGGCACCCGGCGCGACGGCGTTGACCCGCACGCCCTCACCGGCGACCTCCAGGGCGAGGTGCCGGGTGAACATCAGCACGCCCGCCTTGGCCGTGGCGTAGGCGGCGGAGGCGCCGCTGGGCAGCCGGCCCGCCGTGGAGGCCATGGTGACGATCGAACCGCTGCCGCGGGCCAGCAGGCCGGGCAGGAAGGCCTGGACGGTGAGGAAGGTGGCGGTGAGGTTGCCGTCCAGCACGGCCCGCCAGTGCTCCTCGGTCTCGCGGACGGTCGGCACCGGGTAGCCGTCGCCGCCGGCGAAGGCGGCCAGGACGTCGACCGGGCCGAGGTCCTGCTCGATCCGGGCGGCGGCGGAGCCGAGCGCCGTCGCGTCCGTGCAGTCGGCGACCAGCCCGAGCGCCCGGGCGCCCTCCGCCCGCAGCTCCCCGGCCACCTCCTTCAGCGCTGCCTCGTCGCGGCCGAGGACGGCGACGGCCGCACCCTGCCGGGCGAAGGCGCGGGCGGTCTCCGCACCGATGCCGCGGCTGCCGCCGGCGATCACGACCACCCGGTCGGCCAGATCGGGGTACCGCACCTGCAGAACTCCCATGTCCCATCGCTCCTTTGGACTTGCACTCGCGGTGTGCTGTGGTTCACTTGGTTTCATTCATACAGTCCGTCTGAATGAATGACAAGCACCGACCCCGGACCGTCCGAGTCCCGGAATCCTGAGGAGGAACCGATGAGGATCGCAGTCGTGGGCGCCACCGGACGCACCGGCCGCCTGGTGGTCGACCTCGCACTGGCGGCCGGACACACCGTCACCGCCGTCGCCCGCGACCCCGCCCGGCTACCGGCGCACACGCACGGCAGCGCGCTCACCGCGCGGGCCGACGTCGGCGAACCCGGCTCCCTGCACGGCCCGTTGAACGGCCAGGACGCCGTCGTCGCCACCCTCGGCAGCACCGGCCGCGGGGCCACCACCGTCTTCTCCGACGGCGCCCGGGAGCTGACCGCGGCGGTCCGGGACGGCGGCGTCCGGCACCTGGTGACGATGAGCTCGGCGGGCCTGGACACCAGCCGGCTCCCGTTCGCCCAGCGGGTCGTGAGCAGGCTGGTGGTCGACCGGCTGTACCGGGAGATCCATCACGACCTCGCCCGGATGGAGGCGGTGCTCGCCGGCTCCGACACCGCCTGGACGGTCGTCCGGGTGCCGATGCTCAAGGACGGACCGCCGTCCGTGGGCCCGCAGATCTCCTACGACCGGCCGCTTCCCCGCGCCGGCACCGCCACCCGCGCCACCGTCGCGCACTGGATCGTCGGCCACCTCGGCGACCCGGCGACCTTCCACCGCCTCGTCCACCTCGCCGACGACTGACGCCCGGCCCGCCGCGGCGGCCGCGTCACCCGGGCCGTGAGCGCACGGGCCATGAGCGCACGAGCCGTGAGCGCACGAACCACGGAGCCGCCGAGCCGCGAACGGCCGTCACCCGGCGGCCGCCCCCGCCCGCCCCCGGCTCAGCCCTGCTGCTGCGGCGGGCGGCGGCGCACGGCGAGCAGCAGCAGGACCACCGCCGACAGCACCGCGGCCAGCCGCAGCACGTTCGGGGCCGACGACCAGCTGATCTGGCCCAGCGGCGAGCCCGACTGGAGGCCGCCGCCCTGCCCCCCGGCCTGTTTGGCCTGCCGCATGGAGTAGAGGGTGGTCGCGCTCATCGTGACCAGCGGAATGCCGAGGATCACGAACTTGCGCATCAGGTCGGAGATCTGGCGGGACAGGTAGCCGAGGCCCCAGCCGGCCAGCATGGCCGGGAAGAAGCCGGAGACCGCGCCGCCGACCAGCAGGCCGCAGGAGAGCAGGATCAGCGGGGAGGGCTTGCGGGCGGGCGCGTCCTTCTGCGCCTCCTGGCCCTGTCCCTGACCCTTGCCCTTCGCCTTCGCCTTCCCCTTCGCTTTGCCCGCGGTCTTCCCGGCAGGGGCGGCGGCCGCCGCCGGGGCCTGCTCGATCCGGCCCCTGCGCCGCTTCTTCTTCAGGTCCGCGGCGGGCACCGCCGGTTCCGGCGCGGGCTCGGCCTCCTCCCCGGTGCGCTGCTCGGGGATGGGCTTCGGCGCTGGCCGCGGCCCGTCCGAGAAGTCGAAGAGGGTCATCGTCCACGGGCCGGTGCTCGACACCGTGGGCGGCGGGATCGCGTGCGCCCGCGCCTCGGCGGTGGCCAGGTCCGGCGGGTCCAGCGGTACGGACGGGATGCCGGCCGCGCTCGGCGCCGGCGGGTCGTACACGCTGTCGGGGTCGAAGTCCGGCACGGGCCCCGGGGCGGGGACGGGAGCGGAGGAGGAGGCGGACGGAGCCTCCGCGGCGCCGCCGGAACCGGAGCCCGCGTCGGCCTCCGGGCCGCCGCCCGAACGCTCGCTCCACGGCCCGCTCTTGCGCCACCACTCGCCGTCCGTCATCACCGACCACCCCGCCTCGCCCGTACCGGCCGCCCACCGAACCGCCCTCGGCGTGACGCTACCCACCCCGCCCCCGCCCGCGCGAGTCCGTCCGCGGGTCCTGCGGTGCGCCGCGGGTGCGGCGGGCCGAGGGACACCCCGTCGTCCCCGCGCCCGACTAACCTAGGTCGAATGACCACACAGCAGGGCCCTCAACGCCGGAGCAGGTCCGCCACCGGCCCGCGCACCCTCGCCGAGGAACTGCGCGCCCGTCCGGACGACGCGCTCGCCGCCCTGCTCCGCTCCCGCCCCGACCTGCTGAACCCCGTCCCCGGCGACCTCACCCAGCTGTCCGCCCGGCTCTCCTCGCGCGCCTCCGCGCTGCGCGCCCTGGAGCGGCTCGACCGCTTCACCCTCCAGGTCGCCGAGGCGCTGGCCACCGCCCCGGACGGCACCTCGCTGAGCACCGTCCGCACGCTGCTGACCGGCCCGGCGAAGGTCAAGCCGCACCCCGGCGCGACCCCGCTCACCCCCGCCGACCGGTCCGCCGTCGCCACCGCCCTGCCGCGCGCGATCGCCGCCCTGCGCGACCGGGCGCTGCTCTGGGGCCCGGACAACGGGCTGCGGCTGGTCCTCGCCGTCCGCGAGGCGCTCGCCCCGACCACCGGCAACCCGGGCCGCACCGGCCTCGGCCCCACCCTCGCCGACGCCACCATCGGCATGTCCCCGGCCCGGCTGCAACAGCTGCTCGCCTCCGCCGGGCAGCCCGCCACCCCGGACCCGGTCAGCGCCGTCGCCGCGCTCACCGCACTGCTCACCGACCGCACCCGCTGCGCGGCACTGCTCGACACCGCGCCCGAGGCCGCGCGACGGCTGCTGGAACGGCTGGTCTGGGGCCCGCCCACCGGCACCGTCCCGGACGCCGCCCGCCCGGTCACCGCCGAGGACGCCCAGAGCCCGGTCGAGTGGCTGCTCGCCCGCGGTCTGCTGCTGCCCAACAGTCCCGGCAGCGTCGTGCTGCCCCGCGAACTCGCCCTGCACCTGCGCGGCGGCCGCACCCACCGCACCGTCGAGCCGGTCCAGCCCGAGCCCGCGCCCGCCGCCGCCCCGCGCGACCCCCGGGCCGTGGACGGCGCCGCGGCCGGCCAGGCGCACACCGCGGTCAAGACCGTCGAGGAACTGCTGGACGGCTGGGGCCTCACCCCGCCGCTGACCCTGCGCGCCGGCGGCCTCGGCGTGCGCGACCTCAAGCGCACCGCCCAGGCCCTGGAGAGCACCGAGCGGCAGACCGCCTTCTGGCTCGAACTCGCCTACACCGCGGGGCTGCTGGCCCCCGACGGCGAGGTGGACGAACGCTGGGCCCCCACCCCGGGGTACGACACCTGGCTGCACCTGGACACCGCCGAGCGCTGGTCCGTGCTGGCCTCCGCCTGGCTCGCCGCCACCCGCGTCCCCGCCCTCACCGGCACCGCGGACGGCCGGGGCAAGCCGCGCGCCGCCCTCGGCCCCGAACTCGACCGCACCCTCGCCCCCTCCGTCCGCCGCGCCGCCCTCGCCCTGCTCGCGGAACTCCCGCCGGGCACCCCGGCCACCGCCGAGGAACTGCTGCCCACCCTGCGCTGGCAGCGCCCGCTGCGCGGCGGCCCCACCGGCCCGGACGGCCGCGAACTGCGCGACGAGCTCACCGCCTGGACCCTCGACGAGGCCGAACTCCTCGGCATCACCGGCCGCGGCGCCCTGGCCGCCCCCGCCCGCGCCCTGCTCACCGCCGAGTCCGACCCGGCCGAGGTGCTCGCCCCGCTGCTCCCCCAGCCGCTGGACCACGTGATCCTCCAGCCGGACCTCACCGCGATCGCCCCCGGCCCGCTGCTCACCCCGCTCGCCCAGGCCCTCGCCCTGTGCGCCGACATCGAGTCCAAGGGCGGCGCCACCGTCTACCGCTTCACCCCGGCCTCGGTGCGCCGCGCCCTCGACGCCGGCCGCACCGCCACCGACCTGCGGTCCTTCCTGGAGCAGCACAGCCGCACGCCCGTCCCGCAGCCGCTCGCCTACCTGATCGACGACGTCGCCCGCCGGCACGGCGTCCTGCGGGTCGGCGCCGCCTCCTCCTACCTGCGCTGCGACGACCCGTCCCTGCTCGGCGAGGTGCTCGCCGACCGCCGCTCCGCCGACCTGCGGCTGCGGCTGCTCGCCCCCACCGTCCTCGCCTCCCAGGCCGCCCCGGACGTGCTGCTCGCGGCCCTGCGCACCATGGGCTACGCACCGGCCGCCGAATCCGCCGAGGGCGACGTGCTGATCACCCGCCCGGACAGCCACCGCACCCCGCCCCGGACGGCCCCCGTGCCCGTCCCCGACGGCCCGCCCGCGCCCGACGACACCCTGCTCGCGGCCGCCATCAAGGCCATCCGGGCCGGCGACCGCGCGGCCACCGCCACCCGCCGCGATCCCGCCTCCGACCCGCGCCGGCTCCCCCGCACCGCCGCCGCCGAGACGCTGGCCGCCCTGCAGACGGCCGTCCTGCTCGGCGAGCGCATGTGGATCGGCTACCTCAACGCCGAGGGCATCGCCAGCCAGCGCATCATCGACCCGGTCAAGGTCGAAGGCGGCTTCGTCACCGCCTTCGACCACCACGCCGACGAACTCCGCACCTTCGCCCTGCACCGCATCACCGGCGTCGCGGAACTCGACGAGTGAGTCCGGGGCCTCAGTGCCCCTGCTGCGCCTCCTTCATCTTGTCCTGGACGGCCTTGTCCGCCAGGCTGCCGATCTGCCCCTGCCCGACCGGCATCGAGCCCCCGGTGACGGTGTCCGCCAGCAGGAACCCGGGCGCCGCGAGCAGGCCGCCGGGCCCCTCGCCGATGCCCGCGAGGGCGTGGGCCGAACCGGCCGAGGAGGCGGTGGCCGCGAAGGCCGAGCCCATCAGGGCGAGGGCGGTGAGAACACGCTTCGACTTCTTCATGGCCAGCTCAACGAGCGAGTACGCACCGTGGTCACTCGAAGTAATTGACGGGCCGGTCCCATCGGCGTAGTCCGGAAGCAGGGGATTCCGACAAGGAGGCACCCACCATGCTCGGCGAATTGATCGGTGAGATCCAGGCCGAGGAGACCGGCCGACGCGTCCTCTCCGCCGGAGACGGGCACCCGGTCGTCGAGGTGTCCATCAAGGGCACCGGCAGCTACTACGGCACCGCCGTCAGCACCATCGCCACCTACGAATCCGAACTGCGCTCCGACGGCTCCCTGTTCGGCGAGGGCCAGGGCGTCGACATGACCGCCGACGGCCAGGGCGTCGGCTGGCACGGCAGCGGCATCGGCCACTTCACCGACGGCGGAGGCACCAGCTTCCGCGGCGCGATCTTCTTCTCCACCGCCTCGCCCGCCCTGGAGCGCCTCAACGGCGTCGTCGGCGTCTTCGAGTTCGAGACGGACGCCGGAGGCAAGATCACCGGCAAGTTCTACGAGTGGAAGTAGCCGCCCGGAACCGGGCCCGCCCACGCTCCCGGCGGAATGCGCGACACTGGAGGGTCTGCGTCAATCCACCCTGTCAGCCAGTGGAGGGCTTCCCCGCGTGAACGACGGACCGCTCATCGTCCAGAGCGACAAAACTCTTCTCCTGGAGATCGATCACCCCAAGGCCGGCGACTGCCGTCGCGCCATCGCGCCGTTCGCCGAGCTGGAGCGGGCGCCCGAGCACGTGCACACGTACCGGGTGACGCCGCTCGGCCTGTGGAACGCGCGGGCG
This sequence comes from Kitasatospora sp. NPDC048715, assembly GCF_043198905.1. Lineage (NCBI taxonomy): Bacteria > Bacillati > Actinomycetota > Actinomycetes > Kitasatosporales > Streptomycetaceae > Kitasatospora > Kitasatospora sp. NPDC048715. Next base: position 19,413 of record NZ_JBICVH010000025.1, on the reverse strand, counting down.
GCCGGGCACGACGCCGAGCAGGTGGTGGACGCCCTGGTGACGTACTCGCGCTACCCGGTGCCGCACGCGCTGCTGGTGGACGTGGCGGACACCATGGGCCGGTACGGCCGCCTCCAGCTGCTCAAGCACCCGACCCACGGGCTGGTGCTCACCACCACCGACCGGCCGGTGCTGGAGGAGGTGCTGCGCTCGAAGAAGATCGTCCCGCTGGTCGGCGCCCGGGTCGACCCCGACACCGTGGTGGTGCACCCCTCCGAGCGCGGGCAGATCAAGCAGGTGCTGCTCAAACTCGGCTGGCCCGCCGAGGACTTCGCCGGCTACGTGGACGGCGAGGCGCACCCGATCGACCTGGACGAGGACGGCTGGCAGCTGCGCCCGTACCAGGCGCAGGCCGTCGAGGGCTTCTGGCACGGCGGCTCGGGCGTGGTCGTGCTGCCCTGCGGCGCCGGCAAGACGCTGGTCGGCGCGGCCGCGATGGCGCACGCCAAGTCGACCACGCTGATCCTGGTCACCAACACCGTCTCGGCCCGCCAGTGGAAGCACGAGCTGGTCAAGCGCACCTCGCTCACCGAGGACGAGATCGGCGAGTACAGCGGGACGAAGAAGGAGATCCGCCCGGTCACCATCGCCACCTACCAGGTGATGACGACCAAGCGGAAGGGCGTCTACGCCCACCTGGAGCTGTTCGACGCCCGCAACTGGGGCCTGGTCGTCTACGACGAGGTGCACCTGCTGCCCGCGCCGGTGTTCAAGTTCACCGCCGACCTCCAGGCCCGCCGCCGGCTCGGCCTGACCGCCACGCTGGTGCGCGAGGACGGCCGCGAGGGCGACGTGTTCAGCCTGATCGGCCCCAAGCGCTTCGACGCGCCGTGGAAGGAGATCGAGGCCCAGGGCTACATCGCGCCCGCCAACTGCTGCGAGGTGCGGGTCACCCTGACCGACTCCGAGCGGCTCGCCTACGCGACCGCCGAGCCGGAGGAGCGCTACCGCTTCTGCGCCACCACGGCGACCAAGCGGCGGGTGGTGGAGGCGCTGGTCAGGAAGCACGAGAAGGACCAGACGCTGATCATCGGCCAGTACATCGACCAGCTGGACGAGCTCGGCGAGGCCCTGGACGCCCCGGTGATCAAGGGCGAGACCAGCAACGCCCAGCGCGAGAAGCTCTTCGACGCCTTCCGGAACAAGGAGATCGGCGTCCTGGTGGTCTCCAAGGTCGCGAACTTCTCGATCGACCTGCCCGAGGCCACCGTGGCCATCCAGGTCTCCGGGACCTTCGGCTCCCGCCAGGAGGAGGCCCAGCGCCTCGGCCGGGTGCTGCGCCCGAAGGCGGACGGCCACGCGGCGCACTTCTACTCGGTGGTCGCCCGCGACACCGTGGACCAGGACTTCGCCGCCCACCGGCAGCGCTTCCTGGCCGAGCAGGGCTACGCGTACCGGATCATCGACGCGGACGACGTGCTGTAGGACGGCTGTCCGGCACCGGTTCCGTACCGGTCACCGTCGCGTTCAGTACCGGACACCGTCGCGCCCGAGGAAGATCACGCGCGCGGCGGTGTCCAGGGCGATGCCGACGTTGCGCACGACGGTGCTCAGCGGATTGCGGTGACGCCCGGAGACGGCGGTGGCGCCGGCCGGGCCGGATCGGGGGATGCGGTTCGTGGTGCTCATGTCTTCAACGGTAGGCACCCGGACGGCCGACGGCATCACTCCAAAGGCCGTATCCGCAGGTGCACGGGTCGTCCTGCCGGTGTACGGCGGCCCCCGACGCCCCGCAGGGAGGAACCCCGAGACACCGTGGGGAGGAACCCCCAGACGCCGCAGGGGCCCGCCCCGGGAGCCGCCGGGCTGGAACCGCCGGGCGGACGGGTCTAGGATCGTCCGTCTGCCCCCTCCCGAACCGTGGTACCTGCTGAAGTCCCGCAGGCAGCCGGGGGAGGTGCCGACCGCACGGCAACCGGTCGGCGTGCCCACCGTGAGCTCCTACGATCCGCTGCGCCCGCCACCGGGGCAGCCGGGAAGGTTCGCTGTGCCCGCCACCCCCATCACCGACCCCCTCCAGCGCGAACGCGACCACCTGGCCGCGTCCCGGGCCGCGCTGCGCGCCATGCGCGAGGACGTCGAGTCGCTCGACATCCGCGACGTGACCGGCACCTGGGTCACCGCCCTCGTGCTCCAGAACCAGATCGAGGCCAGGATCGCCGCACTGGCCGACCTCTCGCACACCCCGCTGTTCTTCGGCCGCCTCGACTACCTCCACGCGATCAGCGAGGAACTGAGCGAGGGCGGAGGCGGAGAGAACTTCTACATCGGCCGCCGGCACGTCCACGACGCCGACGGCGACCCGATGGTGATCGACTGGCGCGCGCCGGTCTCCCAGCCGTTCTACCGGGCCAGCCGCACCGCGCCGATGGACGTCGAGCGCCGCCGCCGCTTCGGCTACACCGGCGGCGAGCTCACCGCCTACGAGGACGAGCACCTCAGCGATCCGGCCGAGGACGACACCGCCTCCGCCCTGCTGGCCGCCGAGATCGAGAAGCCCCGCGTCGGCCCGATGCGCGACATCGTCGCCACCATCCAGCCGGAGCAGGACGAGATCGTCCGCTCCGACATCACGGGCACCATCTGCGTCCAGGGGGCGCCCGGCACCGGGAAGACCGCCGTCGGCCTGCACCGCGTCGCCTACCTGCTGTACGCGCACCGCGAGCGCCTCGCCCGCACCGGCACCCTGGTGATCGGGCCGAACAACGCCTTCCTGTCCTACATCGAGCAGGTGCTCCCGGCCCTCGGCGAGCTGGACGTCGCCCAGGCCACCGTGCAGCAGCTGGTCGGGCACGTCGAGGTGAGGGGCGAGGACGACCCGCGGGCGGCCCGGCTGAAGGGCGACGCCCGGATGGCCGAGGTGCTGCGCCGGGCGGTGCGCTCGGGCATCACCCTGCCCACCGAGCCCTGCGTGGTGGTCCGCGGTTCCCGCCGCTGGCGCGTGCCGGTGTACGAACTGGCCGAGATCATCGAGGAGTTGAAGGGCCGTGAGGTCCGTTACGGCGCGGCGCGGGACGCCCTCCCGCAGCGCATCGCGCACGCCGTGCTGCTGAAGATGGAGCAGGGCGGCGAGGCCCCGGACGACCGGGTGCAGGACGCGGTGGCCCGCAACAGCGCCGTCAAGGCGGTGGTCAAGGAGTGCTGGCCGGCCGTGGATCCGGCGAAGGTCGTCCTGCGGCTGCTCTGCGAGCCGGAGTTCCTGGCCGCGTGCGCCGAGGGCGTGCTGACGCCGGAGGAGCAGCAGGCGGTGCTCCGGCCCAAGCCCGACCGCTCGGTGCGGACCGCCCGCTGGACGGCGGCCGACGCCGTCCTGGTGGACGAGGCGACCGACCTGGTGCAGCGCACCCCCTCGCTGGGGCACGTGGTGCTGGACGAGGCCCAGGACCTCTCCCCGATGCAGTACCGCGCGGTGGGCCGGCGCTGCACCACCGGCTCGGCGACCGTCCTCGGCGACCTCGCCCAGGGCACCACCCCGTGGGCGACGGCGAGCTGGCCGGAGGCGCTGCGCCACCTGGGCAAGCCGGAGGCGCACATCGAGGAGCTGACCAAGGGCTTCCGGGTGCCGGAGGAGGTCATCGCGTACGCCTCCCGGCTGCTCCCGGCGATCGCCCCCGGCCTGGCCCCGGCCTCCTCGGTCCGCGAGGCCCCGGGCTCGCTGACGATCCGCCGGGTCGCCGACGAGGACACCACGGAGGCGGTCCTGGCGGCCTGCCGGGAGGCGCTGGGGCACGAGGGCTCGACCGGCCTGATCGCGGCCGACGCCCGCATCCCGCGGCTCGCCGAGGCGCTGACCGCCGCGGGCCTGCCGCACCTCTCCCCCGGCGCCGAGACCAGCGCGGACGCCCGGCTCACCCTCGTCCCGGCCTCGCTGGCCAAGGGCCTGGAGTACGACTACGTGGTGCTGGACGAGCCGGCCGCGGTGATCGCCGGGGAGCCGGACGAGCGGACCGGCCTGCGGCGGCTGTACGTGGCGCTGACCCGCGCCGTCTCCGGGCTGACGGTGCTGCACGGCGAGCCGCTGCCGGAGCAGCTGCGGTAGCGCGCGAGAGGGCCGGTCCGGGGACCGGCCCTCTCGCCCGGTGGCCGCCCGCGGCCGGCCACCGCGGGCGCTCGGCACGGGCTCCCGACGCGGCACTCGGCACGGGCTCTCAGCGCGGCGCTCGGCACGGGCTCCCGACGCGGCACTCGGCACGGGCTCTCAGCGCGGCGCTCGGCACGGGCGCGCGGTACGGCGCCCGCCGCGGGCGCTCAGGCGTCGATCAGCGCCCGCCACTCGGCGACCTTGGCCGCGTCCACCGGTGTCCGCCAGCCGTCGACCCGCACCGCGCCGCCGACGTGGAAGGCGTCGAAGCCCTCCGCCCGCAGCTCCTTCAGGTGTTCGGCCCGCAGGCCGCCGCCGATCAGGATCCGCTGCCGGTAGCCGGGCTCGCCGGCCCGGGCCAGCTCGGCCGACAGCACCTCGCGCCCGGCGTCCACCCCGGCGGCCGCGCCGGAGGTGAGGAAGGTGTCCAGGCCGGGCAGCCCGCCGACGGCGGCCCGCAGGGCGGCCCGGTCGGCGCTGTGGTCGATGGCCCGGTGGAAGGTCCAGCGGCAGTCGGCGATCGCCCCGGCGACGGCCGTGGTGGCGGCCAGGTCGACGGCGCCGTCGGCGTCGAGGAAGCCGAGGACGAACTCCTCGGCCCCCTCGGCCCGCAGCGCGGCGGCCCGGGCGCACAGCCCGTCCACGTCGCCGGGGGCGAAGCCGTCCCGGATCCGCAGCATGACCCGCAGCGGGATGCGGACGGCGGCCCGGATCCGGCCGAAGTCCTCGACGGACGGGGTGAGCCCGTCGGCGGCCATGTCGGTGACCAGTTCGAGCCGGTCGGCGCCGCCCGACTCGGCGGCCTGGGCGTCCTGGGGCGTCAGCGCGATGACTTCGAAAATTGGTCTAGACATATTCGACAGCCTGCCACATCCGTCCGCCCCCGGAAACTCCGAGGAGGCCGTTCCGGTCACCCGGAAACGGCCTCCCCGCTCCTCCCGGTCAGGCCGGCCGCTGGACCGCCCCGACCGCCTCCCGCCGCCCGAACCGGTGCACCGCGACCGCCACCAGCAGCAGCACGGCCACCGTCGGCGCCGCCACCGGGAGCAGGTGCGACACCCCGCGGGACTCGCGCCAGATGTTGAACAGGCAGCCGGGGCCGGTCAGCACCAGCACCGCCGCCCCCGCCGCCGCCGGCGCCATCCGCCCGCGCAGCCCGGCGAGGGTCAGCAGCAGCGGCACGATCAGCATCACCACGACCCACCCCAGGTCCAGCGGGAAGTTGGTGTCGTCCCAGTTCTGGGCCGCCTCCAGCAGTGCGCCCACCGCCACCGAGGCCAGCACCAGGCCGCCCGTGCGCCAGGTCGCCCGGGGCAGCAGGTCGGTCGGCGCCGCGACCAGCAGCAGCGCGGCCCCGACGAACGGCAGCGTGGCCATCCCGATGTAGCCGCTCCACCACAGGTCGAATCCGGGGTACAGCGCGGCGTCCGCCAGGTCGTGCCACACGGCACCCCCCAGCTCGTACAGCGCCGACGCGCCCAGGATCAGCGCGCTGCCCCGCACCGCCGCCCACCGTCCCAGGAGGGCCGCCACCACCAGCAGCGCGGCGGCCACCGGCGGGCAGAACATCGCGAACCGGGTCCCGAACGAGTCGTCCCAGGCGAACCGGTTGGCGACCCGGTCCGCCGTGGTCAGCCAGGCCGCCAGCGCCGCCCCGGCCACCGCCCCGGCGAGCATCGGCGCGAGCAGCGCCAGCAGCCGCCCGGCCGGCGAGGCCCCGGTCAGTCCGAGCCGCACCCGCAGCCCGTACACCGCCAGGCCGAGGACCTCCCGGGCGACCGCCAGCCGGCCGCCGGCCGCGGTCGTGTCGGCGAACACCTCGGCCAGTTCCTCGCCGCGCTCGCGGCGGTACCGCTCCGGGTAGAGCTGGAGCGCGGCCCGCAGCACCGCCGAGGGCGCCGCGCCGATCGCCGGCGTGCTCATGAGAGGCCTCCCCCCGCCGCGGGCCGCCCCTGCGACCCGGCCTTGCCCGGCAGCATCGACCGGATCCTGCTGAGCCGGCGCTCGGCCTCGGTGGCCACCGCCCGCAGCCGCTCCGCCTCGGCGGCCAGCGCGTCCCGGCCGGCCCGGGTCAGCGCGTAGCTGCGCCGGGCGCGGCCGTCCACCACCTCCTCGGCGGCGACCTCGATCAGGCCCTGGCCCAGCAGCCGGTCGAGCGCCCCGTAGAGCGTGCCGGTGCGCATCCTGACCCGGCCGTCGGAGATCGCGGCGATCTCCTGGATGAGCGCGTAGCCGTGCCGCGGGGCATCGGCCAGCGCGGTGAGCAGCAGCAGCGTGGGCTCCTGCATGGAGCGTTCAGTCATACGACTACATATATCGTCAACCTACCTATAGGTCCAGCGCCCGGCCGGGCCGCCACAATGGTCGCCATGCCGACCACCGAGCACGACCCGTCCGCCGCCGCGCACCGGCAGTCCGCCGGGCACCGACCGTCCACCCCCGGGCACCGGCCGCTCGGCGAAGGCCCGCTCACCGAAGGCCTGCTCGCCGCCTGGACCGCGCTGCTGACCCGCTGCGGGGCCGCCGTCGAGCCCGAACCGTACGGCCGGGAGCTGCTGCGCCGCTGGTCGGAGCCGCAGCGCCGCTACCACACCGTCACCCACCTGCACGCCGTGCTGGAACACGTCGACGAGCTGGCCGGGCACGCCGACGACCCGGAGGCCGTCCGGCTCGCGGCCTGGTTCCACGACGCCGTCTACCGCCCCGACCGCACCGAGAACGAGGAGCGCAGCGCCGCCCTGGCCGTCCGCGCGCTGACCGCCGCCGGACTGCCCGCCGAGCGGGTCGCCGAGGTCGAGCGCCTCGTGCTGCTCACCGTCGGCCACGACCCGGCGCCCGGCGACCGCAACGGCGAGGTGCTCTGCGACGCGGACCTCGCCGTCCTCGGCGGCAGCCCCGAGGCGTACGCGGCGTACGCGGCCGCCGTCCGCGAGGAGTACGGCTTCGTCCCCGCGCCGGACTTCTCGGCCGGCCGGGCCGCCGTCCTGCGCCATCTGCTCGCCCTGCCCGCGCTCTACCGCACCCCCGCCGCCCGCGAGCGCTTCACGGCCGCCGCGCGGACCAATCTGACGGCCGAACTCGGCGCCCTCTGACGCCCGTCAGCCCCGCCGCGCGAGCACCCGGTCCGCGGCGGCCATCCCCGCCGGCACCGCGGGCAGGCGACCCACCACGGCCCACCACGCGTCCTGGCCGGCCCCCGACAGCTCCACCGCGGCCCACCGGAGCCCGAGCCCGCAGCACCCGCCCACCGCACCCCACACCCAGCGCCTCATGCCGCCACCGTACGCACGGGTCTACGCGAGCTTCCCCACGGGTGCCACCACCGCGCCCTGCTTGCCGCACACCCAGTGCGGGTCCGGCCCCAGCTCGGGCTCCACGCCGAGGGCGTGCGGGTCCCCGTCGGCCGCGCAGTCGGCGCACAGCGGCCAGCGCCCGTACGCCTCCAGCAGCGCGTCCTGGACGTCCTGGGCGACCAGCCCGAGCACGTACTCGGTGCCGTCCGGCCACTGCTCCAGCCACCAGCGGCGGTGCGTCACGGCCTGTTCCACCAGCGAGACGACGGCGGCGTCCGCCACGTCCCGCGCGGTGAGGTCGGCCAGGATCAGTGCCCGCGCGTTGTGCAGGGCGGTCTCGATGTCGTCAGCAGCCATCCGTCCATTCTCCGTCGACACGTCCGGAACGCCGAAACGCCCGGAACACCCGGAACACCCGGAACACCCGGACCGCCGAAACGCCGTGTGGGCGGCCCCCCGAAGGGAACCGCCCACACGGACGAGGTCCAACCGATCCGATCGAAGCGATCAGGATCAGAAGTCCATGTCACCGCCCGGCATGCCGCCGCCGGCGGCCGCGGCGGCCTTCTCCGGCTTGTCGGCGATGACGGCCTCGGTGGTGAGGAACAGCGCCGCGATGGAGGCGGCGTTCTGCAGCGCGGAGCGGGTGACCTTGGCCGGGTCGATGATGCCCTCGGCGATCAGGTCGACGTAGGTGTTGGTGGCCGCGTTCAGGCCGTGACCGGCGGGGAGGTTGCGCACCTTCTCCACCACGACGCCACCCTCCAGGCCGGCGTTGGTCGCGATCTGCTTGATCGGGGCCTCCAGCGCGACCTTGACGATGTTGGCACCGGTGGCCTCGTCGCCGTCCAGCTCCAGCTTGTCGAAGGCGACACCGGCCTGCAGCAGGGCGACGCCACCACCGGCGACGATGCCCTCCTCGACGGCGGCCTTGGCGTTGCGGACGGCGTCCTCGATGCGGTGCTTGCGCTCCTTGAGCTCCACCTCGGTGGCCGCGCCGGCCTTGATGACGGCCACGCCGCCGGCCAGCTTGGCGAGGCGCTCCTGGAGCTTCTCGCGGTCGTAGTCCGAGTCGCTGTTCTCGATCTCGGCGCGGATCTGGTTGACGCGGCCCGCGACCTGCTCGCTGTCGCCGCCACCGTCGACGATGGTGGTCTCGTCCTTGGTGATGACCACCTTGCGGGCGGTGCCCAGCAGGTCGATGCCGGCGTTCTCCAGCTTGAGGCCGACCTCCTCGGAGATGACGGTGCCACCGGTGAGGATGGCGATGTCGCCGAGCATGGCCTTGCGGCGGTCACCGAAGCCCGGGGCCTTGACGGCGACGGACTTGAAGGTGCCACGGATCTTGTTCACGACCAGGGTCGACAGGGCCTCGCCCTCGACGTCCTCGGCGATGATGACCAGCGGCTTGCCGCTCTGCATGACCTTCTCCAGCAGCGGGAGCAGGTCCTTGACCGAGCCGATCTTGGAGTTGGCGATGAGGATGTACGGGTCCTCGAACGTCGCCTCCATGCGCTCCAGGTCGGTGGCGAAGTAGGCGGAGATGTAGCCCTTGTCGAAGCGCATGCCCTCGGTGAGCTCGAGCTCCAGACCGAAGGTGTTGCTCTCCTCGACGGTGATGACGCCTTCCTTGCCGACCTTGTCCATGGCCTCGGCGATCAGCTCGCCGATCTGGGTGTCGGCGGCCGAGATGGAGGCGGTGGAGGCGATCTGCTCCTTGGTCTCCACGTCCTTGGCCTGGGCCAGCAGCTGGTCCGAGACGGCGGCGACGGCCTTCTCGATGCCGCGCTTCAGGGCCATCGGGTTGGCGCCGGCGGCGACGTTGCGCAGACCCTCGCGAACCAGGGCCTGGGCGAGCACGGTGGCGGTGGTGGTGCCGTCACCCGCGACGTCGTCCGTCTTCTTGGCGACCTCCTTGACGAGCTCCGCACCGATCTTCTCGTACGGGTCCTCGAGCTCGATCTCCTTGGCGATGGAGACACCGTCGTTGGTGATCGTGGGGGCGCCCCACTTCTTCTCCAGCACGACGTTGCGGCCCTTGGGGCCGAGCGTGACCTTCACCGCGTCGGCGAGCTGGTTCATGCCACGCTCAAGGCCGCGGCGAGCTTCCTCATCAAAGGCGATGATCTTGGCCATCAGAAGTGGTCCTCCGGGACACGGTCGACTGCTCGGACCAAGGGGTGCCCGCGACGGACGGCCCTGGTGCGCGGAGGTCCATTCCCTCCGCTCCCGGGGGCCTCACCGACCCGGTCCGCTGTCACTCTCACACTGTGAGTGCTAACGCCAATGATTAGCACTCCGGGTGGGCGAGTGCAAGCCCAATCGGCAATCCGCGAGCCGCCGCCGGGGCCGCCCGGGAACGCCGACGGGCCCGTGCGACACGAGTCGCACGGGCCCGTCGAGAAGCGAGAGGTCACCAGCCGCAGGGCCGCGCCGAGCTCCTGGGGTCGGAAGGGGTCAGACCGCGGCGCGGACCATGTCCGCCTGCGGGCCCTTCTGTCCCTGAGAGATCTCGAACTCGACCCGCTGGCCCTCCTCGAGGGTGCGGTAGCCGTCCATCTGGATCGCGCTGTAGTGGACGAAGACGTCCGCACCACCGTCGACCGCGATGAAGCCGTAGCCCTTCTCCGCGTTGAACCACTTGACGGTGCCCTGAGCCATTCCGAACTCCCCTAGTGCTGTGCTGGCCCTTCACGCGCCCGCAGGTCGCGGGCCCGGGTTGGTTGAAGGCCGGCCCGGGGAACCCCCCCTGGGCGCAGCCGTGCACGCCGCAACCCTCCGTGCAGGACGCCAGGCGGCTTCCGGCGAGCGGGTGATTGCGTCGACCGCCGCTGAATGTATCCGGATCGACGCCCTCTGCAACAGGGCCAGCCACCGGTAATTCCGCCTCGATGTCAAGGGACAGGACGGGCCGAATCGGAATAATCTCGGCATTTCACGCCGGACATAGCGGACGAATTACTCAAATGTCCGCGGGAATTCTGACATCCGCCTGACATGTTTCACGGGCCGGTCCCGCCGGCCGGACGCCCCCGGGCCGAGCACTGCGGGGGCCGAAAGGGAAACCCTGTTCCCAACCGAGCCACACTCTACTCCGACTCGACCGGGAAATATTCCGGCCGGAATGCCAGCGGTCGCCCGCGCATACGGGAAACGGAATTCCGTACGCGCGGGCGACCGCGGGTTGGTCGCGAAGGCTCAGCAGCCGCCGGCCACCGCCGGGATGATCGAGATGCCGGCGCCGTCCTCGATCTCGGTCGCCAGGCCCTCGGCGAAACGCACGTCGTCGTCGTTCACGTAGACGTTCACGAAGCGGCGCAGCTTGCCGGTGTCGTCCAGGATGCGGGCCGAGATGCCCGGGTGGTTCTTCTCCAGGTCGGCGACGACCTCGGCCAGGGTGGCACCCTCGGCGGTCACCACGGCGGCACCGTCGGTGTAGGTGCGGAGGATGGTGGGAATGCGGACGTTGGCGCTCATGACTCTCCTTGCGGGGGCGGGGCCGATCGGGTGGTTCAGGCGGACGCGAGGCCGGCGGCGCGGAACGAGTCCAGCGTCGGGCGGATGACGGCGGTCATCCCGGCGTCGGAGACGGCGTCCAGGGTCTTCAGGCCGTCGCCGGTGTTGATCGCGACGGTCTCCTTGGCCGGATCCAGCTGCCCGGTCTCGACCAGCTTCTTCAGCACGCCGACGGTCACCCCGCCCGCGGTCTCGGCGAAGATGCCCTCGGTCCGCGCCAGCAGCCGGATCGCCGCCACGACCTCGGCGTCCGTGACGTCCTCCACCGCGCCACCGGTGCGGCGGGCGATGTCCAGCACGTACGGGCCGTCGGCCGGGTTGCCGATCGCCAGCGACTTGGCGATGGTGTCCGGCTTGACCGGCTTGATCACGTCCCGGCCGGCCTTGAACGCGGCCGACACCGGCGAGCAGCCCTCGGCCTGGGCACCGAAGATCCGGTACGGCCGGTCCTCGACCAGGCCGAGCCTGATCAGCTCCTGGAGGCCCTTGTCGATCTTCGTCAGCTGCGAGCCCGAGGCGATCGGGATCACGATCTGCTCCGGCAGCCGCCAACCGAGCTGCTCGCAGATCTCGTACGCCAGCGTCTTGGAACCCTCGCCGTAGTACGGCCGCAGGTTCACGTTGACGAAGCCCCAGCCCTCGCCGGCCGAATCGCCGATCAGCTCCGAGCAGAAGCGGTTCACGTCGTCGTAGTTGCCCTCGATGCCGACCAGCTCGCCGCCGTACACCCCGGCCATGACGACCTTGCCCTGCTCCAGGTCGTGCGGGATGAACACGCAGGACCGGAACCCGGCCCGGGCCGCCGCCGCCCCCACCGCGCCGGCCAGGTTGCCGGTGGAGGAGCAGGACAGCGTGGTGTACCCGAACGCCCGGGCCGCCTCGATCGCGCAGGCGACCACCCGGTCCTTGAACGAGTGCGTCGGGTTCCCGGAGTCGTCCTTGACGTGCAGCTGGGCGGTGAAACCGAGCTCCCGGCCCAGGTTGTCCGCCTTCACCAGCGGGGTCCACCCCGGGTTCAGATTGGGCTTCGACGCCACGTCGGCCGGAACCGGCAGCAGCGGCGCGTACCGCCAGATGGACGCCGGACCGGCCTCGATCCGCTTGCGCAGCTCCTCGGCGCCCTCGCTGCCGAACTCGTAGGCGATCTCCAGCGGGCCGAAGCACTCCAGGCAGGCGAAGCTGGGGCCGAGCGGGAAGCGGGTGCCGCACTCGCGACAGGACAGCGCGGCGGCGGGGCCGAGGTCGACGGGCGGGGGTCCCCCCGGCCGAAGGCTGGGGGAGGGTGCGGCGGTGTCGATAGCCATGATGGCGAGGCCTCTCTCCTCATCTTCCCCGTGGCACGGTCGCGCCACAGGCCGGAATTGGCACCTGTCCCGCCGGGGCCTGTCGACAGACAGCCGCGCGGGAAGGTTGCCGGGACGTCAACGGGCCGTTCCCTCAGTCCCTCTGGATGAGCTTGTGAAATTGTGGTGATGCTCAACGGCGACCCCGGCGTGCAAAGGTCCGACCGCTGTACGAAGACTGTATCCGAAGGCGTCAATCCTGAACGGGTCCGTCCGCCACGCGAGATGACCCGTCCCACCGACCCCGCCGAGGAGACCTCCGTGCCCGCCGAACCGATTCCCGAGCTCCTCCCGCAGGCGGCGTCCTGGCTGCGCCGCCGCTCCTGGAGCGCGGCCGACCGGCCGGTCCGCACCCTCCTCGCCGCCAAGGAACGCACCGGCCGCACCGTCAGCGTGGTCCTCCCCGCCCTGGACGAGGAGGCCACCGTCGGCGACATCGTCCGCACCATCCGCCGCGAGCTGATGGAACGCCTCCCGCTCGTCGACGAACTCGTCGTCGTCGACTCGGGCTCCACCGACGCCACCGCCGCCGTCGCCGCCGAGGCCGGCGCCCGGGTCGAGCACCGCGACGCCGTCCTGCCCCGGCTGCCCGCCGTCCCCGGCAAGGGCGAGGTGCTCTGGCGCTCGCTGCTGGTCACCCGCGGCGACATCGTCTGCTTCGTCGACGCCGACCTGCGCGAATTCGACCCGTCCCTCGTCTCCGGCATCCTCGGCCCGCTGCTGACCGACGAGTCCATCCAGCTGGTCAAGGCCATGTACGACCGCCCGCTGGAATCCGAGGGCGCCGTCCTGCCCGCCGGCGGCGGCCGGGTCACCGAACTCGTCGCCCGGCCCCTGCTCAACCTCCACTGGCCGGAACTCGCCGGTTTCGTCCAGCCCCTCGGCGGCGAGTACGCGGCCCGCCGCTCACTGCTCGAACGGCTGCCCTTCCCCACCGGCTACGGCGTCGAACTCGGCCTGCTGGTCGACGCCCTGGAACTGGCCGGCCTGGACGCCCTGGCCCAGGTGGACGTCGGCGTCCGGCACCACCGCCACCAGGACGGCCAGGCCCTCGGCCGGATGGCCGCCACCATCTACCGGACCGCCCTGGAACGCCTCGACCGCACCCACCGCCTCAAGGCCTCCGCCGACCTCGTCCACCCCCAGCTCACCCAGTTCACCCGCGACCCGGAAACCCGCGCCTTCACCGCCCACACCCACCCGGTGACCGCCCTGGAACGCCCCCCGATGCACACCGTCCCCGAATACGCGACCCGTCATTGAGGGGTTTGCCGCCCCGAACCCCCGGCAACATCCCAACCATGGGCGATCTCACGACCAACCGTTCGAGCGCGACCGGCACCGCCCCCGTCCTGGTTGCCTCCAACCGGGGACCGGTGTCCTTCAGCACCGCCGACGACGGCACGCTGACCCTGCGCCGCGGCGGCGGCGGACTGGTCTCCGGCCTCTCCGCCATCGCGGACCCGAACGCCGTCTGGGTCTGCGCCGCCCTCAACGACGCCGACCGCAGAGCCGCCGCCGAGGCGCCGCGGGGCCGCCTCGACCTGGCCGGCCACGAGGTCGGCGGCCAGGCCGTACGGATGCTGGACATCGACCCGCAGACCTTCGCCCGCGCCTACAACGGCGTCGCCAACTCCACCCTGTGGTTCGTCCACCACCTGCTCTACGCGACCCCCACGGCACCCGCCTTCGACGCCGGCTTCCGCACCGAGTGGGCCGCCTACCGGGCGTACAACGAGGCCTTCGCCGAGGCCCTGGCCGCCGAGGCCGCCCCGAACGCCGCGGTCCTCGTCCAGGACTACCACCTCTCCCTGGTCCCGGCCCTGCTCCGGGCGGCCCGCCCCGACCTGCGGATCGGCCACTTCTCGCACACCCCCTGGGCCCCGCCCGAGTACTACCGGATGCTGCCCGACGACGTCGCCCGGGCCGTCCTCACCGGCATCCTGGGCGCCGACCGGGCCGGCTTCCTGACCGAGCGCTGGGCCCGCGCCTTCGCCGCCTGCTGCGAGGACCTCCTGGACGCGACCGTCGACCACGACGCGCTCACCGTCACCCTCGACGGCCGCACCACGGGCCTCGGCGTCCACGCCCTCGGCGCCGACGCCGGCTTCCTGCGCGAGCGCGCCCACCGCCCCGACGTCGACGAACGCCTCGCCGCCCTCCGCCGGACCGTCGGCGACCGCCGCACCATCGTCCGGGTCGACCGCACCGAGCTGAGCAAGAACATCGTCCGCGGCCTCCAGGCCTACCGGCACCTGCTCCGCACCCGCCCCGAGTGGCACGACCGGGTGGTGCACATCGCCTTCGCCTACCCCTCCCGCACCGACCTGGCCGAGTACCGCGACTACACGGCCACCGTGCAGCGCCTCGCCGACGAGATCAACGCCGAATTCGCCACCCCCGCCTGGCAGCCGCTGCTCCTCCACGTCGACGACGACTTCCCGCGCTCGCTCGCCGCCTACCGCCTGGCCGACGTCGCCCTGGTCAACCCCATCCGCGACGGCATGAACCTGGTCGCCAAGGAGGTCCCGGTGGTCTCCGACAACGGCTGCGCCCTCGTCCTCTCCCGCGAGGCCGGCGCCCACGCCGAACTCAAGGACGACGCCCTCACCGTCAACCCCTACGACGTCATCGCCACCGCCGACGCCCTCCACGCCGCTCTCACCATGGACCCGAAGGAGCGCGCCGACCGCACCGGGCGCCTGGCCGCGGCGGCCACCGCGCTCCCCCCGCAGCAGTGGTTCCTGGACCAGCTCAACGCCCTGTGAGCGCCTCCCCGAGAGCCCCCAGCAGCTCCACCACCCCCTCCGGCCCGGCGACCACCAGATCCGCCCGGTCGGCCAGCTCCCGCACCGGCGCGTCCCCCACCGCACCGGCGCACACCAGCACCCCGGCCACGCCCTCGCCCCGCAGCTTCTCCACCGCGGCGAAGGCCGCCACGTCCCCCAGGTCGTCCCCCGCGTAGAGCACCGCACGGGCCCCCCGCTCCCGCAGGAACCCGGTCAGCGCCGCCCCCTTGTCCACCCCCGGCGGCCGCAGCTCCAGCACCAGCCGCCCGGGCTCCACCACCAGCCCGTGCTCGGCCGCCAGGTCCCCCACCGGCGCCCGCAGCAGCTGCAGCGCCTCCTCGGGCGCCGCCGTCCGCCGGGTGTGCACGGCCACCGACCGCCCCTTGTCCTCCACCCACGTCCCCTCGGGCGCCCCGACCCGCTCCAGCACCACCGGCAGCACGTCCCGCACCCGCGCCACCCCCGGATGCGCCTCCGGCGCCGAGAGCTTCCCGTCCTCCCACCGCTCGGCCCCGTAGTGCCCCAGCACCACCACCCCCGGCAGCCCCGCGAACCCCCCGTACTCCACCGCCACCGCGGCCGGCCGGCCCGTCACCACCACCACGGCCCCCACCACCGAGCCCAGCCGCCGCAGAGCTCCCACCACCCCCGGATGCGCCCGCGCCCGCCCCGGATCCGCCACGATCGGCGCCAAGGTCCCGTCGAAGTCCAACCCGATCACGGCGTCCCCGGGCGCCGCCAGGACGGCCCGCACCCCGTCCCGGCCGGCCTCGGTCCCCGGCACGAACATCTCTTCAAAACCCATACCGAAGCCCCTACCCCGGACCGCCCCCTCCGCACCCACCCGGCGCCCGGCCGTCCTCCCTGGAGCCGTCCCGTCACCGGGCCCCCCGCCGGGCCTCCCGAATCCGCCGCAACCGATTCACCAGCACCGGCGCGTGCGCCAACGCCGCCTCCCGGTCCAGCAGAGCGTTCAGCACCTGGTAGTACCGCGTCGAGGAGAGCCCCAGCTCCTCCCGGATCGCCCGCTCCTTGGCCCCCGCCGTACGCCACTGCCGCCCTTCCAGCGCCAGCACCGCCCGCTCCCGCTCACTCAGCCCACCCGGTTCGCCCACCGGAACCACCTCCGTCCACCGCTACGGAGTGTCATTCTCGCGCGCAACCCCGACACACCCTGCTCGCCCCACCGCTCCCCGCGCCCGGCTACCGTCACCCCCATGACCACGCCCAGCTTCGCCCTGCACGTCCCCACCGCCGACCTCGACCCCGACCCGCTGGACCCGTCCCAGGTCGTCTCCGGTTCCCCCGAGGTCACCGGCAAGGTGCTGTCCGAGTCGGCCGACGGCCGCCACCTGCGCGGTCTCTGGCAGATCACCCCCGGTGTGGTCACCGACGTGGAGGCGGACGAGATGTTCGTGGTGCTCAGCGGCCGGGCCACCATCGAGATCGAGGGCGGCCCGACCCTGGAGGTCGGCCCCGGCGACTGCGCGGTCCTGCGCGAGGGCGACCGCACCACCTGGACGGTCCACGAGACCCTCCGCAAGGCCTACGCCATCACGCTCCCCTGAAGCAGCACCCCCAGCGGGGCCGGGGCGGGTCCCGGCCCCGCCCCTGCCCCCGGTCCTACTTGCGGACCTTGGCCGCTTCCTTCACCGCCGCGTCCTGCAGGCCCCCGAGCACCTGCTTGGGGTCCCCGGTGACGGCCTGCCCGATCCCCGCCTTGATCCCGTTGCTGACCTCGCCCCAGGCCGGGTCGCCGAACGGGTAGAAGCTCGCGTTGGCCAGCCCGACCGCGAACTGCTTGAGGTCCTCGTGCTTGGGGTCCGACGACATCTGGGCGAAGGCGTCCTGGGTGACCGGCAGGAGGTTGTACTGCTCGTCGAACTTCAGCTGGTTGTCCTTGCCGTAGACGAAGGACAGGAACTTCTTGATCTCGTTCTTGTGCCCGTTCGCCTTGAACGCCATCATCCAGTCGGCGACCCCGAGGCTCCCGGTCCGCCCGACGCCGTCCTTCTTGGGGATCGGCGCCGTCCCGAAGTCGATCTTCCCGGCGGTCGCCATCCGCAGCAGCGTCGGGTGCCCGTTCAGCATCGCGACCTTCCCGGCGGCGAAGTCCTGGAACACCGGGGTGCGGTTCATCCTGCCCGGGTCCGGGTACGTCAGCCCGGTGCTCACCAGGTTGCTCTTCAGCCAGCCGAAGGTCGCCTGGTTCTGGGCGCTGTCGATGGTGTAGTTGCCGACGTCGTCGGAGATGCTGCCGCCGCCGCTCAGCGTCCACAGCATCGATTCGGCCGGCGCCTCCTCCGGCCCCAGCGGCAGCCCGTACGGGGTCACCCCCGGCACCTTGGCCTTGATCTTCTCCGCGTCCTGCCGCAGTTCGTTCCAGGTGGCGGGCGGCTGGGTGATCCCGGCCTGCCGGAACATCGCCTTGTTGTAGAAGAGCACCCGCGACGAGGAGACGAACGGGATGCCGTACTGCGTCCCGAGCACCTGCCCGGCGTGGGCGAAGGTGTCCAGGAACCTGGCCTGGGTGTCCACCGAGAGCACGTCGGAGGCCGGGTAGAGCCGGTCCGCCGCGACCTGGTCCGCGAAGCCGCCGGTCTGGAGCAGGTCCGGCGACTTGCCGGCCGCGATCATGTCCTCGACCTTCTTGCCGATCTCGGTCCAGCTGTCCACCTCGACGCTGACCTTGATCCCGGGGTTCGCGGCCTCGAAGTCCCTGGCGACGGTGTCCCAGTAGTGCTGGGAGCTCGTCTCGGGGCTCTCCCCGTAGTCGGCGGCGACCAGCCTGAGGGTGACCGGTCCGTCGTCCTGCCCGCCGCAGGCACTGACCGCGGTGAGGACCAGTGCTCCGGCCAGCGCACCGCCGAGCACACGGGTGGGAACGTGGACGCGCCTGTTCAACGCGGGTACCGCCTTCGGGGGGATGAACGTGGATGTACGTCGACCGGATCGGGGGAAATCCGGCGGGGGGAGGCGCAACACTGCCAAACCCGCCGACCACCGGTCCACACCACCGACCGGGGTCGCCCCGGTAGTTATCGAAGTGCGCGGAGTCATTGCACAATGCGCAACAAAACCCCCGCCCCCACCCCGCACATCCCGTTCGGCACCCGGCCCCGCCCCCGGGCGCAAAGCCCCGCACACCCCCGCAGCTGCGACAAAGCTCACCCAGTATGGACCAGACCAATCCGACAACTGGACTAGACCTCTTCTACCCGCCCAAGGGAAACTGTCCTCCGTGAAGCACGTCATCGCACTCGATGTAGGCGGCACCGGCATGAAGGCCGCGCTGCTCGCCCAGGACGGCTCCGTGCTGTTCGAAGCACGCCGACCGACCGGGCGGGAGCACGGCACGGACGCCGTCGTCGCCGCCATCCTCGACTTCGCCGCCGACCTGGCGGACGAGGGCCGCAGCCGCTTCGGCGTCGCCCCGCTCGCGGCCGGCGTCGCCGTCCCGGGCACGATCGACGAGAAGAACGGCATCGCGGTCTTCTCCGCCAACCTCGGCTGGCGCGACCTCCCGCTGCGCAAGCTCCTCGGCGAGCGCCTGGCCGGACCGGACGGCGGCCCGATGCCGGTGGCCCTCGGCCACGACGTGCGCTCCGGCGGCCTGGCCGAGGGCCGACTCGGAGCCGGCCGCGGCGTCGACCGCTTCCTGTTCATCGCCCTCGGC
The DNA here is from genome assembly GCF_043198905.1 of Kitasatospora sp. NPDC048715. Lineage (NCBI taxonomy): Bacteria > Bacillati > Actinomycetota > Actinomycetes > Kitasatosporales > Streptomycetaceae > Kitasatospora > Kitasatospora sp. NPDC048715. The sequence continues at coordinate 676 of NZ_JBICVH010000025.1, read as the reverse complement.
ACCGGCATCGCCGGCGCGATCGGCATCGGCGACCGGATCGAGGCGGGCGCGCACGGCTACGGCGGCGAGATCGGCCACGTCGTGGTCCGCCCGGGCGGACCGCCGTGCGGCTGCGGCGCCCGCGGCTGCCTGGAGACACTGGCCTCCGCCTCCGCCGTCTCCCGCGCCTGGGCCGAGGCCAGCGGCGACCCCGACGCCGACGCGGCATCCTGCGCCGCCGCGGTGGACGCCGGGGACGACCGCGCCCTCGCGGTCTGGCAGCAGGCCGTCGACGCCCTCGCGGACGGCATCGTGCTGGCCCAGAGCCTGCTCGACCCGTCCACGGTGATCGTCGGCGGCGGGCTGGCCGAGGCCGGCGACACGCTCTTCACTCCGCTGCGCGCGGCCGTCACCGAGCGACTGACCTTCCAGATGCCCCCGAAGGTCGTACCCGCCATGCTCAAAGACACCGCCGCGTCCCTGGGCGCGGGCCTGCTCGCCTGGGATCTGCTCACCATGGAGGTGACCGCGTGACCACCGCGGACCGTGACCGCATCACCCTGGCCGGCGCCCGCCTGGTCCTGCCCGGCGGCGTCGTCGACGGCGACCGCCTCGCCGTCGGGGGCGAGCGCATCGCCGGCCTCGGCGGCGACACCGAACCCGGCGACCTCGACCTGACCGGGTACACCGTCGTCCC
>NZ_JBICVH010000024.1:0-164134 GCF_043198905.1 Kitasatospora sp. NPDC048715 | reverse complement strand
GGGTGCTCCGGGGGCTGGGTGATTTTCAGACTGCCGACCCTGTGGGTGGGGCGCTGGGCGTCGTTGGCAGTCTGAAAATCACCCGTCACGCCCCTCTCCGCACCCACCCCCTGCGCCGCCCCCTTCCGCAGCGCGTCCCTCTCGCGGGGGGCCTCGCTGGGGAGGAGGGGGCTCTCGGGGGTGCTCTCGGGGGGTGCTCTCGGGGGGTGCTCCTCTCGGTGGGGAGGGAGGGAGGGAGGGAGGGAGGGAGAGAGAGGTGGGCGCTGGGGGTGGGGGTGGGGCAGGGGGAAATGCGGAACCGCCGCCCGGCGGGGAGCCGGGCGGCGGTTCGGGGGTGGTGCGGGTCAGGCCTTGCGGAGCTGGAAGGCGAGGCCGAGGGAGTCGTCGGCGAAGGTCTCGGAGTCCCAGTCGGCCGCGCCGGCGGCGAAGTCGGTGGCGAGGACCTCCTCGGCGACGAGGGGGCCGTGTTCGGCGATGGCTTCGGCGGTCTCCTCCGAGGTGGCGCGCCAGCGCAGGACGATGCGGTCGGCGACGTCCAGGCCGGAGTTCTTGCGGGCCTCCTGGATCTGGCGGATGGCGTCGCGGGCGATGCCGAGCCGCTTGAGCTCCGGGGTGATGGCCAGGTCGAGGGCGACGGTGGCGCCGGACTCGTTGGCGACGGCCCAGCCCTCGCGCGGGGTCTCGGTGATGATCACCTCGTCGGGGGAGAGGGTGATCGGTTCACCGTTCAGTTCGACGGAGGTGGTGCCCGAGGCGCGCAGTTCGGCGGCCAGGCGGGCGGCGTCGGTGGCGGCGACCGCCTTGGCGACGTCCTGGACGCCCTTGCCGAAACGCTTGCCCAGCGCGCGGAAGTTGGCCTTGGCGCTGGTGTCGACCAGCGAACCGCCGACCTCCGCCAGCGACTCCAGGGTGGAGACGTTGAGCTCCTCGGCGATCTGCGCGCGCAGGTCGGCCGGCAGCTCCTCCCAGCCCTGGGCGGCGACCAGCGCGCGCGAGAGCGGCTGACGGGTCTTCACGCCGGACTCGGCGCGGGTGGCCCGGCCCAGCTCGACCAGGCGGCGGACCAGCGCCATGTGCCGGGAGAGCTCGGTGTCGATCAGCGACTCGTCGGCCTCCGGCCAGGTGGCCAGGTGCACCGAGGCCGGGGCCTCCGGGGCGACCGGGACGACCAGGTCCTGCCAGACCCGCTCGGTGATGAACGGGGTGAGCGGGGCCATCAGGCGGGTGACCGTCTCCAGCGCCTCGTGCAGCGTGGCGAGCGCGGCGGCGTCGCCCTGCCAGAAGCGGCGGCGGCCGCGGCGGACGTACCAGTTGGACAGGTCGTCGACGAAGCCCGACAGCAGCTTGCCGGCGCGCTGGGTGTCGTACGCCTCGTAGGCCGCGTCGACCTCGCGGACCAGGGTGTTCAGCTCGGAGAGCACCCAGCGGTCCAGCTGCGGGCGGTCGGCCGGGGCCGGGTCGTTCGCCGACGGCGCCCAGTTCGAGGTGCGGGCGTACAGGGCCTGGAAGGCGACGGTGTTCCAGTAGGTGAGGAGGGTCTTGCGGACCACCTCCTGGATGGTGCCGTGGCCGACCCGGCGGGCCGACCAGGGCGAACCGCCGGCCGCCATGAACCAGCGGACGGCGTCGGCGCCGTGCTGGTCCATCAGCGGGATCGGCTGGAGGATGTTGCCCAGGTGCTTGGACATCTTGCGGCCGTCCTCGGCCAGGATGTGGCCCAGGCAGACGACGTTCTCGTAGCTGTTCCTGTCGAACACCAGGGTGCCGACCGCCATCAGCGTGTAGAACCAGCCGCGGGTCTGGTCGATCGCCTCGGAGATGAACTGCGCCGGGTAGCGCTTCTCGAACAGCTCCTTGTTCTGGTACGGGTAGCCGTACTGGGCGAAGGGCATCGAGCCCGAGTCGTACCAGGCGTCGATGACCTCGGGCACGCGGGTGGCGGTGCCGCCGCAGTCGCGGCAGGCGAAGGTCACCGCGTCGATGTACGGGCGGTGCGGGTCGAGGCCGCTCTGGTCGGTGCCGGTGAGCTCGGACAGCTCGGCCAGCGAGCCGACGCAGGTGAGGTGGCCCTCCTCGCAGCGCCAGATCGGCAGCGGGGTGCCCCAGTAGCGGTTGCGGCTGAGCGCCCAGTCGATGTTGTTGTTCAGCCAGTCGCCGAAGCGGCCGTGCTTGACCGTGTCCGGGAACCAGTTGGTGGCCTCGTTCTCGCGGATCATCGCGTCCTTGACGGCGGTGGTCCGGATGTACCAGGACGGCTGCGCGTAGTAGAGCAGCGCGGTGTGGCAGCGCCAGCAGTGCGGGTAGCTGTGCTCGTACGGCAGGTGACGGAAGAGCAGGCCGCGCTCCTTGAGGTCCGCGACCAGGGCCTCGTCGGCCTTCTTGAAGAACTGGCCGCCGACCAGCGGGACCTCGGGGGCGAAGGTGCCGTCGCCGAGCACCGGGTTGACCACCGGCAGGCCGTACTTGCGGCAGGTCGCGAGGTCGTCCGCGCCGAAGGCGGGGGACTGGTGGACGATGCCGGTGCCGTCCTCGGTGGTGACGTAGTCGGCGTTGAGGACGTAGTGGGCGTTCTCGATCTCGACCAGGTCGAAGGGGCGGCGGTAGGCCCAGCGCTCCATCTCGGCGCCGGTGAAGGACTCGCCGGTGGTCTCCCAGCCCTCGCCGAGCGCCTTGGCGACCAGCGGCTCGGCGACGACCAGCTGCTCCTCGCCGTCGGTGGCCACCACGTAGGTGACCTCCGGGTGGACGGCGGCGGCGGTGTTGGAGACCAGGGTCCACGGGGTGGTGGTCCACACCAGCAGGGCGGCCCGGCCGGCCAGCGGGCCGCTGGTGAGCGGGAAGCGGACGAAGACCGAGGGGTCGACCACGGTCTCGTAGCCCTGGGCCAGCTCGTGGTCCGACAGGCCGGTGCCGCAGCGCGGGCACCAGGGGGCGACCCGGTGGTCCTGGACCAGCAGGCCCTTGTCGAAGATCTGCTGGAGCGACCACCACACGGACTGGACGTACGACGGGTCCATCGTGCGGTAGGCCTCGTCGAGGTCGACCCAGTAGCCCATGCGGGTGGTCAGCTCGGCGAAGGCGTCGGTGTGGCGGGTCACCGAGTCGCGGCACTTGGCGTTGAACTCGGCGATGCCGTACGCCTCGATGTCCTGCTTGCCGGAGAAGCCCAGCTCCTTCTCGACGGCGAGCTCGACCGGCAGGCCGTGGCAGTCCCAGCCGGCCTTGCGGGCGACGTGGTAGCCCTTCATGGTCCGGAAGCGCGGGAAGACGTCCTTGAAGACGCGGGCCTCGATGTGGTGGGCGCCGGGCATGCCGTTGGCGGTGGGCGGGCCCTCGTAGAACACCCACTCGGGGCGGCCCTCGGACTGCTCCAGGCTGCGCTGGAAGATCTTGTTGTCCTGCCAGAAGGACAGGATCTGGTGCTCCAGGGCAGGCAGATCCACCTGCGCGGGGACGGGGTTGTAGGAGCTGGCCATCGCGGCGTCTACCTCCGGTGGATGCGGGACTGGATCCTCCGGAGGGACGAGACGGCCCGGCCGTCCCGCGGTACCACCCTCCTTGGCCGCGGTGCTGCGTTCGCGGCCCTCTTGTTTGGGCTTGCTGCCGGGTCTAGTGGGCCACCGCGGCATCGCGGCGGCCGTTCTTCCGGCGGCTCCGGGGTGATCTTCCCGTCGTGCACACCCCCGGGCTCGCACCGTCCCCGGGTCGCTGGTGGCTGCGTACGTCGGTACTCGTCCCATCTGCGCCTTGCCCCGCCAGTGTATCGGCCGGGTGCGGCGGTTTGTCCAAACCGTTTCCCGGTGGGTGGTCCGGAGCACTCCGGGGGCGCTCCGGGAGCGTTCCGGGGGCGTTCGCCGAGGGAGGTTAGCCGGAGTCGATCTGGGCACAAATCTCTGAGCGCACGGGGCGTGACGGTTGGGACGGCTGCCTGGGTGGGAACGTTATGAGGCGTCGGTATGTCATGTTGTGACCGGTTTTGATCGGGATTATCGTTCCGGCACTGGAAGCCGCCGGGAACCGGCGGCTCGATTCGTTCGTAGATGGGGTCGAAAGCCATGGCTGAGAAGGGAACCGGCGCGGGCACCGCCACCAAGCGGGCACGCAAGGCCGTGGCGGTCGACCCAGGGGAGGGGCCCGTGACCACTACCGCACCGAAGAGCAGCACCGACACCGTCACCGCGCCGAGAGGCGCCGAGTCGGTGGACCCGGCCACGCTGCCGGTCCGGCCCGGCGAGGACCCGTGGACCGCCGAGGAGGTCCACGAGCTGCACGACGAGCTGATCAGCGACCTGGACCGGCTCCGGACCGAGATCGGCGCCGCCGAGGCGGCCATCTCCGGCCTGATGCGCGACTCCAACGACGGAGCCGGCGACGACCAGGTGGACGCCGGTACGAAGAACATCTCGCGGGAGAGCGAGCTGGCGCTGGCCAACAACGCGCGGGACAGCCTGGCCCAGACCGAGCGCGCGCTGGATCGACTGGAGGGCGTCGGCTTCGGCACCTGCGAGTCCTGCGGGCAGGCCATCGGCAAGGCCCGGATGCAGGCCTTCCCCAGGGCGACGCTCTGCGTGCAGTGCAAGGCCAAGCAGGAACGCCGCTGAACCGGGCGACCGGAGCGACGCGCGGGGTCGGGCTTGCCGTACGCTCGACCCCGTAATGTCGCCCGAGTAACGTCGCCTGACGCGTTCGTGAACGCGGGCAGGCTGTCACCGGCCCACCACCCTCCCCCTCCTGCGGACCGGGGGAGCTCCATCGGCAGCGGAGCGGATCATCAGCACGCAAGGTTCCCCCCAGACCCGGGACGACGCCGTCCCGTCCCCCGCCGATGCCGTGGAGGTGCCCGTGGCGGAGCCGACCGGGGCGTCCGTGGACGACGCGGGGACCGAGAAGCCCAAGGGGCGGCGCCGGGTCGGGGTGCTGCTGGTCGTGGCGGTGCTCGCCTTCCTGATCGACCTGGGCAGCAAGCTGCTGGTGGTCGCCCGGCTGGAGAACCACGCGGCGATCAAGGTGATCGGGGACGTGGTCACCTTCCAGGTGATCCGCAACTCGGGCGCGGCCTTCGGGATGGGGCAGGCGCTGACCGTCGTCTTCACGATGATCGCCTCCGCCGTCATCGTGGTGATCTGGCGGATCGCGCGCCGCCTGTACAGCCTGCCCTGGGCGATCGCGCTCGGGCTGCTGCTCGGCGGGGCGCTCGGCAACCTCACCGACCGGCTGTTCCGCGCCCCCGGCGTCTTCCGCGGGCATGTGGTGGACTTCATCTCCGTCCAGCACTTCGCGGTCTTCAACCTCGCGGACTCGGCGATCGTCTGCGGCGGAATCCTGGTGGTGCTGCTCTCCTTCCGGGGCAGCAACCCGGACGGGACGCTCCACCAGCAGGCCGACAAGGCGGAGAAGACGGAGCAGGCGGAGAAGTAGCCCCGGCCACCGGCGGGCGGGGGAGGGCCGCGTTTCCGGCATACTCGTACGGGTGAGTACCGCAGCGCAGATCCGCAGCCTCCCCGTTCCCGACGGCCTGGAGGGCGAGCGCCTCGACGCCGCCCTGGCCCGGATGTTCGGCTTCTCCCGGACCAAGGCCGCCGAGCTGGCCGCCGACGGCAAGGTGACGCTCGACGGCGCCGCGGCCGGCAAGTCGGACCGGGTGACCGCCGGCTCCTGGCTGGAGGTCGAGATCCCGGCCCCGGCCGCGCCCGTGCGGATCGTCGCCGAGGCGGTCGAGGGCATGCGCATCGTCCACGACGACGAGGACATCGTGCTGGTCGACAAGCCGGTCGGCGTCGCCGCGCACCCCAGCCCGGGCTGGACCGGCCCCACCGTGATCGGCGGGCTGGCCGCGGCCGGGTACCGGATCTCCACCTCGGGCGCCGCCGAGCGCCAGGGCATCGTGCACCGGCTGGACGTCGGCACCTCCGGGCTGATGGTGGTCGCCAAGTCCGAGCGCGCCTACACCGACCTCAAGCGGCAGTTCCACGACCGGATCACCGAGAAGCGCTACCACACCCTGGTGCAGGGCCACCCGGACCCGATGAGCGGGACGGTGGACGCGCCGATCGGCCGGCACCCCAGCTCGGACTGGAAGTGGGCCGTCACCCGGGACGGCAAGCCGTCCGTCACCCACTACGACCTGATCGAGGCGTACCGGGCCGCGTCGCTGCTGGCGATCAAGCTGGAGACCGGGCGCACCCACCAGATCCGCGTCCACATGTCCGCGCTGCGGCACCCCTGCGTGGGCGACCTGACGTACGGCGCCGACCCGACGCTGGCCAAGCGGCTGGGCCTGACCCGGCAGTGGCTGCACGCGGTGTCGCTCGGCTTCGAGCACCCGGCGGACGGGCAGTGGGTCGAGTTCTCCAGCGAGTACCCGGAGGACCTCAGGAAGTCGCTGGACATCATCGCGGCGGAGAGCTGAGGTGGCGGCTGCCACCGTCCGGATCGCCGAGGGGGAGGCGGACCTGGAGCTCGTGCGGGCCGTCCGGCGCGAGGTATTCGTCGTCGAGCAGAACGTGCCGGAGGAGCTGGAGTACGACGAGTACGACGCGACCTCGGTGCACCTGCTGGCCCTCGGGGCCGACGGGGCCGCGCTGGGGACGGCGCGGCTGATCTTCGGGGAGCAGGCGCGCGAGCTCACCGGCGGTGTCGAGGGGCGCGTGCTGCTCGGGCGGCTCGCGGTCGTCGCGGCGGCCCGGGGGACGGGCCTCGGGGCGGTGCTCGTACGGGCGGTCGAGGCCGCGGGGGCCGAGCGCGGCGCGGTGGAGGTCGAGCTGCACGCGCAGGTGCGGGCGCTCGGGTTCTACGAGCGGCTGGGGTACGTGGCCGAGGGGCCCGTGTACGACTCCGCGGGCATCCCGCACCGGACGATGACGCGGATGCTGTAGCTGTAGGCGTTCCGGTCGGACGGCGCCGCACCTCCGGGGGCGGGTTCCCGCTGGTCGCCCTTCGCTTCGCGCGGTTCCCCGTGCCCCGGTCGGGGTGCGGGGAACTCTTGTTTCCGGCGCGGTCGCGGTCGCGGCTCAGCCTTCGGTGGTGCGCAGGCGGGGGAGGGCGTGGGGGTGCTCGTCGCGCAGGTGGGCGATGAGCTGTTCGCGGATGTCGAAGCGGAGCCGGGCGGCGTCGTCCGGGGTGCGGGCCGTCATGGTGGCGCGGACGACGATGGTGCTGGGCGTGGTGTCGGTGACGTGCAGGCCCCACTCGTCGCCGTCCCACAGCGGGTGCCGGTCCAGGCGGGCGCGCAGGACGGCGCGCAGCTCCTCCATCGGGGTGGTGTGGTCGAGGTGGAGCAGCACGGCGGCGAGCAGGCCGGGGTCGCGGCGGGTCCAGTTCTCGAAGGGCTTGTTGACGAAGTACGAGACCGGGACGACCAGCCGGCGGTAGTCCCAGAGCCGGACCACCAGGTAGGTGAGGGTGATCTCCTCGACGGTGCCCTGCTGGCCGTCCACCACCACGGTGTCGCCGATCCGGACGGTGTCGCTGAAGGCGATCTGGAGGCCGGCGAAGAAGTTGCCCAGGGTGCTCTGGGCGGCGATGCCGGCCACGATGCCGATGACGCCCGCCGAGGCGAGCAGGCTGGCGCCGACGGTGCGCATGGCGGAGAAGGTCAGCAGCATCACGGCCACCGTGACCACGACGATCAGCGCGCCGGCCACCCGGCGCAGCATGCCGATCTGGGTGCGCACCCGCTGGACCCGGGCCGGGTCGTCGACGCGGGTCTCGTAGCGGCTGAGCAGCGCCTCCAGGAGGGCGGCCACCACGCGGACGGTGAGCCAGCCCAGCGAGGCGAGCAGGAACAGCAGGAGCAGGTGCTGGGCGCCGGCGTCGCCCTTCAGGTGGAAGATCCGCTGGAGCGGTCTGGCCGCGAGCAGCAGGGCCGACACGACGGAGAGCTGGAGCGGGATCCGGCAGCGGCGCAGCAGCGGCCAGACCGGGGCCGAGGGGTTGCGGGCGGCGATCCGCTGGAGGGCCTGGTCGACGATCCAGCCGATCGCCAGGGTGGCGGCGACGGTGGCGAGCAGTGAGATCAGCGGCCAGGGCATGCGCCGTACGATACTCGGGCAAAGTGGGGCGAACCGGGCGAAATGGTGTGGCGGCTTTATCGGACACCTACCCGGACGGCGGATACGATCAGCGCCCATGGAGTTCGGTGGGGCATGGCGTCGCTGGCGCGCCCGGGGAACAACGGTCGGACGCGGGCTGCTGGCCGGGGCGGTGGCCCTGGTGGCGGTGGCCGCGGCCGGCACCGCGACGGTGGCGTCCGGCGGTGAGCGGGCGGTCCACCAGGAGGACCGTTTCCTCAGCATGCCGGAGACGCCCGGCAGCACCCAGCAGGTCCAGCTGGACACCTCCTTCTTCACCACCGGCGGCGGTCCGCGCCCGGCGGTGCTCCTGGCGCACGGCTTCGGCGGTTCCAAGGAGGGCGAGCGCGAGCGCGCCGAACAGCTGGCCCGGCAGGGGTACGCGGTACTGACCTGGTCGGCGCGCGGCTTCGGCCACTCGGGCGGCAGGATCGGGCTGAACGCGCCGGACCGCGAGGTCGAGGACGTCAAGCACCTGGTGGACTGGCTGGCCCAGCGGCCCGAGGTGCAGCTGGACGCCGCCGGCGACCCGAAGGTCGGCATCACCGGCGCCTCGTACGGCGGGGCGGTCTCGCTGCTGGCCTCCGCGTACGACCCCCGGATCGACGCCGTCGCCACCCAGATCACCTGGTGGAACCTGGCCGACGCGCTGTTCCCGCAGGGCGTCCAGGGCTCGGGCGCGGCGGACGGCGTGTTCAAGAAGCTGTGGGCCGGGATCTTCTTCACCACCGGCTCGGCCGGGGACCTCGGGCCCTCCGGCGGGGCGCCGCGGGAGGGCGGCGGGCCGAAGCCGACCGCGGACGGGCCGGTCGGCTGCGGGCGGTTCCTGGACTCGCTCTGCCGGATGTACGACCGGGTCGCCACCGCCGGGCACGCCGATCCGGAGGCCGTCGCGCTGCTGGAGCGCTCCAGCCCGTCCTCGGTGGCGGCGCAGCTCAAGGCGCCCACGCTGGTGGTGCAGGGGCAGCAGGACTCGCTGTTCCCGCTGGACCAGGGCGACCGGATCGCCAAGGCGGTGGCCGCCAACGGCGCGCCGGTCGCGGTGGACTGGTTCGCCGGCGGCCACGACGGCGGGACGGACACCAGCGCGCGGGTCGACGACCGGGTGACCGCCTGGTTCGACCACTACCTGAAGGGGGACGGCAACGACACCGGCGCCGCCTTCCGGGTCACCCGCACCGGCGGGGTCGACTCGACCGGCTTCCAGGCCGTGCTGCGCGGAGCCACCGCCGACCGGTACCCGGGGCTGGGCGGAACCGGCTCGCGGACCGTCGAGCTGACGGGCGGCGAGCAGACCCTCGCCAACCCTCCCGGCGGCGCGCCGCCCGGGATCTCGACCCTGCCGGGCGTCGGCGCGCTCAGCCAGGCGGCCTCGCTGGGCGCCGGGCTCTCACTGGACTTCCCCGGGCAGAACGCCGCCTTCGACTCGGCGCCGCTGGACTCGCCGCTGCACCTGACCGGGCAGCCGACCGTGCCGGTGCGGGTGACGGCGGACCGGCCGGACGCGGTCCTGTTCGCGAAGCTGTACGACGTCGGGCCGGACGGCAAGGCGGTGCTGCCGCAGCAGCTCGCGGCCCCGCTGCGGGTCACCGGCGCGGACGCCGGGCAGACCGTCACGGTCGCGCTGCCGACCGTGGACCACACCTTCCCCGCCGGGCACCGGGTGCGACTGGTGCTGGCCGCCACCGACCTCGCCTACGCCTCGCCGGTCGAGCCGGCCACCTACCGGGTGGCACCGGCCGGGGCGCTCACCGCGCCGACCGTCGCCGAACTGGTCACCGAGGCGGCCCCGCTGCCCTCGCGCACCTGGCTGCTGCCGGTGATCGCCGTCCTGGTGGCCGCGGCCCTGGTGCTGGCGCCGCGGCTGCGCCGCCGCCGGGCCGCCGGGCCCGCCTTCGACCCGGAGCTGGCCGCGGTGCCGCTGCGGATCAGCGGGCTGAGCAAGCGCTACAAGGGCGCCCAGGACCGCTACGCCGTACGGGAACTGGGCTTCCGGGTGGAGCAGGGACAGGTGCTCGGCCTGCTCGGGCCGAACGGTGCCGGCAAGACCACCACGCTGCGGATGCTGATGGGACTCATCCGGCCGGACGCCGGGGAGATCCGGATCTTCGGTCACCTGGTGCGGCCCGGCGCGCCCGTGCTCTCGCGGGTCGGGGCGTTCGTGGAGGGCGCGGGCTTCCTGCCGCACCTCACCGGGCGGGCCAACCTGCGGCTGTACTGGCAGGCGACCGGACGGCCGGAGGCCGACGCCCGCTTCGACGAGGCGCTGGCCATCGCCGGGCTCGGCGAGGCGCTGGACCGCGCGGTGCGGACGTACTCGCAGGGCATGCGGCAGCGGCTGGCGATCGCGCAGGCGATGCTCGGGATGCCGGACCTGCTGATCCTGGACGAGCCGACCAACGGGCTGGACCCGCCGCAGATCCGTGAGATGCGCGAGGTGATGATCCGCTACGCGGCCGGCGGGCGGACCGTGATCGTGTCGAGCCACCTGCTGTCCGAGGTCGAGCAGAGCTGTACGGACCTGGTGGTGATGGACCGCGGGCGGCTGGTCACGGCCGGCCCGGTCGGGGACATCGTGGGCGCCGGCGAGCTGCTGATGATCGGCATCGCCGGCCCGTACGACCCGGTGCCGGTGGTCGAGAAGGTCGCCGCGCTCGCCGGGGTCGGCTCGGTGGAGGCCGTCGACGGCGGCCTGCTGGTGCGCCTGGACGGACTGGCGGCCAGCGCGCTGCTGGCCGAACTGGTGCGGCTGGAGGTACCGGTGGAGAGCGCCGGGCCGCAGCGCCGCCTGGAGGACGCGTTCCTTTCGTTGATCGGAGGTGGAGCGTGAGCGTCGCCCCGAAGGACCACACCGAGCCGAAGGACCGTGCCGAGTCGATGGACCGTGCCGAGGACCGCGCCGAGTCGAGGAACCACGCCGAGTCGATGGACCGCGCCGAGTCGAGGAACCACGCCGAGTCGATGGACCGCGCCGAGTCGAGGGACCACGCCGAGGGGTACCGGGCGAGCCGGACGCTGCCGCTGCGGGTGGAGGCCATGCGGCAGCTGCGCCGGCGCCGCACGATGGTGATCGGCGGGGTGCTGGCCGCCATGCCGTTCGTCCTCCTGGCCGCGTTCCAGATCGGCGGCACCCCGGGCCGTCCGGGCCGGACCAGTTTCATCGAGCTGGCCACCGCCTCGGGGGCCAACTTCGCGGTCACCATGCTGTTCGTCGGCACCGGCTTCATGCTGGTCATCCCCGTCGCGCTGTTCTGCGGGGACACCGTCGCCTCCGAGGCCAGCTGGTCCTCGCTGCGCTACCTGCTGGCCGCACCGGTGCCCCGGGCCCGGCTGCTGGCCCGCAAGTTCGCCGTCGGCCTGGCGTTCTCGGCGGTGGCGGTGGTGATGCTGCCCGCGATCGGGCTGGTCGTCGGCACGGCCGCGTACGGCTGGGGGGACCTCGAACTGCCCGCCGGGGTCAGCCTGCCGGCCGGGCAGGCGCTGCCCCGGATCGCCATCGCGGTGGCCTTCGTCCTCCTGAGCGAGACCGTGATCGCGGCGCTCGCCTTCTGGCTCTCCACCGCGACGGACGCGCCCCTGGGCGCCGTCGGCGGCGCGGTGTTCGCCTCGATCATCACCGGGGTGCTGGACGCCGTCACCGCGCTGGGCGACCTGCGGGAGTGGCTGCCGGCGCACTGGCAGTACTCCTGGGCGGACGCCCTGCAGCCGCAGCTGGAATGGGGCGGCATGGTGCAGGGCGTCTCGCTGTCGCTCTCGTACGCGGCGGTGCTGCTGGCGCTGGCGTTCCGGGGGTTCGCGCGCAAGGACGTGGTGTCGTAGGCGTGCGGTGGGGCACCGCCGGGGCATGCGGGATCATGGGTGGGTAGCTGACCTCGCTGGTGAAGGACCCGAACCGTGGCCCAGATCGTCCTCTTCCACTCCGCCTACGGGCTGCGCCCCGCCGTGCGCGCCGCCGCCGAGCGGCTGCGCGCCGCCGGGCACACCGTGCACACGCCGGACCTGTTCGACGGGCGGACCTTCGAGTCCGTCGAGGAGGCGCAGGAGTTCCAGGAGGAACTCGGCGGCCGTGACGAGCTGCTGCGGCGGGCGGTGACCGCGGCCGCGCCGGTGTCCGAGGGCGGGCTGGTGTACGCCGGCTTCTCGCTCGGCGGCGCGGTGGCGCAGAACCTGGCACTGGCCGACGAGAAGGCCCGCGGGCTGCTGCTCCTGCACGGCACCTCGGACCTGCGGGAGGACGCGGCCACCGAGATCCCGGTGCAGCTGCACATCGCGGAGCCGGACCCGTTCGAGCCGGAGGACTGGCTGAACGCCTGGTACCTGCGGATGCGGCGGGCCGGGGCCGAGGTGGAGGTGCACCGCTACCGGGGCGCCGGGCACCTGTTCACCGACCCGGAGCTGCCGGACTACGACGAGGAGGCGGCCGAGCGCGCCTGGGCGGCGTCGCTGGACTTCCTCGCGGAGCTGGACGACTGACGGCTGCGGCGGGAGACGGCCTCGCCCGCCCGGGCGGGAGTCCGGGCGGGCGGAACGGTCGGGCTCGGGGTCAGAGCGGCTGGGGCTTGATCATGGCGAAGGGGGCGCCCTGCGGGTCGGTGACGACGGTCATCCGGCCGGCCATCATGTCGAAGGGCGGGGCGAGGACGGTGCCGCCGCTCTTGACCAGGGCGTCCACGGTGGAGTCGACGTCGTCGACCGCGAAGTACGTCAGCCAGTGGGCCGGGGTGCCGGGCGGGTCGTTGGCGAGCAGGGTGGCGCCGCCCACCGCCCGGCCGCCGACGTTCAGTACCCAGTACGAGTCCACTCCCGGCATCGGCTCGATCTCGATGCCGAACGCCTCGCCGTAGAAGGCGGTGGCGGCCGGGATGTCGCTGGTGTGCAGCTCGTTCCAGGTCAGCGCGCCGGCCTCGTTGACGACCTGGGCGCCGAAGAACTCGCCCGGCTGCCAGACGCCGAACACCGCGCCCTGCGGGTCGGCGGCGATCAGCATCCGGCCCAGGTCGCCGACGTCCATGACCGGGACGATCAGGGTGCCGCCGGCGGCGACGATCGCGTCCTGGGTGGCCTGGGCGTCGGTGGAGGCCAGGTAGCTGGTCCAGACGGTCGGCGGCTCCGGCATCCCCTCGGGGGCCGTCCCCGGGCCGATGCCGGCCGCGGCCTTGCCGTTGAGGGTGCAGACGGCGTAGCCGCCGAACTCGGCCGGGCCGGCCTGCCCCTGCCAGCCGAGGAGGTCGCGGTAGAAGTCCAGCGCGGCCTGCTGGTCCTTGGCCATCAGATCGACCCAGCACGGGGTGCCGGTCGCGTACGGGGTGGTGACTTCGGGCATGATCGCCCTTTCTGGTGAGGGGTCCCTGCCGGTCACCATCTCCTCGTGCACCGTGGCTCGCCACTCGACACACCGCCGCGGCCGCCGGCCCGGGCGGGACCAGGGCGGAGAGCTCCCCGATGGCCGTACAGGTGCGCCCGTTCGGCGTACGGTCGACATATGGACGCACAGGCGCGACTGCTCTCCGTCAACGTCGGCAGGCCCCGGCCGAACCCGTGGAAGAAGGACCTCGGGCTCACCGGCATCGACAAGCGCCCGGTGGACGGCCCGGTCGCGGTGGCCGCACCGGGCCCCCGGGGGACGGGCGCGGTCGCCCTGGCCGGGGACCGGGTGTACGACCTGAAGCACCACGGCGGCGACGACCAGGCGGTGTACGCCTACGCCCGGGAGGACCTGGACGGCTGGCAGACCGAGCTGGGCCGGGAACTGGCCAACGGCTCCTTCGGCGAGAACCTGACCACCACGGGCCTGGACGTGAACGACGCGCTGATCGGGGAGCGCTGGCGGGTCGGCCCGGACGTCGTCCTGGAGGTGTCCTGCGCGCGCATCCCCTGCGGCACCTTCCAGGGCTGGCTGGCGAGGGAGGGCTGGATCCGGCGCTTCACCGAGGCGGCCCTGCCGGGCGCCTACCTGCGGGTGGTCGCACCGGGCGAGCTGCGCGCCGGGGACGCGGTGGAGGTGGTGCACCGTCCGGACCACGACGTCACGGTGGCCCGGTCGTTCCGTGCGGTGACGACCGAACCGGAGCTGCTGCCGGGCCTGTTGGCGGTGGAGGCGTTCCCGGAGGAGATCAAGGAGCTGGTGCGCCGCCGGGTCCGGCCCCTGGACGCGGCGCTGTGAGCACACCGGCCACCGTCCGGCCGCCTCGCGATCGGGGCCCACGACGGTACGGCCGGTGTCGGTGGGTACGGCTAGCGTGAGCGCACGTGGGCAGCTGGGCTGACACCGGGGGGATCGATGGAGAACGCGCCGGACCACGGCCGGACCGTGCGGAACGGTTCGCTCGCGATGATCGGCCTGGGGGTCCTGCTGTTCGTCCTCAGCCTGGTCTATCTGATACCGCACGACATGGGGGTGACGTCGGCTCTGCGCAGCCGCGGCGTCCACGCCACGGCGGTCGTCACCGGGTGCGTGGAGGTGAGCGGGCCGCAGGACAACCCGGCGGGCAACTCCGAGTGCCGGGTGCGGTTCACGACGTCCGAGGGGGCGTCCGTCGAGACCCGACTCGCCTACGTCACCGGCAGCGTCAAGGCCCGTGACACCGTGACGGTGGTGTACGACCCCCGGCACACCGACACCGCCGCCCTCGCTTCGAGCATCGGTTTCTGGAACTCACTGGGCCGGAACGCGCTCGACGTGGTCGCGGTGGTCGCGTCGGTGGTCATGGTCCTGCTGGGCCTCGCGGTCCTTCTCGCGTACCGATGGCTCACCCGGGCGCGCAGCCGGCCCGGGGCGACGTGACGCCCCCTCGCCCGGGGAGGGCGAGGGGCGCGGCTCGGGGGATCAGACGTCGAGCTTCTCGAAGGTGAAGGCGGTGGCGCCTTCGAGGACGGGGATGACCTCGATCGGGCTCCGCCTGCCGGGTTCGAGGACGGTCCACGAGGAACCGTGGGGGGACGCGATCCGGTACGTGTTCGGGGTGCCGTCGACGGGGATCAGCTCCCACTCCGGGGCGTCGCCCTGGTCGAGGAGGAGGGAGACCAGCGGGCCGGCGGGCCCGAGGTCCTCCACGGCCGTCGGGGCGCCCTTCGCGTAGAGCCGGTAGCGGTTGTCGGGGTGGGCCTCGACGACCCAGACGGCGTCCTGGTCGTCGGTGTCGGCGAAGACGGCTTTGGGGGAGAGGTCCAGGGCTTCGTGACGGGCTCGGCCGATCCTGGCGTCGCCGTGCTGGATGGTGTAGAGGCCGGACTCCAACTGGGCCATGGCTGTCATTCCTTCGCGGTGCGGGCGAGATGCAGGACAGTTGTACGTGCTCGGAGGAAGCCGGGGCAGGGGCCTCGGCCCGCCATCACCTGAACGAGCTACGCCCCGCGCCGGGGGCTGCGGCACGATGGACCCCATGCACAGCGACCACTACGCGCCGCCGACCACCCTCCTCGGCCTCCTCCAGCGCGGCCGGGGCCAGGGCGCGCGGATAGCCGCCGAGGACCGGATGTCGGTCGCCGAACTCGTCCACGGCTGCATCCGCTGGGACTGGCGCTGGGACTCGCAGGTGGACGACCGACACCTGTATCTCGCCCGCTTGATCCGGGACCTGGAACTCCCGCTCGGGCCCGTGGTCGAGATGGCGACGGCCCAGGACGAGGACACCCGGGGCCGGGCCACCGGCGTGCTGGAACTGCTGGTGCTCGCCGGCTCGGCGGACGCCCGGGCGGCGCTGCCGGACTTCGTTCCGGAAGAGGACGAGCCGTCCGCGCGTCGCCCGGTGCGGCGGCCGGATCCGTACCCGGAGCGGGACAGTACGGGCCTGCTGGCCCTGCTGCGCGATCCGGCGGCGCCGGAGGGAGCCAGGACCTCCGCTCTCGTGGCCCTCTCGCTCCGCCCGCCCGAGCCCGCGCTGATCCCGCTGGTGCCCGGCCTCGGCTCCGCCGACGGCACCCGACCGCTGCCGCTGCTGGGCAAGGCCGTCGAGCGGCTGGCCGAGCAGGCCGTGCCGGCGGCCCGGGAGTGGGCGGCTTCGGAGCAGGCGTGGCTGGCCGAGATCGGCTACGCGGTGCTGGCCGCTCACGGTGACGAGGGGGACGTGCCGGCCTTGATCGCCGAGCTGGAGCGGCGGTGGGTGGACCGGTCCTGGTGCGGGCCGGACGAGCTCGCGCGCGGTCTCGCCCGCCTCGCCCGCTTCGGGCCGGAGGCGGCCGGTGCCGTCTCCCTGCTGCGCCGCTTCTGGCTCTGCACCCCGCACTCGTACGAGCGTGCCGACTACCTGGAGGCGTTGTCGGCGATGGGGGCCCCGGGCATGGCCGAGGCGTACACCGAGTCGCTGTGGGACTGCGAGCCGCGAGCCCGGCTCCTCGCCGTCGAGCACGCCCCCGACCGGCCCGACGTGCGGGAGCGCCTGGCCCTCCTGCGGGACGATCCGATCGAGGAGCCGGAGGTCCGTGAGGCGGCCGCGGGACGACTCGCCGGGCTCGCCCGGTAGGCCTTCCCGGAAGAGGGGCAACCCGGCGGTGGGGGGCTAGAGTGGACGCGTGAACGCGTGAGTGGTGGTCCGGACCCCGAGAGGTGTTCCGGGCCACACCCATTTCCGGGGCGTTTCCCCCGTGACCTGCGCGTTCGCCGGCCCACCAGACCAGCACCAGAGCCTCCGGAGGCCCCGCCTTGAGCGATCAGCCGTTCGCGCATCTGCACGTCCACACCGAGTACTCGATGCTGGACGGTGCCGCCCGGCTGAAGCAGATGTTCAAGGAGGTCGAGCGCCTCGGGCAGACCCACGTGGCGATGACCGACCACGGCAACATGTACGGCGCCGCCGAGTTCCACCGGCAGGCGACCGACGCGGGCATCACCCCCGTCATCGGCATCGAGGCGTACGTCGCCCCGGAGTCCCGCTCCAACACCAAGCGCATCCTGTGGGGCCAGCCGCACCAGAAGCGGGACGACGTCTCCGCGTCCGGCGCGTACACCCACAAGACCATCTGGGCCCGCAACAAGGAGGGCCTGCACAACCTCTTCAAGCTGACCTCGCGCTCCTACGCCGAGGGCTGGCTGGTGAAGTGGCCCCGGATGGACAAGGAGCTGATCGCGGAGCTGTCCGGCGGCCTGATGGCCACCACCGGCTGCCCGTCCGGCGAGGTGCAGACCCGGCTGCGCCTCGGCCAGGTCGACGAGGCGCTGAAGTCCGCCGCCGACTACCAGGACATCTTCGGCAAGGAGAACTACTTCCTGGAGCTGATGGACCACGGCCTCGACATCGAGAAGCGGGTCCGCGACGGGCTGCTGGAGATCAGCAGGAAGCTCAACATCCCCCCGGTCGTCACCAACGACTCGCACTACACCACCGAGGCCGACGCCGGCGCGCACGACCTCCTCCTCTGCGTCCAGACCGGCAAGAACCTCTCCGACCCGGACCGCTTCCGCTTCGACGGCACCGGCTACTACATCAAGTCCGCCGCCGAGATGTACGCCCTCGACTCCTCGGACGCCTGGCAGGAGGGCTGCCGCAACAGCCAGCTCCTCGTCGCCTCCCGGGTCGACACCGAGGGCATGTTCAAGTTCAAGAACCTGATGCCCCGCTTCCCCATCCCGGAGGGCTTCGAGTCCGAGGCGGACTTCTTCAAGTCCAAGGTCTGGGAGGGGATGGACTGGCGCTTCCCGGGCGGGTACGACGAGGAGCACAAGAAGCTCGCCGAGTACGAGATGGACACCATCATCCAGATGGGGTTCCCGGCGTACTTCCTCGTGGTCGCCGACTTCATCATGTGGGCCAAGAGCCAGGGCATCGCGGTGGGTCCCGGCCGTGGTTCGGCGGCCGGCTCGCTGGTCGCGTACGCGATGGGCATCACCGACCTCGACCCCATCCCGCACGGCCTGATCTTCGAGCGCTTCCTCAACCCCGAGCGCATCTCCATGCCCGATGTCGACATCGACTTCGACGAGCGCCGGCGCGGTGACGTGATCCGCTACGTGACGGAGAAGTGGGGATCCGACAAGGTCGCCATGATCGTCACGTACGGCACCATCAAGGCGAAGGCCGCCATCAAGGACTCCTCGCGCGTCCTCGGCTACCCGTACGCGATGGGCGACCGGATCACCAAGGCGATGCCGCCGGACGTCATGGGCAAGGGCATCCCGCTCTCCGGCATCACCGACTCCTCGCACCCGCGCTACAGCGAGGCCGGCGAGATCCGCGGGCTGTACGAGACCGACCCGGACGTCCGGAAGGTCATCGACACCGCGCGCGGCATCGAGGGCCTGATCCGCCAGCCCGGTGTGCACGCCGCCGGCGTCATCATGTCCGCCGAGCCGCTGACCGACCACATCCCGGTCTGGACCCGGCACACCGACGGCGTCACCATCACGCAGTTCGACTATCCGACCTGTGAGGGCCTCGGCCTTCTCAAGATGGACTTCCTCGGCCTGCGCAACCTGACGATCATGGACGACGCCGTCAAGGCGATCGAGAAGAACAAGGGCGAGAAGATCGAGCTGCTCAAGCTGCCGCTCGACGACAAGCCGACCTACGAACTCCTCGCCCGCGGCGACACGCTCGGCGTCTTCCAGCTCGACGGCGGGCCGATGCGCTCGCTGCTGCGCCTGATGAAGCCCGACAACTTCGAGGACATCTCCGCCGTTCTGGCGCTGTACCGTCCGGGCCCGATGGGCGTCAACTCCCACACCAACTACGCGCTGCGCAAGAACGGCCAGCAGGAGATCACCCCGATCCACCCGGAGCTTGAGAAGCCCCTGGAGGAGGTGCTCCGGCCGACGTACGGCCTGATCGTCTACCAGGAGCAGGTGCAGAAGGCCGCGCAGATCCTGGCCGGCTACTCGCTCGGACAGGCGGACCTGCTGCGCCGGGCCATGGGCAAGAAGAAGAAGGAGATCCTGGAGGCGGAGTTCGTCCCCTTCCAGAAGGGCTGCCGCGAGCGCGGCTACTCCGACGCGGCCATCCAGGCCGTGTGGGACGTCCTCGTCCCCTTCTCCGGCTACGCGTTCAACAAGGCCCACACCGCCGGCTACGGGCTGGTCTCGTACTGGACGGCCTACCTCAAGGCCAACTACCCGGCCGAGTACATGTCCGGCCTGCTCACCTCCGTCAAGGACGACAAGGACAAGTCCGCGGTCTACCTCAACGAGTGCCGCAAGATGGGCATCCAGGTGCTGCCGCCGGACGTCAACGAGTCGGACTCGGACTTCACCCCGCACGGTGACACCCTGGTCCGCTTCGGCCTGACCGCCATCCGCAACGTCGGCGGGCCGGTGGTCGATTCGATGATCCGGACCCGGAAGGCGAAGGGGAAGTTCGCGTCCTTCCCCGACTTCCTGGACAAGGTGGAGTCGGTGGTCTGCAACAAGCGGACCGTCGAATCGCTGATCAAGGCCGGTGCCTTCGACTCGCTCGGCCACACCCGCAAGGGCCTGAGCGCCCAGTTCGAGCCGATGATCGACAACGTCGTCGGCGTGAAGCGCAAGGAGGCCGAGGGGCAGTTCGACCTCTTCGGCGGCGACGCCACCGCCGACGAGCCGAGCTTCGGCCTGGACGTCGTCTTCTCCGAGGAGGAGTGGGAGAAGTCCTTCCTGCTCACCCAGGAGCGGGAGATGCTCGGCCTGTACGTCTCCTCGCACCCGCTGCACGGCATCGAGCACGTGCTCGCCGACAAGGCGGACTGCGCGGTCGCGGACCTCGCGGAGCGGCCGGACGGGACGATCATCACCATCGGCGGCATCATCTCGGGCCTCCAGCGGAAGATGACCAAGCAGGGCAACGCCTGGGCCATCGCGACCGTCGAGGACCTCGCGGGCTCGATCGACTGCATGTTCTTCCCGGCCAGCTACCAGCTGGTCTCCTCGCAGCTCGTCGAGGACGCCGTCGTCTTCGTGCGCGGCAAGCTGGACAAGCGGGAGGACGTGCCGCGGCTGATGGGGATGGAGCTGTCCGTCCCCGACCTGTCGAACGCGCACGCCGAGGCGCCGATCGTCATCAACATCCCGAGCGGGAAGGTCACCCCGCCGCTGGTCGCCCGGCTCGGCGAGGTGCTGGGCAGCCACCGCGGCACCACCGAGGTGCGGGTGCGGCTGGAGGGCCGCAACAAGACCACGGTGCTGCGACTGGACCGGCACCGGGTGAAGTCGGACCCGGCGCTGTTCGGGGACCTGAAGCAGTTGCTCGGGCCGAGCTGTCTGGCGGGTTAGCGCGGAGGCGAAAGGCCCGGGGCACCCGTCGCGGTGGGCGCCCCGGGCCTTTCGCGTCCGGGGAGGAACCACTCCCGGGGGCTCCGGCTCAGCTGCCGCCGCCCAGGCCCGGCGGGACGGCCGTGTGCAGGGCGGAGACGAAGGCGGAGATGGCCGGGTGGGAGCCGGCGCCGGCGCGGAAGGCGGCGCGGGTGCGGCGGTACATCGGCAGGCGGGTGAGGACGACCCCGGGCGGGAGGCCGGCCGTGCCCAGGTGGGGGACCAGGGCGACGCCCTGGCCGGCCGCGACCAGGGCCAGCACGGTGGTGAAGTCGTCGATCTGGTGCCGGATGCGCGGCGCGAAGCCCGCCGCCTCGCAGGCCCGGACGGCCATGGTGTGGCAGAGCGTGTCGGGCGGGGACATGATCCACGGGGCGCCGCGCTGCTCGGCGAGGGTGCCCGGGGTGCGGGCGGCCAGGTACATGGGCTCGGTGAAGACCGGGCGGGTCACCGCGAGGCCCGGCTCCGGGTCGGCCGGGACGAGGTCGTACTCGTGCACCAGCGCCACGTCCAGCTCGCCCGCCCGCAGGGCCGCGCCGACGGCCGCCGGGTCCACCTCGGTGACCATCGGTTCCAGCCCCGGGTGCCAGCCGGCCAGCTCGGCGAGCACCGCCGGAATGATCGCCCGGGCCGCCGACGGGTAGGTGCCGATCCGCAGCGGGCCCGCCAACCCCCGCTTGGCGTGGGCGAGTTCGGCGTCGGCCTGCTCCAGCAGGGCGAGCACCGCCTCGGCGTGCCGGACGAGGCCCAGCCCGGCCGGGGTGAGGGTGACCCGCCGCCCGGTGCGCTCCAGCAGCGGGACGCCCGCCTCCTTCTCCAGGACGGACAGCTGCTGGGACACCGCCGAAGGGCTGAAGGAGAGCGCCTCGGCGACGGCCGCGATGGTGCCGAGGTGGGCGAGTTCGCGCAGCAGGCGCAGGCGTCGGACGTCCAGCATCGGGCCAGCCTAGTCGAGCATCGGCTCAGCTTACGAGAAGCGTCGGAAATATCAACTGGACCTGGGCGATCGACGGGTCGCAGGATCGTGGACATGGAACTCAAGGGCATCCACGTCCCCCTGATCACCCCCTTCGCCGCCGACGGCTCCGTCGCCCTCGACGCGCTGGAGAAGCTGGCGCACGAGGTCCTGGACGCCGGGGCGGCCGGGCTGGTCGCGCTCGGCACCACCGGCGAGCCGGCCGCGCTGACCGCCGAGGAGCGGGACGCGGTGGTGGACGTCGCCGCGGCCGCCTGCGCCGCGCGCGGGGCGCAGCTGACCGTCGGAGCCTCCGGCGGCGACACCCGGGCCGTCGGCGAGGCGCTGGCCGCGCTCGGCGCGCGGGTGCCGCGGGCGGCGGCGCTGGTCACCACGCCGTCCTTCGTCCGGGCCGGCGAGGCCGGGACGGTCGCGCACTTCCGGGCACTGGCCGCGAGCAGCCCGCTGCCACTGATCGTCTACCACATCCCGTACCGCACCGGGCAGCAGCTCTCCACCGCCGCGCTGCGCGAACTCGCCGCGATCGAGGGCGTGGTGGGCGTCAAGTACGCGACCGGAGGGTTGGACCAGGCGGCCGCCGAGCTGCTCGCCGACGCCCCCGCCGGATTCGCCTTCCTCACCGGCGAGGACGCGTTCCTCTCGCCGATGCTGGCGCTGGGCGCGGCCGGCGGCATCCTCGCCTCCGCCCACCTGGCGACCGCCCGGTTCGTCGAGCTGGCCGAGGCCTGGCAGGCCGGGGACGTGGCGCGGGCGCGGGCGCTCGGGCACCGGCTGACCGGGCTGGCGCTGTCCGCCTTCACGGCGCCCAACCCGTCGGTGACCAAGGGCGTGCTGCACGCCCAGGGCCGCATCCCGACCCCGGACGTGCGGCTGCCGCTGCTGCCGGCCGGGCGGGCGGAGGTCGACGCCGCGCTGGCCCTCGCCAGTGGTCTGGACCAGTAGGGGTCGTCCGGGCGGCCTCTCACACCGTGGAACACCAGGCCGCCCCACCCGCGTGACAAGGCATGATGGGCAGAGTGCGGCTGTGAACAGCACCATTCAGAGGAGTAGTCGGAGATGAAGATCGGCATTGTCGGTGCCACCGGCCAGGTCGGCGGCGTGGTCCGCGAGATCCTGGCGGAGCGCGCTGGTCGTGAAGGCGGACTGGGCCCGGTGGAGCAGCTGCGGCTGTTCGCCTCGGCCCGCTCGGCCGGACGCACGCTGCCCTGGCAGGGCACCGAGGTCACCGTCGAGGACGCGGCCACGGCCGACTACACCGGCCTGGACATCGTGATCTTCTCGGCCGGCGGCTCCACCTCCAAGGCCCTGGCCCCCAAGGTCGCCGCGGCCGGTGCCGTCGTGATCGACAACTCCTCCGCCTGGCGCCGCGACCCCGAGGTCCCGCTGGTCGTCTCCGAGGTCAACCCGGAGGCCGTCGCGGACCGCCCCAAGGGCATCATCGCCAACCCGAACTGCACCACCATGGCCGCCATGCCCGTGCTGCGCCCGCTGCACGAGGAGGCCGGCCTGGCCGCGCTCGTCGTCTCCACCTACCAGGCCGTCTCCGGCAGCGGCGTGGCCGGCGTCGCCGAGCTCCAGGACCAGGCCGCCAAGGTCGTCGAGCTGGGCGCCGCCGCGCTCGCCCACGACGGCGGCGCCGTCGAGTTCCCGGAGCCCAAGGTCTACCAGCGGCCGATCGCCTTCAACGTGGTGCCGCTGGCCGGCTCCGTCGTGGACGACGGCTCCAACGAGACCGACGAGGAGCAGAAGCTCCGCCACGAGAGCCGCAAGATCCTCGGCATCCCGGAGCTGAAGGTCGCCGGCACCTGCGTGCGCGTCCCGGTGTTCTCCGGCCACTCGCTGCAGATCAACGCCCGCTTCGAGCGCCCGATCAGCCCCGAGCGCGCCGTCGAGCTGCTCAGCGGCGCCCCCGGCGTCGAGCTGTCCGACATCCCCACCCCGCTCCAGGCCGCCGGCCGGGACCCGAGCTACGTCGGCCGCATCCGGGTGGACGAGACGGTGGACAACGGACTGTCGCTGTTCGTCTCGAACGACAACCTGCGCAAGGGCGCCGCGCTGAACGCCGTCCAGCTGGCCGAGCTGGTCGCCGCCGAGCTCAGGGGCTGAGCGCCTCCGGTCCTGCGCGGCCGGACCCCCGGGCCGGACCACCGGCGTCCACTGGTCGGAACACCGCCGCGTGACCTCGGGCGGGCCTCGTCGTTGTACGGGGCCCGCCCTCGCTTTTGTTCGCTCCGCGCCGGGGCGGCTGTTGCGGCGCCGGGACAACCGGCGAGGTTCGGCGGGCGAACCGGGGGTAAAAGGTGACCCAACGATCGGGCGACGACGGGGGCCCCTCACCTCGGCACGCCCGGACGGCGGGAGGACCGCCCATTCCCGAATCGACCCACCCGACTGATTCCGAGGGCGAGCGAAAAGAGGTGCGCGATGGACCGCTGTGTCGTCCTGGTGGACGCCGGATATCTGCTGGGCGCCGCCGCCAGCCTGCTCGCCGGGGATCCGTCCCGGTCCAAGGTCACGGTGAACCACACCGCCCTGATCACCGCACTGCGCGAGCGCGCCGAGGCCGAGACCGGGCTGCCGCTGCTGCGGATCTACTGGTTCGACGCCGCGCCCGACCGGCGCCCGATGCCCGAGCACCGGCGGCTGCGGGTACTGCCCCGGGTCACCGTGCGGCTCGGCGCGCTCACCCGGGCCGAGGGGCGCTGGGTGCAGAAGGGCGTGGACGCCGCGATGCACGCCGAACTCTCCGAACTCGCCCGCAACCGGGCCTGCGCCGACGTCGTGCTGATCACCGGTGACGGGGACCTGCTGCCCGGCATGATGACCGCCAAGGAACACGGGGTGGCCGTCCACCTGTGGGCCCTGCAGGCCGCCGACGGCGACTTCAACCAGTCCGAGGACCTGGTCGGCGAGGCGGACGAGCGGCGGGTGCTGGACCGGGAGTGGATCGAGGGGTCCTTCTCGCTGCGGGAGCACTCCAGCATGTTCCCGGCCCCGGGGGCCCGGCAGGAGATCGCCAAGATCCTCGCCGCCCCGCCCGCCGCCCCGCCCGCCGTCCTGCCCACCGTGGTGCCGCCGGTGGTCCGTCCGGTGGCCGCCGCCTCGGCCGCCGCGGCTCCCGCCGCGGCCTCGGCGGGAGCGGACCCCGACGCCGACGGCCGGCCGCAGCCGGCCGCGGCCGCGCTCAAGGTCGTCCCGACGCCGAAGGACCTCGCCGGCAGGGCCTCCTCCGTCACCGCGATCACCCCGTCGGCGAACGGGACCAACGGCCCCGGGGCCACCGGCCACGGCACGAACGGGCACGCCGCGAACGGGCACGGGGTCAACGGGCACGGGGCCGTCGCGCAGGCCGGGCCGGTGCTGCGCTGGTCCTCCGACCGCGGCTGGGTGGACCGGCCCGCCCCGGAGCCCGCCGTCACCGCCGGCGACAGCCTGCCCACACTCGCCCAGCTCACCACCGCCGAGCAGCGCTGGGCCGACCGCGAGGAGGACATCACCTCCATCGGCGGCGACGCCCACGAAGTCGGACAGGTCTTCGCCCGCCGCTGGAGCGACCGCGTCGGCGACACCGAGAGACTCACCATGCTCTGGCCCGACTACCCGCGCATCCCGCACCGGGTGGACGGCGAGCTGCTGCGCTACGCCGCCCGCTTCGGGCTGCTGGCGCACAAGGACGACCAGATCGACGAGCACGACCGCTACGCCATCCGGGCCGGGTTCTGGAAGGAACTGGCGGCCCGGGTGCCGGGCGGGTCGATGGTCGTCGACGACTGAGCCGGCCGGTCGGCGGCCCGGGGGTCGGCAGGGCCCCGTTGTCCGGTTCGCCCGTACGAGCGCGTAGAGTCGTCGGTCGTGAACGAGACGGCCGGGCGAGCACCCGAGGAACCCCAGCCGTGCGCCGTCGTGCGCGACCTGGTCAGGACCTACCGCAGCGGGCGCGGCGCGGCCGCCACCGAGATCCGGGCCAACGACGGGATCACCCTCACCGTCCGCAGGGGCGAGATCTTCGGGCTGCTCGGGCCCAACGGAGCCGGGAAGTCGACGCTGGTGCGCCAGCTCACCGGGCTGCTGCGCCCCGACTCGGGATCCGTCGAACTCTTCGGCCACGACATCGTGCGGCACCCCGAGCGGGCCGCCCGGCTGCTCGGCTACCTCGGGCAGGAATCCACCGCGCTGGACGAGCTGACGGTGGCGCTCGCCGCCGAGACCACCGGACGGCTGCGCGGACTCACCCGGGCCCAGGCCCGCGGTACGGCCGCGGACGTGCTGACGGAGCTCGGGCTGGAGCCGATCGCCACCCGGCCGCTCGCCAAGCTGTCCGGCGGACAGCGGCGGCTCGCCTGCTTCGCGGCCGCCCTGGTGGGGGACCGGCCGCTGCTCGTCCTGGACGAGCCCACCACCGGCATGGACCCCGTCGCCCGGCGGGCCGTGTGGAGCGCCGTGGACCGGCGGCGCGCCGAGCACGGGACGACGGTGCTGCTGGTCACCCACAACGTGATCGAGGCGGAGACGGTGCTCGACCGGGTCGCCGTGGTGGACGACGGCCGGGTGATCGCCTGCGACACGCCCGGCGGGCTCAAGGTGCTGGTGGACGGTGACGTCCGGCTCGACCTGGTCTGGCGGGACGAGGCGCCGGTCGGCGTGCCCGCCGTCGCCGCGCTGCGCGAGCGGGCTGAGTGCACCGGCCGCCGCTGGACCGTCCGCACCACCCCCGAGCAGGCCCGCGAACTGGTCGCCGCCGTCACCACCGGCCCGGCCTTCGCCGCCCTCGACGACTTCACCCTCGCCACCCCGAGCCTTGAGGACGCGTACCTCAAGCTGGGCGGCCGCCACGGAGGACTGGCCAAGTGACACTGCTCTCGGTGCCCCCGCGGACCGACCGGTCCACGGCCGCCCCCGCTCCGCTCGCCCCCGCGGCCAGGCTGCTGCCGGCGCTCGCGGCCGTGTACCGGGCGCAGCTCGCCCGGGCACGGGTGGCGCGCATCCCGCTGCTGTTCGTGGCCACCTTCCAGTCCGTGGGCATCCTGGTGATGATGCGGGGCGTGGTGGACGCCGGGCAGTCCTCGGAGGCGCGGTCGGTGGTCGCCGGGTCGAGCGTGCTGGTGGTGGCCTTCGTCGCGCTGAACCTGCTCGCCCAGTACTTCGGGAAGCTGCGGGCCACCGGCGGGCTCGACCACTACGCGACGCTGCCGGTGCCGGCCGCCTCGGTGGTGCTGGGGGCGGCCGCCGCGTACGCCTCCTTCACCCTGCCCGGGACGCTCGTCACGGCGGTGTTCGGGGCGGTGATGTTCGGGCTGCCGCTCGGGCAGCTGTGGGTGCTGCTGGCGGTCGTGCCGCTGGCCGGGGCCGCGCTGTCCGGGCTGGGAGCGGCCTGCGGCCTGCTGGCGCCGCGCCAGGAGATCGCGACGATGCTCGGGCAGCTCGGGATGTCGGCGGCCCTGCTGCTGGGCGTGCTGCCGGTGAACCACCTGCCGCAGCCGGTGCAGTGGCTGCGGGACCTGCTGCCGTCCACGTACGGGGTGGACGCCTTCGCGCGGACGTTCGCGCCGGATCCGGACTGGGCGCTGGTGCTCGGGGACCTGGCGGTCTGCGCGGGGGTGGGCGTGGTGTCGCTGGCCGTCGCCACCTGGGCGTACCGGCGGGCGGTCTCGCGGTAGGGCGTTGCGCGGCGGGCCGTCCCGCGGTCGCTGCCCGGTCCCGGGCGGCACGGGCCGGTGCGGGCCCGGTACGGCGGTCGGTACGGTGGTGGGTCGTTCGAGTGGCCGTCGTGAAACGATGGGGTCCGTGACCGTACCGAACACACCTCCGGATCCCGCCCCCGCCGACGTGCACGGCCCGCACGGCGTGCACGACGCGCGCGATGCGCAGGCGGTGCCGGACGCAGCGTCCGACCCGTTCGCGCCGCCGTACGGGGCCACCGCCCTCGGGCACGGGACGACCCCGCTGGGGCAGCGGCTGCTGCCGGAGGTCCGGGTCGGGGCGGGGGTCGTGGTCGCCTGCCTGGTGGCCGGTCTGGTGGTGGCCGGGCTGTGGGCCTGGCTGGCGCCGAAGGTGCCGCTGGTGGTGGACGGGGACCGCATCCTCTACGCCGACCCCGAGGGGGAGCAGCGGGCCGGTGCCGACGCGGTGTTCGTGCTCATCTGCCTGGGGGCGGGGATCCTGACCGCGCTCGGCGCCTTCCTGATCACCCGCAGGCGCGGCGGCGGCATCGCGGTCGCGCTGGGGCTGACCGTCGGCGGGCTGCTCGGGTCGATCGGGGCCTGGCGGATCGGGCGCTGGCTCGGGCCGGGCAACGACCTGATCGGCGAGGCCCGGCGGGTCGGCAACGGCGGGCACTTCGACGCGGGCATCGACCTGGGGGCGCTGGGTGCGCTGCTGGTCTGGCCGATGACGGCGATGGTGGTGCTGCTCCTGCTCTCGGCGGCGTTCGGGAAGCGCGAGGAGGACCCGCCGCCGTACTGGGCGCCGGTGGCGCAGTCGCCGCTGGGGGTGCCTCCGGCGGGGGCGCCGACGGGGCCGTGGGCCGGGCCGTACCCGGGAGCGGGGTCGCAGCCGGGGACGGGAACGGGGAGCGGTACGGGGCACTGACGTACGCGTCGTCCCCCGAGCCCCCGAGCCGCCGCTTTCGCGGGGGAGGGGCTCCGGGGGCGCTCGGCAGGGCCCGGAAGGTGCTCGGCAGCGCTCAGCGGGCGATGGGGGCGGTGCTGGCCCTGGTGAGGGTGACGAGGTCGCCCGGGGCCAGTTCGACTTCGAGGCCGCGGCGGCCCGCCGAGACGTAGACGGTGGGGTGGCCGAGCGCGCTGGCGTCGACGACGGTCCGCAGCGGGCGGCGCTGGCCCAGCGGGGAGATGCCGCCGAGGACGTAGCCGCTGCTGCGCTCGGCGGCGGCCGGGTCGGCCATGGCGGCGCGCTTGCCGCCGACGGCCGCCGCCAGGGCCTTGAGGTCGAGCTGGCCGGCGACCGGGACCACGCCGACGGTGAGGGTGCCGTCCACGTCGGCGACGAGGGTCTTGAAGACCCGCTCGGGGGCGATGCCGAGGACCTCGGCGGCCTCGCCGCCGTAGGAGGCGGCGGCCGGGTCGTGGTCGTAGGCGTGCACGGTGAACGGGACGGCGGCGGCTTCCAGGGCGACGGTGGCGGGCGTGCCCTGGCCGCCCTTCCTGGGCTTCTTGGCCATGTCGGGTCCTCGGGGTCCTCGGTCAGTTGGGGCTGAAGCGCTGGCGGGTGAGGTCGGTGGCGGGCAGCGAGGGCAGCCAGCTGAGGACGGCGCTCTCGCGGCGCAGCAGGTCGAGTTCGGCGCGCAGCCGCTGGGCGTTGTCCGGGCAGGCGAGCAGCTGCTGCTTGACCGGGGTCTCGAACACCGAGGCGGCGGCGACCAGGTAGGAGAGCACCTGAGGGTCGTCCGGGAGCTCCTGGTGGCCGACGGTGCTGGCCTCGCGGGCGCCGGCCAGGCGCTTCTGGTAGACCCGGAACGCCCGCTCGACCTCGGAGGCCAGCGCGCCGGAGCCCTCGCCGGGGCGCTCCTCGATCGACTCGATCTCACCGGTCAGGTACGGGCCGGAGACGTCCGCCGAGCGCAGCCGGAACCGGGTGGTGCCGGTGACCAGCAGCTCGTAGCGGCCGTCCGGCTGGTGCTCGACCGAGGCGATGTCGGCGACGCAGCCGATGTGGAACATCGCCTCCAAGGGGTCCCCGGTGGCGGTGCCGAGGCCGTCCAGCGGGCCGGCCGGGCCGCCCTCGGGTCTGACCGGGGCGACCTCCCGGCCGTCCCTGATCGCGAGCACACCGAACCGCCGGGGGGTGTCCTCGGACTGTTCGAGCAGGTCGGCGACGAGACGGCGGTAGCGCTCCTCGAAGACGTTCAGGGGCAGCACCAGGCCCGGGTAGAGCACGGTGTTCAGCGGGAAGAGCGGCAGCCGTTCTGTCACGGCGGACAGCGTAGTTCCCCGGGCGGGGGCCTTGTCGCACGGTCTGCGGGGTCGGCCGTCGACGAGGCGGCCGCCGACGGGCCGATCGCCGACTGCCGACCGCCGTCGGGCCGGCCGTCGGCCGGCTCAGCCGCGCTGGAGCATCCTGGTGGCGCCGGTGACGACCGTGGAGGCGAGCAGCCAGCCGATCACGACCAGCCCGGCGGAGATCCACTGGGTGAGGCCCGCGGGGTTCCAGCCGCCCTGGTTGAGGTCCACGATCGGCAGCAGCTGGTTGAGGGTGTACAGCACCGGGTTCCAGTGCGGGCGCTCGTCGGCCTTGAGCGGCTCCAGCGGGTGGGTGGCGAACCAGACGCTGCCGAGGATCCAGGCGAGAAGCAGCCACAGTCCCGCCCGGCCGGGCCGGTAGCCGTAGCCGACGGTGACGTCCTGGACCGCGCCCCAGACCCGGGCGGGCAGCGGCAGGGTGCGCCGGCGCCGGCGCTGCTTGGCGTACAGCACCTCGCGGGCGTCGTCGTCGGCGCCGTCGCGGCGCAGGGCGGCGGCGAGCTGCTCGTAGGACTCCGGCTGGAAGTCCACCGAGGAGCCCTCCAGCCAGGCGATCCGCTGCTGGACGGTGAAGGGGCGGGCCGGACGCAGGTTCTCGTACACGAAGCCGGTGAGGCGCAGGTGCTTGCCGAGCGGCCACGCCTCCGGGGCGTCGACCAGGTTGCCGACCCGGGCGCGGGAGAGCGAGACGGTGCCGGTGGGGCGGAACTTGCAGGTGAAGCGCAGCTCGGGGGTCTGGATGCGGCTCAGCGCGAGTTCGTCGGTGTCCGCCAGGTGGAACTCGCCGGAGATCAGGCAGGCGCTGTCGAAGCGCGAGTCGGAGAGGCGGACCTGGCCCCAGGCGCGGAACGGGGTGACCGGGCCGTCCGGCGGCGGGTACTCGCCGTAGCCGGAGCCGTAGTAGCCGCGGGAGCCGGACCAGCCGCGGTCGGCGGAGCCGGTCAGGTACAGGGTGTGGCCGACACTGACCCGGACGGCGTTGAAGCAGATGCGGTTCTTCTCCGGGACGGCGCGCAGCTGGGCGCCGCGCAGCGAGAGCCGGCCGCCTATCCGGGCCGTCCGTATGCTCAACTCGCCCGTGGTCTCCAGGCGTTCGGCCTCGAAGTCCTGGTTGACGGTGATCCCGTCGGCGGAGACGGCACGGGCGAAGCGGTCGCCGCCGACCACCGTCTGGTTGAGCAGCAGGTCGGTGCCGATCTTGGAGTCGGTGAGCCGGATGCCCTCGGGGACGCGGCAGCGGGCCAGGTGGAGGTCGCCGGTGGTGGAGAGCCGGGAGGCCTCCAGCCGGGGGATGAGGCAGCCCACGAAGCGCAGCGTCGAGGCCACGGCCTCGGACATCAGGATCTTCTGGTCGAAGCGGCAGCCGTGGACCTCGACGTAGCGGTCGATGTCGGCGCCGGCCAGCTTGAGCGCCCCGGTGACCAGCACGCCGCTGAGCCGCAGCGAGGCGACCCGCCCGGCGGCGGGCTCCGGGCCGGCCAGCAGCAGGTGGGCGAGCACCTCGGCGCGGACGGTGCGCTCGGGGCCCCAGACGGCCTCGCCGAAGGGGTCGTCGGCCTCCGCCTCGCCCGTACGGAGGTCCAGGATCTCGCCCTCGCGGTAGGCCTCCCAGAGCCTCCGCTCGACCCCGTTCCAGCCCTCCGGAGCACGCTCCGCCATGTTTCCCCCGTCCCCCCGGTCGTCTCGCCCTTCGTATCACGGACTGAAATGCGGGACCAGCGGTTCCGGCCACTCCTTACACTGGGTGGCGTGATCTCTCGAATCGACCTCCGCGGCTCGCTGGACGACCCGCGTGACCTGCTGCCCCGTGCCGAGTTCGACGTCGCGGCCGCCCTGGAGAAGGTGCGGCCGATCGCCGAGGACGTACGCCATCGCGGGGTCGCGGCGCTGATCGAGATCACCGAGCGCTTCGACGGCGTCCGGCTGGAGTCGACCCGGGTCCCGGCCGAGCAGCTGACCGCGGCACTGGAGACGCTGGACCCGAAGGTCCGGGCCGCGCTGGAGGAGTCGATCCGCCGGGCCCGCGCCGTGCACGCGGACCAGCGCCGCACCGGGCACACCACCCAGGTGGTGCCGGGCGGCACGGTCACCCAGCGCTGGGTGCCGGTCGAGCGGGTCGGCCTGTACGTGCCGGGCGGGCTGGCGGTCTACCCGTCCTCCGTGGTGATGAACGTGGTGCCGGCCCAGGCGGCGGGCGTCCGGGGCATCGCCGTCAGCTCGCCGCCGCAGAAGGAGTTCGGCGGCCGCGTCCACCCGGCCATCCTGGCGGCCTGTGCGCTGCTCGGCGTGGAGGAGGTGTACGCCGTCGGCGGTGCCCAGGCGGTCGCGATGTTCGCCCTCGGCACCGAGGAGTGCGCGCCGGTGAACATGGTCACCGGCCCGGGCAACATCTACGTGGCCGCCGCCAAGCGCTACTTCGCCGGCCGGATCGGCATCGACTCCGAGGCCGGCCCGACCGAGATCGCCGTCCTCGCCGACGACAGCGCGCTGGCGTCCGACGTCGCCGCCGACCTGATCAGCCAGGCCGAGCACGGCCCGACCTCCGGCTCGGTGCTGGTCACCGACTCCCCGGCACTGGCCGACGCGGTCGAGGCCGAGCTGGCCGTGCAGGTCGCGAGGACCAAGCACGGCGAGCGGGTGGCCGAAGCGCTGGGCGGCAGGCAGTCCGGCATCATCCTGGTCGACGACCTGGAGCAGGGCCTCGCCGTGGTCAACGCGTACGCGGCCGAGCACCTGGAGATCCAGACCCGCGACGCCCACGCCGTGGCGGCCCGGGTGGTCAACGCCGGCGCGATCTTCATCGGCCGCTGGACCCCGGTCTCGCTGGGCGACTACGCGGCCGGCTCCAACCACGTGCTGCCGACCGGCGGCTGCGCCTGCCACTCCTCCGGGCTGTCGGTGCAGACCTTCCTGCGCGGCGTCCAGGTCGTCGAGTACGACCGGGAGGCGCTGGCGGACGTCGCCGCGCACGTGGTCACCCTGGCGAACGCCGAGGACCTGCCGGGGCACGGGGACGCCATCAAGGCCCGCTTCGACTGGACGGTGCCGGGAGCGTGACTGCCATGACTCGCATCGACGACCTGCCCATCCGGGACGAGCTGCGCGGCCAGTCCCCGTACGGCGCGCCGCAGCTGGACGTGCCCGTCCAGCTGAACACCAACGAGAACCCGTACCCGCTGCCCGAGGAGCTGGTCGCCCGGATCGCCGAGCGCGTCGCCGAGGCCGCCCGCGGGCTGAACCGCTACCCCGACCGGGACGCGGTCGAGCTGCGCGAGGGCCTCGCCGGGTACCTCGGGAAGACCACCGGCTTCCCCGTCCGGCGTGAGCAGGTGTGGGCGGCCAACGGCTCCAACGAGGTGCTCCAGCAGCTGCTGCAGACCTTCGGCGGCCCCGGCCGCAGCGCGCTCGGCTTCGAGCCCTCGTACTCGATGCACGCGCTGATCTCCCGGGGCACCGGCACGGCCTGGATCTCCGGCCCGCGCAACGACGACTTCACCATCGACGTGGACGCCGCCGTCACCGCCATCGCGGAGCACCGGCCGAACGTGGTGTTCGTCTGCTCACCCAACAACCCGACCGGCACCGCCGTGGACGCCGACACCGTGCTGCGGCTGTACGAGGCCGCGCAGGCCGCCCGGCCCAGCCTGGTGGTGGTGGACGAGGCGTACGTCGAGTTCTCGCACCGCGCCTCGCTGCTGCCGCTGATCGAGGGCCGCCCCAACCTGGTGGTCAGCCGCACCATGTCCAAGGCCTTCGGCGCGGCCGGACTGCGCCTGGGCTACCTGGCCGCCGACCCGGCCGTGGTGGACGCGGTGCAGCTGGTGCGCCTGCCGTACCACCTGTCGGCCGTCACCCAGGCCACCGCGCTGGCCTGCCTGGAGCACACCGACACCCTGCTGGGGTACGTCGGGCGGCTCAAGGAGGAGCGCGACCGGCTGGTCGACGCGCTGCGGGGAATGGGCCTGGAGGTCACCGACTCGGACGCCAACTTCGTCCAGTTCGGCCGCTTCGCCGACACCCACGCGGTCTGGCAGGCCATCCTCGACCAGGGCGTCCTGGTCCGCGACAACGGCGTCCCCGGGTGGCTGCGCGTCACCGCCGGCACGCCCGCCGAGAACGACGCCTTCCTGGACGCCGTCCGCACCGCCCTCCCGTCTCCCACCCCCACCCTTGATCGAGCACGCTCCGCGCGCGCTGCCAGTCAGGAGCTGTAACCCCCATGTCCCGCATCGGACGCGTCGAGCGCACCACCAAGGAGACCTCGGTCCTGGTCGAGATAGACCTCGACGGCACCGGGAGGACCGACATCTCCACGGGCGTCGGCTTCTACGACCACATGCTCGACCAGCTCGGCCGGCACGGCCTGTTCGACCTCACCGTCAAGACCGACGGCGACCTGCACATCGACACCCACCACACCATCGAGGACACCGCCCTCGCGCTCGGCGCCGCCTTCAAGCAGGCGCTCGGCGACAAGGTGGGCATCTACCGCTTCGGCAACTGCACGGTGCCGCTGGACGAGTCGCTCGCCCAGGTCACCGTGGACCTCTCCGGCCGGCCGTACCTGGTGCACACCGAGCCCGAGGGCATCGCGCCGATGATCGGCTCGTACGACACCACGATGACCCGGCACATCCTGGAGTCCTTCGTGGCCCAGGCGCAGATCGCGCTGCACGTCCACGTGCCGTACGGGCGCAACGCGCACCACATCGTGGAGTGCCAGTTCAAGGCGCTGGCCCGGGCGCTGCGCTACGCCGCCGAGCGCGACCCGCGCGCGGCCGGAATCCTCCCGTCGACCAAGGGTGCGCTGTGAGCAATACCGCGATGATCCTCATCTTCGTCGGCCTCTTCCTGGCCGGCGGAGTCATCTCCTTCTGGAAGCAGAAGCACTCGAAGAGCGTCATCCTGGTGCTCGCCTTCGGCTCCGTGATGTGCCTGGCCTCCGGCCTCCTGCGCCTGTAGACCCGCCGCCCGGGACCCGCCGCCCGCCGCACAGAGACTGGACACCTGAACATGGGCAAGAACGTCGTCGTCCTCGACTACGGCTCCGGCAACCTCCGCTCGGCGCAGCGCGCCCTGGAGCGGACCGGAGCGGACGTCACCGTCAGCTCCGACTACGACACCGCGATGGCCGCGGACGGTCTGCTCGTCCCCGGCGTGGGCGCCTTCGAGGCCTGCATGCGCGGACTCAAGTCCGTCCGCGGGGACTGGATCGTGGGCCGCCGGCTCGCCGGCGGCCGACCGGTCATGGGCATCTGCGTCGGCATGCAGATCCTCTTCGAGAAGGGGGTCGAGCACGGCGTGGAGACGGCCGGCTGCGACGAGTGGCCGGGCACCGTGGAGCCGCTGGACGCCCCCGTCGTCCCGCACATGGGCTGGAACACCGTGGACGCGCCCGCGGAGAGCCGGATGTTCGCCGGCCTCGACCCGCAGACCCGCTTCTACTTCGTGCACTCCTACGGGGTGCGGCACTGGGAACTGGAGGCCCACAGCGCGCGGATCAACCCGCCGCTGGTCACCTGGGCCACCCACGGGCAGCCGTTCGTCGCGGCCGTCGAGAACGGCCCGCTCTGGGCCACCCAGTTCCACCCCGAGAAGTCCGGCGACGCCGGCGCCGCCCTGCTGACCAACTGGGTCAACACCCTCTGACTGTCTGAGAGTTGGATCTGATGAGCCTCGAACTGCTGCCCGCCGTCGACGTCCGGGACGGTCAGGCCGTCCGCCTGGTCAAGGGCGCCTCCGGCACCGAGACCTCCTTCGGCGAGCCGCTCGCCGCCGCCCTCGCCTGGCAGAACGCCGGCGCCGAGTGGCTGCACCTGGTCGACCTGGACGCCGCCTTCGGCACCGGCTCCAACTACGAGCTGCTGCGCGACGTCACCGGCCGGCTGGACATCAAGGTCGAGCTGTCCGGCGGCATCCGCGACGACGAGTCGCTCGCCCGCGCGCTCGCCACCGGCTGCACCCGGGTCAACCTCGGCACCGCCGCCCTGGAAGCCCCGGAGTGGGTCGCCAAGGCCATCGCCGAGCACGGCGACAAGATCGCCGTCGGCCTGGACGTCGTCGGCACCACCCTGCGCGGCCGCGGCTGGACCCGCGACGGCGGCCAGCTCTTCGAGGTGCTGGAGCGCCTCGACCAGGAGGGCTGCGCCCGCTACGTCGTCACCGACGTCAACCGGGACGGCACCCTGACCGGCCCCAACCTCCAGTTGCTGCGCGACGTCTGCGCCGCGACCGCCAAGCCCGTGGTCGCCTCCGGCGGCGTCTCCTCGCTCGACGACC
This sequence comes from Kitasatospora sp. NPDC048715, assembly GCF_043198905.1. Classification (NCBI taxonomy): domain Bacteria; kingdom Bacillati; phylum Actinomycetota; class Actinomycetes; order Kitasatosporales; family Streptomycetaceae; genus Kitasatospora; species Kitasatospora sp. NPDC048715. The sequence continues at coordinate 128,620 of NZ_JBICVH010000024.1, read as the reverse complement.
TGCGCGCCATCGCCTCGCTCGTCGGTGAGGGTGTCGAGGGAGCCATCGTGGGCAAGGCACTCTACGAGCAGAAGTTCACCCTCGAAGAGGCCCTGGAGGCGGTTTCAGGATGACGGATGGTCGGATCGTACGCGGCGAGGTCGAACACGGCGCGGTCGGGCACGGCGCGGTCGTGCGCGGCCGGGTCGGCGGATTCTCCCCCTGGGAGGACGAGTTCGGCTACTCCCGGGCGGTCGCCGCGGGGGACCACGTGCACGTGGCCGGCTCCACCGCCTGGGTGGACGGCCGGATCGAGCACGAGGGCGACCCGTACCGGCAGACCCTCGCCGCGTTCGGCGTCGGGCTCAAGGCCCTGGCCGCGTACGGTCTGACCATCGACGACGTGGTCCGCACCCGGATGTACATCACCCACGTCCGCGACGCCGAGGAGGTGGGCCGCGCCCACCGTGAACTCTTCGACGCCGCACGCCCGGCGGCCACCATGGTGGTGGTCGAGGGACTCATCGACTCCCGGATGATGGTCGAGATCGAGCTCGACGCCTACCGGTCCGGGCTGGCGAAGACCCTGGAAGCACTGGAAACCCTGGAAGCCCTGGAAGGCGAACAGCCGTGACCCTCGCAGTACGTGTCATCCCCTGCCTGGACGTCGACGCCGGGCGGGTGGTCAAGGGCGTCAACTTCCAGAACCTGCGCGACGCCGGCGACCCGGTCGAGATGGCCAAGCTCTACGACGCCGAAGGCGCCGACGAGCTCACCTTCCTCGACATCACCGCCTCCTCCGGCGACCGGGAGACCACCTACGACGTGGTCCGCCGCACCGCCGAGCAGGTCTTCATCCCGCTGACGGTGGGCGGCGGCATCCGTGCCGTCGAGGACGTCGACAAGCTGCTGCGGGCCGGCGCCGACAAGGTCGGCGTCAACACCGCGGCCATCGCCCGGCCCGAGCTGATCCGCGAGATCGCCAAGCGCTTCGGCCGGCAGGTCCTGGTGCTCTCGGTGGACGCCCGGCGCTGCCCGCCCGGGACGGAGACCGAGTCGGGCTACGAGGTCACCACGCACGGCGGGCGGCAGGGCACCGGCCTGGACGCCGTCGAATGGGCGGGCCGCGCCGCCGAGTTGGGCGCGGGCGAGATCCTGCTCAACTCGATGGACGCCGACGGCACCAAGGACGGCTACGACCTGGAGATGATCCGGGCCGTGCGCAAGGCCGTCTCGGTGCCGGTGATCGCCTCCGGCGGAGCGGGCAGGCTCGCCGACTTCGCGCCGGCCGTCGAGGCGGGCGCGGACGCGGTGCTGGCCGCCAGCGTGTTCCACTTCGGGGACCTGCGGATCGGCGACGTCAAGGGCGCGCTGCGCGAGGCCGGGCACCCGGTGCGCTGACGTTCGGCGCGTGCGTTCCGTGCGCGTTCCGTGCGTGACGAGGGCCCGCGGTTCCCGGAACCGCGGGCCCTCGCCGCACCCTCAGGACTCCTGGGGCTCGCCCTTGATCAGCGCGAAGGGGGCGCCGTTCGGGTCCGCCAGCCAGGCCAGCCGGCCGACGTTCTCCACGTCCGCGGCCGGCATCAGCACCGAGCCGCCGGCCGCCGTCGCCCTGGCGATCACCGCGTCCACGTCCTCGGCGGCGAAGTACGGCGTCCAGGCGGAGGGCTGCTCCGGGGACATCGTCGGGGCGATGCCGCCGAAGCTGGTGTCCCGCTGGTCGCCCTCGGCGGTGGAGAGCACCCGGTAGGTCATGCCCGGCGACGGCTCGAAGTTCTCCACCCGCCAGCCGAACAGCTGCCGGTAGAAGGCGAAGGCGCCGTCCTGGTCGGAGGTGTGCAGTTCGGCCCAGACCAGGGCGCCCTCCTCCGACACGGCGTCCAGGCCCTTGGTGTTGCCGGACTGCCAGACGGCGAACCGGGCGCCCTGCGGGTCCGAGAACTGCGCCAGTCGGCCCTCCTGCATCACGTCCATCGGCTCGACCAGGACTTTGCCGCCGGCCTGCCGGACGGCATTGGCGGTGGCGTCCGCGTCGGAGCTGCGGAAGTACGTCGTCCAGGTGGACGGGTCACCCTCGTTGAGCGAGCCGATCGCGCCGACGGTCTTCCCGTTCAGCTGGACGAAGCCGTAGCCACCGGTGTCGGGGATCTCCAGGAACGTCCAGCCGAAGACCGTGCTGTAGAACGCGGCCGTGGCGGGGATGTCCGGGCTGCCCAGGTCGATCCAGCAGGGCGAGCCGATGGGGAAGTCGGTGGTGAGCATGGCGGTGTGCCCTTCGACGGATGGGACGGCCGGGTGGCCCGGGGCGGACCCCGGCCACCTGCGAGTCTGCACCCGGGCACTGACATCCGCAGCCGGGGAAGCCGCCGGGGGGACGGCCTGGGAGGTGGCCGGGGACGGCCCGGGACGGCCTGGGACAGCCGGGGAGGCGGCCGGGGCCCGCTGTGAGCCGCGTCACTTCCCCGCCCGCGGTGCAGCAGCGGGCGGACGGGGGCCGTCAGGGGGGCGGAAGAGACGGCGGGAGAGAGAGTGAGGCCGCGGGTGAGGCTGCGCAGGGCCAGTCCCGGGATCGACTTCGTCGAGTTCGTGGAACAGCGTGCGGGCGCGCTGTTCCGCACGGCGTACGTGCTCACCGGGGACGCGCACACCGCGGAGGACCTGGTGCAGGAGGCCCTGGAACGGGCCTGCCGACACTGGCGGCGGGTCGCGCGCGCGGAGGTGCCCGAGGCGTACGTGCGCCGGATCCTGGTGAACCTGGCCAACGACCGCTGGCGGCGCCTGCACCGCTCGGGTGAGCGCCCCGCGCCGGAACCCGTCATCGAGCGCCCCGACCCCCGCGACGCCTACCGGTCGGTGGAGCTGCGCGCCGAGCTCGTCGCGGCGCTGCACACCCTGCCGATGGGGATGCGCACCGTGGTCGTCCTGTACTACCTCCACGACCTGGGGGACCGGGAGATCGCGCAGACCCTCGACATCTCCCCCGGCGCCGTGCGCTCGCAACTCGCCCGCGGGCTCGCGAAACTGCGGGCCGCGCTGCCCCGGCAGGACGTCCCGTCCGCGTCGTCGACCTCGCGTGAAGGTGCGTGATGATCCGCTTCCCGCCCCAGGACCCCGCTTCCGCCCCCGCCCCCGACCCCGGCTTCGACAAGGAACTCCTCGCCGCCATGACCGCTTTCGCCGACAACACCCCCACCCCCGTGATCGACGCCGCCGGAATCCGGCGCGCGGTGCGCCGTCGCACCGCTCTCGCCGGGGTCGCGGCGGTGGCGGCGGTGGCCGCCATCGCGACGGGCGCGGCCCTGCTCCTGCCCGGATCGCCGGGCGGCGGCGACGGCCCGGCGGGGACCGCGCCGGGCCCGGCCGTCCAGTCAGCGCCACCGGCCCCTGCCCCGCCCGCCTCCCCTGCCGCTTCTTCCGCTCCTTCCGCCCCGGTGTCGGCGTCCGCGCTCGCGCCGTCGGCGACCGAAGGCACCCCTTCCCCCGTCGCCCCGCCCGCGCGCGGCACCGCGACCGTGACCGTCCCCGCGGTCACCGGCCTGTCCCGGGACGCCGCCACCCGGCTGTTGGACGCGGCCGGGCTGCGCTACGAGGTCCACGAACTCACCGACTGGAAGGTGCCCGCCGGGTCGGTCGTCAACTCCGAGCCGCAGGCCGGGCGCACCGCGGCGGCGAACGGCGTCGTCCAGCTGTTCGTCTCCAAGGGCCGCCCCGGAAGCTGACCGCCCACCCCCGGCCGCGCGTGGGCCGGCGGCCACCCGGCCCCCGTTCCGCTGCTACCTCGGGGGCAGGGGAAGGACGTGGCGCAGGGCCTCGACGGCGTCGGAGGCACCGTCGACGGCGAGGGCGGTCAGGGCCCCGCGGCCGTAGGTGAAGAGCACCAGCTCGCCGGGTTCTCCGGTGACGCGGACGGTGGCGGCTCCGGCCGGGCCGACGGTGAGGGAACGGCCGTCCGGGTGGGTGAGTGCCAGGCGGACGGGGGAGCGGCGGCCCGCCTCCAGGCGGGCGATGAGCGGGAGGCGGCGCCAGAGGGCCTCGGCGCGCCCGGGCGGCACGGGCTGAGCGGTCCAGTCCTCGGCCGCCCGTACGACGTCCTCGGCGTGGACGAAGTACTCCACCGTGTTCGCCGCCTCGTCCGCGCCGGGCAGGGCGAACGGGGAGTAGACCGGAGGCCCGGCCCGGAACAGCCGCACCAGTTCTTCGTACTGCCGCTCGGCGTACCCGTCCTGCACCCGCCGCGTCCACCCGGCCAGCGCCCCGACCCGGATGCCGGCCGCCGCGTCGGGCCGGCGCTCCCGGACCACCAGGTGGGCGGCGAGGTCCCGGGTGGTCCACCCGGCGCAGAGCGTGGGCGCGTCCGGCCCGGCGGCGGTGAGGAGTTGGGCGAGCCGGTGGCGTTCGGCGAGGGCGTGGTTCGACATGCCGTCAGCCTAGGGCGTGTCTGACCATTCCCGCCGGGTGCGCGGCGGGTCAGACACGCCCTAGGGGAGCGTCGCGATGCCGGCGCAGAGCAGGCGGACGCTTCGCGCGAACTTCTCGTCCTGGCTGTGGCGGGGTGTGGACGGGTCCATGAGGAGGGGGAACCGTTCGCGCAGTTCGGAGTAGAGCTCGGCGGTGACGGGTGGGGGTGTCGCGGGCTGGTTCTGTTCCTGGAGGACGAAGCCGGTGACGTGACTGAGCAGGGTGTCGGCGGCGATGTGGCAGTGGTCGGCGGGCAGGCCGGCGTCGAGGAGGGTGCGCAGGAGGCGTTCCATCAGGGAGAGGGCGCCGGTGCTGAGCATGCCGGGGCTCTCGGCGAGGAGTTGGGCGCCGCCGGGGTGCTGCTTGATGCTCAGGCGCAGGGCGGTGGCCTGGGCCTGTGTGCGGTCCTGCCAGGTGGCGGTGGGTGGGAGTGCGGTGAGGGCTCGGGTGCCGGCGTCGTAGGCCCGGAGACAGACCCGGTCGGCCATCAGGGCGAGGAGTTCGTCCTTGCCGCGTACGTGGTAGTAGAGGCTGCCCGCGTGGGCGTCGAGCCGGTCGGCGACCTGGCGCATGGACAGGTTCTGGTAGCCGACCTCGGCGAAGACGGCCATGCCCGCGTCGACGATGCGGTCCTTGGTGAGCTTCATGACCTCACCGTACAGCGTTTTCCAACACCGTTCGAAAACTGTGCTAGCTTTGCCCCATCAAGTTTTCGAACGGTGTTGGAAAACGCCGGAGCCAGGGGGAGGAGCCGGACATGGGGGCGATCGTCTTCAACGTGACCACGGCCGCACTGATGGTCATGATGGTCAACTGCGGGCTCGGCGTGGTGGGCCGCGACACCCTGCGCGGACGCCCGCTCCCGTGGGCCGCGATCGCCCTGACCGCGGTCGCCGTCGCGGGCGTGCTGCTCCAACTCCTCTGGTCCGGCGCGATGGACGCGCTGGACGCGGACCCCGCCAAGTCCGGCTGGTGGCGCGAGCTCACCTCGGTGTTCATGCAGAACGGCGGCCTGTTCGGCGGCCTGTGGAACCTCGTCACCCTCGCCGCCGTCGCCGCGCTCGCCCACTGGTACTGGGGCGGTCCGCTCACCCTCGGCTTCTTCCTCGCCGGCATCCTGCTGCCCGGCCGCATCGACACCCTGCTCGGCCTCGGCGGCGGCCCCAGCACCGACCCGCGCAACTTCGCCGGCAGCTCCGGCGCCACCTACTTCCTCGGCGCCACCCTCGCCCTCGCCCTCCTCACCCGCACCCGCCTCCCCAAGGAGATCGCCCTGGCCGCCGGCGTCCCCGCGCTGGGCCTCGCCATGTGGCTCGCCCAGGAGAACGGCCACGGGCTGGTGTCCGTCTACGGCTTCGCCCTCGCGGCGGCCGTCTGGGCGCTCCGCCGCCTGCCCCGCCCGGCCCCCGGCCGGACGGCCTGACCCGCAGCCCGGCGGCCGCTCGCGGCACGCCGGCAACGACGGCCCCGACCGGTTCGGTCGGGGCCGTCGTCCGCGCTGGTGGACGGACGGCGGGCAGGCGGGATCAGACTTCATGAGAGGTGGCGTGGTTTACGTGTGCTCGACCAGTTCTCTCGTGCGCCGTGAGTGGTGAATCCGCGTGCTGACTTCTGACGGCTGCCTTCTCGCAGGGGGAGGCCACCGTCTGTCGTTCCGGGCTTTGATGCTGCCCGCCTCGCTGCCCGGGGGCGGCGGGCAGCATCGGTCATGGGCCCCGGTCTTTGTGGTTCAGACATCGACTCCGGCGAGGAGTCGTGCTGCCCGAGCGGGGTCGAGATCCCACTGAAGGGCGATCGTTGTCAGACCATCCAGTTGCCGATAGTCATCGTTTGGGTGGCCGGTTGCGCCATGAGCGATGGCGGCGGCAAGGGTCGGAATGCCTGAGTTTCGGAGGGCTTCGGCCTCGGTGGCTTCACCATCCACCCGGAGAGCCAGGCCCTCAAGGAAGCCGACGACCGTCTCGGCGACCGAATTTCCCAGCCGGAGTTCCGCGATGGCGCGGCACGCCTGGTGGAACCGCGCCGCCGCCTGGTCTGCGACTTCCTGATGCCGAGGGTCGATGTCCCGAACGCTTGCAAGGTAAGCCAATCCGGAGAGGCATTGAAGGGCCTGGTGAGCATCGATGCAGGCATCGGTGAGTGGGGTCGGGTGTGCCGCGGGCAGTGCTGTCTTCCAAGTGTCGAAGAGTTCACTTCCAGGCCACAGCGTCGTCTGGAGTTGCTGCGCCATGAGTCTGACCGGCCTGCCGGCGATCAGAGGTACAAGCAGGACTGCCCTACGGCTTCCCTGAGAGCCCGGGTTGTGCTTCAGCAGGGTGCTCAACTGTTCCAGCGCCGTCTGCCACTCGGTGAGTTCGTTGAGCTCCACGCCCACGGCCAGTTCCATGGCAGGCCACTCCGTCGTGCCGGGGTCGGAGATTGGTCTGGTGTAGACGCTTATGCGGAGCCCTGCGGCCCCAGCGTCGGCCTGGAGCTTCAGCGGGGCAGCGACTGACCGTGCTTCGGCGACCCGGCGGGCAAGGTTCGCCGCCCGGGCGAGCGCTTGTGTGGAAGGTCCGGATCGGGCCTCAGCCGTTAGCGGCTTCGGTCCGAGCGCTCCCCAGACGAGTTCAGCCAGAACGACGTGCAGGTCGGCGAGAATCGTCGCCAGTTGGTCGAGGACATCCGGTGGTTCCTGGCCGATGAGGTGCCAGCGTTCCTCGTCCCGTACGCGCAACGCGAGGCCCTTGAGGTTTTCGCCGACATAACCGGCTAGCGCCGCATACTGCTGAGGGTCGCCGATCCTTCGTGTGAGGTTCTCGGCGATCCCGTTCACGAGCATTTGCAGGCTATCGGCACCGCCGCCTGGTGCGACTTTGCCGACGGGCAGCGTGGACAGAAAGGAGATGTCCACAGGGCGGACCAGTGAGTTGGCCCACTCCTGCAGCTTCGTTTGCATCGTGCTTAGGTCGTTGGGGTCCCTTGGGTGGCGGCCGGTGCACCAGATTCGCGTCAGCTCCGTCAGGTAGCGGTGCAGTGTAGGGAGTTCGGCGCAGGCGGTGGCAGTTCGTGTGGTCCAGTCGGCAGCATTGGCCGCCATCGCGCCGATCAGCGAGCGGGCCCGAAGCCATGCCACCTGGGTCGGTGAACTGTCATACCGGCGCTTCAGGTGACTGACTCCACTGATGAAGTCACCGATGGCCAGAGGGACACCGCCAGGTAGCAGACTCTGAACGTCCACACTGTCGCATTCCGGGAGACACCGTAGGAGGGTCCGCCCGAAATCCTGGAGTGCCCGCTCCGAGTCCGGCTGGGCCTGATCAGAGACATGCAGCAGACGGGCGTACGCCACGCGGCTGCCATCCCGCTCAACAACAGACGCCTCAGTTACCCATGGCGAATGTGCCGTCAATGCACTCAGGACGTATTCCTCGCCGCCCGCGAGTCGCAACAGCTCTCCAGCCAACCCCACTGACACGGCGCCAGCTGCGGTGAAGATGTCTCCCAGTGACTCGACAGGTGCAGCGGCAAGCACTCGGCTAAACGGCGAGTCGGAGAGCATCGAGGGCCAGCCTGTGATGTCCAGTTCTACTCCGGCGAGTACGGCCAGCAGCCGTTGGGCTTCGGCAGGGTCGTCGCACTGGGACAGGAGAAGACCAGTGGTGGTCGTCCCGAGCCGATCTGTTAGTGCGTCGCGCAGAGGCGAACCAGATGAACTGGTCGCACGGATCTCGGGGATGGCAGCTTCGACTTCGTCTTTCAGGTTCGGGAGCAGGTCCCCATCCATCAGTGCGAACTGCAAGGTCGTGGGACGCAGAGCAGGTGGGACTTGGTGTCGGTCGAGGATTTGCGCCCAGCCGGTGGCACAGCGGGTGACGTCGACCAGGCGAAGTGCCTGCAGCGCGCCGACAGTGGCCTCCATGCCCGACCTGCGTGCGAGTTCGACTGTGATCTGGTCCAGCACGACGGAATCCAGGTCGGGGCGGTCGGAGAGAACACCGACGACGAAGGGTTGGAGCTGCGTATCCGCCAGTAGCTGCATCACCGCGATCACGGTCTCGTCCAGAACCGGCGGCGGGAGCGCATGCACGGCGTCGGCCAGGCGGGACGAACGTAGCTGGTGCAGCCCTGACAGCCGCCCCAGCTGCTCGTGGACAAGATGTTCATCCGCCAGACGGGACAGAGCGATGCGAAGGTCCGAGTCCCCAAGACCGAGTTGCTGTTGAAGAGCTCGAAGGGGCAGATCGACGCCCCATCGGTGGGCGATCGAGGTCCTGGCCAGGATCTCGATTTCCGCCTGCCGTCCCTCGAACACCCTCCGTTCGACCTGTTCCGACAGGACGTCGGAGAGCCTTCGTCCACGGGTGAGGAGGTGTGTGAACTCCAGGGTCAGCCCGTCCGCTGCTTCGTACGCTTCACGCCAGTGCGGAGCCGTCGTGGCACCGGACGCCGACAGCCCGGCGTGGATCTGCTCCGCGACCTCTTCGTCGAGCGATACCGTGATCTGGACGCAATCGGCCTGGCTTCGGAGGGGTAGGAGGTCCTCACTCCTGACGGAGCCCAACAACAAGGCACCGGGGATCGGCGCGAGTTCACGGTGGAGGGTATCCCAGGCGTCGGCCGCTCCGATCCCGACGCCGTCCACCACGAAGCCAACCGGAGACCGGGTCGACGGCTTCAACGCCCTGACCAGCCGTACCAGCGGTGCGATGTCCTCGGCTCGGAGCCGCCGAATCCGGTACCAGAGCACATGCCTGGTCGCATAGGCGGCCGTCCACATCACGGTGGACTTACCGACGCCGGAGGGGCCTGCAACGAGAACGCTCTGGCCACGATTGATTGCATCCGCGATCTGCCCGGCCAACACCGGCCTGGGAGCCGGTAGCCCAGCTGCGATATGGCCAGGCTGGACATCGATGCCTTCGTAGAAGCCGGCCGCCTCAAGTGGCCGATCGAAGTCCACTGGTTCGCAGATTCCTGCGGACAGTGCCTCCCCCAGCGACGCATGGTCGATGGTCTCGGCAACCTCGGTCACGATCCGGAGGATGTCCGTGCGGCTCAGCCCAGCAGCTTCTGACAGGCTGGTCTCGGCGTTGGCGTCGGCACGGCTTGCCACGGTGCTGCGCAGGGCCAGTACGGCAGCCTCTGCTGCTACGGGCAGCAAGCCGAGTCGCTGCACCACTGCGCTACGAGTGCCCTCTGCGGCGAGACCCCATGGCAAAACATAGAGGCTGACGGCGTCACACCACGTTTCGAGCTCGTCGCTGTTCAGGCCGGCCTTCACAGCCTTCATCCTGAACGCGTTCAGCAACCGGTGATCTTTCGGGAGATCGATCAAAGGCTGGCCCCACCGGGTGAACGACTCACCTTCCACTGGTCGTTCGAGCACAAGGAGCGGTTGACCAGACACCCCTGCGCGGGCGCGCTTTGCGTGCGCCTTGGCCATGGTGACGAGGTGCTCGGCCACTTCAGGTGCGGTGAAATCGCCGATACGCTCTTGTCGGGACTTGACCTGGACGTGCCAGGGCGTCGGCCCGTCACATGACAGGTCTTCCAGACCCTCCGGAACGATCCGATCGGCGCCGATGGCACCGGAGAGAACACGTCCGCACAGCCACGCTCCAACGGCATCCTGGTAGTGGAACCCGCGCCCAGCGCGCGCCCGAACGTGTTGTCGTCCATAGAGCCTCGGCGCTTCCGCTGCTTGGTTCGCTCTGCTGTGCGGCCGCGATGGGACGGCCTCGCCCTTGCTGCCTCTTTCTCTTGCTGGCCATGTGGGAAGCATGACAGGCCGGTCAGACACCTGCGGTAGCTTCCTAAGCGAGGCCGTTGACCAGGATCGGTTCGGGGTGGAGATCGGTCGCGACACGTCGAGAAATTGTCCAGCCTGGACATCGACATGCCGGACGCCAGCACCAGGCCGACACTTGTTGTGTGACAGTGCGATCAACCGGCACACCCAAACCGCCAGGCCTTTGTGCGGGTGTTGTGGTGCGGCGTTTCGAGGCTGGCGATTCCGTGGATGATCTAACCGGTCTACTCCACTGCGCTTACGCTCAGCACGCAGAGGCTGGACGGGTCTTCTTCGCGTCGTACCAGTCAGTCCAGGACACGGCTGACCGTGTGGCGACGGGGGAGTGCTGGCTCGCGTTCCGGAACGACAAGATGGTGGGGTCGGTGACGGTGGCGGCCCCCTACGTGGCGCCCGAGGGGTATCCGGCTACGGCCGGGGCGGGCTCGTTCTGGCAGCTCGCAGTGGATCCCACGTATCGGGGGACGGGTCTCGGGCAGCGGCTGTTGACCTTGGTGGAGGATCGCATCGTTGCGCTCGGTTCCACGGTGGCTGTCATCGATACGTCGGCCGAGGCCGTCGAGTTGGTGGGCTGGTACCGCAGGCGGGGGTACGCGCCAGTCGGGACGTGGCGGTGGGATGTGACCAACTACGAGAGCGTGGTCTTGCAGAAGGACTTGACGGCCTGAGGCGGAGGTGGCACGGGCCGGCGGGACCTCCGGGGAGGGAAAGCCTCCAGCCCGTGCCAGGGCGGCCTGGCTCTACTGCCCGAGAACCTGGGTTGCGTCCTGGGCGGCCAGGGCGAGCGCTCGGTCGAGTGACCCTGGGCGGCGTCCGCCGGCGCTGGCGACGGGGCCCTTGCCACCGGCTCCGCCACCGACCAGGCGGGCCGCCGGGACGAGGATCTGGCTGGCCTGGGCGCCGGTGTCGTGGAGGCTGCGGGTGACGGCGGCGGCGAGGAGGGCCTTGCCGCCGTGCTCGGTGCCGAGGACGACGACGGCGTGGTCGCTGCCCAGGAGGTCGGCGGTGTTAGCGGCAAGGGCGCGGAGTTCGTCGGGGACCAGGCCGGTGACCTTCTCGGCGACGATCCGGCCGCCGGGGACGGTACGGGCGGAGGCGGCGAGTTGCTGGGCGCGGGTGCGGAGCTCGGTGTCGCGGAGGCGGGCGAGTTCCTGCTGGGCGGTGGTGAGGGCGTCGAGGCGCTTGCGGAGGGTGTCGGGGGCGTTCTGGGGGCGGGTGCCGAGGAGGGCGGAGAGTTCTTCGAGGAGACGGCGTTCGGTGTCGTGGTAGGTGAGGGCGTCGCGGCCGGTGAGGGCTTCGATGCGGCGCAGGTTGGAGCCGATGGAGGCTTCGCCGAGGATGCGGACGGGGCCGGCGCCAGCGCCGTGGGGAACGTGGGTACCGCCGCAGAGTTCGCGGGAGAAGTCGCCGATGTCGACGATGCGGACGTGGTCGCCGTACTTCTCGCCGAACAGGGCAGTGGCTCCGGCAGCCTCGGCCTCTGAGCGGGTGGCGTGCCAGATGCGGACTTCGGGGCCGTCGAGGAGGTGGTCGTTGACGAGGGCCTGGATGGCGGCGAGCTGGGTGGGGTCGAGGGCGGAGAAGTGGGCGAAGTCGAAGCGCAGGCGGCCGGCGTCGACAAGGGAGCCGTGCTGGCGGGCGTGGTCGCCGAGGGTGCGGCGGAGCATGGCGTGCAGGACGTGGGTGGCGGTGTGGGAGCGGGCGACGGCGTCGCGGCGCGGGCCGTCGACCAGGGCTTCGGCCTGCTCGCCGGCCCGGATCTCACCCCCGGAGACGCGAACGGTGTGCACGTGGAAGCCCTCCAGGCCGAGCCTGGTGTCCAGCACCTCCAGGAGCGCACCGCCGGTGGTGCGGATGGTGCCGCTGTCGCCGACCTGGCCGCCGGACTCGGCGTAGAACGGGCTGCGGTCCAGGACCAGTTCGAGCGTGCTGCCCTGGTCGGCGCCGGGCACGACGGTGCCGTCGGAGATGAGGCCGAGGACGGTGGCTTCGGTGTCGAGGCGGTCGTAGCCGACGAAGTCGGTGCGGCCGTGGCGGGAGGACAGTTCGCGGTAGGCGTCCTGGTGGCGCAGGGCCTCGGCGGTCTTGGCCTTGCCGCCGGCCTTGGCGCGCTTCTGCTGTTCCGCGAGCAGGGCGGTGAAGCGGTCCTCGTCGACGGTCAGGCCGGCATCGCGGGCGGCCTCGATCGTCAGCTCGACGGGGAAGCCGTAGGTGTCGTGCAGTTCGAAGGCGGTCTCACCGGTGAGGGCAGTGGAACGGCCCTCACGGCTGCGCGTGATGGCGGCGTTGAGCAGCCGGGTGCCCTGGGTGAGGGTGCGGGTGAAGGACTCCTCCTCGGCGATGACGACCTGCTCGATGAGGCTGGCCTGGCCGGTGAGTTCGGGCCAGACGTCGCCGAGGTTGGCGATGACGCTGGCGGTGGCCGGGGCGAGGACGGGCTGGTCGATGCCGAGCATGCGGGCGTGCCGGATCGCCCGGCGCATCAGACGGCGCAGGACGTAGCCGCGGCCGTCCTTGGCGGGCAGCACGCCGTCCGCGATGAGGTAGGCGATGGAACGGGCGTGCTCGGAGACGACCTGGAACGAGACTTTCTCCTCACCACCGGAACCGCTGCCCGGGTAGTCACGGCCGGCGAGTTCCTGGACGGTGGTCAGGGTGGGCAGGAGGAGGTCGGTGCTGCAGACGTTCTCGACGTCCTGGAGGATCGCGGCGAGGCGGTCGAGGCCGAGGCCGGTGTCGATGCTCTGCTGGGCGAGGTTGCCGAGGATCGGGAAGGTGCCGTTGTCGTCGTCCTCGCCGCGCATGGACTGCATGAAGACGAGGTTCCAGATCTCGACGTACCGTTCGCCGTCGACGGCCGGGCCGCCCTCGCGCCCGAAGGCCGGGCCCCGGTCGTAGTTGACCTCGGAGCAGGGGCCGCAGGGGCCGGGGACGCCCATGTCCCAGAAGTTGTCCGCGCCGAGGCGCTGGATCCGCTCGGCGGGGACGCCGATCTTGCGCCAGAGCTGTTCGGCCTCGTCGTCCTCCTGGTGGACGGTGATCCAGAGGCGGTCCTTCTCCAGGTTGTAGCCCTGGGTGAGGAGTTCCCAGGCGTAGGCGATGGCGTCGGCCTTGAAGTAGTCGCCGAAGGAGAAGTTGCCCATCATCTCGAAGAACGTGGCGTGCCGGTTGGTGCGGCCGACGTTGTCGATGTCGGAGGTGCGGGCGCACTTCTGGATGGTGGTGGCGCGGGGGTACTCCGGGGTGACCTCGCCCAGGAAGTAGGGCTTGAACTGGTTCATGCCGGCGTTGGCCAGCAGCAGGGTCGGGTCGGAGGGGATGAGCGGGCTGGACGGGACGTGGCGGTGGCCGCGCGTGGTGAAGAAGTCCAGGAAGGTGGAGCGGATCTGCGTCGAGCGCATGGCGGTAGGGCCCTCACGGAAGAGTCGCGGAGAGGTGGGGGGTGATCACACGCCGAGCCGGGCCGAGAACGAGGACTGAGTGGTTCTCAGTTCTCCAGCTCGGCGCAGATAGCTCGCGCCCCCACGGTGTGGACCATGACTCCGGTATTCCGTCGCTCTGAGGTGGCGCAGCCGACAGCGGACGCAACGGTGCGCTGCGACTGCGCCACCAACAGTAGCGGCTCCGGAGTCAAGATCGCTTGGAGTTGTCCTCCTGACGGCCGATGCCGACCAGGAGGGGCAGGACGAAGGCGGCGTGGTCGGCGCGGGGCATCACGAGGTGGGCTCCGGCCCGGGTGAGCGCTTCAGGGCCGGCGAAGCCCCAGCCGGCTCCGACGGCGGTGACGCCCGCGGCGTGGGCGGCGTGGATGTCGGTCTCGGTGTCGCCGACGAAGATGCCCGCTCTCGGGGCGACGTCGAGCCGCTCGAGGGCGAGCAGCACGCCGTCAGGGGCGGGCTTGGGCTGGGCGTCCTCGTAGCAGACGACGGTGTCCAGCTGGTCGAGGATGTCCTGCGGCAGCAGCCAGTTGACCCGTTCGCGGCTTCTCAGGGTGACGACACCGGTGCCGACTCCCGCCTCGCGGAGCGCGGCGAGGGTTTCGGCGACGTAGGGGAACACCTCGGCGGTCAGGGTGGCCGTGGCGCTCGCCGCGACCCAGCCATCCTCGTTGATCGGTCCGTCCAGCCCGAGGTCGGACAGGACGTACTCGCGCGGGGTGGTCGCGGCGGCGGTCGGGAGGTCGGCGACGGTCACCCGCCTGCCGAGCGCGGCGGTCGCATAGCCTGCCAGGGTGGCGAGTTGGGCGTCCCGGCTGTCGACGAGGACGCCGTCGAGGTCGAAGAGCACGGCCCGCTTCACGCGGCACCGCCCGCCCGGGGCGCCGGCAGGTCGGCCTCGGTGAACAGCGAGTTCAGGGTGACGCGGTGCTCGGCCAGCAGCGTCCGGCCGCCGAGCGGGCGCTCAAGGACGCAGAGCGCGTGGGTGACCGGTCCGCCCACCATCCGCAGGATGCGTGCCATGTGGAGCAGTTGGGCGCCGGAGCGGACCACGTCGTCGACGAGGACGATGCGGCGGCCGTCGATGGGACGGCCCTCGACCTGGTGGAACGATCCGTAGCCCTTGGGCTTGCGGCGCACGAAGACGGCGGGCAGGCCGATGGCGGCGGACAGCGCCACGACGAGGGGGACGCCGCCGAGTTCGATGCCGGCGAGCACCTGGGCGTCGTCGGGGACGAGGTCGGCCATGGCGGTGGCGGTGTCGCGCAGGAGCGCGGGGTCGGAGGCGAGCCGGTACTCGTCGAAGTACGCGTCGAGCCGTCCGCCGTCGGCGAGCTTGAACGGGGCGTTGACGCACGCGGTTTCGGCGAGCCGGGCGGCGAGGCCGGCCGGTGGGGTGCGGGTGGTCATGCTCCTCCGATCGGGGTGGTGCCGAGCGAGGACAGGTGGGCGCGGAAGGCGTCGGCGGACTCGACGGTGGTGAGGAAGCCGAGCGGCCGGGTCGGGGTCTCGTACAGCCACCGCTCCTCGCGCAGGAAGGCGAGCAGGCGAAGGGCCGACGCGCCCGCGAGGCAGACCGGCACGGGCCGGATGGTGGTCGCGTAGTAGAGGGCGGCGGTCAGCTCGTGGAGGGTGCCGACTCCGCCGCCCATGGCGACGACCAGGTCGGCGTTCTCCAGGTAGTGGTTGAGGCGGGCTCCGGGGTCGGGCACGTGGACGGACAGGGTGGTGTGGGGGTTGAACGCGCCCCACTCGTCGTGTTTGCCGGTCAGCGTGACGGCGGTGACCGTGGCTCCCTGGCCTCCGGCTCCGCGGGCGGCGGCCTCCATCAGCCCGTTGTAGCCGCCGTGCAGAAGCTGGTAGCTGGCCTGGGCCAGGGCCCGGCCGATCTCCTCGGCCAGCGCCTCCTCCTGGGCGGAGGCGGGGACGACGCCGCCGAAGAAGACGGCGGTCAGGCCCTCGCGGGCCCGGCTGGCCGCCGGGCCCGCGAGGTGGAGTGCGTTCACACCAGCTCCTGGTAGGTGCGGTAGGCGGCGACGGCGTCGTGCAGGCCGTCGAGCGCCTGCGGGCAGGCCCGCTCGGCCAGGGCGAGCACCCGCTCGATCGCCTCGGTGACGTCGGCCGCCTCCGGGATCGCCGGGCCGCTGATCGCGGCGTCCAGGTCGCCCAGGCAGGCGCGGCCGATCGGGGTGACGGCGATCTCCTCGCGCAGCTGGTACCAGCCCCAGAACCGCGAGGCGGGGGCCAGGGCGGTCTTGATCAGGTCCTTCGTGGCCGTGTGCAGCCGGTGCCACTCGGAGTACGCCACGAACCGCTGGCCACGCTTGATCCGCTTGTGCAGGAGAACGGCCAGCACCAGGTGCTCGATCAGCAGCTCGGCGCAGGAGCGCGGCCGGGCGAGGAACGCGGCGGCGAAGCTCTCGGCCGCCGCGACGTCCGGCGCGGTGACCGGTCCGGGCCGGCGGTCGAGGAGGACGGCGGTGCTGACCGTCTCCTGCAGCCGCGGGATCCGGGAGGCCGGTGCGACGTACAGGTCGATCTGGTGGAGCTTCCCTTCGTCCGGGACGAGGAAGACCATCCCGACGCCGCCGAGGTCGGCGACGATCGTGTCGCGCCAGCCGGGCAGCAGGGCGCCGGCCTCGACCGGCATCAGGGTGTCCAGGGCCTCGACGAACGACGGGAACCGGGCGTCGTGGACACCGGCGACGAAGTCGACGTCGGACAGGCGGTCGGCGGTGCCGTGGGCCAGCGACCCGCGGACCATCAGGTGGGTCACCGCCGGGGAGGTGGCCAGGACGTCGGCGAGCTTCGACAGCAGCGGCAGCTGCGCGGGCCGGTTGGCCTGGGTGATCGCCGCCAGTTGCAGGGTGGGCATGCGCTTCTTCCTTCCGGGCGTGGGTGCGGGCTGGGATCAGGCGGGGATCGCGAGGAGGCGGCGCTTGGCGGTCTCCCAGCGCGTCGCGGCCTCCATGTCGCCGAGGGAGGTGTGCAGTTCGGCGATCAGGTCGTAGACCGTGCCTTCCGGCAGGGCGTACGTGTAGAAGAGCCGCAGCAGCATCCGCTCGGCCGCCTCCGTGTAGCCGAGGGTGGCCATGTTGCGGGCGTTTTCCAGCCGCGCGGCCAGGACCGTCTGGTCGGCGACGGGCAGCGGCTCCGCGACCACCGGGCTGAGCGCGGGACGTCGGGCCAGGTGGCGGTAGGCGTCGTCGGCGTACACGTCGGCGATCAGGTGGATCCGGTCCGGGCCGAGCAGGTTGCACACCCCGTGGGCGTAGGTCGGAGTGAGCCGCCAGATCCGCCCGCCCGTCATGTGCACCTTGGTGCCGCCGGTGACCAGGAAGGCGGACCTGTTGGTGTGCAGCGGGATGTGCAGCCGGTGCCGCTCGACCTGGTCGAGCTCGTCGTAGTCGCGGTGCTCCCAGAGGAAGGCGTTGCCCTCCAGCCGGGCGAGCCGCACCCACATGAAGTCCAGGCCGAGGTCGGCCAGGAATGCGGCGGTGGCCGGCATCCGGCCCAGCAGGTCGGTCGGACGGGCGGCGCAGTCGCCGATCGTCACGTCGGCGGCGTCGCCGGAGGCGTTCATCAGCGAGGTGGTCCACCAGCCGCCGGACTGGTAGGCGCCGTACTCCTCCTTCCAGGGGGCCTGGGCGGTCAGGGCTTCGTGGCGCATCCGCTCCAAGGGGGCGGAGTCCACGGCGTCCAGCTGGGCGATCTGCCCGGCCAGAGCGGTCAGGGTGTTGTCCATCGGTTCCCTCCTGTTCCGGCTTTCGGCATGGCGAGCCGGAGGGCACGTGGTGCTGGATGAATCGGATCGGGCGCCGCTGCCGGCACACCTGATCCCACGCTTCGCTGTCGGGAGTGCATGGACAGCGACGTGGTGGTCGGGATGGCGGCGCCGGGTGTGGCACCGACAGGGGGCCGGGTTTGCGGGAGGTGGTCCCGGCAGGCACTGTTCAGTGAACCGATCCAGGGGCACGATGGGTAGGCGATTCGACACGTAGAGTGGTTTACGCGGTTTACTGCTCCAAGTCGGAGGATCGGTCGTGGCCACGTTCAAAGAGCCCAATCACCGCCTCAGGGAGGCTATTTCAGCCGCCGGATGTACCTATGAGTCGTTGGCGGGCGCGGTGCGGCGGGTCGGTGCGGAGAATGGCGAGAGCTTGTTGACCAACAAGTCCGCCGTGGTCCACTGGATCAATGGCGCACAGCCGACCGGGCAAGTAGGTCAGTACATCGCGGAGGCGCTGTCCCGTCGCTCCGGGCGCCGCGTCACCCTCGCCGAACTCGGCTTCGCGAGCCCGGAAGAGTCGTTGGCGGCGAGTCTCGATCCAGTGGAGGCGGCCGCCAACCTCGGTCGCGCCGATGTGGAGCGTCGGACCTTCCTGGCTGCTGCTGCCTTTACCACCACCGGAGTGGCGATGCCGCTGCTCTACGACCCCGAACCGGTTTCGCGTCTGATGCGAGCTCGAACCGGCATGGCGAGGGTGGGCGAGCTGGAAGTCGAAGTCGTCCGACAGATCACGGCAGTGTTCAGCGCGGCGGACGAACGGCTCGGCGGCGGGCATGGACTGACGACCGTGACCGCCTATCTTGCCGACACGGCAGCCCCGATGCTCAATGGCCGTTTTCCTGACGAAGATACGCGGCGTCGGGCCTTCGGGGCGGTCGCTGAACTTGGCTACCTTGCGGGGTGGAAGCACCATGATCTCGGCCAAGAAGGCGCGGCCCAGCGCTACTACCAGGTCGGCTACCAGCTCGCTGTCGAGGCCGATCCTCATGGTCATGCCGGTTGGATGATGCGTGCCCTGGCCACCAAGCGCTCAGCCTCAAGCTGTCCAACCACTGTGTCGCGCTGATCGAGAACGCGCTCACCCGAAGCATCGGACGGGTGGACAGTAGGACCGAAGCGTTGCTCCACATCACCCATGCACGCGCTTTTGCTGCAATCCGTGATAAGCCTGCGGCAGCCAAGGCGCTCCTCGCAGCGGAGAACTCGCTTACCCGTGGCGGCGATCAGCAGCCGAGCTTCTCGCTCGTCAGTGGACCGGCAGCCGGCACCGTCGCCAGCCATACGGCGCGTACTCTCACTGATCTTGGAGATCACGTGGGAACGGAGCGGCAGCACCGTGCCGCATTGATCCGTTGGGACGCCGAGAAGTACAGGAGAGTCCATGCCCTCACCTATGCCGATCTCGGCGACAGCGTGGAGGCGCAGGCGCGGGCGGACGAGGCGGTGGCGATCTGGGGGCGGGCGCTCGATCTGATGGAAGGTATGACTTCGGATCGGACGAGAAAGGCGATCTCTTCGATTCGCCCACGCTTGGCGGTCTGCCGTAGGCGTGGTGTCCCAGGAGCCGTTGACTTGGAACGCCGCGTACGCGAGGCACTGACATGACAGCCGCACCGCAGGAAGGACCCGACCGACGTGGCTCACTCGACCGTTGATCAGAGCACTCTCGAACCGGCCACGGAGTCGATGACCTTGCTGGTCGCGGCTGTCATCGTCCATGATCTCGAAGCCCAGCGGGTCGTTCTCCTGCGGAGAGGGCCCAAGGCGAAGTTTGCGCAGGGCATGTGGGATCTGCCGGTTGGCAAGAACGAACCCGGCGAGCCGATCACGGAGACCGCGGTGCGTGAGCTCAGGGAGGAGACAGGACTCGTTGTCAGCCCTGAGGATTTGTGCCTGGCCCACGTCATCCACGGGGCCCGGGGCGTCGAGGCGCCCAACGGCTTTCTGACCGTCGTCTTCGCCGCTCATCGGTGGTCCGGCGAACTTGCCAACGGGGAGCCTGACAAGCACTCGGAAGTGGCGTGGGTCGGTGTCGATGCCGTACCGGACGAATTCGTCTCCACCACTAAGGGGGCACTGATCAGCTACCTCGGCGATGGTCCGAGCATTTCCCTCGACTCATGGCAGGGTTGACTGTGGTGTGGGCTCTCGGCATGCCGAGAGCCCACACCGGAATCCCGTCCATCTGAATAGCTTTTGTTCTCCTGAGGGAGTGTCCCACGGCATCGCTGCAGGTGTGGATGGCAGCCCGGATGAGGGGAGTTCGGCGAACTGCCTGCCGGGGAGGGGACGGGTGGGCCATCCTCGTGGCCATGACCTCCGAGCAGTCGCCGTCCGCAGGCGGGCCCCGCCCGTCCCGCGGCCTGGTCCTCACCGTCGCCGCCGTGCTGGTCGTCCTGCTCGCGGTGGTGGCCACCGCGGTGCTGTGGCCGGACGACAAGAAGCCGGCCGCCGCGCCGCCGCCGCCCACGCCGACTCCCACGGCCACCCAGACACCGACACCCACCCCTACGCCCACGCCGCAGCCGCCGTACGCGTTCTTCCCGGTCGGCGCCTGCTTCGACCACCCGCAGCTGAGCCCGGTGATCACCAAGCCCGAGGAACGCCCCTGCGCCGGCGACCACGACGGCGAGGTGATCGCCGACCTCAAGCTCGCGGACGGCATCACCGGCGACATTCCGCTCGCGCTCGCCATGCGGGACGGCTGCAAGGAGGCCGAAGCCGCCGCCAAGGCCCGGCAGGGCGACGGGAAAACCTACTACGGCCGCCAGTTCGGCCCGGCGACCGCCAACTACCAGCAGGGCTGGCGCGACTACACCTGCACCCTGACCGCGAGCAACAAGCAGGGCGGCCCCAAGCTCACCGGGCAGTTGCACCCGTAACGGCCCCGTTGCCGGCGGCGCTCCGGCGCGGGGAGCGCCGCCCCGCAGGGCAGCCGGGGCGGGCTGACACAATGGTGCTCATGTCCACCACACCCGCCGCCCCCGGCAGCACCGCCCTCGCACCCGAGATCGCCGCGCGGCTCAAGCGCTCCGAGGACGGGCTGGTCCCGGCCATCGCCCAGCAGTACGACACCGGCGAGGTGCTGATGCTCGGCTGGATGGACGACGAGGCGCTGCACCGCACCCTCACCACGGGCCGCTGCACCTACTGGAGCCGCAGCCGCCGCGAGTACTGGGTGAAGGGCGACACCTCGGGCCACGTCCAGGCGGTCAAGTCGGTGGCCCTGGACTGCGACGGCGACACCCTGCTGGTGAAGGTCGACCAGACCGGTGCGGCCTGCCACACCGGCGACCGCACCTGCTTCGACGCCGACGTGCTCCCGCTGTCCTGACCCCACCCCGTCCACAACTCCAGAAGGTGCCGCCCGTCATGGATCTCGAAGCCTTCCGCAAGCTCGCCGTCGACACCCGGGTCATCCCGGTCACCCGCAGGCTCCTCGCGGACGGCCTCACCCCGATCGGCCTCTACCGCAGCCTCGCCGAGGAACGCCCCGGCACCTTCCTGCTGGAGTCCGCCGAGCAGGGCCGCAGCTGGTCGCGCTACTCCTTCGTGGGGGTGCGCAGCGCCGCCGCGCTCACCGTCGGCCCGGACGGCGGGGCGCGCTGGCTCGGCAGCCCGCCGGTCGGCATCCCCACCGCCGGCGACCCGCTGGAGGTGCTGCGCGCGACCCTGCAGGCCCTGCACACCCCGCGCCGGCCGGACGACGGCCTGCCGCCGCTCACCGGCGGCCTGGTCGGCTACCTCGGCTACGACATCGTCCGCCGGCTGGAGAAGCTGCCCGACCTCAACCCGGACGACCTGGGCCTGCCCGAGCTGACCATGCTGCTCGCCACCGACCTCGCGGTGCTCGACCACGTCGACGGCACGGTGCTGCTGATCGCCAACGCCGTCAACCACAACGACCTGGCCAGCGGCGTGGACGAGGCCTGGGCGGACGCGGTGGCCCGGCTGGACGCGATGGAGGCCGAGCTGTTCAAGCCGGTCGACCCGGGCCTGGCCACCTTCACCCCGGCCGGCCCCGGCGAGGTGCACTCGCCGTTCGGCGGCGAGCCGTACCGGGCCGCGGTGGAGGAGATCAAGGAGCGGATCCGGGCCGGCGAGGCCTTCCAGGTGGTGCCCTCGCAGCGCTTCGAGGCACCCTGCCCGGCCTCCGCGCTGGACGTCTACCGCGTGCTGCGCACCACCAACCCCAGCCCGTACATGTACCTGTTCCGCTTCCCCGGCCCGGACGGCGGGACCGAGGGCGGCTTCGACGTGGTCGGCTCCAGCCCGGAGGCGCTGGTCAAGGTCAGCGACGGCGAGGCGATGCTGCACCCGATCGCCGGCACCCGGCACCGCGGCGCCACCCCGCACGAGGACGCGGAGCTGGCCGCCGAACTGCTCGCCGACCCCAAGGAGCGGGCCGAGCACCTGATGCTGGTGGACCTGGGCCGCAACGACCTCGGCCGGGTCTGCGAGCCGGGCAGCGTCGAGGTGGTCGACTTCATGCACATCGAGCGCTACAGCCACGTGATGCACATCGTCTCGACGGTGACCGGCAAGGTCGCCCCGGGGCGCACCGCCTTCGACGTGCTGACCGCCTGCTTCCCGGCCGGCACCCTCTCCGGCGCGCCCAAGCCCCGGGCGATGCGGATCATCGAGGAGCTGGAGCCCACCCGCCGCGGCCTGTACGGCGGCTGCGTCGGCTACCTGGACTTCGCCGGGGACTCGGACACCGCGATCGCGATCCGCACCGCCGTGCTGCGCGGCGGCACCGCGTACGTGCAGGCCGGCGCGGGCGTGGTCGCCGACTCCGACCCGTACGGCGAGGACACCGAGTGCCGGAACAAGGCGGCCGCCGTGCTGCGCGCCGTCGCCACCGCCAATACGCTGCGGAGGCCGGAACTGTCCTGAGGTGCGAGGAGGCGGCCGGGATGCCCGAGGTGCCGTACGACGAGCTGCGCTGGGCGGTCGTGCTCGGCGCCGCCGGACAGCTCGGCGAGCAGCCGGCGGGCCACGGCCGGGTGCTCTCCGGGGTGGCGGTCGACTTCCCGGGGGCACCCGGCGCTCCCGCTCCCGCACCCGCACCCGCTCCGGGGTCGGGTTCCGCTCCCGCTCCCGGGTCGGGTTCCGTACCCGAACCCGGCACGGTGCTCGCCCCGGACCTGGCCGTGCTCGCCCGGGACGCGGTGCGGGGCGGTCGTGGCCGGTTCGCCGCGGCCGGGGTCGAGGCGGTGCTGGAGGTGGCCCGGCCCGGCCTGGCGGAGGCGGCGAGGGCGTACGCGAGCAGCGGCGTGCCGCTGTACGTGGTGGTCGATCCGGTGGCGGCGGTCTGCACCGTGCACACCGCGCCGTCCCCCGAGGGCGTGTACCGGGAGGCGGAGCGGGTGCCGTTCGGCAACGACCTGTTCCTGCCGCTCGGCGGCCGGACGGTGGTGCTGCGGACGGACGACTTCCCCACGCCGTCCGCGACGCCGTGACCCACCCCGGTCCCGCCCCGTGACCCGCTCCGTTCCCCACCCCGGGTACGGACCGGGGCGTCGGCCGGGGGATAGTGGACGGGTGACTGAGCAGACCCCCGCCCCCGCCAAGCCCGGCCGCCGCACCCTCGGCGTGATGCTGCTGCTGACCGTGCTGAGCGCCGTGCTGGTGCTGACCGCGGTCGGGCGGACCTGGGCCGAGGGCCGGGCCGGCACCCTGGACGTGTCCGTCAGCGGCGGAAAGATCTCCGAACTGCCCGGCGGGCTGGCCCTGGTGGGCCTCGCCGCGGCCGTCGCGGTGTTCGCGGTGCGCGGCGTCGGACGGCTGGCGGTCGGCTCGCTGACGCTGCTGGCCGGGCTGGGCGTGGCCGCCGCCTCGGTGGCCGGTGCGGGCGACACCGCCGCGCTGGACACCGAGGCCGCCCGCAAGCTGGCCCTGACCGGCTCGGCGGCCACCGAGGTCTCGCACACCGCCTGGCCCTGGGTCGCGCTGGTGGGCGGGCTGCTGCTCGTCCTGGCCGGACTGCTCACCCTGCGCTACGGCCGGGGCTGGCCCGCGATGGGCAGCCGCTACGAGGCGCCGACCCGCAAGGCCCCGGCGAAGACCGACACGCCGGGGGACCTGTGGAAGGCCCTGGACCGGGGCGAGGACCCGACCGCGGTGTGAGCTGCGCGCATGTGACGCGATAGACCCGCCACCCGCTTTGGGCCACCGGTGTGTGGCCCGGCACAATGGAACCCGTCAACCCGCCGGCGGCCCCGCAGGCCCGGCCGGGCCCCGAGAGCCAAGGAGCACCACTCAGATGGCAGCAGCAGCACACGGCCACACCCCCGCCGCCTGGACCGGCGTCGTCATCTCCTTCGTCGGCTTCGGCATTGCGGGCGTCGCGATGATCCTGCCGTCGGTGCTGCTCGTCTGGGTCGGCCTGGCGGTCGTCCTGGCCGGCGGCGTGGTCGGCAAGGCCATGTCCATCGCGGGCATGGGCCAGCAGGCCAGCACCAACGTCTACAAGTCGGCCGAGGAGCAGGTCGCGGCCCGCGAGGCCCGCGCCGCCGTCGCCGCCTGACGACGGGTTCGTCGCACCACACGTTTGTCGTACATCGGAACGGCGGGCGCGCCACGCCCGCCGTTTCGTCGTGTCCGGGCCCGACCCGGGCAGAATCGGGGCGTGACCTCCGCCCCCACCGCTTCCGCCCCGCCGCCCGTGCTGCGCCGGCTGAGCCCGCCGCTGACCGCGCTGGCGGCGGTGGCCGTCCCCACCGCCTACGTCGCCGTGGTGGACCCGAACACCCCCGGGCACTACCCCGACTGCCCGTTCCTGACCGCCACCGGCTGGTGGTGCCCCGGCTGCGGGGGGCTGCGCTGCGTCCACGCGCTGACCCACGGGGACCTCACCGGCGCCCTGCACGACAACGCCGTCGCCGTCCTGCTGTTCGGGGTTCTGGCGGTGCTCTGGCTGCGCTGGGGCTGGGCCGCGCTGACCGGCGGGCCGCCACCCAGGACCACCGTCGGGGCCCGGCGATGGGTGCTGATCGCGCTGCTGGTGCTGGTGTTCACCGTGGTGCGGAACTCGCCGGTCGGCGCCGGGCTGGCACCGCCGCTGGTGTGATCGAGCCCGTCGGGCCGTTCTGCCGAGCCGGGCCGTGAACCGCCCGTTCCCGGCCGTCAACCGCCCGTTCCGGGCCGTGAACCGCCCGTTCCCGGCCGTCAACCGCCGTCAACCGCCGTTCCCGGCCATCGGCCCCCGCTTCCCGGCCACCGGTCGGTTCCGGCCGGAAGAGCGTCCTGAACCGGTGCGAAGTCCGTCCGAAAACCGGTGTGGGGCCGGTGAAGCCGCAGCTGGGGACCGCCGTTGCGGGCGTCCGGTCCGCAAGACGTGGTTCGAACCGATGCGCCCCCCGCCCCCGGGTGCCGATACCATCGAAGTGCCGGTGGGCCGTCGCCCGCCGACTCGCGCCGACCAACTGGCAGAAAAGATGGGGGCTCCTGAGTGAGTGTGCTCGACTCGATCATCGAAGGGGTCCGCGAGGACCTCGCCGAGCGACAGGCCCGGGTCTCCCTGGACGAGCTCAAGGAGCTCGCCGCCAGGGCACCGGAGGCCAAGGACGGCGTCGCCGCCCTCAGGGGCGACGGGGTCCGGGTGATCTGCGAGGTGAAGCGCTCCAGCCCGTCCAAGGGCGCCCTGGCCTCGATCGCCGATCCGGCCGCCCTGGCGGTCGACTACGCGGCCGGCGGTGCCGCCGCGATCAGCGTGCTGACCGAGCAGCGCCGCTTCGGCGGGTCGCTGGCCGACCTGGACGCCGTCCGCGCCGCGGTGGAGACCCCGCTGCTGCGCAAGGACTTCATCGTCACCGCCTACCAGCTGTGGGAGGCCCGTGCGCACGGCGCCGACCTCGCGCTGCTGATCGTCGCGGCCCTCGACCAGCCGGCCCTGGTGTCGCTGATCGAGCGCGCCGAGTCGATCGGCCTCACCCCGCTGGTCGAGGTGCACGACGAGGAGGAGATCAAGCGCGCGGTGGACGCCGGCGCCCGGATCATCGGCGTCAACGCCCGCAACCTCAAGACGCTCGAAGTGGACCGCAACACCTTCGAGAACGTGGCCCACGCCATCCCGGACGGTATCGTCAAGATCGCCGAGTCCGGCGTGCGCGGCCCGCTGGACGTGATCAACTACGCCAACCTCGGCGCCGACGCGGTACTCGTCGGTGAAACCCTGGTGACCGGCAAGGACCCGCGTGCCGCGGTCGCCGACCTGGTCGCCGCCGGGGCCCACCCCGCCGTCCGGCACAAGGACTGACACCCATCCCATGAAGATCGCCGCCCGACTCGCCCCCGGTTGCCGCCCGCGCGGCTGCCGCGCACCCGCACGCCGGGTGCTGGGGCGTCGGGTGCGGTACGTCATCGGGTGCGAGCCCGGGCAGGTGCCGGGGCGGCGATGGCGCGTGACGTCCGGCTGAATCCGGTCCGGCCGACCTCCGGCCGGGAAGACGTCATCGTCGTCCATCTCCGTTCAAGGGAAACCACCATGTCCGAAAAGGACTACCTGCCCGGCGCCCAGGTGCCGGACGCGCGCGGCTACTTCGGCGCGTACGGCGGCCGCTTCATCCCCGAGGCGCTGGTCGCCGCGGTCGAGCAGGTCGCCGAGGAGTACGAGAAGGCCAAGGCCGACCCGGCCTTCGCCGCCGAGCTCGACGCGCTGCTCAAGGACTACACCGGGCGCCCGAGCCCGCTGACCGACGTGCACCGCTTCTCCGCCGAGGCGGGCGGCGCGCGCGTCCTGCTCAAGCGCGAGGACCTCAACCACACCGGCTCGCACAAGATCAACAATGTGCTGGGCCAGGCGCTGCTCACCAGGCGGATGGGCAAGACCCGGATCATCGCCGAGACCGGTGCCGGCCAGCACGGCGTGGCCACCGCGACCGCCTGCGCCCTGTTCGGCTTCGACTGCACCATCTACATGGGCGAGGTCGACACCGAGCGCCAGGCGCTCAACGTCGCCCGGATGCGGATGCTCGGCGCCGAGGTGGTGGCCGTCAAGTCCGGCAGCCGCACGCTCAAGGACGCCATCAACGAGGCGTTCCGGGACTGGGTCGCCAACGTCGACTCCACCCACTACCTGTTCGGCACCGTCGCCGGGCCGCACCCGTTCCCGATGATGGTCCGGGACTTCCACCGGATCATCGGCGTCGAGGCGCGGCAGCAGGTGCTCGACCGGACCGGCCGGCTGCCGGACGCGGTCGTGGCCTGCGTCGGCGGCGGCTCCAACGCGATGGGGATCTTCCACGAGTTCATCCCGGACGCCGGGGTGCGCCTGATCGGCTGCGAGGCGGCGGGCGAGGGCGCCGAGACGCCCCGGCACGCGGCCACCCTCACCAAGGGCGACCCGGGGGTGCTGCACGGCTCCCGTACGTACGTCCTCCAGGACGAGGACGGGCAGACCGTCGAGTCGCACTCGATCTCGGCGGGGCTGGACTACCCGGGGGTCGGGCCGGAGCACGCCTGGCTGAAGGACACCGGGCGGGCGGAGTACCGGCCGGTCACGGACGACGCCGCGATGCAGGCGCTGCGGCTGCTGTCCCGCACCGAGGGGATCATCCCGGCCATCGAGAGCGCCCACGCGCTCGCCGGGGCGCTGGAGCTGGGGCGCGAGCTCGGGCCGGACGCGACCATCCTGGTCTCGCTGTCGGGGCGCGGCGACAAGGACATGCACACCGCGGCCGAGTACTTCGGCCTGTACGACGAGCAGGCCGGCGGCGCGGGCGACGGCGCCGCCGAGGGGGGTAAGTGATCATGACTTCCAAGCTGAGCGCCGGCAAGCTGAGCGGTGTCCTGGCGGCGGCCAGGGCCGAGGACCGGGCCGCGCTGATCGGGTACCTGCCGGCCGGGTTCCCGACCGTGGACGGCGGCATCCGGGCGGTCAACGCGCTCATCGAGGGCGGCTGCGACGTGGTCGAGGTCGGGCTGCCGCACTCCGACCCGGTGCTGGACGGCGCGGTCATCCAGACCGCCGACGACATCGCGCTGCGGGGCGGCGTGCGGATCAAGGACGTGCTGCGGACCGTCCAGGAGGTCGCCTCGGCGCACCCCGAGGCCGCGGTGCTCGTGATGACGTACTGGAACCCGGTCGACCGCTACGGCGTGGCGCGGTTCGCGGCGGACCTGGCGGCCGCCGGCGGCGCCGGGTGCATCCTGCCGGACCTGCCGGTGGAGGAGTCCGAGGAGTGGCGCAAGGCGGCGGACGAGCACGGGCTGGACACCGTGTTCGTGGTCGCCCCCAGCAGCAAGGACGCGCGGCTGGCGGAGGTCACGGCGGCCGGGAGCGGGTTCGTGTACGCGGCCGCGGTGATGGGCGTGACCGGGACGCGGTCGGCCGTCGGGTCGATGGCCGAGGACCTGGTCGCCCGGACCCGGGCGACGACGGACCTGCCGGTCTGCGTCGGGCTCGGGGTGTCGGACGCGGTGCAGGCGGCCGAGGTCGCCCGGTTCGCGGACGGCGTGATCGTCGGGTCGGCGTTCGTGAAGCGGATCCTGGCCGCGGGCGAGGACGAGGCGGCGGCGCTGGACGCGGTGCGGGCCCTCGCCGGAGAGCTGCGGCAGGGCGTCCGCAGGAGCTGACGCGGTAGGAACATCCGGCCGACGGCCCTCCACTCCTCGGGGAGTGGAGGGCCGTCGGCTTTTCGCGGGGCGTGGGTACGGGCGCGCGGCTCCACCCCGCGCTCCGACCGGGCTGCGGACCCGAACGGGTGAACAAGGGGTGGGGACACGCATCAGCCGGGGTTGACGGACGTTGAGTGGAGGGAGGAGTGCACGAACGGTTGCGGGTGACGAGCGGAAAGGGGTGAGCCGGTGCGGGGTCTCCAGCGGGCCGTTCTGCTGCGGGCGGCGGCAGCCGTGCTGGCGCTCGGCGCCGCGGTCGGGGTGCACGTGGAAGTGGGGCACGCGCTGGCCAGGCGCGGGGCCGAGCGCGCGGAGCGGGAGGCGGTGGCGTGCGCGGAGGCGGCCCGGCATCCCGATCTGTTCGAAGCGGGGTGGCCGGCGGGGTGCCGCTGACGCGCAGGTGTTCGGTCCATTCGGACAGAACGTCACCCATCCGGCTTCATTCCTGAATGCGGAGGAACCCCCCTTCATTCCTTGCGGTTCATCAGGGAGTGAACGAGTTTCCCGAGGGGGGTTCCCTGATGACCGCGCAGCCCGGTGGCTCCGCGCCCACGCCGCGGGCGCCGAGACCGGTGCCGGCCTGGAGCGAGTGGCTCGGCACGGTCGTGCGGCTCGGCCTCGCGGTGGTCTGGGGATGGGCCGGGCTGGCGAAGGTCTCCGACCCGGCGGAGGCCGCCCAGGCCGTCCGGGCCTACGAGATCCTGCCCGAGGGCCTGGTCAAGCCGATCGGCTACGGCCTGCCGTTCCTGGAGCTGGCCCTGGCCGTGCTGCTGGTGGTGGGCCTCGGCGTCCGGCTGGTGGCCGGGGTCTCCGCGGTGCTGCTGCTGGTCTTCATCGCCGGGATCGCCTCCGCCTGGGCGCGCGGCATCTCGATCGACTGCGGCTGCTTCGGCGGCGGCGGGCACGTCGACGAGTCCCGGACCGAGTACCTCCAGGAGATCCTGCGCGACACCGGGTTCCTGCTGCTGGCCGGGTGGCTGCTGTGGCGGCCCCGCACCCGGCTGTCGGTGGACGCCTGGCTGGCGAACTGACCCCCCTCACCCCCGCACCGGCGAGCTGACCCCCACACCCCTGCACCCGACGAAGGCCCCCGACCGTGGATGTCAAGGCAATGAGCGAGAAGAACCGAGAAGGCAAGCGCACCGCCCGCGAGCGGATGCTGGAACAGCGGGCGGCCGAGGAGGTCTCCTCCCGGCGCAAGAAGAAGCTGATCGTGGGCGGTTCCGTGCTCGCGGTGATCGCCGCCGCGGTGATCGTCGGCGTCGTGGTGCAGAACCAGCGCTCCAAGCCGGAGACGCCGACCGCCGTCCCGGCCGGGACGATCGGCGACAAGAACCTGGTCATCCCGGTCGGCGCGGGCAACGCGCCCTCCGTCCTCACGGTCTACGAGGACCCGCGCTGCCCCGCCTGCGGCACCTTCGAGCGCGAGTTCTCGTCCACCATCGACCAGCTGGAGGACGCCGGGAAGATCTACACGAACTACCACATCGTGTCGTTCATCGACCGGGCCGTGGGGGGCAAGGGCTCCAAGACCGCCGCCAACGCCCTGGGCTGCGCCCAGGACGCCGGGCACTTCCGGGACTTCCACGACGTGCTGTACCGCAACCAGCCGGACGAGACCAACGACGCCTTCGGCGACAAGGCCGTGCTGCTCAGCCTGGCCAAGCAGGTCAACGGCCTGGACACGCCCGAGTTCCAGTCCTGCGTCAACGACAACAAGTTCGGCGGGTGGGTGTCCGCGGTGCAGCAGGACTTCGACAAGTCCAGCTTCAAGTCCACCCCGACGGTGCTGCTCAACGGCCAGCCGATCTACCCGAAGAACGGCAGCGAGGAGATCACCCCGGCCAACCTGGTGGCCTGGGTGGACGCCGCGAACCAGGGCAAGCAGCCGGGTACGGCGGGTTCGCACGGGCAGACCCCGGCGCCGACCAGCACCGCTTCGGAGGCCAACAACCCGTCGCCGGCGGCCGGCTGAGCCCGCTCCGCCGCGCCGCTCCCTCCCCGTCCGGAGGGGGCGGCGCCGCCCGTTGTTCGGCTTCTGTGACCACAAGGGGCCCCGAACGGGCCGTCGGACCCTGTAGCGTCGGAACTGCCATGGATATCGCCTACATTCCCAGCCCGTCGCGGGGCGTCCTGTACCTGGGACCGATCCCGCTGCGCGCCTACGCCTTCTGCATCATCCTCGGTGTCGTCGTTGCCGTCTGGCTCGGCAGCAAGCGCTGGGTCGCCCGGGGCGGTGCCAAGCACACCGTCGGCGACATCGCCGTGTGGGCCGTGCCGTTCGGCCTGGTCGGCGGCCGCCTCTACCACGTGATCACCGACGGTGGCCGGCTGTACTTCGCCGAGGGGAAGAACCCCTGGGACGCCCTCAAGATCTGGGAGGGCGGCCTCGGCATCTGGGGCGCCGTCGCGCTGGGCGCGGTCGGCGCCTGGATCGGTGCCCGCCGCCGGGGCGTGCCGCTGCCCGCGTACGCCGACGCCATCGCACCGGGCATCGCGCTCGCGCAGGCGCTGGGCCGCTGGGGCAACTACTTCAACCAGGAGCTGTACGGCCGGTCGACCACCCTGCCGTGGGGCCTGGAGATCGACAAGACGCTGGCCAACGGCGAGGTCGTGAAGGGCGTCTACCACCCGACCTTCCTGTACGAGTCGCTGTGGTGCGTCGGCGTCGCGGTGCTGGTGATCTGGGCGGACCGCCGGTTCACGCTGGGCCACGGCCGGGCGTTCGCGCTGTACGTGGCCGCGTACACGGTGGGCCGGTTCTGGACCGAGTGGCTGCGGATCGACGAGGCGCACGTCTACTTCGGCCTGCGGCTGAACGACTGGGTGTCCATCGGGGTGTTCGTCGCCGCGGTGGCGTACTTCGTGATCGTGGGCAGGACGCGGCCCGGGCGGGAGGACCCGGCGAGCATCGATCCGGCCGCGCACCTGGAGGCGGAGGACGCCGGGTCCGGCGAGAAGAGCGGCACGAGCGAGAAGAGCGGGAAGAAGGCCGAGGAGAAGGCCGACGGGAAGGCCCCGGAGAAGGCCGACGGGAAGCCGGTGCTGCGCGAGCCGGCCGGGCCCGTGGCCGGCGGGGCGGCCGCCGAGACGGTCGGCGAGGACGTCAAGAACCCCATCTGACCTGGGGCTTCCCCCGGCCGAGGCCACCCTTCGCGAGGTTTGCGAAGGGTGGCCTCAGTGGTGTTCGGACAGCCTTACTTTGCTGGAAATGCCCAGGTCAGGCGGGCTACGTTCAGGGCTGACGAACCACGACGGAGGGGAACGACGATGAGCACGATCACCATGGAGGCCGACGCCGGACACCAGCCCCGGATACCCGCGGCCGACCACCACCGGGACGTCAACGGTGGCTGGCTGCGGCCGGCCGTGTTCGGCGCGGTGGACGGGCTGGTGTCCAACTTCGCGCTGATGACCGGCGTGGTCGGCGGCGCGGCGTCCAACGGGACGGTGATCCTGACCGGGCTGGCGGGCCTGGCGGCCGGCGCCTGCTCGATGGCGGCGGGGGAGTACACCTCGGTGGCCTCGCAGCGGGAGCTGGTGCAGGCCGAGATCGAGGTCGAGCGGCTGGAGCTGAGCCGCAATCCGCACGGGGAGCTGGCCGAGCTGGCCCAGCTGTACGTGTCGCGCGGGGTGGACCCGGAGCTGGCGCACGAGGTGGCCCGGCAGCTGTCCGCCGACCCGGAGCTGGCCCTGGAGGTGCACGCCCGCGAGGAGCTGGGCGTCGACCCGACCGACCTGCCCTCGCCGCTGGTGGCGGCCGGCTCGTCGTTCCTGTGCTTCGCGCTCGGCGCGCTGCTGCCGCTGCTGCCGTACCTGCTGGGGGCGACCGCGCTGCTGCCCGCGATGCTGCTGGCCGGGGCCGGGCTGTTCCTGTGCGGCGCGGTGGTGGCCCGGGTGACGGCGCGCAGCTGGTGGTTCAGCGGGCTGCGGCAGCTGGTGCTGGGCGGTGCGGCGGCCGGGGTGACCTACCTGCTCGGGTGGCTGATCGGCGGCCATGTGGGCTGACCGGAGTCGTGCATGACTATGCTGAGCAGTGCGTGACGTTTCACACATGGGCGCCCGGCGACGCCTGGCACTGTCTCACCATTCGGGCCCCCGAGCCGCGGATTCGCATCCGCGGACGGGCTCCCGGGATGGAATCGCAGGCGCCCATGATCGGCTTCTGTGGCGATCCGGTTTCGCCCCTGTTTCGGGCGGTGGACGGTTGGGCACAATCGTCAGGACGTGCACTGTGGCGCGTCCTCCCCCACACCCCCTGACCTGCGTGTCGTCCCGCCATGTGGACGGGATATTCCGCTTCTCGGGATCATGGGCATCATGTAACTTGCACGACACCGCACCATCGCATCAGGGCCAACGTCGTCCCTACTTGCACCAACTTGCCGAAAGACGACGACGGGAGAGCCGATGCTGTCTGCATCCATGCACTCCGCCAACGAGCCCCAGGCCGGCGCCGCCCGCCAGCCGTACGCGCTCGTGCCGGATGCGCGACCTGCTGCTCAGGGCCTGTACGACCCGCGGAACGAGCACGACGCCTGTGGCGTCGGTTTCGTCGCCACGCTGACCGGCATCGCCGACCACACCATCGTCGAGCAGGCGCTGAACGTCCTGCGCAACCTGGAGCACCGCGGCGCCACCGGCGCCGACCCCGACTCCGGCGACGGCGCGGGCATCCTGACCCAGATCCCCGACGCCTTCCTGCGCGGGAAGGTCTCCTTCGAGCTCCCGGCGGCCGGCTCCTACGCCGTCGGCATCGCCTTCCTGCCGGAGGACGACGAGAAGGACGCCGCGGCCGTCGCCCGGATCGAGGGCATCGCCGCCGAGGAGGGCCTGACCGTCCTCGGCTGGCGCGACGTCCCGGTCACCCCCGACCTGCTCGGCGCCGCCGCCCGCAGCGCGATGCCGCGCTTCCGGCAGGTCTTCCTGGCAGGCGCCGACCGGGCCGGCATCGAGCTGGACCGGATCGCCTTCGTGGTCCGCAAGCGCGCCGAGCGCGAGGCCGGGGTGTACTTCCCGTCGCTGTCCGCGCGCACCATCGTCTACAAGGGCATGCTGACCACCGGCCAGCTGGAGCCCTTCTTCCCCGACCTGTCGGACCGCAGCTACGCGTCCGCGATCGGCCTGGTGCACTCGCGGTTCTCCACCAACACCTTCCCGAGCTGGCCGCTCGCCCACCCGTACCGCTTCGTCGCCCACAACGGCGAGATCAACACGGTCAAGGGCAACCGCAACTGGATGCACGCCCGGGAATCGCAGCTCGCCACCGACCTCATCCCCGCCAACAGCAACGGGCAGGGCCTGGAGCGGATCTTCCCGATCTGCACCCCGGACCACTCCGACTCGGCCTCCTTCGACGAGGTCCTGGAGCTGCTCCACCTCGGCGGCCGCTCGCTGCCGCACTCGGTGCTGATGATGATCCCGGAGGCGTGGGAGAACCACGCCACCATGAGCCCCGCCCGCCGCGCCTTCTACCAGTACCACTCCAACCTGATGGAGCCCTGGGACGGCCCGGCCTGCGTCACCTTCACCGACGGCAACCAGATCGGCGCCGTGCTCGACCGCAACGGCCTGCGCCCGGCCCGGTACTGGATCACCGAGGACGGCCTGGTCGTCCTCTCCTCCGAGGTCGGCGTGCTCGACATCGACCAGGAGAAGGTCACCAGGAAGGGCCGCCTCCAGCCCGGCCGGATGTTCCTGGTGGACACCGCAGAGGGCCGGATCGTCCCGGACGAGGAGGTCAAGTCCGCCCTCGCCGCCGAGCACCCCTACGAGGAGTGGGTCGACGGCGGGCAGATCCAGCTCGCCAAGCTGCCCGAGCGCGAGCACATCGCCCACACCCACGCCTCCGTCACCCGCCGCCAGCAGACCTTCGGCTACACCGAGGAGGAGCTGCGGGTCGTCCTCGCGCCGATGGCCCGCACCGGCGCCGAGGCGCTCGGCTCGATGGGCACCGACTCGCCGATCGCCGCACTGAGCGAGAAGCCCCGGCTGCTGTTCGACTACTTCGTGCAGCTCTTCGCGCAGGTCACCAACCCGCCGCTGGACGCCATCCGCGAGGAGCTCGTCACCTCGCTGCTGTCCAACCTCGGCCCCGAGGGCAACCTGCTGGCCGCCGAGGCCGCCGCCTGCCGCTCGGTCGGCATCACCTTCCCGGTGATCGACAACGACGAGCTG
Source organism: Kitasatospora sp. NPDC048715 (assembly GCF_043198905.1). Lineage (NCBI taxonomy): Bacteria > Bacillati > Actinomycetota > Actinomycetes > Kitasatosporales > Streptomycetaceae > Kitasatospora > Kitasatospora sp. NPDC048715. The sequence goes on along the minus strand of NZ_JBICVH010000024.1, from coordinate 94,368 downwards.
GCCAAGCTCGTCCACATCAACGCCGACGGCGACCAGCCCGGCCTCAAGGCCGTCACGCTCTCCGGCCTCTACAAGGTCGCCACCGGCGGCCAGGGCCTGGCCTCCCGGCTCGCCGAGATCGCCGCCGAGGCCGACGCGGCGATCGCCGACGGCGCCCGGATCATCGTGCTCTCCGACCGGCACTCCGACGCCGAGCACGCGCCGATCCCCTCGCTGCTGCTCACCTCGGCCGTCCACCACCACCTGATCCGCACCAAGCAGCGCACCCGGGTGTCGCTGCTGGTCGAGGCGGGCGACGTCCGCGAGGTGCACCACGTCGCGCTGCTGATCGGCTACGGCGCCGGGGCGGTCAACCCGTACCTGGCGATGGAGTCGGTCGAGGACCTGGTCGCCCAGGGCGTGTTCATCGCGGGCGTCGAGCCCGAGAAGGCCATCCGGAACCTGATCAAGGCGCTCGGCAAGGGCGTGCTCAAGGTCATGTCCAAGATGGGCATCTCGACCGTGGCCTCCTACCGCGGCGCCCAGGTCTTCGAGGCCATCGGCCTCTCCCACGACCTGGTCGACGGCTACTTCGCCGGCACCACCACCAAGCTCGGCGGCATCGGCCTGGAGGAGATCGCCCGCGAGACGGCCGCCCGGCACGCCAAGGCGTACCCGGCCTCCGGCATCCCGGCCGCGCACCGCGCCCTGGAGATCGGCGGCGAGTACCAGTGGCGCCGCGAGGGCGAGCCGCACCTGTTCGACCCGGACACCGTCTTCCGGCTCCAGCACGCCACCCGCAACCGCCGCTACGACATCTTCAAGCAGTACACGGACCGGGTGAACGAGCAGTCCGAGCGGCTCATGACGCTGCGCGGCCTGTTCCAGCTGGACGGCCTCGGCCGGGAGCCGATCCCGGTCGAGGAGGTCGAGCCGGTCTCCGAGATCGTCAAGCGCTTCTCCACCGGCGCCATGTCGTACGGCTCGATCTCGCGCGAGGCGCACGAGACCCTGGCCATCGCGATGAACCGCCTCGGCGGCAAGTCCAACACCGGCGAGGGCGGCGAGGACCCGGACCGGCTGTACGACCCGGAGCGCCGCTCGGCGATCAAGCAGGTCGCCTCCGGCCGGTTCGGCGTCACCTCCGAGTACCTGGTCAACGCCGACGACATCCAGATCAAGATGGCCCAGGGCGCCAAGCCCGGCGAGGGCGGCCAGCTGCCCGGCCACAAGGTGTACCCCTGGGTCGCCAGGACCCGGCACTCCACCCCGGGCGTCGGCTTGATCTCGCCGCCGCCGCACCACGACATCTACTCGATCGAGGACCTGGCACAGCTGATCCACGACCTCAAGAACGCCAACCCGGCGGCCCGCATCCACGTGAAGCTGGTCTCCGAGGTCGGCGTCGGGACGGTCGCCGCGGGCGTGTCCAAGGCGCACGCGGACGTCGTGCTGGTGTCCGGGCACGACGGCGGGACGGGCGCCTCGCCGCTCACCTCGCTGAAGCACGCCGGCGGGCCCTGGGAGCTCGGACTCGCCGAGACCCAGCAGACGCTGCTGCTCAACGGGCTGCGCGAGCGCATCGTCGTCCAGACCGACGGCCAGCTGAAGACCGGCCGCGACGTGGTGATCGCCGCGCTGCTCGGCGCCGAGGAGTTCGGCTTCGCGACCGCCCCGCTGGTGGTCTCCGGCTGCATCATGATGCGCGTCTGCCACCTGGACACCTGCCCGGTCGGCGTCGCCACCCAGAACCCGGTGCTGCGCGAGCGGTTCTCCGGCAAGCCCGAATTCGTGGTCAACTTCTTCGAGTTCATCGCCGAGGAGGTCCGGGAGATCCTGGCCTCGCTGGGCCTGCGCTCGATCGAGGAGGCCGTCGGCCACGCCGAGCACATCGACGCCCGGGCCGCGATCGACCACTGGAAGGCCGCCGGGCTGGACCTCGCCCCGCTGTTCCACGTGCCCGCGCTGCCCGAAGGGGCCGCCCGGCACCGCACCACCACCCAGGACCACGCGCTCGACAAGGCCCTGGACAACCAGCTGATCACGCTCGCCGAGGACGCGCTGGAGCGCGGCGACGCCGTCCGCATCCAGCTGCCGATCCGCAACGTCAACCGCACCGTCGGCACCATGCTCGGCCACGAGGTGACCAAGCGGTACCGCGGCGAGGGCCTGCCGGAGGGGACCATCGACGTCACCTTCACCGGCTCCGCCGGGCAGTCCTTCGGCGCGTTCCTGCCGCGCGGCGTGACCCTGCGCCTGGAGGGCGACGCCAACGACTACGTCGGCAAGGGCCTCTCGGGCGGCGTCGTCGTCGTCCGCCCGGCCCGCGAGGCGGCGGCCATCGGCAACGACGCCCAGAACCACGTCATCGCCGGCAACACCATCGGCTACGGCGCCACCTCGGGCCGCGTCCACCTGCGCGGCAAGGCCGGCGAGCGCTTCGCCGTCCGCAACTCCGGGGCCACCCTGGTGGTCGAGGGCGTGGGCGACCACGGCCTGGAGTACATGACCGGCGGCCGGGTCGTCGTCCTCGGCGAGACCGGACGCAACCTCGCGGCGGGCATGTCCGGCGGCATCGCGTACGTCCTGGACCTGCGCCCCGCCAACGTCAACGACGGCATGGTGGGCATCGAGGCCCCCACCGCCGCCGACCGCGACTGGCTGCGCGACACCGTGCAGCAGCACTACGAGGAGACCGGCTCCACCGTCGCCGCCGAACTCCTGGCGGACTGGGGCAGCGGGGTCTCCCGCTTCTCCAAGATCATGCCGACCGACTACAAGGCAGTGCTCGCCGCCAAGGACGCCGCTGAGCGCGATGGCCTCTCCGAGGCCGAGACCACCGCGAAGATGATGGAGGCGGCTAATGGCTGACCCCAAGGGCTTCCTGACCACGCCCAAGCAGCTGGCCGAGCGCCGCCCGGTCGACGTCCGCCTCAAGGACTGGAACGAGGTCTACGTCGAGCGCAGCCTCCTGCCGATCATCACCAAGCAGGCCGGCCGCTGCATGGACTGCGGCATCCCGTTCTGCCACAACGGCTGCCCGCTCGGGAACCTCATCCCCGAGTGGAACGACCTGGCCTACCGGGACGACTTCGTCGGCGCGATCGAGCGGCTGCACGCCACCAACAACTTCCCGGAGTTCACCGGCCGGCTCTGCCCGGCTCCGTGCGAGTCCGCGTGCGTCCTCGGCATCAACCAGGACGCGGTGACCATCAAGAACGTCGAGGTCACCATCATCGACAAGGCCTGGGACCGGGGCGGGGTCACCCCGCAGGTGCCCGAGCGGCTCTCCGGCAAGACCGTCGCCGTGGTGGGCTCCGGCCCGGCCGGCCTCGCCGCCGCCCAGCAGCTCACCCGGGCCGGGCACACCGTCGTGGTGTACGAGCGGGCCGACCGGATCGGCGGACTGCTGCGCTACGGCATCCCCGAGTTCAAGATGGAGAAGCGCCACATCAACCGCCGCATCGAGCAGATGCGGGCGGAGGGCACCCGGTTCCGCACCGGCGTGCACGTCGGCGAGGACATCACCGGCCAGCAGCTGCGCGAGCGCTTCGACGCCGTGGTCGTCGCGGCCGGCGCCACCACCGCCCGCGACCTGCCGGTGCCCGGGCGCGAGCTCAAGGGCATCCACCAGGCCATGGAGTACCTGCCGCTCGCCAACAAGGTGCAGGAGGGCGACTTCGTCGAGTCCCCGATCAGCGCCAAGGGCAAGCACGTGGTCGTGATCGGCGGCGGCGACACCGGCGCGGACTGCGTCGGCACCGCCCACCGGCAGGGGGCGGCCTCCGTCACCCAGCTGGAGATCATGCCGCGGCCCGGCGAGGAGCGGCCCGGGCACCAGCCGTGGCCGACCATGCCGATGACCTACAAGGTCACCTCCGCGCACGAGGAGGGCGGCGAGCGGATCTACTCCGTCAACACCACCCGCTTCACCGGCGACGAGGACGGCAACGTCCAGGAACTGCACCTCGTCGAGGTGGAGTTCAAGGACGGCCGGTTCGAGCCGGTGCCCGGCACCGAGCGGGCCGTCCCGGCACAGCTGGTCACCCTGGCCATGGGCTTCACCGGGACGGACGTGCGGAACGGGCTGGTCGAGCAGCTGGGAGCGGACCTCGACGCGCGCGGTAACATTGCCCGCGATGGCCGGTTCGCCACCAATGTCGATGGCGTGTACGTCTGCGGAGACGCCGGCCGTGGCCAGTCGCTGATCGTCTGGGCCATCGCGGAAGGCCGTTCGGCCGCCGCCGCGGTGGACAGGTACCTGGGCGGCAAGACCCCGCTTCCCGCCCCGATCCGGCCCACGGACCGCCCCCTGGTGGTCTGACGGACGGACGGTCCGACCGGCCTCCACCGAACGCCCGGCGCCGCATCGCCGGGAGCTCAACCCGCTGCCCCCGCCAGCGTCGCCGGGCCAACGCGGTCTCCTGGCGCCTGCCCTCTTCCCCGACCAGTTGGAGGGCGGGCGCCGTCGCGTTCCCCGACGGCCGTCCGGCGCCGGGAGCAGCAGCTCGGGGCCCGGAACTCCGGGCCGGGGACGACCCGGACACCGCCCGGGCTGCGGCGACTCCCGGACAAACGTCCGGAGCCGTGATCCGTCCGGCGGGATCCCGCACAGTGGGCTGTTGTTCGTCGGTGCCAAGTGGCAGACTGCGGCCGACGGCCGGGGGGCTGGGCGAGTGCGGAGGACGACTTCGATGGGCACGACTCAGGCAGGCGGGGGCGCCACCGTACGGCGTCTGCTGCTCGGCACCCAGCTGCGCAAGCTCCGCGAGGCCAGAGGCGTCAGTCGGGAGGAGGCCGGGTACTCGATCCGCGCCTCCGAGTCCAAGATCAGCCGGATGGAGCTCGGCCGGGTCGGCTTCAAGGAACGCGACGTGGCCGACCTGCTGACCCTGTACGGGGTCGAGGCCGATCAGGAGCGGGCCACCGTCCTCGGACTGCTGCGCGACGCCAACGTCAGCTCCTGGTGGCACGAGTACGGGGACGTGCTGCCCGGCTGGTTCCAGAACTACCTGGGGCTGGAGGAGGCCGCGGCCGAGATCCGCAGCTACGAGGTCCAGTTCGTCCACGGGCTGCTCCAGACCGCCGACTACGCCCGGGCCGTGGTCACCGCCGGCGGCCACGTCCACGGGCCGGAGGAGATCGAGCGCAGGGTCGACGTACGGCTCAAGCGGCAGGCGGTGCTGACCGCCGAGCGGGCGCCGCAGCTGGTCGCCGTACTGGACGAGGCCGCGCTGCGCCGGCCCTGGGGCGGGCCGGAGCTGATGCGCGGCCAGCTGGACCGGCTGCTGGAGCTCGGCGAGCTGCCCAACGTCCGGCTCCAGGTGCTGCCGCTGGGCAACGCCGGGCTGAGCGCGGAGAGCGGCGCCTTCACCGTCCTGGGCTTCGCCGAGGCCGAGTTGGCGGACGTGGTGTACCTGGAGCAGTTCACCACCGCGCTCTACCTCGACAAGCCGGCGGAGGTGGCCGAGTACCGGCACGCGATGGACGACCTGGTCGCGGACAGCCTGAGCCCGGAACCGACCCGGAACCTGCTGTACGCGATGCGCCAGGAGTTGTAATACGTCAGTACGATGACTTCCCATCAGGTCGGTGCATGAGAGGGAACAGATGTCGTACTTCTCCGAGTTGGCGCTGCAGTACATCGACGGCGAGTGGTGCAGCGGCAGCGGCTCCTGGGACATCGTCGACGTCGACCCCTACACCGGCGACAAGCTCGCCACCATCACCGTCGCCACCGGCGCCGAGGTCGACCGGGCCTACCGCGCCGCCGAGCGCGCCCAGAAGGCATGGGCCGCCGCCAACCCGTACCAGCGGCGGCTGGTCTTCGAGCGCGCGCTGCGGCTGCTGGAGGAGCGCGAGCCGGAGATCGTCCCGGCGATCATGGCGGAACTCGGCGGCACCGCGCTGAAGGCGGGCTTCGAGCTGTCGCTCGTCAAGGACGTGCTGCGGGAGTGCCTGCACCTGTCGGTGGCCTCCGAGGGCCGGCTGCTGGCCTCGCCCGCCCCGGGCCGGGAGAACCGGCTCTACCGGCTGCCGGTCGGCGTCGTCGGCGTGATCAGCCCCTTCAACTTCCCGCTGTTCCTGGCGCTCAAGGCCGTCGCCCCGGCCCTCGCGCTCGGCAACGGCGTCGTCCTCAAGCCGCACCAGGAGACCCCGGTCGTCGGCGGCGGACTGATCGCCAAGCTCTTCGAGGACGCGGGGCTGCCGCCCGGCCTGCTGAACGTGGTGATCACCGACATCGCCGAGATCGGCGACAGCTTCCTGGAGCACCCGGTGCCCAAGGTGATCTCCTTCACCGGCTCCGACAAGATCGGCCGGCACGTCGCCACCGTCGCCGCCGCGCACTTCAAGCGGACGGTCCTGGAGCTCGGCGGCAACAGCGCGCTGATCGTGCTCGACGACGCCGACGTGGACCACGCCGTGGACGCCGCGGTGTTCAGCCGCTTCGTCCACCAGGGACAGGTCTGCATGGCCGCCAACCGGGTGCTGGTGGACCGCCGCGTCGAGGCCGAGTTCACCGAGAAGTTCGTCGCCAAGGTCGCCTCGCTCACCGTCGGCGACCCGAGGGACCCGGCCACCCACATCGGCCCGCTGATCAACCCCGTCCAGGCCGGCGCCCTCGACGCCCAGGTCGACCAGGCGCTCGCGGCCGGCGCCACCGCGCTGCTGCGCGGCACCACGGTCGGCAGCCTGATGGCGCCGACCGTGCTCACCGGCCTCGCCGAGGACGCGCCGATCCTGCGGAACGAACTCTTCGGCCCGGTCGTGCTGCTGGTGCCCTTCGACGGCGAGGACGAGGCCGTGCGGCTCGCCAACAACACGCCGTTCGGACTCAGCGGCGCGGTGCACACCGCGAACGTCGAGCGCGGCGTGAAGCTCGCCCAGCGGATCGAGACCGGCATGATCCACGTCAACGGCGGCACCATCGCCGACGAGCCGGGCGTGCCCTTCGGCGGCGAGAAGAACTCCGGCGTCGGCCGCCTCAACGGCGAGTCCACGGTGGACGCCTTCACCACGCTGAAGTGGATCTCCGTCCAGCACGAGCGCGCGGTCTTCCCGTTCTGACCGGGGGTTCCCGAAGACACGGAGGGCCTCCCGGCGGAAGCCGCCGGGAGGCCCGTGGTCTCAGGCGGGGTAGCGGAGCAGGGTGTCGGTGGCGAGTTCGAAGCCGAAGGGGGCCGGCAGCGGCACACGGTCACCGAACTTGCCGTTCCACCGCTGGTGGTAGCCGCTGCCGGATGGCTCGGAGTAGAGCGTCAGGTCGCCCTCGCGCGGATCGATCACCAGGTACAGCGGGATGGCCATCAGCGGGTAGTCGCGGACCTTGCCGACCAGGTCGTTCTCCGGGTTCGACGGGGAGACGATCTCCACGGCGATGGCTGCCTGCTCGGCGGGGACCTGGTTGCCGGCCTCCTCCAGTGCCGAGAGGGGGATGTAGGTCAGGTCGGGGTTGCGCAGCTTGCCGACGTTCGGGGAGGCGAGGTCGGTGTTCTCGCTCGGCATCAGGTCGGCGGGTTCGTGGGCCTCGAACTGCCTGCGGATGAGCAGCAGGTTGCGCTGGTGGATCACCGAGGGGCCGGCCATCACGATGATCTCGTCGCCGGAGATCTCGGTCTTCCACCCGTTGGGAGGCGTCAGACTCTGCGCGTAGGCCAGCAGCCGGGCGTGGCGGTCTGGGATCCGGGACTCGCTCATGGCGCCATTCTTCCACCGGGCAGGCCGAGAGGCCGTCGCCGGTGGGGCGACGGCCTCTCGGCGGGGGTGTCGGTCAGAAGACCGGCTGGCCGGCGCGGACGAGGCGCCAGGAGTCGGTGAAGAACTCGGCGGGGTCGATGGTGCCCTTGGCCTTCACCCAGGCGATCATGGTGTTGCGGATCTCGTCGGAGTTCGACCAGACCATCTTGGCCTTGGCGACGTGCGGGAAGTTGCCGCCGCCGTTGGCCCGGTAGTTGTTGACGGCGAGGACGAACTCGGCGGCCGGGTCGATCGGCTTGCCCTGGAAGGACAGGTTGACGATCCGCGAGCCCTTCGGCTGGGCGATGTCGATGTCGTAGCTCAGGCCGTAGACCGAGTCGTAGTTGTAGTCCGGGGTGGCCTCGGCACCGGTCAGGGCCTCCTTGTCGACCGGGGCGCCCGGGGCGAGCTGGTTGTAGTACTTGACCGAGTACTCCAGGTAGTCCTTGAGCTGGGCGCCCGTCAGGACGCGGGCCTCCAGGGTGTTCTCGTAGATGTAGAGGCCCGCGGCGTCGCGCAGCTTGACCTGGCCGGACGGGATCAGCGCGGTGCGGTTGAACGGGGCGGCCTGGGCCAGCACCGGGAGCTTGGCGTACTGCCCGCCCGCCAGCGCGGCCTTGACGGCGTCGGCCTGGACCCTGCCGATCAGGTCGATGATCGGGGTGGCCTTGAAGCGGGCGTCGGCGATCGACAGCTCGATCTTGCTGGTGCCGATGTTCTGGTTGACGTACGCGACGACCTTCTTGTGCTGCCCGGCGATCGCGTCGGTGATCTCCGGGTTCTCCGGCACGGTGTTGGAGTTCAGCAGTCGCGCGGAGACCGAGGAGACCTTCCAGGCGCCGGCCGCGAACTCGACCTCGAAGTCGAAGCAGGTCAGCCGCTGGCCGTAGCAGAGCGGCTCGGAGAGCACGACCGTCCGGCCGGTCTTCTTGTTGACGACCAGGCGCTGCGCGATCTCCTTGTGGGCGTGGCCCACCAGCACCGCGTCGATGTCGGGGACGGTCTCCGCCAGGGCCACCGAGGCGTTCTCGGCCCAGGGCAGCTGGTCGCCCCAGGTGGTCGCCTCGTCGCAGCCGGAGTGCGAGGAGACCACGATGACGTCCGCGCCGGCCGCCTTCATCTTCGGCACCCAGGCGGCGGCGGTCTCGACGATGCCCGGGAAGACCATCTTGCCGCTGACGTTGGCCTTGTCCCAGATCGCGATGCCCGGGTTGGTGAGGCCGAGGATGCCGACCTTCACCGGGCGGCCGCCGCCCAGGCGCAGCTCCTTGATCACGTACGGCTTGAAGGCCGGCTTCTCGTTCTTCGCGTTCAGCGCGTTGGCGCCGAGCAGCGGGAACTCCAGCTGGTCCTGGTAGGCCTTCAGGAGCGGGATGCCGTAGTTGAACTCGTGGTTGCCGAGCGCGGCGGCGTCGTACTCCATGAGGTTCATGGCGACGGCCATCGGGTGGTCCGGCACGGTGTCGGCCTCGGTGTCGATCGACTCGATCCGGGCGTAGTAGTAGGACAGCTGGGTGCCCTGGATGGTGTCGCCCGAGTCGATCAGCAGGCAGCGGTTCCAGCCCTTCTCCTCGCGCACCTGGTTGGCCAGCGTGGAGATCTTGGCGAGGCCGACCGCGTTGTGGGCCTTGTCGCTGTACTCGGCGTCGGTGAAGTAGTCCCAGTTGAGCACCCGGCCGTGCAGATCGGTGGTGCCCATGACGGTGAAGGCCTGCTTGTTCGGCTGGCGCTGCTGGCCCTTGGCGGCCGCCGTGTCCGGCTGGGCGGCCGCGGCGGAGGGGGCGGCGGCCAGGGTGGCGCCACCGGCCAGGGCGGCGCCGGCGGCGGTGGCGGCGGACCGGGTGACGAAGTCACGGCGGTTCAGGGGCATGGACGACTCTCCCGAGTGGGAACGACGGCGGATGGACCGTCAACTGGCATTCGTTGGCAAGTGCGCGTGTACGCGTCGACGCGCGTAGAAGGACGCGCGTAGAAGTGTGCCGTGCGGCCCGGGGTGGTGGATAGCCCCCGGACCTGTCCAAGAGGTGAGATCTTGGCGACTCGTTCGTGACGGGAACGGGGGAGGTCCGGGGTGGTAGGGCCGGATGGCGGATGGCGGATGGCGGGCGGCGGGTCAGGACGGCGGACGGGGGGCAGACGGCGGGTCAGGACGGGGGGTCAGGACAATTCGCCCATGAGCCGGTCGATCTCGTGGCCCAGCCGGAGCGCCGGGTCCGGATCGTCCGGCCCCGCCCACGGCTGCCAGGTCCGGGCCCGCAGGTAACCGGCCACCGCGACCGGCAGCCGGTGCCGGACGATCCGCTCCGCCGCCGGGCCCGGGCCGGCCGCCCGCAGCGCCGCCAGCAGGCCGTCCACCCCGGCGGAGGGCGGCAGCGGCACGCTGTCCAGGTAGGCGGCCAGCGCCACCAGCTCCGGATCGGGTGCGGGGGGCCGCTCGGGCGCCGGGCGCCTCGGCTCCCCGTGCTCCGGCTCCCCGCGCCCGGGCGCCCCCTCCGGCGTGTGTAGCCCCTCCTGGGCGTGCGCCCCGGAGGCCTCGGCGCCGCCGAGGGCCGTCCCCGCTCCCGTCCCCGTGCCCGTTCCGGTGCCGATCCCCGCGCCCGCCCCGGCCCCCGGCCCGATCCCGGCCCCCTCGCGGGGCCTCGGGGCGGGCGTCAGCAGCGCGCCCACCCCGTACAGTCCGACCACGACCCCCGGCCACCAGACCCCGCCCAGCCCGGCGAAGTGCAGCCCCAGACCGACCGCGCCGCCGGCGCAGCCGACCAGGTTCCGGGCCGACTCCAGGTAGCGCAGCACCCGGGGGCCGAACCCGTCACTGGTAGCCACGGATCTCCTCGAACACCCCGTCCAGCGAGCCCGTACCGTCGAACAGCTTGCCGCCGCTCAGGTCCGCGATCCCCTGGAGCTGGCCCACCGCCGCCTCCCCGAACTTGATCGGGAACACCGGGATCGACTTCTCCCCGGCCGGCAGCGCGTCGTGGAAGCGCTTGAAGTCGCCGTCCGTCGCACCGGCGTTGCTCTCCCCGTCCGTCATCAGCACGATCGAGGTGAACCGGTCGTCGCCGGCCGCCGCCTGCTGACGCTCGATCACCCGGTACGCCTCCTCCAGCGAGGAGTACACCGCCGTCCCGCCCGAGGCGGCCAGCGACTGCACGTCCGCGTCGATCGACGCCAGCTCCGTCTCCGGGCCCGGCCGGCTGCCGGTGGCCGGCACCACGTGGGTCTTGGTCCACTTCACCGCGGAGGCGAAGGAGAGCAGCGTGATCTCCTCGCGGTCCCGGAAACGGCGCGTCCCGCGGGTGTCGTCCGCCCCGGTCAGCCGGCCCAGCGCGCTCTTCAGCGCGGCGATCCGCGAGCCCTCCATCGAGCCCGAGGTGTCCAGCACGTACACCGTCCTGGACGGGCGGCGCAGCTCGTTCTGGTACGAGGCCAGCAGGCCGTCCGCGACCGCCCGGGTGCCCGGGAACGGCAGCTCCCGGCGGCGGTCCGCGGGCAGCCCGGCGGCCGGGGCCGCGCCCGCCGTCACCGGTCGGCGCAGCGTCGTCTCGGAGATCCGTTTCTGCACGTCCTCCTTGAGCAGGTACGCGGACAGCCGCTGGAAGGAGTCCCGCTGCTCCTGCGCGGCGGAGGACATCAGCGAGAGCGGGTAGTCCGCAGACACCACGCCGTCCGCCGGCCGCACCACCGTCAGCTGCTGCTGCGGCGGCAGCGTCCTGTTCAGCGACAGCAGCACCGACTCGTAGTTCACCAGCGCGCTCACCGTGCCCGACTCGGCCCGGGCGTACGCCTGCGCCAGCCAGCCGGAGGAGCCGGAGGTCAGCTTCTGGCCCTTGAAGAACTCCTTCAGCTGCGGACCCGCCTTCTGCACGTCCGCGTCGGTCAGCGCCGCGCCCGCGCCGGAGAAGGCCGAGGCCACAGCGACGAGGGTGGAGAAGCCCGAGTTGGAGCGGGACGGGTCGGCCATCCCGTACGGCAGCTTTCCGGCCGCCGCCGCCGCGCCGACCTGCGCCCAGGTGACCTTGGAACCGTCGCCCCAGCCGAGTTCGCCGAGCGCCGAGGAACGCACCCCGATCGCCACCGGCGACACCATCACCGGGGTCTCGGAGACCACCTTGGACTTGCCGGCCGGATCGAGCCGCAGGTACTGGTTCGACGGGAACCACACGGCGTCGTACTTGCCGTCGGCCCGGCCCGAGGAGACGGCGTCGGCGCCGTCCAGGGTGCCCGTCCAGGAGAACTGCACGGTCACCCCGGTGGCCTTCCGGGCATCCTCCAGGACCGGTGCCAGGTCCTGGAGTTCACTGCCCGCCAGGACGCGCAGCACGCCGGGGCGGGCGGTCTCGGCGGGCGGATCGGTGGGCTTCGGGGCGGGGTTGTCGCCGCCACCGGAGGAGGTGCAGGCGGTGGCCGCGGCCAGCACGGCGGCCAGCGCGGCCGTGAGCCAGCCGCGGCGCTTCATCGGGATGGTCACTTGGTCCCCTTCGCCGCGTTGGTCAGCTTGAGCAGGTTGTCCAGCGAGGGCAGGGTCGCCTGCTTGACCTTGGCCGCGGTCAGATCGGGTGCGAAAGTCGGCTTCTTCTCCCGCATCAGGTTCGCGAAGGCCTCCGGTTTGGCCTGCGGCCGGAGCCCGAACCCGGCCTCCAGGCCGCGGAGCACCTCGTCGTTCTGGAGGGCGTCGGCGAGCTTGCGGCCGTTGTCGGTGTGGGCCACGACGGTGTGGTCCGAGTAGACCGTGGTGTCCGGGTACAGCACCACCATGTCCCCGGTGGGCTTGCCCTGCAGCGACAGGGCGGCGGCCTGCGACTCGTACGCGAAGATCAGCGGACTGCCGATCCCCGCGCCGAAGTCCCGGAACGGCTCGTCGCTGCTGCTCTTCTGGATGCCCTGCAGCGCGTTCGCCTTGTACAGGACGTCCTTGACGGCGGCGACGCCGGCGTCGTCCGACACCACCTGGTGGTTGTTGGCGATGTAGGAGAGCAGCGCGAGGTACATCGCGCCCGAGGACGAGCTCTCCGGGTCGGTGGTGGTCACGAAGAGCTGACCGGACAGCTCGGGATGGGCGCCCGCGCCGGCCAGATCCTCCCATCTGCGGTTGCCCTTCAGCGCGTTGACGTACTCGTCCATCCGGAACGTCCACACGCCGGTGGCGTCCAGGTCGGCCAGCTTGTTGTCCCTCAGGACCTTGGCCACCGGCTCGTGCGCCACGATCACCAGCGGCGAGTAGAACGGGACCATCGGGGAGTCCTGCAGCTTCCAGATGCGCTGGATCTCCCGCGCCGGTGCCGAGCTCGCCGGGAAGGCGAAGTCCAGCCCCGGCGTCCTGCCCGCCTGGTCGCTCATCGTCCAGGAGCCGGTGGAGTCCGTCCGGACCACCAGGCCCTGCTTCGCCAACTCGGCCTTGACGTCGTCGTTCTCGAAGAAGGCGCGCTTCTCCGAGCCGATCAGGCCGGTGACGGTGACCGTCGTGGTGGTGTCCTTCTTCCGGTCGTCGGGGATCAGCGCGAAGGCGACCCCGCCCAGCAGGGCCAGGGCCGCAACCACCCCCAGTGCGCGTCGCATGCCGAACGCCTCCCCCTCGTCCGCTCCTTCGTCCGGGTGGTGACCCGGGGCGCCCCGGCATCCACCCGGGGGTGACGAGCGTCCCGCCGGGCGGGGAGCGGCGGCGGAAGCGGCGGTGAACCAGGGGTGAACACCCCTTCACGGAATCGCATCGGCAGGCGGCGCGGGAGGCGCGGGAGGCGTACGGGCGGCGCGCGGCGGCGACGTGGAGCGGGGCGCTCGCACAGCGGTCCGAGGATGTGTCAGATTGTTCAACTCGCCTTACCGCAACGGTCATCCCGCAGTCCGGACCCGCGTCGTGGTTACGCGCCGGTAATGCCTAGTCTCAGCACTATGCGCCGAGCAAAAATCGTCTGTACCCTCGGGCCCGCCACCGACTCGTACGACCAGATCAAGTCCCTGGTCGACGCCGGGATGGACATCGCCCGACTGAACCTCAGTCACGGCTCGCACACCGAGCACGAGGAACGCTACCGCCGCGTCCGCAAGGCCGCCGACGAGACCGGCCGCAGCGTCGGCATCCTCGTCGACCTTCAAGGCCCGAAGATCCGGCTCGACACCTTCGCCCACGGACCCGTACTTCTCGAACGCGGCGACGAGTTCACCATCTCCACCGACAACGGCGTCGTGGGGGACAAGGACCGCTGCGGAACCACCTACTCCGGGCTCGCCGGGGACGTCAGCCGCGGCGAGCGCATCCTGGTCGACGACGGCCGGGTCACCCTGGAGGTCGTCGCCGTCGACGGGCCGCACGTGCGCTGCCTGGTCATCGAAGGCGGCCTGGTCTCCGACCACAAGGGCCTCAACCTCCCCGGCGTCTCCGTCTCCGTCCCCGCACTCAGCGACAAGGACGTCGCCGACCTGCGGTGGGCGCTGCGCACCGGGGCCGACCTCATCGCGCTCTCCTTCGTCCGCAGCGGGCGGGACGTCGAGGACGTCCACCGGATCATGGCGGAGGAGGGACGCCGGGTCCCGGTCATCGCCAAGATCGAGAAGCCGCAGGCGGTGGAGAACCTGGAGTCCGTCGTCGACGCCTTCGACGGGATCATGGTGGCCCGCGGCGACCTGGGCGTGGAGATGCCCCTCGAACAGGTCCCGCTGGTCCAGAAGCGCGCCATCAAGCTCGCCCGCCGCAACGCCAAGCCGGTCATCGTCGCGACCCAGATGCTCGACTCGATGATCAACACCTCCCGGCCGACCCGCGCCGAGGCCTCCGACGTCGCCAACGCCGTCCTGGACGGGACGGACGCGGTGATGCTCTCCGGGGAGACCTCGGTCGGCAAGTACCCGGTCGAGACCGTCAAGACCATGGCCCGGATCGTCGAGGCCGCCGAGAACGACATCCTGGCCGCGGGCCTCCCGCCGCTCACCACCGGCAGCAAGCCGCGGACCCAGGGCGGCGCCGTCGCCCGCGCGGCCGCCGAGATCGGCGACTTCCTGCACGCCAAGTACCTGATCGCCTTCACCCAGTCCGGCGACACCGCCCGCCGGCTCACCCGCTACCGCTCGCCCATCCCGGTGCTCGCCTTCACCTACGAACCGGCCGTGCGCAGCCAACTCGCCCTCACCTGGGGCGTGGAGACCTTCCTCGGCCCGTTCGCCCCGACCACCGACCAGATGGTCGAACAGGTCGACGCGGCACTCCTGTCGCTCGGCCGCTGCCAGAAGGGCGACATCGTCGTCATCACGGCGGGTTCGCCCCCCGGCCTGGCCGGCTCCACCAACCTCGTCCGCGTCCACCACGTGGGGACCCTGGACGCCTGAGGTTCCCGGCGGCGCGGCCCTTCCTCGGACGGGCCGCGCCCCTGTCAGTACTTCGGGCCGATGTGGGTGTCCATGAGGGCGACGGAGTCCTTGCGGGCGACGGAGACGTTTGTCGCGCCGGTGGCGCGCGGCGGCCTTCCACCGGACGCCGACGGCGTCGAGGGCGGCGGTGAAGAGGCCGATGATGTCGGTCGAGGTGTTGGTGAAGAAGTACCGGGGGTACTCGTAGCGCTTCGTGGCGCCGCCGACCGTACGGGTCGCCAAGTTGGTGATGCGGCACCCGTCGGAGTGGATCAGGCCGCGCAGGAACTCCCAGGGGTGGGCGTCCACGATCTCCTGCTGCCAGGGCTCCAGGGCTATGGTGCGCTCGTGCTTCTTGCCGGGGCCGTGCTGGGGGAAGATGCAGGTGAGGTGGTTCGAATAGACCTTGATGTCGTGGCACCCGGTGCGGCGCACCCGGCAGGGCTTGTTGTTGGGGAGAACTTGACGCATGGCCTCTTCGACGGAATCCATGATGCCCGGCCACTTGTCGTCGCAGGTTATCTGGAGGCTCTGGGTCCTGCGGTACTCGTTGGGCAGCAGGATGTGCCCGTCGCCGAGGTACAGGCCGAGCAGGTAGGAGTAGGCGGCTCGGTTCAGCTCGTCGCCGTAGCAGTGCACGCATGCGGAGCGCTTACGGCCGGGGAGTTCGTTGCGTTTGGCGAGGTCCTGATGCTTCCACCAGGAGACAGTGCCCTTCGGGACGTGGAGGTGGCGGGCCACCTCGGCGTTGCTGAGACCTCGACGGAGGAGGTGGACGGCCTGTTCGCGCACAGAGAGTGTGGTCATGTGCGCCAGAGTGGGACGTGACAGCCCGGGCCGTGGACACATTGGATGTGATCCACTGGATAGGGTGAAATCCCCAAAACCTGGGAATATGAGGAAAATCTGGTGCCGAGTGTGGGATTCGAACCCACACGCCCTTTCAGGCAATCGCTTTTGAGGCGATCGTGTCTGCCCTTCCACCAACCCGGCTGGTTTGCGCCCGTGAAGGATACCCTGTGAGCGCTGTCGGGCGCAGCTAGGTACCCTCGTGCATGCAGTACCCCGCCGGAACTAGGAGCCCCGTGAGCACCGCCGACGAGCAGGCGCAGCCGCTTGAGACCGATATGCCCCAGATCACCCGGATTGTGATCGCCGAGGACGAGGCGCTGATCCGCCTCGACCTCAAGGAGATGCTCGAGGAGGAGGGGTACACCGTCGTCGGTGAGGCCGGTGACGGGGAGACGGCGGTGCGGCTGGTGGAGGAGCTGAAGCCGGATCTGGCGATCTTCGATGTGAAGATGCCGGTGCTGGACGGGCTCTCCGCGGCCGAGCAGATCCACGACAAGCACCTGGCGCCGGTCCTGATGCTGACGGCGTTCTCGCAGCGGGAGCTGGTGGACCGGGCGCGGGACGCCGGGGCGATGGCGTACATCGTCAAGCCGTTCTCGAAGTCGGACCTGGTGCCGGCGATCGAGATGGCGGTCTCCCGGTACGCCGAGATGCGGGCGCTGGAGAAGGAGATCGGGGACCTCAGCCAGCGGCTGGAGACCCGGAAGCTGGTGGACCGGGCGAAGGGTGTGCTGCAGACCAAGTTCGGGCTGAACGAGCCGGCCGCCTTCCGGTGGATCCAGAAGACCTCGATGGACCGCCGGATGACGATGGCCGCGGTGGCCGAGGCGGTCATCGAGGAGGGCGAGGCCCAGGACCGCAAGAAGGCGGACGAGGCCAAGGGCGAGTAAGAGGTACGGGAAGGGCCCGGCAGAACGTTTCTGCCGGGTCCTTCGCCGTGTGTGCGGGCTCAGTCCTCGCCGAGGTAGGCCTTGCGGACGGACTCGTCGTGCAGGAGGTCGGGCCCGGTCCCGGAGAGGACGATGCGGCCGGTCTCCATGACGTACCCCCGGTCGGAGAGCGAGAGTGCCGCCTGGGCGTTCTGCTCGACCAGGAGGATGGTCGTACCGGAGGACTTCAGCTCCACGATGGTGGACATGATCTTCTGCATCATCAGCGGCGAGAGCCCCATCGAGGGTTCGTCCAGCATCAGCAGCTTGGGCCGGGACATCAGCGCCCGTCCCATCGCGAGCATCTGCTGTTCGCCGCCGGAGAGCGTGCCGGCGGCCTGGCGCCGGCGTTCGCCGAGGATCGGGAACAGGCCGTAGGCCCGTTCGACGTCGGCGGTGATGCCGGCGGCGTCGGTGCGCAGGAAGGCGCCGAGGAGGAGGTTCTCCTCGATGGTCATCCGGGGGAAGATGTGCCGTCCCTCGGGGGAGTGGGCGAGGCCGAGGGCGACGATCTTGTGCGCGGGGACGGTCGAGAGGTCCTGGCCGTCGAAGGTGATCCGCCCGGCGGTGGGCTTGAGCAGGCCGGACAGGGTGCGCAGGGTGGTGGTCTTGCCCGCGCCGTTGGTGCCGATGAGGGTGGTGACCTCGCCCTGTTCGACGGTGAAGCCGATGCCCTTGACGGCCTCGATCTTGCCGTAGGCGACGCGGAGGTCCTCGACCTCGAGGAGTGCGGTCACTGGTCGGTCTCCGTAACGTTCTCCGGAACAGCCGGGGTGGTGCCTTCGAGCGGGGCGCCCAGGTAGGCGGTGATGACGCGTTCGTCGTTCTGGACGGTCTCGCGGTCGCCCTCGACGATCTTCTGGCCCTGGACGAGCACCGCGGTGCGGTCGCAGAGGTTGAAGATGAAGCGCATGTCGTGCTCGATGACGAGGACGGAGACGCCCTTGTCGCGGATCGCGAAGACGAGTTCCTCGGCGGCCCGGGTCTCCTGGGGGTTCATGCCGGCGGTGGGTTCGTCGAGCAGCAGCAGGCCGGGTTCGGAGGCGAGGGCGCGGGCGATCTCCAGCTTGCGCTGCTCGCCGTAGGGGAGGTTGCGGGCGAGGTGGTCGGCCTTCTCGGCGAGGCCGGTGAACTGCAGGAGTTCCATGGCCTTCTCGCGGCTCTCGGCCTCGGCGCGGTGGTAGCCGGGGCCGCGCAGGACGGCGGAGAAGATGCCTTCCCTGGTGCGGGTGTGCCGGCCGACCAGGACGTTCTCCAGGACGGTCATGTTGGCGAACAGCCGGATGTTCTGGAAGGTGCGGGCGATGCCGGCCTGGGTGACCAGGTGGGGCTTGGGCGGCAGCAGGGTGTCGCGGAAGCGGACGGCGCCCTCGGTGGGGACGTACAGGCCGGTGAGGCAGTTGAAGAAGGTGGTCTTGCCGGCGCCGTTGGGGCCGATGAGACCGATGATCTCGCCTTCGCCGACGGTCAGGGAGACGTCGTTGACGGCGGTGAGGCCGCCGAAGCGCATGGTGACGCCGGTGACTTCGAGCAGGGGTGCGGCGGTGGTGGTCATCGGGTCGGTCACGCCCCTGCCTTGGTGAGTGCGGTCGGCTCGCCGGTGGCCTGGGCCGGGAGGGCGGCCTCGTGGAACTCCAGCTGCCGGCGCCGGTTGGGGATGAGGCCTTCGGGGCGCACCCGCATCAGGACGATGAGGGCGGCGCCGAAGGCGAGGAGCTGGTAGTCGGCGAGGAATTCGAGCTTCTTGGGGATGAGGAAGAGCAGGGTGGCGCCGGCCAGCGGGCCGCTGATGGTGCCCATGCCGCCGAGGATGACCGCGGCGAGCAGGAAGGCGGAGTTCGGCGGGAGGGCTTCGGCGAAGGTGTACTGGTCGGGGGTGACGGTGTAGCTGACGTGGGCCTGGACGGTGCCGGCCAGGCCGGCCAGCAGGGCGCCGAGGGCGAAGGCGAGCAGCTTGAGCCGGAAGCCGTTGATGCCCATGGCCTCGGCGGCGGTCTCGTCCTCGCGGATGGCGACCCAGGCGCGGCCGATGCGGGAGTCGCCGACCCGGGCGAAGACCAGCACGACGACGGCGGTGACGAGCAGCATCAGCAGGTAGTAGTTGGAGAAGCGGCCGAGTTCGACGCCGAGGACGGTGTGCGGCTTGCCGAGGTCGAAGCCGAGGATCTCCAGGTCGGGGATGCGCGGGATGCCGTTGGAGCCGTTGGTGACCTTGGGGCCGGTGGTGCCGTTGAGGTTGAGCATGGTGATGCGGAAGATCTCGCCGAACCCGAGGGTGACGATGGCGAGGTAGTCGCCGCGCAGCCGCAGGGTGGGGGCGCCGATCAGGACGCCGAAGATCATCGAGACGACGGCGCCGGTGAGCATCGCGGCCCAGAACGGGAACTGGACGTGGATGGGCGAGGCGGGGGAGCCGGAGACCAGGGCGGCGGCGTAGGCGCCGACGCCGAGGAAGGCGACGTACCCGAGGTCGAGCAGGCCGGCCAGGCCGACGACGATGTTGAGGCCGAGGGCGACGGTGGCGAAGATCAGGATGTTGGTGGCGACCGAGGTGTACTGGTCGCTGGTCTGGGTGAACGGGAAGCCGGCGGCGGCGGCGAAGGCGGCGCCGGTGGTGACCGGGCGGTGCTTGACGGTCAGCGCGCGCAGCCGGGCGAGCAGGCCGGACTTGGCCAGGGCGGGGACGGCGAGGGCGACGAACAGCAGGTAGCCGGTGAAGAGTTCGCCGTACTCGGTGTCGATGCCGAAGGTGATCGCGAACAGTCCGGTGCCGAAGGCGAGGACGATCAGCAGCACCTCGACCCAGGAGGGGAGCGCCCGCGCCGCGGCCAGCGGGCGGTCGATCCGGCCCAGCCGCAGTGCGCTGTTGGCGAGGTGGCCGAGCTGGAGCAGCAGGACGGCGCCGGCGGCGATGGCGAGGCCGCCGGCGAGGGCGGTCAGGACCGGGGCGACCGGCTTGTCCGTGGGGACGGCGTGGGCGCCGAACCAGGCGGCGGGGGCGACCGGGACGAGCAGGAAGAGGCGCTTGTCGAGGATCCGCAGCGGGACGGTGGTGCGGCGGTCGAGCGGCAGGGCGAGGGCGCCGAGGACGGAGATCAGGCCGCCCGCGGCGAGCACCCAGCCGCCGGGTTCGAGGTTGGCGAGGCCGCCGAGTTCGGCGGAGACGGCGGCGACGGCGTAGACGGCGACGGCGAGGGCGCCGGTGGCGGCGAACAGGACGGCGTTGTTGCTGCGGGTGGGGGCGGCCCAGCGCAGTCCGGGGACGCCCTGGGCGGCGAGCAGCAGGACGAGGGTGAGCAGCCCGGCGGCGAGGGCGAGCCACTGGAGGCCGGCCGGGGAGCCGTAGTACGTGAGGTCGCCGGGGAAGTCGGAGGTCCAGGTCCAGGACATGGCGGCGGAGGCGGCGGTGGCGAGGGCGCCGAGTGCGGTGACGGCGGCGGCGGCGCGGGCCGGCAGCGGGATGACCGGGGTCGTTTCGGTGCGGGTGGTGGTCATGGTGGTCACGCCCTGTCCGCGACGCGCTCGCCGAGCAGGCCCTGGGGCCGGATCAGGAGCACGAGGATGAGGAGTACGAACGCCCAGACGTCCTTCCAGGCGCCGCCTCCGAAGAGGTGCATGCCGGGCAGGTGCTGGATGTACCCGGTGGCGAGGGCTTCGGCGAGGCCGAGGGCGAGGCCGCCGAGCATGGCGCCGTAGATGTTGCCGATGCCGCCGAGGACGGCGGCGGTGAAGGCCTTGAGGCCGAGGATGAAGCCCATCCGGAAGTCGACCTGGCCGCTGCGCAGCCCGTAGGCGACGGCGGCGACGGCGGCGAACGCGGCGCCGATGGCGAAGGCCATGACGATGATGCGGTCGGTGTCGATGCCCATCAGCTTGGCGGTGTCCGGGTCCTGGCTGGTGGCCTGCATGGCGCGTCCGGAGCGGGTGCGGGTGACGAACCAGCCGAGGGCGAGCATGCACAGCGGGGCGGCGATGATCAGGAAGAGGTCGCTGCGCTGGATGGTGACGGAGCCGAGGCTGAACGGGTCGCCGGGGAGCTTGGGGAAGACCCGGGCCTTCTTGGCGTCCGGGTAGAAGGAGAAGACGAGCTGCTGGAGGAAGATGGACAGCCCGATCGCGGTGATCAGCGGGGCCAGTCGGGGGGCGTTGCGCAGGGGGCGGTAGGCGAAGCGCTCGGCGGCGATGGCGGTGAGGGTGGAGACCAGGATGCCGGCGATCAGCATGAGCGGCAGGGCCAGCCACAGGGTGGTGCCGCCGGGGAGGGCGAGGTAGGCGGTCAGGGCGCCGAAGCCGCCGACCATGACGATCTCGCCGTGGGCGAAGTTGATGAGCTGGACGATGCCGTAGACCATCGTGTAGCCGATCGCGACGAGTCCGTAGAGGGCGCCGAGGATCAGGCCGTTGGCCAGCTGCTGCGGTAGGTCGTGCACCGCTGGGCCTCCGTAGTGCGTTCGGGGGTGTCTGTCCGCGTGGGTGGTGGATGTGGGTGCGCGCGGGGGCACTCGTGGCGCCCCCGCGCGCGGTGGTGGTGAAGTGGCGCTGGTGGTGCTTGTGGTGACTGGGTGTCAGCCCTTGAAGGTGCCGGACTTCTCCACGGCCCACTTGCCGTCCTTGACGGTGTAGACGGTGAGCTGCTTGTTGGTGGTGTCGCCGAACTCGTCGAAGGAGACCTTGCCGGTCACGCCGTCGAAGCTGACCTTCTGGACGGCGTCGCGGACGGCCTTGCGGTCGGGGACCTTGCCGTTGTTGTCCTTCACGGCCTGCTTGACGCCCTGGATGATGGCCCAGGCGCTGTCGTAGGAGTAGCCGCCGTAGGTCTCGTAGGCGTCCTTGTAGCCGGCGGTCTTGTAGTCGGCGATGAACTTCTTGGCGGTGTCGAGGGATTCGACGGGCAGGCCGACGGCGGTGGCGTAGTCGCCCTGGCTCTTGGGGTTGAGCTTGATGAAGTCGCCGCTCTGGATGCCGTCGCCGCCCATCAGCGGGATGTTGACGCCGGCCTCCTTGAGCTGGAGGGAGAGCGGGCCGGCCGCGGGGTACTCGCCGCCGTAGTAGACGGCCTCGGCGCCGGAGCTCCTGACCTTGGTGACGATGGCGGCGAAGTCGCGGTCGTCGGGGTTGACGTGCTCCTCGCCGACCAGCTGGCCGCCGAGCTTGGTGAACTCGCCCTTGAAGGTGCCGGCCAGGCCCGCGCCGTAGGTCTTCTGGTCGTCGATCAGGAAGACCTTGGTCTTCTTGGCGTCGGTGTAGAGGAACTGGGCGGCGAAGGGGCCCTGGACGGCGTCGGTGGTGGCGGTGCGGAAGTAGGACGTGAACGGGCGCTTCTTCTCGCCGCTGGCCCACTTCTCGCCCTGGCTGAGGGCGACGCCGGTGTTGGCGGGGGAGACCTCGACCAGGGAGGCGTCGTCGAAGATCTGCTGCATCGACTGGGCCACGCTGGAGTTGAGCGGGCCGACGACGCCGAGGACCTTGGAGTCGCCGACGAGCTGGGTGGCGTTCTGCTGGCCGGGGGCGGGCTTGCCGGTGTCGTCCAGGGCCTTGATCTCGAACTTGACGCCGGGGACCTCGTTGGCCTCGTTGGCCTTCTTGATCGCGAGGTCGACGGAGTTGCGGATGCCGAGGCCGAGGGCGGAGAGGTCGCCGGTGAGCGGGGCGTCGACGCCGATGACGACGGTGGTGGAGCCGGAGTTGGAGGTGCCGCCGTCGGCCTTCTTCTCTCCGCGGGAGCCGCAGGCGCTGAGGCTGAGGGCGCCGATCACGGCAATGCTCACGACAACTGCTGAACGATGACGCACGAGGGTCCCCTTCGGTTCAGGAGGCGCCCGCGCCTGAATGGCGGGAGCCGGAGTGCGCGGAGGGCCTGGCCCAATCGAATGGCGCGGTGACTGGCCGTGACTCTAGATGCCGTTGGGCGGCTCGGGCAGTGCTGGGAGCAGGCTGTGATTCTCTTGTTATGAGCACACGGAGTATTTGTCTCACGATGTGGTCGTTCTGGCTCGATCGATCCCGCGATGCCGGGCGTTTACGCGCTGGTAGGGCGATGTAAGGCCCAGAAATGGGGGTTGCAGCTGGCAGCGCCGATAATCGGACACCAGTGTCCGATGCCCTGCTTTCGACCTTGAGCGTCCGGATTGCGGACGAGGAGGGCGCGACCGGATGATCCCGGGGCGCCCGCGGGCCTCGGAACCGGCAATTGATCGGATTTCCTACTTGTTACGCAGCGTTACAGGGGCGGGTTTGCGCCGACCGCGCCCGGACATGCGAAGGCCCCCTTGTCCAGACCAACGCCTGCCCAGGGTGGCGGAAGGTCAAACAAGGGGGCGGAAAAGGGACTTGATGTTGTCCGGAGTGAACTCGCGGGCCCGGTGGGGACGTTGTCGGGCGGGATGGCGCGGTCGGAGCCGCCGTCAGAGGTCGCGCAGCATGCAGGTCAGCCGGCAGCTGGTGATCCGCCGGCCGGTGTCGTCGGTGATCGCGATCTCGTAGGTGGCCGCGGTGCGGCCCTTGAACACGGCCGTCGCCACCCCGGTCACCAGCCCGGAGGTGGCCGAGCGGTGGTGGGTCGCGTTGAGGTCCACACCGACCGCGTACCGGCCGGGACCGGCGTGCAGCATCGCCCCGATCGAGCCCAGCGTCTCGGCCAGCGCCGCCGACGCGCCGCCGTGCAGCAGCCCGTACGGCTGCTGGTTGCCCTCCACCGGCATGGTGCCGACCACGCGGTCGCCGGAGGCCTCGACGATCCGGATGCCGAGCTTGTCGCCGAGGTGGCCGCCCGAGAAGGTCTCCGGGTTCACGCCGAGCTTGGCGAAGTGGTCCAGCACGTCCTGCGGGACGTTCAGGAGGGGGGCGGTGTCGGGGACGGTGTCGGGAGTGGTGCCGGGGGCGTCGAGGGGGGCGGTGCCGGGGGCCGCATCGGTCATGGGGGAACTCCTGCCGCTGGGATCTGCTGGGGGGATGTGCCGCCTGTGATCGTACGACCGTCCTACTCATAGGTAGCAGCTGTGGCCGAACCGGCGCGGCGTCCTTTTTGTCGGTGCCGGGCCATAGGATCGGTGGCCGGTAGTGGAATCGGCAGGAACGGACGTTGACGTGGCTACGCAGAGTACGGACAAGGGCGCGACGGGTGGCGGCGGGGCCGGCCCGCGGCCCCGGCTGATGCTGCTCGACGGGCACTCGATGGCCTACCGGGCCTTCTACGCCCTGCCCGTGGAGAACTTCAACACCTCCACCGGCCAACCCACCAACGCGGTCTACGGCTTCGCCTCGATGCTCGCCAACACCGTCCGGGACGAGCAGCCCACCCACCTCGCCGTCGCCTTCGACCTCTCCCGGCAGACCTTCCGCTCCGTCGAGTTCCCCGACTACAAGGCCAACCGTGCCAAGACGCCGGACGAGTTCCGCAGCCAGGTCGGCCTGATCGGCGAACTGCTCGACGCCATGCACGTCCCCCGGCTGACGGCCGAGGGCTTCGAGGCCGACGACATCATCGCCACCCTGGCCACCGCCGCCGAGGCGGCCGGCTACGACGTCGACATCGTCACCGGCGACCGCGACTCGCTCCAGCTGGTCACCGACCACGTCACCGTGCTCTACCCGACCAAGGGCGTCTCCGAGCTCACCCGCTACACCCCGGAGAAGGTCGCCGAGAAGTACGGCGTCACCCCGCGCCAGTACCCGGACCTCGCCGCGCTGCGCGGCGACCCGTCCGACAACCTCCCCGGCATCCCCGGCGTCGGCGAGAAGACCGCCGCCAAGTGGGTCAACCAGTTCGGCTCCTTCGACGAACTCGTCGCCCGCGCCGACGAAGTCAAGGGCAAGATCGGCGAGAAGCTGCGCGACCACCTCGACTCGGTCAAGCGCAACCGGGTGCTCACCGAGCTGGTCCGCGACGTCGAACTCCCGCTCGGCGTCACCGACCTGGACCGCAAGCCGTTCGACAAGGACGCCGTCGGCTCCCTGATGGAGTCGCTGGAGTTCCGCAACGCCAACTTCCGCGACCGCGTCTTCGGCATCGACCCGACCACCGGCTCGGACACCGCCGAAGCCGAACTCGCCCCCGGCGTCGAGGTGGACGGCGAACTCCTCACCGACCCCGGCACCCTGGCCGCCTGGCTCGCCGAGCACGCCTCCGACGGCAAGACCACCGTCGCGCTCGCCGCCGTCTACCAGTGGGCGCTCGGCGCCGGCGAGGTCACCGAAGTGGCGCTCGCCGCCGGGGAGACGGCCGCCTGGTTCGACCCGGCGCTGCTCGCCGAGGAGGACGAGCGGGCCTTCGCCGCCTGGCTCGCCGACGCCGGCGCCCCCAAGGCCCTGCACATCGCCAAGCAGGTCATGCGCGCCTTCGCCGAGCGCGGCTGGACCATCGAGGGCGTCGTCGCCGACACCGCGCTCGCCGCCTACCTGGAGAAGCCCGGCCGCCGCACCTTCACCCTGGAGGTGCTCGCCGAGGAGTACCTGGCCCGCTCGCTCACCCCGGCCCCCGCCACCGAGAGCGGCCAACTCTCCTTCGACGCACCGGAGGAGGACGAGACCGCCGCCGCCCGGTCGCTGATGCTCCAGGCCCGCGCCGTGCTCGACCTCGCCGCGCTCTTCGACACCCGCCTCGGCGAGGTCGGCGCCGCCGAGCTGATGCACGACATGGAACTGCCCATCGCCGCCCTGCTGGCCCGGATGGAGCGCTACGGCATCGCCGCCGACCGCGAGTGGCTCACCGGCCTGGAGGCCCAGTTCGCCGCCGAGATCCAGCGCGTGGTGGAGGAGGCGCACGCCGCCGCCGGGCACGAGTTCAACCTCGGCTCGCCCAAGCAGCTCCAGGAGATCCTCTTCGGCGAGCTCGCACTCCCCAAGACCAAGAAGATCAAGACCGGCTACACCACCGACGCCGACGCGCTCACCTGGCTGGCCACCCAGACCGACAACGAACTGCCGGTCATCCTGCTGCGCCACCGCGACCAGGCCAAGCTGCGCACCACCGTCGAGGGCCTGCTCAAGACCGTCTCGCCCAAGGGCCGGATCCACACCACCTTCAACCAGATGGTCGCCGCCACCGGCCGGCTCTCCTCGCAGGACCCGAACCTGCAGAACATCCCGGTCCGCACCGAGGAGGGCCGGGCGATCCGCCGCGCCTTCGTCGTCGGCGAGGGCTACGAGTCGCTGCTCACCGCCGACTACTCCCAGATCGAACTGCGGATCATGGCCCACCTGTCCGAGGACGAGGCGCTGCTGCAGGCCTTCGCCTCCGGCGAGGACCTGCACAACACCGTCGCCTCCCAGGTCTTCGAGGTGCCGCGCGCCGCGGTGGACGCCGAGATGCGCCGCAAGATCAAGGCGATGTCCTACGGCCTGGCGTACGGACTCTCCGCGTACGGGCTCTCGCAGCAGCTCGGCATCAAGCCCGCCGAGGCCCAGGGCCTGATGGACACCTACTTCGAGCGCTTCGGCGGCGTGCGGGACTACCTGCGCCGGGTCGTCGACGAGGCCCGGGCGACGGGCTACACCGAGACCCTGCTCGGCCGCCGCCGCTACCTGCCGGACCTCAACAGCGACAACCGCCAGCGCCGCGAGATGGCCGAGCGGATGGCCCTCAACGCCCCGATCCAGGGCTCGGCCGCCGACATCGTCAAGATCGCCATGCTCCGGGTGGACGAAGCGCTGCGCACGGCCGGCCTCACCTCCCGGATGCTGCTCCAGGTGCACGACGAAATCGTGCTGGAGCTGGCCCCGGGCGAGCGCGAGCAGGTCGAGGCCGTCGTCCGCGAGCAGATGGCGGGCGCCTACCCGCTGCGCGCCCCGCTGGACGTCTCGGTCGGCGTCGGCCCCAACTGGGAGGCCGCCGCGCACTGACGGCACCGCTGTCGCACGGGCCCGGGCACGCGAGTGTCCGGGCCCGTTCCGCTGCCCCGGCACGCTGGCCGGAATCGGTCGGCGGTCCTGGGCTTCGGGCCGTGGCACTGGAAGGCATCCTGCGGACCACCCCTCCACCACCGGCCCCGTCCTGCCCGAGGACGGCGACTCGCGTCGCGAGCGCAGGCACCCGGCGCTCGATCAGGCCCTCCCGGCCCTCGTCCTTCCGGGGCTGCTCGGCGTCCTCCGCCTGCCCGCGATCCTGCTCGCCGTCGCGGCGGGGGCCCGCCGGCGGTGCCGCTCGGCATCGTCGCCGCGATCGTGCCGGCCGGGACCTCCCGCGCCACGGTGTCCCCGCCGGTTCACCCGCGGGTGGGCGGCGTGCACCGGGAAAACCGCAGGTCGGGCCGTCCGATGAGCGCGGGCCCCGGGACGCTCGGGCCCGCCGGGTGGCCGGGCTCGGAGGGTGGCCCAGTCGGCCCGCGGGGAATTGGTCCGGCAGGATGGGTCAATTCCCCACTACCGTAGGCACAATGACAACAGAGCCCACGTCGACCGACCAGCCCGTGTCCCTGGCCGAGGCGCCGATGCGTCAAGCCCGGAACTCCGCCGCCTTCTGGACCCTCACCGGCCTCTGCCGGGGACACGAGGTGATCCGGCGTCGCGGATTCGTCGCGGTCGACGGCGACGCGCGTGCGGGACTGCGGATCCTGATCCAGGAGCCCGACCTCGACCCGGGCGAACTGGCCGAGGTGAGCGAGCTGACGCGCCGGGCCGCGGGCCCCGTGAACGTCGAGGATCCGTTCAGCTCGACCGACCTGAACCACCTCGGCATGCGCAACTGGCAGATGCCGATCATGCTGCGCCAGCCCGGGCCCGTCGGAGAACCGGCGCTGGACGTGATCCGGGCACGGCAGTCCGAGGACCTCCGGGCGGCCGAGCGGGTCGTGATCGAGGGCTTCGAGCTGGACGGGTTCGAGCCCCACCGTCCCGGCGAGTTGTTCCCGACGGCGTTGATCGAACAGTCCGGCGTGGACGTGTTCGTCGCCATGCTCGACGGCGTGGCTGCGGGAGCCTGCGTCAGCGTCGTGGCCGACGGCGTCGGCAGCCACTACTGGGTCGGTACGTCGTCGGCGTTCCGGTCGCGTGGCGTGGGCCGGGCCGTCATGCTCGGCGCCCTCGCCCACCTGGCGGACCTGCCGGCCACGCTCACCGCTTCGAAGCTGGGCAGACCGCTGTACGAGTCGCTGGGCTACGTCACCGCGACACCCTCGACCTGGTGGGCCTCGCCCTCCGGGACGGTATAGCGCCGAAGCCCGCCGGCCTGCCGGTTCAGGGCCCCGGCCCTGTGGACGGACGGTCGGGTCCGGCAGGGCGATCTCCTCATCCGGACGCGCCGGCCGGCCCCCGGGCCGCGCGGGAAGTCGGCCCCGCCGGCCCCCGCGCTCCCGGGGTGGTGGCTCGGGTGGCTCGGGTGGGCTCCGGTGCCGAGTCGAGGCGCGTGGCGAACGTGCGGCGGCGGAAGGCGGACACCGCGGGGTTCCGCGGGGTTCTATGGGGTTCCGTGGGGGTTCCGTGGCGTTCCGTGGGGCGTCGCCGTCCGGAGCGGAAGACCGGCCGGGGCGGGACCGCGAAGGGGCGGGTTGCGTGGTGGACAGCGGTTCGGCTTCCGCGCTCGTGGAGGAAGCCCGGGAACGGTTGCGGCGGTCGCGGCGCGACTCGCGGCCGTCGGCGTCCTGGGCCTCGCCGGCCTCCTGACGCTCGGTGCGCTCCGCACGCTCGCCCGGGCCGGAGTGAGGCTGCCCCGGCCCGGCACCGTCGGACTGATGCCACGTCAGTTGCACTGGGTATCAGGCGCATTGGCCGCGCCAGGACTCTGGCCGGTCCTGTTCGGCAGTCCTACGCTCCTGGCATGGCTCTGGATGACGTCCTGCGCACCGGCCCCGCCTCGACCGACATCGTCCTGCGCGAGGGCGGCGGCACCCGGCGCAGTGCGCTCCTGTACTGCCTGACGGCCGTCGGGAGTGCGCTGAAGGCGCCGCTGGTGCTCTTCGCGCCGACGTTCATGGTGGCGTTCGTCCTGTGGCTCCTCGGCGCGACCGGGGGCACCGTCGCCGCGGTGGTCGGGGTGATCGCGGGGGTCGAGTACCTGCTTGCCGTCCCGGTGATCGCCCGGATGGAAGTGACCACCGTCCACCGGATCGAGTTCGCCCCGCCCGAGGCGGCGGAGCGTTACCGGCTGGTCCGGGGCGGGCGCCCCGACGACTGGCGGCCGCTGACCGAACTGCCCGCCGTCTGGCTGGTGCACAGCATCATGGAGCCCTACGAGGGCGATCGCGCGCCGGTCGAGGAGGCGCTCGTCGGGCGGCTGGACTTCACCGGTGGGCAGGTGGTGTGGAAGCCGCCCGCCGGCACCGACGCGGAGCGCCTGCGGGAGGCCCTGACCGTGCTGCTCGGCCCCGCCGGCGTCGAGGTCGAACTGATCACCAAGCGCAGCGTGCGGCCCAAGCCCTCGCCGGCGTCCTACTCGCCGTGGATCTCCGGAGGCTCGGGCTCGGCGAACTCGGGCGGCTGCTGAACCGCTCCGCGCAACCCTGGTCGCGATCGCGATCTTGTCGGTGATCAGCGTGTGGGGTGCCCGGAATCCGTAGCGCTGGGCGGTGGCGAGGCGGGCCGGCCCGTACTCTGCCGCCCGGTTGTCCCGGAGATGGCTGACGTGGCGCGCCCCGGCAGCGACGCCAGGATGCCACCCGCCCCCCAGAAGGTTCGCGCGGCGGCGAACCGGCGGTCCTCGCCGCCGAGGTCGGCAGGCCCCTCGTAGGGCGAGGGCCCGCGCACCCGGACGGAGCGGACGGCCGTGAGGTCCAGCTCGCGGCTCGACGTGCGGAGCGTGCCTCGCTGACCGCCGCGTGCCGCACACGGCGGTCAGCGAGGCACCCTCGTGCAGGTCGGTGCCGGGATCGAGACGGACCACCGGGGTCATTTCCGGCGACTCCACGGTTGCGCAGAACCGTTCATTGGCCCGCCCCGGTGGGGCGGGGGTGCTGGGGAGCAGGAAGTCGGCGGGGCCGACTTCCTGCGCGCGCCACCGGGGCCGCCGAGCGGTGCGGATCGTCAGCACCACTCGTCACTGCTCGCGTCCGGTCACGGGGATCGAGGGCCGGGAGGGGAACCGGGCAGGGTACTCGGCAGGTCGGCCGTGACCAGCTCGGCAGCGCGCGCGGGGTCGCCGTCCGCGCGGGCGAGCAGCGCCTCGATGTCGTAGCCCGATGGCCCGAAGGCGGCGTCGACGCCGAGGGAACGGCCCCAGCCGAAGCGTTCCATGGAGACGGCGGCGCCCAGGTCGGGGCGGAGCCGGTCGAGCGTGCAGACCAGCTCCCAGGCGAAGGCGTCCAGGCGGGCCCGCCGAGCCGGGTTGCAGGCGTTCACGGCGTCGGTGACCCAGTCGTCGCCGGGCTCGTACTCCGGGAGGGCCGGCAGCGGTTCGAGGACATCCGTGATCTGCGCCGCGCTGAACGTGAGGAGGTGTGCGCCCTCGGGGTTGTCGACCAGCTCGGCGAGGAACGGGACGGCGCGGGGGTCGTGCCGACAGGCCAGTCCGCGGATCGCCTCCGTACGGGTGTCGGCGTGCTCGTCGGCCGTCCGAGCCCAGAGCGCGGCCCGGATCGCGGGGCTGTCCACCTCGGCCTGGACGCCGAGGGTGAACGTCGCCCAGTTGCGGACCTCCGGGTCCGGGTCCTGGCTCAGCCCGACGAGGGCGCGGATGTCCGGTCCGTCCGGCAGGCCGGTGAGGACCTCCGCGAACGAGCGGGCCACCTCCTCACGGACCTCGGCGTCAGGATGCGCGGCGAGGGCGACGAGAACGGGGACGGCGCGCGGGTCGGACGTCTTCTCGATCGCGCGCGCCAGGGACCGCAGCACGCCGGCCTCGGTCTCCCGCTGTGCGAGGGCGACCAGCGCGGTGGCCGTCCCGGCGCGGACCGCCTCGTGGTGATAGCTGGTGTCGCGCAACAGGTCGCAGCCCGCCCCGCGCTCGATCGGATCGGCCGAAGCGATCAGCTCCAGGCCGAGCGGAAGAGCGGCCGCCCCGTCGTCGGAGGCTGCCCGCCACAGCAGCGATACGTACTCGGCCCAGCCGTCGTGGTCGTCCGGGTCGTCCGAGGCGGCGATGGCGCGCGCCGCCACCAGTGCCCGCGTGACCAGCTCCGCCACGGTGTCCGTTTCCATGCGGGCATTCTGGTGCACGAAGCGCGGGTGCACGCGGGAATTGTCGGACCGACCGCGCCTCCGGTCCACGCCCGCATCGACAACCCGGGACGCGCCCGGGACCGACCGAGAGCCCAACTTGCCGTGGAGCAAAGGGGATCGAGAACGGCGTCTTCGCTGCGCCCGGTGCTGCTGGGGCGTCCTTGTCGTCGCTGACGAAGAACATCGGCAGGCCGAGCCACTCGTCCAGGGCGCAAGGTTGAAACAGTGGGACGTCGAAGCTGGGGGTGCGCAGGAAGTCGGCGGGGCCGACTTCCTGCGCGGGGTGGGGGTTCAGGTGCGGGCTGCGCGGGTGCGGCAGTGGGTGAGGGCGTATGTGAGGCGGGTGTCGGGGTTGGGGGTGGTGGTGAGGAGTTCGCCGGCGGTGACGAGGGTGGTCCAGTAGGTGGTGGGGTTGCCGGTGCGGGGGAGGGGCCGGGCGGCGGCGAGGGAGAGGTAGGCGGCGGTGAGGTTGCCGGTGGTGAACCAGCGGTGCAGGCCGTGGTGGTGGCCGGGTCGGATGCCGCCCATGGCGTCGATGGCGAGCAGGAAGAGGTCGACGACGGCGAGTTCGGTGTCGGTGAGGGACTTGGGGACGTCGAAGACGCCGAGGGCTTCGAGGAGTTCGCCGGTGTCGGTCTCGGAGCCCTGGCGGGGGTTGGCGAGGAGGGCGTCGTGGCACTCGCTGAGGCGGCGGACGGTCTCGGCGAGGGGGATGGTGAGGGCGAGGCAGACGGCGCGGGCGGAGGGCACCGGCTTGCGGGTGCGGCGGGCGAGGAGGGCGTAGGTGTCGGCGGGGGTGCGGCCGCGGGAGAGGGCGTGGCCGGCGAGGGTGGTGAGGTGCATGGGGGTTCGGGCTTTCAGGCGGTGACGAGGGCGGGGCCGGGGGCGGGGGCGACGTGGGCCCAGACGTACTTGCCGATGCCGCCGGGGCGGTTGGCGCTGCCCCAGCGTTCGGCGAGCCGGTCGACGAGGAGCGGGCCACGCCCGTGTTCGTCGTCAGGAGTTGGGGTGTGGTGAAGCGGACCTCGATGTGACAGTCGTCGGGGGCGTCGGAGTGCTGGACGGCGTTGGCGAACAACTCGCCGAGCAACAGTTCGGCGGTGTCCGAGTAGCGGTCGCCGGCGGGGAGGGCGGAGAGGTAGGCCCGGAGCAGGTAGCGCGCCAGCGGCGTGGACTCGATACGGGAGTCGAGGCGCGCGACGAACATGCGGGGGCGACGAACAGTGAGCATGGGGGAGTACCTCAGAGGAAGGATGAGGCGGCCGGTGGGAAGAGGTCCCGACCGACTGACGGGTGATGTCAGACGGCGCGGGGGTCGCCGCCGAACGAGGACCGAAAGATGGCGAACCCAGCAGCGGCGTTCGCGAGGGCCCGGCGGCGCGCGAGATCACCCGAGGTGCGGCGCGGCAGGTGTCCGTCAGCGTGGTCCGAGGCGGCGGTGTGGGCGGCGGCGAGGAAGCCGCCCCGGTCGCCGAGCGGTGAATTCCAGGGGTCGCCGGCCTCGGTGCCCCGGATGGCCTGGCTGCCGGTCACCATGTCGTGGGCCCAGGTGACCACGCCGTGGATGGTGCGGGCGTTCAGGGCGTTGGTGATGACTTGCCAGCCGGGCCGCTGATCGAGCGGGAGTGTGGGGTCGTCGTCCACCATGGCGAGGGTGACCGTCCAGTCGCGGGCCTCGGCGAAGGCGCGGGCATGGCTGGTGAGGATGCGGGCGTCGGCGTCGCCGCTGGTCGCGATGTACAAGGCGACGGGAACGCGGTGGACGTGCGGCCGCTCGGCCTGAGTTGGCGTCATGATGCCAAGGCTGCCGGTGAGTTGTTTCATCGTGAACGTACGGCCAGTGCCAGTTTCGGAAGTCGTACCGGCCCCGTGTGATACGCCTTGTATCAGGTCGATCTCAGTGGGCGAACAGACTGATACCGAGGATGCCGCCGAGCTTGCGCACGCGGGTGGTGCTGGCGTGGCCGGCGCGCTGCATGATCGCCCCCGGAAGGGCCTGGTGGCGGGCCCAGTCGGGTTGTGCGCTGCACACTTGGAGGAGGGTGTCCAGGGCGGCGTCGTACTGGCGGGTGTCGGCCTGTGCGAGGGCGATGTCCAGGGCGAGCCGATTGCGGGCGGCCTGCGGCAGTGGGGACAGGTCGCCGAGGTTGCGGGCGAGCGCCAGGGCTTTACCGGGATCGCCCATGACGGTGTGGATGCCGATGGCCTGCGCGGTGATGGTGGTCGGACCGTAGCTGGTGCCGTTGATCATCACATCGCGGCCCATTCTCGCTGCAACCGCGTGTCCCTGGGAGAGCAGGTCGCGGGCCCGGTCGGCGTCACCGTGGCGCGAGGCGACTACGGCGGCGAAGGTGACGTGCCAGCCGTAGGTGGCCAGCGTCTCCGGGTCCCGCTCCGCGTAGCGGGGTTCGATCGACGTGAACGCGGTCTCGGCGGTGGTGGTGGCCTGGTCGAGGCGGGCGTCGCGCATGTAGATCCAGGACCGGCCACAGTCCACCATCGCGGCCCGAAGAGGGTCTGCGGCCATGTGGACGTGGTGGCGGGCGTGGCCGATCGCCGAGTACGCGAGGTCTCGGGCGCCGTGGAACTGGGCGGTGTAGCAGGCGAGTCGGTAGGCGTCGGCGAGGATGCCATGAGCCGCGCACCGCTCGCCCTCCGGGACGGAGCGCAGGAGGGCAGCGGCCTCGGCGATGGCAGGGGAGGCGAGGCTGCCGGCGCGGGTGTAGTCCCCGGCCCGGTAGTCCGCCCATGCCCGAGCCAGATCGGCCCGGAGCACTGCGGCGTCCGGTGGTTCGACATCGGTTCCGACTCCTGCGGCGGTGTCGTGCACGGTGCGGGACAGCCCTCGCAACATGGCCCTGTCGCCGATCAGAGATGTCCTTCGGGGTGCCTGTTGCCCGAGGATCACCGACACGTCCGCATGCAGTGCGGCGGACAGTTTGAGCAGCGAGGGAAGGCCGATACTGCCGCCCTCCTTCTCGGCTTTGCGGACGGTCGGCACGGACACCCCGGCGGCCTCGGCGAGTTCTTCCTGTGTCATGCCGGCCCGCAGCATCTTGATGCGCTGGCCGGTGGAGTAATCGGACCACTGCGTCATGGGAGCCTCCGAAGGTGAGCGGCCTCAAGCGGACCGTACCCCGTCACTCCACTTCCGGTGCGGGAACGGCCTGACTGTCAGCCTTCTTGGCGGCAGCTCAGGGCGTGGCGGGCACTCCGAGCAGGGCCGCGATGCGGGCGGCGGTGCCGGGAGTGCCGTCGGCGAGGACGGTGGTGATGCCGAGGGCGTCGGCCGGGGGCAGGTTCCTCGGATGGTCGTCCACGAAGACGCAGGCCTCGCCGGGCAGTCCGAGCCGGTCCAAGGTGAGCTGGTAGATCGCCGGATCGGGTTTGGCCACACCCTCCCGCTCGGAGATCACCGTCACGTCGAACAACTCCCATACGCCCAGGGCCTCGTACGGGTCGTACGGGTCGAGGCCGAAGGAGTTGGACAGCAGTGCGACCTTGAGGCCGGCCCGCCGCGCCGAGCGGGCGAGTGCGATCATGTCGTCGGCCGGACGGACGCCCGACCACGCCCGGCCCATGAGGTTCTCGTGCTGCGGCACGCCGAGGATGGGAGCCACCTGCCGGTTCCACTCCGACTGGCTCAACCGGCCGGCTTCGAGTTCGGTGTACAGGCGGCCGGCTTCCGGCTCCTGGCCGAGCGTGTGCCGCCATGCCTCGGCGTCGAGGCCCTGGGTGAGGCACCATTCGCGGTGCGCCGGTCCGGCATTGGCGGTCAGTACGCCGACGAAGTCCAGGATCAGAGCCGCGAAGGGGAGTTCGGCTTCGCGGGGGCGGGTGACGGTCGGGGCGGTCAGTGCCATGGCGAATGTCGTCCTCTCCTGTCACTTCCGGGTGTTGGTGCGGCGGGTGGGTTCGGCCGTGGTCGGGTCTTCGGGCCAGGGGTGGCGGGGGTAGCGGCCCCTGAGGTCGGCGCGGACGGCGCGGTAGCCCTCGCGCCAGAAGCTCTCCAGATCACCGGTGACGGCGGCGGGGCGGCCGGCGGGGGAGAGCAGGTGGATGGTCAGCGATATGCGGCCGCCGGCCAGGGCGGGGGTCGCTGTCCAGCCGAAGAGTTCCTGCAACTTGACTGCCAGTACTGGGCGTTCGGTGGTGTAGTCGACTCGTATCTTCGAGCCGGACGGCACGGTGATGCGTTCGGGGGCGAGTTCGTCGAGGCGTCCTGCTTCGCCGCTCGCCCAGGGGAGGAGCCTCTGGAGAGCGGCCGTGGTATCGATCCTCGCCAGGTCGGAGCGGCGGCGGGCGCGGGAGAGTTCGGGCTCCAGCCATTCCTCCGCGCGTTCCAGCAGCGCCTCGTCGCTGACGTCGGGCCAGGGGTCTCCGAGGGCGGCGTGGAGGAACGCGAGGCGCTCGCGGAGGTTGGACGGGAAGCTCAACAGGGTGCTGACGCCCTCGCGGGCCAGGCCTTCGAGGAGCGCGGACCGGACGAGTGAAGGATCGGGGCGGTTGAGGGGTTTCTCCGTGAGCTCGATCGCGCCCAGTGACTCGACCCGGCGGGAGACGACCTCGCCGCGCCGGGTGTCCCAGTGGACCTCTTCACGAGCGGTCAGCAGCGCCGCGCCCGCGACCAGAGCAGTGTCCTCGTCCAGCGTCGCGGCGTGCAGCACCCGGGCGGAGTGTGACCCCGCCGGGCGGTCGGCGACCGCGACGGCGAGCCAGGGCACGGCGCCGAGCGTGGTGCCGGGGGCGAGTTCGGCGGCCGTGCCGGAGGCCATCAGGTACGGGCTGCGCTCGCCGGGGGCGGGCTTGTCGACCCGGGCGCGGGCGATGCGTTCGGGGAAGGCGAGGGCGACGACGAGGCCGGCGGCGGCGCCGTCGGAGAGCTGGGTGGCGGGCTCGGAGCCGGCGCCGCGCAGGAGGCGGCGGACCTCGTCGCGCCAGCGGCCCGCGTAGGGGTCCCGGGAGGAGCGAACAGTCCGCCAGACCGCGCCGAGGTCGTCGCCGAGCGCCCTGGGCGGTTCTTCGGAGAGCAGCGCGACCACTTCGGCGGCCCGCCGCGCACCGACCGCCGCCGCGCCGTCGACCAGGGCGCGGCCGAGCCGGGGGTGCAGCCCGGTGCGGGCGAGCCGGATGCCGCGGGCCGTGGCCCGCCCGTCCGAGGAGACGGCGCCGAGGGCCTGGAGGGTCTGTCGGGCGGCGGCCATCGCCCCGGCGGGCGGGGCGTCGGGCAGGGCGAGGCCGGTGGCGTCCGGGTCGCCCCAGCAAGCGGCCTGGAGGGCGAAGGGGGTGAGGTCGGCGAGCGCGATCTCGGGGGTGGGGAAGCGGGCGGCGAGGGCGTCCTCGGCCTCGTTCCAGCAGCGGTAGACGGTGCCGGGGGCTTCGCGGCCGGCGCGGCCGGCGCGTTGGCGGGCGGCGGCGAGGGAGGCCCGGACGGTGACCAGTCCGGCCAGGCCGCGGGCGTGGTCGGTGCGGGGTTCGCGGGCCAGTCCGGCGTCCACCACGACCCGGACGCCCGGCACGGTGAGGCTGGACTCGGCGACGGCGGTGGTGAGGACGACCCGCCGTGAGGGGGACGGCGTGAGGGCGGCGTCCTGCACGGCTTGCGGGGCGCGGCCGTGCAGTTGCAGCACCTCGGCGGTGACGCCGCCCAGCTGCCCGGCGACCCGGGCGATCTCTCCGACGCCGGGCAGGAAGCAGAGCACGTCGCCGTCGCGCTCGTTCAGGGCCCGCCGGACGGTCGAGGCGACGTGGTCGAGCAGGGCCGGGTCCACCCGGGTGCCGTGGGCGGGCCGGACGGCGCGCGGCGGCGGCGCCCAGACCACCTCGACCGGGTGGGACGTCCCGTGCGCCTCCACCACGGGCGCGCCGCCGAGCAGTTCGGCCCAGGCCTCGGTGTCGGAGGTGGCCGAGGCGCAGACCAGCCGCAGTTCGGGCCGCAGCGCCGCCCGGACGTCGAGCAGGAAGGCGAGCGCGGTGTCGGCGTCCAGGTGCCGTTCGTGGCATTCGTCGAGCACCACCACGTCCACGCCGGGCAGTTCCTGGTCGCGCTGGAGCCGTTGCAGCAGCACGCCGGTGGTGACCACCTCGACCACGGTGTCCGGGCCCGCCGTGCGCTCGCCGCGCACGGTGTGGCCGATCCGGCCGCCGACCGGTTCGCCGAGCAGCCAGGCCATCCGCCGGGCGGCCGCCCGTACCGCGAGCCGGCGGGGCTCGGCGACCAGCACCCGGCGCACCGGACCCCCCGGATCGAGCAGTCCGGCCAGGGCGAGCGGCACCAGGGTGGTCTTGCCGGTGCCGGGCGGTGCGGCGAGGACGGCGGTGCCGTGTTCGTCCAACGCGCGGTGCAGGGCGGGCAGGGCGGTGCGGACGGGCAGTTCGCGCCAGGCCGGGTTCATGGAGGGGCTCAGCCCCGCTCGGTGACGAAGATCGCCGTGCCGGGGATCAGCCGCCCGCGCAGCGGGGACCAGCCGCCCCACTCCTGTTCCAGTCCGGCCGGCCACTCGGGTTCGACCAGGTCCACCAGCCGGAAGCCGGCGGTGACGAGTTCGCGGACCCGGTCGCCGAGGGTGCGGTGGTGTTCGACGTAGGTGGCGCGGCCCTGTTCGTCCTGTTCGACGTAGGGGGTGCGGTCGAAGTAGGAGGACACCGCGGTGAGGCCCTCGACGCCGGGCTCGTCCGGGAAGGCCCAGCGGATCGGGTGGGTCACCGAGAACACCCAGCGCCCGCCGGGCCGCAGCACCCGGTGGACCTCGCGCATCAGCGCGGTGGTGTCGGCGCTGAACGGGACGGCGCCGTAGGCGGAGCAGGCGAGGTCGAAGGAGGCGTCGGCGAAGGGCAGGACGGCGGCGTCGGCCTGGACGACGGCGACGGGGTCGGTGCCGCGGCCGAGGTCGATCCGGCGGGAGTGCTGGAGCTGGCGGTAGGAGATGTCCAGGGCGACCGGCCGGGCGCCCCGGGCGGCGAGCCAGCGGGAGCACTGGGCGGCGCCGGCGCCGATCTCCAGGACGTCCCGGCCGGCCACCTCGCCGAGCAGCCGGGCGTCGGCCTCGTCCAGGCCTTCGGGGCACCAGGTGAAGCGGTCGTCGCCGAGGAACTCGCCGTGTTCGTCCTGGTACTCGTCGGCGTTGCGGTCCCACCAGTGCCGGCTAGCGCGGCTGCTCTCCCCGGTGCCGGCCTCGCGGCGGATCGCGTCGTCGCCGTCCTCCTCCTCGGCCCGCGAGGGGGAGGTGTCAAGATCGTGCAGGTCCGACTGGGGGGTGGTGGCCACGGTGACAATGCCCATCGCGTAGGGTATGGAGTGCGGAAGCGCCGCTGCCGCGAACCGGCCCGTCAGGGTCCGGATCCTGGCGGTGGCATCCGGGGACGTGGCCCCTTCGGGTGTCGCCGCAAGGCGCGCATTCGGAGGATATGGCCTGATCCGTACCGGGCTCCACCGTCTTGCCGTCCTTCGGCATTGACCGTGCCTGGCCGTCCCCGTATGCTACAAGTTGCGCTGCGGGCCTGCGCGCCTCGGACGGAGCAGGTCGCGCTCGCATCTGTCGAAGACCCCACGGTCGCAAGACGGACGCCGGTTCTCGTTGTACGGGAATCCCGGTGTGCCGTGTTCTTGGCTGTCCGGCTTTCGGTGGGAGCGATACGGGCCCTCCGCGTGGCATTACCTACGACTTTCATGTCCGTACCGGAGCCCTTTTCCTAATGACGAGCCCCACCGACTCCTCCCTCAGCACCACCCCGCAGGTCGCGGTCAACGACATCGGCGACGCGGAGGCCTTCCTCGCCGCCATCGACGAGACCATCAAGTACTTCAACGATGGCGACATCGTCGAGGGCGTCATTGTGAAGGTCGACCGTGACGAGGTTCTCCTCGACATCGGTTACAAGACCGAGGGCGTCATCCCGTCCCGCGAGCTCTCGATCAAGCACGACGTTGACCCGCACGAGGTCGTCGCCGTCGGTGACAACATCGAGGCCCTGGTTCTCCAGAAGGAGGACAAGGAGGGTCGTCTCATCCTGTCCAAGAAGCGCGCTCAGTACGAGCGTGCCTGGGGCACGATCGAGAAGATCAAGGAAGAGGACGGCATCGTCACCGGTACCGTCATCGAGGTCGTCAAGGGTGGTCTCATCCTCGACATCGGCCTCCGGGGCTTCCTCCCCGCCTCGCTGGTCGAGATGCGTCGCGTCCGCGACCTCCAGCCCTACGTGGGCAAGGAGCTCGAGGCCAAGATCATCGAGCTGGACAAGAACCGCAACAACGTGGTCCTGTCCCGCCGTGCCTGGCTGGAGCAGACCCAGAGCGAGGTCCGCCAGACCTTCCTCACCACCCTGCAGAAGGGCCAGGTGCGCTCCGGCGTCGTCTCCTCGATCGTCAACTTCGGTGCCTTCGTGGACCTGGGTGGCGTCGACGGCCTGGTGCACGTCTCCGAGCTGTCCTGGAAGCACATCGACCACCCGTCCGAGGTTGTCGAGGTCGGCCAGGAGGTCACCGTCGAGGTTCTCGACGTCGACATGGACCGCGAGCGTGTCTCCCTGTCGCTGAAGGCGACCCAGGAGGACCCGTGGCAGCAGTTCGCCCGGACCCACCAGATCGGTCAGGTCGTCCCGGGTAAGGTCACCAAGCTGGTTCCGTTCGGTGCGTTCGTCCGCGTGGACGAGGGCATCGAGGGTCTGGTCCACATCTCCGAGCTGGCCGAGCGCCACGTCGAGATCCCGGAGCAGGTCGTCCAGGTCGGCGACGAGATCTTCGTCAAGGTCATCGACATCGACCTCGAGCGTCGTCGCATCAGCCTGTCGCTGAAGCAGGCCAACGAGGCCCTGGGTGCCAACCCGGCCGAGGTCGAGTTCGACCCGACCCTGTACGGCATGGCCGCCTCGTACGACGACCAGGGCAACTACATCTACCCGGAGGGCTTCGACCCCGAGGCGAACGACTGGCTGCCCGGCTTCGAGAAGCAGCGCGAGGAGTGGGAGCGCCAGTACGCCGAGGCGCAGACCCGCTTCGAGCAGCACCAGGCCCAGGTCATCAAGAGCCGCGAGGCCGATGCCCAGGCCGCCGAGGAGGGTGGCGACGCCGTCGCCGCTGCCGCCGGTGGTTCCTACTCGTCCAGCAGCGACGAGGGCTCGGGCGCCCTGGCCTCCGACGAGGCCCTGGCCGCTCTGCGCGAGAAGCTGGCCGGTGGCCAGAGCTGAGGCTCTCGCTTCCCGCTAGCCGATAGCTAGACGGTGGGCCCCACCCGGATTTCCGGGTGGGGCCCATTTCGTTTTTCGCCATGACTTATCACGCTTTGACTTATGTGTGTTTTATGTGAAGGAAAGTGTGAGATGAGGCTCATTGCCCATCTATAGGCCGGAGTTCGGGTTGCACCTAGATTGAGGGGAGCTGCCCGAAAGGCTCCTTCATGCGAAACCCCTTTTTCGCCACCCCCGCCTCCGCCTCTGCCTCCGCCCCCACCGCCGTGGTCGGCGGCCGGCTCGCGGCCCTCGGCCGGTTCTGCTTCCGCCACCGTCGCTGGGTGCTCGGCCTGTGGGCCGTCGTCCTGGTGGTCGGGGTCCTGATCGGGGGACGCGTCTTCGAGGGCTCGGTGGCCGGAGCCTCCTCCGCCAGCGCCGAGGCCGACCGGGGCAGTGCGGTGGTCGCCGCGGCCGACCAGGCCAAGGGCACCGTGACCGCCGTGGTGGACGGCAGGCCGGTGGACGATCCGGCGGTGAAGGCCGCCGTCGAGAAGGCCACCGCCGAGATCGCCGCCCTGCCCGGGGTCTCCTCCGCGCTCGACGCGTACGGCTCCGGCC
The DNA here is from genome assembly GCF_043198905.1 of Kitasatospora sp. NPDC048715. Classification (NCBI taxonomy): domain Bacteria; kingdom Bacillati; phylum Actinomycetota; class Actinomycetes; order Kitasatosporales; family Streptomycetaceae; genus Kitasatospora; species Kitasatospora sp. NPDC048715. The sequence goes on along the minus strand of NZ_JBICVH010000024.1, from coordinate 53,656 downwards.
CGGCCCCCGCCGCGCTGCGCTCCGCCGACGGGACGGCGAGCCTGGTCACCGTGCGGATGGCCGACACCGCGAGCACCGCCCAGACCGACGCCGTCACCGAGCGGCTCGGCGCGCTGAACGGGGCGGGCGGTGCCCACGTCACGGTCGGCGGGGACCTGGTGCTCCAGCAGGAGGTCAAGCAGCAGACCGAGAAGGACACCCGGTTCGGCGAGATGGTGACGCTGCCGCTCACGCTGATCGTCATGGTGCTGGTCTTCGGCGGGCTGGCGGCGGCCTCGCTGCCGGTGATCGGGGCGGTCGCCTCGGTGGGCGGCGCGCTGCTGGCCATGTTCGGTTTCAGCCGGATCATGGACATCGACACCAGCGTGCTGCCGATCGCCACGGTGCTGGGGCTCGGGCTCTCGATCGACTACGCGCTGCTCATGGTGAATCGTTTCCGCGAGGAACGCGGCCACGGCGCGGACATCGCCGCCGCCGTCGAACGGACCGCGGCGACCGCCGGACGCACCGTGGCCTTCTCCGGGCTGACCGTCGCCGTCGCGCTCTCCGGACTCTTCGTCTTCACCAGCCCGGTGCTCGGCGCGGTGGCGGCCGCCGGGGTGAGCGTGGTGGTGATCGCCGTCGCCGCCGCGCTGACCCTGATCCCCGCACTGCTCGGCTTCGCCGGCGCGCGGATCAAGACACCCGCCGCGCCCGTGGCGGACGAGGGGTTCTTCAGCCGGACCGTGCGCCGGGTGCGCAAGCGGGCGGTGGCGGTCACCCTCGCCTCGGTGGCGCTGCTGATGGCGGCCGGCGCGCCGTTCCTCCACGCCGACATGCGCAGCTCCGGCGCCGCGGTGCTGCCCGCCTCCTCGGCCGGGCGGCAGGTCGCCGAGGCGATCGACCAGCGTTTCCCGCAGGCCTCGGCCGCGCCGATCACCGTGGTGGTCGAGGGCGGGGCGTCGGTGGCGCAGGCGTACGCGGACGACGTGGTCGCCAAGCTGCCCGGGGTGAGCGGGGTGCGGGCGGTGTCGCCGGTGGGCGACGCGGTCTCCACGATCGACGTGCTGGTGCACGGGGACCCGCAGGGCGGGCAGGCCAAGCAGGTGGTGGAGGAGCTGCGGGCCGACCGCGGCGGGCTGACCACCTACGTCACCGGCGGCGCGGCCTCGGTGGTGGACTTCCAGGACGAGCTGCTCTCGCGCGGACCGTGGGCGCTCGGGCTGGTCGCGGTCGGCACCCTGGTGCTGCTCTTCCTGATGACCGGCTCGGTGGTGATGCCGGTCAAGGCGCTGCTGATGAACCTGCTCTCGCTGGGCGCCTCGCTCGGCGCGCTCACCCTGGTGTTCCAGGACGGCTGGTTCAGCGGGCTGCTCGGGTTCAGCCCGACCGGCGGGCTGGAGACCTTCATCCCGGTCCTGGTCTTCGCCTTCGCCTTCGGGCTGTCGATGGACTACGAGGTGTTCCTGCTCGCCCGGATCAGGGAGCTGACCCTGCGCGGGCACGACTGCGTCCGGGCGGTGGAGCTGGGCGTGCAGCGCAGCGGTCGGATCATCACCTCGGCCGCGTTGTTGATGGTGATCGTCTTCGCCGGGTTCGCGCTCGGGGACATGCTGATGGTCAAGCAGATGGGCATCGCGCTGGCCGTCGCCGTCGCGGTGGACGCCACCCTGGTGCGCTGCCTGCTGGTGCCCGCCGCGATGAGCCTGTTCGGCGAGTTCAACTGGTGGGCGCCCGGCCCGCTGCGGCGACTGCACCGGCGGTTCGGGCTGAGCGAGCACGTCGACCTGCCGGAGATCGAGCCGGCGGTGCTCCCGGTGCCGCGCGCCGGGACCGGGTCGGAGAGCGTCGGGGTCGAGGCCGTCGGGGTCGAGGCCGTCGGGGTCGGGGTCGGGTCCGAGAGTGCCGGATCCGCGGTTGTCGGGTCCGGGGGCGGCGCGGCCGGGGGCGGTGTGCCCAAGGGCCTGGTGGGTTCAGCCCAGCCGGCGTAGCAGGTCGACCGCCGAGCGGAGCCGGTCCTGTTCGGCGGGGTCGAGGCGGGACTCGATGGCGGTGGCGATCCGGTGTTCGCGGCGCGCGCGCTGGTCGAGCAGCGCGTCGCGGCCGGCCTCGGTGGCGGCGACCAGCAGTTTGCGGCCGTCGGTGGGGTGGGGCTGCTGGGTGACCAGTCCGGCGTCGGTCATCAGCGCGACGGTGCGGGCCATCGACTGGTGGCGGACCCGCTGGAGCGCGGCGAGTTCGGCGACGGTGCAGGAGAGCTCGTCGCGGACCAGCAGGCCGAGGACGGCGGCCTGGTTCTGCGGCAGCTCGTCGTCGGTGCGCAGGGAGCGGACCAGGGTGCCGAGGGCGGCGCGCAGGTCGGCGGCGAGTTCCAGGGTGTCCGGGTGCGGGGCTTCGCTGGGCATGGGAGAAGTCTATCGGCAATTCATACAGCAAGGCTGTACAGCATTGCTGTATGGTTTTTGCCATGCGAATCACCAAGTTCGGACACGCCTGCGTACGCGTCGAGCACGGCGGCACCACCGTCGTCGTCGATCCGGGATCGTTCACCGACCCCGCCGCACTGGCCGGGGCGGACGCCGTCCTGATCACCCACGAGCACATGGACCACTTCGAGGAGTCCCGGCTGCGCGCCGCGCTGGAGGCCGACCCGGCCCTGCGGGTGTGGACCAACCGGGCCGTCGCCGCCCAGCTGGACGGCGTGGCGCAGCGGATCGAGGCGGTCGGTGAGGGCGACGCCTTCGAGATCGGCGGGCTGGGCGTCTCGGTGCACGGCGAGTGGCACGCGCAGATCCACCCGGACATCCCGCGGGTGCAGAACATCGGCTTCCTCTTCGACGGGCGGCTGTTCCACCCCGGTGACGCGTTCACCGTGCCGCCGCACGCCGTGGACACCCTGCTGCTGCCGCTCGCGGCGCCCTGGAGCAAGGCCTCCGAGGTGATCGACTACGTCCGGGAGGCCGGGCCGCGCCAGGCGGTGCCGGTGCACGAGGCGGTGCTCAGCCCGATCGGGTTCGCGGTGCAGACCCGGCTGGTCGGGCCGCAGGGGCCGGGCACGGGCGCGGAGCTGACGGTGCTGGGGGAGGGCGAGAGCCTGGAGCTGGGCTGACGGCGTTGCCCGCCGGCGGCCCGTGCCGACGGTGCTCCTCGCGGGCGGCCCGTGCCGACGGTGCTCCTCGCGGGCGGCCCGTACTGACGGGCCCGGTGCCGCGCCGGTAGCCTGACGCCATGCTGAAGATCGGACTGACGGGTGGCATCGGCGCGGGCAAGAGCGAGGTGTCCCGGCTGTTCGCCGCGCGCGGCGCGGTGATCGTGGACTCGGACGTGATCGCCCGCGAGGTGGTCGCCCCCGGAACGGACGGTCTGGCGGCCGTGGTCGCCGAGTTCGGACCGCAGGTGCTGCGGGAGGACGGCGCGCTGGACCGTCCGGCGCTCGGGGCGGTCGTGTTCGCCGACCCGGAGCGGCTGAAGGCGCTGAACGCGATCGTCCACCCGCTGGTGCGGGCCCGCTCCGCCGAGCTGGAGGCGGCGGCCGCGCCGGACGCGGCCGTGGTGCACGACGTGCCGCTGCTGGCCGAGAACGGCCTGGCGCCGCTGTACGACCTGGTCGTGGTGGTGGACGCGGCCGACGAGGTACGGCTGGACCGGCTGGTGCGGTTGCGCGGGATGGCCGAGGAGGAGGCCCGGGCCCGGATGGCCGCGCAGGCCTCGCGGGAGGACCGGCTGGCGATAGCGGACCTGGTGATCGACAACAGCGGCGGCCTGGCGGAGCTGGAGGCACGGGTGGACGAGGTCTGGGCGGAGCTGGCGCGGCGCGCGACGGTCTGACGCCGGGCCGGGACCGGGCAGGCCCGGCCCGGGCGGCGCCCCTCCGTTCAGGCGGCGCCTCTTCGTTCAGGCGGCGCCGAGCGGCAGCCGGGCCCGGACGGCGAAGCCGCCCTCGGGCGTCGGCCCGGCGTGCAGGGTGCCGCCGAGGTCGCCGGCCCGGGTGCGCATGCCGCGCAGGCCGTGGCCGCCGGAGGGCAGTTCCGGGTGATCGGCCCGCCCGCCGCTGGCTTCGGCGTCCCCGTCGGCGGCGGGGGAGTTGACCACCGTCAGGCGCAGCCCGTCCGGTGCGACCTCGACGGTGACGGCCACCTCGGCGGCCGGGGCGTGCTTGTGCGCGTTGGTCAGCGCCTCCTGGACGATCCGGTAGGCCGCGTACTGCACGGCGGGCACCGGGTCGGGCAGCCCCTCGTCCGGTCCGCTGACGGTCAGCCCGACCGCCAGTCCGGCCAGCCGGGACTCCTCGACCAGGGCGGGCAGCCCGCGCAGCGAGGGCGCCTGTCCGGCGGGGGTGGTCAGCACGCCCAGCAGGCCGCGCAGTTCGGTGAGCGCCTGGAGGCCGAGGGCGCGGATCAGGCCGAGGGTCTCCCGGACGGCGGCCGGGTCCTCGGCCCGGGCGACCTGCCCGGCGCCCGCGTGCAGGGTGATCAGCGAGACCCGGTTGGACACCACGTCGTGCATCTCCCGCGCGAGCCGGGCGCGTTCGGCGGCCACCGCGCGCTCCTCGGCGTGCCGGCGGGCCTCCTCCAGCAGCCGGTTGCGCTCGCCGAGCAGCCGGTTGCGTTCGGCCAGCACGGCGACGGTGCGGGCGCGCTGGTGGGAGGTCAGCCCGAGGGCGAGCGGCACGGCGCAGAAGACCAGCGGGTCCTCGATCAGGTTGGCGAGCTCGGACGGGGCGTCGACGTCCCCGAGGTCGAACGGGACGAGCAGCCGCAGCCCGGCCAGTGCCGCCAGGACGTACACCGGCGCGGTCCGGCCGCGCCGCGCGGCCAGCCCGTAGAGGGCGACGGCCAGCGGGAGTTGGCCGCTCAGCAGGGTGACCGCGGTGACCGCGGCCGGGTGCCGGCCCCGCAGGGCCAGGGCGAGCGCGCCGAGCGCCATCAGGCCCGCGTTGGTCCCCGGCGAGGCGGTCGGGCCGACGTCCGGGTCGTTGGCGGCGAGCGGGACGAGGACCAGCAGCACCAGGGCGGTCGGCGCGAGGGCGCGGACCGGGCGGGGCAGGTGCAGCGGCGGGCCGGGCAGCGGTGCGGCGAGGTCGGCGGCCGACTGGTCGGCGGACGCCTGGTCGGTGGGCTGCTGCATGAGGGGCATGCTGCCACAGCGGCGCGGCACCGGGACGGCCGTCGGACCGAGTGGCTGGGAAGGGACTGGTTAAAGGCCCTGGCAGGAGGAGAGCATGGCGGGATGGATGATCGTTTCTCGCCCGGGCCGCACCCCGCCGGGCCGCCGGTGGTCGAACGGCTCGCGCAGTACGGCCGCGCCGAGCAGGAGGAGATCCTCGGCCCCGGGGAGGACCCGTACGGCGTCGCCCACACCGGGCTGACCTTCCTGCCCAAGGAGATCCACTTCGGTGTCCGGGCCGCCGACGGCCGACTGGTCGCCCACACCGGGCTGCTGCCGCTGCCGCTCACCGTGGGCGGCACCGACCTGACCGCCATGGGGGTCGGCGGGGTCTGCGTCGCGCCCGACCGGCGCCACAGCGGCCTCGCGCGGGCCGTGGTCGGGGCCGCCATCGACCACGCGCGCACGCTCGGCCACCGGTACGCGCTGCTGTTCTGCCGACCGCCGCTGGCCGCGTTCTACCGGGGGCTCGGGTTCCGGGAGGTGGCGGAGGGGGTGACGGTGGAGCAGCCGGAGGGCCGGCTGGCGGAGATGCCGCTGCGCACCATGTGGGCGCCGCTGGTGCCGGGGGCCGGATGGCCGGAGGGGCCGGTGCGGCTGCGGTCGCTGCCGATGTGAGGCGGGCTCGGGGCGCCCCGGCCGGGACCGCCGCCGGTGCGGCGCCGGGCCGGGCGCTCGTCGCCGCCCCGTGGGGTCCGGCCGGGTGGTCGACACCGCCGAGGCGTCGGGTCAGGCGCTCGTCGCCGCCGCCGTGGAGTCCGCGTGCGCCACGGCGGCGCGGGCCAGGGCGCGGACCATGGGGTGTGCCCGGGTGCCGTCGCCGGACAGCTCGGGCTGGAACAGCGAGGCCAGGAAGAACGGGTGTCCGGGCAGCTCCAGGACCCGCACCTCGCCCGAGGCGTCCGCGCCGCTGAACCGCAGGCCGTGCGTGGTCAGCCGGTCCAGGTAGGCGGAGTTGAGGCCGTACGCGCAGTGGTAGCGCTCCTGGGTGCGGGTGGCGCCGAGGACCCGCTCGGCGAGGCTCCCGGGGGTGATCGCGACGGCCCCCTCGTGGCCGACCAGTGAGCAGGCCAGCGGGGCGATCACCTGCTGCTCCGCCTCCGGGTGCTCCTCGCCGTGGACGGCCCCGGCGAGGCCGCAGACGTTCCGGGCGTACTCCAGCACCGCGTGCTGGAACCCGGCGCAGGTGCCCAGGAAGGGGATGCCGCGTTCGCGGGCGGTCCGGACGGCGGCCAGCGCGCCCGCCTCGCTGCGGTAGGGGCTGCCGGGCAGCAGCCAGACCGCGTCGAAGCCGTCCAGGGCGCCGGGTGCGGCGGCGTCCCCGGTCGGGATCCAGTAGGCGTCCAGGACGAGGTGGTCGTGCTCGGCGAGGGCGGCCAGCAGGCCCGGGATCCGGGCGTGCGAGCGGACGGCGGGGGAGCGGTCGCCGACCAGGGCGATCCGCGGGGTCAGGTAGGTCATGCGGCTATCCTGACCCCGCACCCGAGATCAGCGCCAACGATGATTCCTTAAGTATCGATCAGATCGGTTGATGACCGCCGTGGACCCGCAGCAGCTGCGCACCTTCGTCACCGTCGCCCGCCTGGCCTCCTTCTCGGAGGCGGCGCGGGAGCTCGGCTACACCCAGTCCGCGGTCTCCCAGCAGATCGCCGCGCTGGAGGCGGACCTCGGCACGACACTGCTGTCCCGCCGGCCGGTCGGCCCGACCGCGGCCGGGCGGCGGCTGCTGGAGCACGCCGCACCGCTGCTGGTCCGGCTGGAGGCGGCGCGCGCCGACGTCGCGCGCCTGGCCGGAGCCCCGAGCGCCCGGCTGGTGCTCGGGGCCACTCCGCTGGCGGTCGGGGCGACCCTGGGGCGTGCGCTCGGCGAGGTGCGCCGGGCCCATCCGCTGACGGAGCCGGTGGTCCGGGTCCTCGCCCAGGACGTGCTGCCCGCCGAGGTCGCCACCGGCGAGGTCGACCTCGCCCTGATCGACGGGCTGGCCGCGCCCAGCGACCCGCTGCCGCTGCCCGACGTCGGCCCGCTGCGCACCGTCGCGGTGGCCGAGCGGCCGGTCGCCGTCGCGCTGCCCGTCGGCCACCCGCTGGCCGGCCGCGGCGGCCTCGCGCTCGCCGACCTCTCCGCCGCCCGCTGGCTGGACGCCCCCGACCTCACCCCGACGGCGGCCCGGCTGCGCGCGGCCACCGGCGTCGACGGCTTCCGGCCCGCCATCCGCTACCAGGGCACCGACGTGCACGGACTGCTCGCGCTGGTGGCGGCCGGGCACGGGCTCACCCTGCTGCCCGAACCGGTGCTCGCGGCGGCACCCGGGGTCGGGTACGCGCCGATCGCCGCGCCCCGGCTGGTGCACCGCACCGAGCTCGTCCACGGCAGCCTGCCGGAGGGGCCGGCGGCCCTGCTGGCGCGGCTGCTGGCGCGGTCCCGGGCCTGAGCGGCCCGTCGGAGGCGCCGAATTCGGTTGCGCGGGCCGCCGGTGCCGATGACATCATCACGCGATGAATACCAGTACGACGATCATCAGACGAGTGCGGACCGACGAGTGGCAGCAGCTCAGGGACACCCGCCTGGACGCGCTGCTGGACCCGGTCGCGGCCGTGGCCTTCCTGGAGACCCACGAGCAGGCCGCCGCCAAGCCGGACGAGTTCTGGCAGGACCGCACGACCCGGGCGGCGACGGACCCGCACGTGGCGCAGTTCATCGCGCAGGCCGAGGACGGGACCTGGCTCGGCTCCATGACCGGAGTGGTCGAGCGGTCCGGCGGGGACGGGGCCCTGGAGGGCGACGTCGTCGAGGTCGACCAGGTGCACGTGGTCGGCGTCTACGTCCGGCCGCGGGCGCGCGGCACCGGGCTGGCGCTCGACCTGATCCGGACCGTCCAGGAGTGGGCGTGGTCGCTCACCGAGCCCCGGATCGAGCGGGTGCGGCTGTTCGTCCACGAGGACAACCCCCGCGCCGAGGCGATGTACCTCAAGGCCGGCTTCGAGCCGTCCGGGGTGGCGCTGCCGGTGCCCGGCGGCGGGACCGGCCGGGAGGTCGAACTGGCGGTCCTGCGGGGCTGACCGGCCGCCCGGCCCGCGGGCCGGGCCCGGGGGCGGACCCGAAGGAGCCGCCCGGCCCGTCCGGTCCCCTGTTCCGGACGGGCCGGGCGGCCGTCTGCGGGGCGCCGCGGGCGCCGGCGGTGCCGGCCGTCCGCGGCGTGTCGGGGCCCGTCGGGCGTCAGTGCCCGTCGCAGCCCGGGAGGGCCTCGCACATCGGCGCGGTCATGCCGGTGCCGACGTACTTGTCCTCGGGGGCCTTCCAGGCGTCCTTGGGCTGGGCGCCGGCCTTGGTGGTGGCCCAGACCGCCAGCTCGCTGACCGCACCGCCGTCGCTGACCACGTACTCGTGCAGGGTGACGGTGCTGCCGTCGGCCTGCGGGACCGTCAGGACGGCGGCGAAGTAGGGCGCGTCCGGGGCGCTGTCGACCTTCACGGTGGCGCCGGGCGCGGTCTTGGCGCAGGACTTGAGCGCCTCCGTCAGACGGCCCTCGGCCAGGTTGGTGCTCTGCTTGGTGCCGCTGCTGCGGGTCGGGTCGCCGTGGAACAGCAGGGTCTGCTCGGCCGTCCAGCGGTCCCCGCCGAAGCCGACCGAGGCCCGGGCGGAGGCGGTGCCGGTGAACAGCGGCTCGTCGTCCTTCGCGACCGCGGCGCGGCACAGCTCCATGCCCTTGAACTGGACCTGGCCGGAGAGCTGCTTGGCGTTGGCCGCCAGCGGCGTGTAGTGGTAACTCTCGTCCATCGGGATGCTCTTGGTGTCCATCCAGGCCTTGTCCGGGATGCCCTTGTCGGACCCGCTGGGCTTGTTGGGGTTGACACTGGGCCCGGTGGTGGCGGCGGGGAGGGCGGGGTTGGCGTCCTGGCTGCCGTTGTCCGGCCCGCAGGCGCTGAGGGCGCCCAGGCAGACGAGGGCTGCGGCGGTGGCGGTGACGACTCTGGTGGTGCGCAACTGACGGTTCCTCGGATGTCCGGTGGCGTGGGCGGGGGTCGGGCGCGCACCGGCCGTGGGCCGCTGGTGCGCGGCGCCGTCCGTCCGTCCCCGCCGCCCGGTCGACCCGTGGTCGCGGGCTTGCGGCATGGCAGCTCCTCCCCTGTGCATGCGGCCGCCTGGCCCCTCGCCCCGCTGTCCGCCCCGTGACTGATGGCCGGTCAGGGTCGATGGTGTGTCGACGGCGGTCGAAACCTATGCCACCGGACCGCCGGTCGCAAAGCCGGGTTCCGGCCGGAGGCCCGGATTCCCTTTGGGACTGGTGGGGCTCATGGGGTGAATGTGACCGGGCCCGGAGGGGTGCGGCGGGCGGGGCGCGGAGGGTCCCAGGGGTGCGCGACCGCCTCCGCGCGCGGGTCGGGGCGGCGCATCCGGGCAGGTGGGGGCGGGTGCGCGGCGCCGTGCGACGGATCCGCGGGCGGCCCCGGTCAGGCGACCCGGCCGCCGATCCCGGAGCGGCCCGCCGGGACGCCGTCGAGGGTGACCACGGTCTGCCGTCCGACGGCCTCGCCGAGCGCGCCGGTGATCGCCGCGGTGGCCGCCGCGACCAGACGGGCGGGCGCGTCGGGCACCTGCGGCAGGTGGTAGGCCGACTCCCGCAGGCTCAGCAGGACCACCGGCGCGACCTCCTCGGTCGGCAGTCCGCCGATGCCCCGGCGGCGCTGGGGGACCCCGATCAGCTCGACCGCGACCAGGGGGCGGACCCGTTCGCCGAAGACGGAGGTGACGGCCTCGGTGAGGCCGGCGATGAGGGCCCGCTCGACCTCGGGGTCGAGGGATTCCTCGCGGATGTGCAGGCTCAGGTGCGGCATGGTGGAGCTCCGTTCGGCTCGGTTCGTACCATGGACTGACGGGTTCGCTTTGCACATAAAACAGCTTTGATGTCAAAGGTAACTGAGGAGGGGTGTGCGATGTCAACGGCCGAAGGGGAATCGCGGAACACGCCGTCGTCGACCGGGGAGGGGCTCGACGACGCGGTGCGGTCGATGCTGCTGCTGATGCCCCGGCTGGTCGGGCGGGCCAAGCGGATCCCCGTCCCCGGGCCGCTGCGCGGCCTCGCACTGGCGCCCCGTCACCTGTCGCTGCTGGCCTGCCTGCTGCTGGACGGACCGATGGGCGTGAACGACCTCGCCGCCCGGCTGGAGGTCGCCCCCACCACGGTCAGCCTGATGGTCGGCGACCTCAGCCGGCAGGGCATCCTCGAACGGCGCGAGGACGAGGCCGACCGCCGGCGCCGGATCGTCGCGATCGCCCCCGCCCGGCTGCCCGCCATCGAGGCCTGGCTCGCCCCGGGGGCCGTCGCCTGGCGCACGGCCCTCGGGCCGCTCGACGCGGCGCAGCGGCGCCTGGTGGTGGACACGCTGCTGGCGTACGAGGCGGCGGTGGGGCGGGAGCGGGACTGACGGCGGCCGGTGTGCCGGGCGGGAGGCCGGTCAGTGGCCGGGAGCCCGGTCAGCGGCCGGGGGCCCGACGGAAGAGTGCGGTGAGGAGGAAGGGGACGCCGAACAGCGTCGAACCGGGGCCCTGGGCGGCCATCGGGCGGATCTCCAGCGGGGTGAACTCGCGGAACAGCGAGCGGAGTTCGTCCGGCGAGTAGGCCAGGCCGCCCTCCAGGGCGCCGAGCCGGTAGAGCTCCTCGTCGGTCCGCTCGGAGCCCGTCGCGCCGGCCGCGAAGGCGGTGACGGCGAAGTGCCCGCCCGGTGCCAGCACCCGGTCGAGCAGGGCCAGGTAACTGACCCGGCGGTGCGGCGGGAGGTGGTGCAGGCAGCCGGAGTCGTAGACCAGGTCGTAGTGGGAGTGGGGGAGCCGGGCCTCGAAGATGCTCGCCCGGTGGAACCGCAGGCCGGTGCCCGCGCCGGCCTCGCGGGCGCGCTCCTCGGCCCAGGCCACGGCGGTGGCGGAGAGGTCGACGGCGTCCACCTCGAAGCCGAGCGAGGCCAGGTGGACGGCGTTGCGGCCGGCGCCGCAGCCGAGGTCGAGCGCCCGGCCGGGGGCGAGCAGGCCGCGGTCCAGGTAGGAGGCCAGGTTCTCGTCCGGTTTCGGCGTGAAGAACGGGCGATCGGCGGACCGGTCCGCGTAGAACCGGTCCCAGAACGGTTCGGCCGGCGGGAAAAGGCCGTCGAGGAGGGCGAGGACGTCTTCGGTGGTGCGGATCGTACGGTTCATTCCGCCGATCGTAGGCCGTCCGGCGGGCGGGCGCGCGGGGCGCAAAGGCCGCTGTGCGGTGGGCTGTTGGGTCGCCGGGGCACGGTACGGCAGAGGTGTTCCGGACCCGGGCGAGCGCGTGGCGGCACCCCCGCCCCGGGCCGGGAAAGGGCATTTTCGCGGAGTGGGGAGAGGCGCCCCGGGGGCGTGCCGGAATTCCGCCGGGAAAACTGCCGTACGGGATTCGAGGGCCACATGCGAACCGGACAAGTCAACATTTACTTCTCCGGATTTCCTCTGCATAGTGGCGGGTCGAATCGAGAGGGGGCTCTTCCTTGTCGCAGATCCACGACAACGCCGCACAGCAGGTGGAGCTGGAGCGGGTGCAGGTGTCCGTCATCGGCGAGCTGTTCGACGAGCGGCTCGCCGGGGCGCGGGAGCAGCTGGGGCGGGTGCTCGCGTCGGCGGCGGACGGCGCGGGCGAGGTGTACGAGCGGGAGGTGGCGGCCGGGCGGCTGGCGGGCGAGGTGCGCCGGCTGCAGGGCGCCGAGGGCGGGCTGGTCTTCGGCCGGATCGACCTGGCGGACGGGACGGTGCTGCGGATCGGGCGGCTGGGGCTGCAACGGGACGAGGACGAGCTGCCGTTGCTGGTGGACTGGCGGGCGGAGGCGGCACGGGCCTTCTACGAGGCGACGCCGGTCCACCCCCTGGGGCTGCGGCGGCGCCGCCACCTGAGCCTGACGGGCCGCACGGTGGTCGGGGTGAGCGACGAACTGCTGGACGGTTCGGAGCCGGCCGCCGGGGACGTCGTGGGGGACGGCCCGTTGGCGGCGGCGCTGCGGGAGCGGCGGACCGGGCGGATGGGGACGGCGGTCGCCACGCTCCAGACCGAGCAGGACGCGATCGTCCGCTCCTCGCACCGCGGGGTGACGGTGGTGCAGGGCGGCCCGGGTACCGGGAAGACGGTGGTGGCGCTGCACCGCGCCGCGTACGTGCTGTACGCGTTCCCGAAGGCGGCCGAGCGCGGTGTGCTGGTGCTGGGTCCGAACGCGCGGTTCCTCGACTACATCTCCCAGGTGCTGCCCTCGCTCGGGGAGAACGACGTCGTCCTGGCGACGTGCGAGGAGCTGGCCGGCGTCGCGCCGGGCGCCGTGGACGGGTTCGGGGCGGCGCGCCTCAAGGGCGGCGCCGAACTGGCCGACGCGCTGGCCGGGTCGGTCCGCTCGCGGCAGGCCCCGGGCGGGGACTTCACCGTCCGGGTCGGGCGGGAGTGGGTCCGCCTGGAGGAGGCGGAGGTCGCCGGGGCGCGGGCGGCGGCGCAGGCGAGCGGCCTCGCCCACAACCGGGCGCGCCGGCTGTTCCTGGAGCTGCTGGTGGACTCGCTGACCGGCGCGCTGGCCCGCGGCACGGTCGAGGCGCTGGAGCGCATCGACGCCGAGGTCGCGCTGCTCACCGGCATCGACCTCGACCGGATGGCGGCCCGGGACCTGCGCAGACTCGGCGTCGACGACGAACCCGCCACGGGGGCCGACGAGTTCGACGCCGACGCCGTCCGGGCCGCGCTCCTGGACGACGCGTACGTGGACCGGGCCGTCGAGGAGCTCTGGCCGCGGCTCGTGCCGGGCGAGGTCGTCGACGCCCTGCTGGCCGACGCCGACGCACTGGCCGAGCGCCTGCCGCACCTCGGCGACGACGAGCGGGCGTCGCTGCTGCGCACGCCCGGCGCGCCGTGGGCCGACGCCGACGTGCCGCTGCTCGACGAGGCGGCGAGCCTGGTCGACGGGCCGCCCGAGCAGGCCTTCGGGCACGTCGTCATCGACGAGGCGCAGGAGCTGACGGCGATGCAGTGGCGGATGATTCTGCGCCGGTGCCCGGGCCGGTCGATGACACTGGTCGGCGACTTCGCGCAGGCGGGCCCGGCGGCGACCGCACGGGACTGGCACGAGGCGCTCGCCCCGCACGTCGGCCGCCGCTTCGACCTGCGGACGCTGACCGTCAGCTACCGGACCACGCGGGAGATCCTGGCCACCACCGGGGAGTTGCTCGGCCGGATCGCCCCGGGGCAGCCGCCGGTCCGGTCGATCCGGCACGGTGAGGAGCCCCGGACCGTCGCGGTGGCGCCGGAGCGGCTCGCCGGTGAGCTGGTGCGCGAGCTGCGGGCGCAGGCCGCCGCGCATCCGGGCGAGCTGCTCGGCGTGGTGTGCGCGGACGGCCGGACGGCGGAACTGGCGGCCGCCGGGGTCGAGCGGTACGCCCGGCTGGTCCCGGCGTCGGAGGCGCGCGGCCTGGAGTTCGACGAGGCCGTCGTGGTCGACCCGGACGGGATCGTCGCCGCCCGGCCCGCGGGCGAACGGGACCTGTACGTCGCCCTGACCCGCGCCACCAAGCGGCTGTGCACGGTCACCCTTCGGGAGGCCGGGGCGTAGCGGGGTGCCTCCGCACGGGAAGTCGGCCCGGCCGACTTCCCGTGCGGGAGGGGCCGCGTCCGGGTTCCGGGGGCCGCGTCCGGGAACCGGGGTCCTGGTAGTGGGTGACCCGTCGACGTGAGGACACAAGGTGTCCTAAAGTGAATGAAGTGTCTTCCCGGGGCTCCGCGGCGCCGCCGGGCGGGTCGCCGCTGCCCGCGGCCCGCCGGTGCGGGCCGCACCCCGCGCCCCGGCGGACCGCTCCGACCGAAGAGCGAAGGAGAACCACGGCGATGGCCGACACGTTCGAGACGGGCAAGACCGACCTGGTGGACCTGGCCCACCAGCGGATGCGGACCGCGATCCCCGACAACGACTGGACGGTGCGCCAGAAACTGGCCCTGACCTGCCGCATCCTGTTCGACGCCGGCCACGACTCCGGGCTGGCCGGCCAGATCACCGCCCGGGCCGAACGCCCGGGCACCTACTACACCCAGCGCCTGGGCCTGGGCTTCGACGAGATCACCGAGGACAACCTCCTCCTCGTCGACGAGGACCTCCACGTCCTGGAGGGCGACGGGATGGCCAACCCGGCCAACCGGTTCCACAGCTGGGTCTACCGGGCCCGTCCGGACGTCAACTGCATCATCCACACCCACCCGCTGCACGTCTCCGCGCTCTCGATGCTGGAGACCCCGCTGGTCGTCTCGCACATGGACATGTGCCCGCTCTACGACGACTGCGCCTTCCTGGACGAGTGGCCCGGCATCCCGGTCGGCAACGAGGAGGGCGAGATCATCTCCGCCGCCCTCGGCGACAAGCGCGCCCTCCTGCTCGCCCACCACGGCCAGCTGGTCGCCACCGGAACCGTCGAGGAGGCGTGCACCCTGGCCCTGCTCTTCGAGCGGGCCGCCGAGCTCCAGCTCCTCGCCGGGGCCGCCGGGAAGATCCAGGAGATCCCCGGACCGCTCGCCAGGGAGGCGCACGACTGGATCTCCACCCCCAAGCGCGGCCAGGCGAACTTCGCCTACTACGCCCGCCGCGCCCTGCGGGCCGGCCACGGCGACGCCCTCGTCACCCGGAAGGACTCCTGAGATGCCCGCGACCACCCTGGAAGGGATCATCGCCTACCCGGTGACCCCGTTCTCCGCGGCCGACGGCGGCCCGGACCTCGACCGGCTCACCGAGCTGATCGACCGGCTGGTCCGCTCCGGCTGCCACGCCATCGCCCCGCTCGGCTCCACCGGCGAGAGCGCCTACCTCGACGACCAGGAGTGGTACACCGCCGCCGAGGCGTCGGTGGCGGCCGTCGCCGGCCGGGTGCCCACCGTCGTCGGCATCGCCGACCTCACCACCCGCAGCGCCGTCCGCCGCGCCCGGTTCGCCGAACGGGCCGGCGCCGACGTGGTGATGGTGCTGCCGCTCTCGTACTGGCGGCTGGACGAACGCGAGATCACCCGGCACTACACCGAGATCGCCGACGCGATCGGCATCCCGCTGATGATCTACAACAACCCCGCCACCGCCGGGGTCGACCTCCGCCCGGAACTCATGCACCGGCTGGTCGACCAGGTGGAGAACATCACCATGGTCAAGGAGAGCAGCGGCGACATCCAGCGGATGCACCGGCTCACCCAGCTCTCCGACGGCGCCCTGCCGTTCTACAACGGCTCCAACCCGCTGGCCCTGGAGGCGTTCGCGGCCGGCGCGGCCGGCTGGTGCACGGCCGCACCCTGCCTCATCCCGGAGCTCACCCTCGACCTGTACCGGGCGGTGCGCGCCGGTGACCCGGAAACGGCCCGCCGGGTGTTCTACCGGCAGCTGCCGGTGCTGCAGTTCCTGCTCGGCGGGGGTCTGCCGACCACGGTGAAGGCGGGCCTGGCCCTGTGCGGCCTGGACGTCGGCGAGCCCCGGCACCCCTTGCTGCCGCTGGACGGGGCGCGGACGGCGCAGCTGTCCGCGCTGCTGTCCGCGGCGGGCGTCGCCCTGGCGGACGGCGCCGGGCCGAAGGCCTGACAGCGGCGTGGGGCCGCCCTGAAGCCGGGCTCGGGACGGTTTCAGGGCGGCCCCGGGCCCGCCGGGCCCGTCAGGGCAGGGTGGGAACCCGGTCCGAGGGGCCGTCCGGGTCGTCGTGGATGACCACGAGGATCTCGGCCGGCTCCGGCCCGGTGCTCCGGCAGCGGTGGGGCAGCGCCGAGTTGAAGTACACGCTGTCCCCGGGGCCGAGTTCGACGCTCCGCTCGGGGAACTCCAGCACGGCGGTGCCCGCGTGGACGAAGAAGAACTCCTCGCCCGTGTGCGACTTGAACGGCGGGTCCGCCGGCTCGGTCGGCGGGTACATCATGAACGGCACCATCCGCTTGCCGCTGAGCCCGGTCGCGATGCCCTCGTAACGGGAGACGCCGGAGCCCGCCCCGGTGCCGACGGGAGTGCGCTCACCGGCCCGGACGACGGTGACGAGCTCGGGCTCCACCTCGTCCGAGAAGAGCCGGCCGACGTCGACCTTGAGGGCGTGGGCCAGCTTGAGCGCCGTCGAGATCGACGGGTCGCTGATGCCGCGCTCGACCTTGGAGAGGTAGCTCTTGGTGACGCCGACCTGCTCGGCGAGTGCCTCCAGGCTGAGCCGGTTCTGCTTCCTCAGCACCCGCAACCTGCCGGCCATGCGCCACCTCTCACCCACGGAATCGTCCGGTCCATTATCGGTCCGGCGTGCGGGGAAGCGCGGTTGCGGTGCCGGTCGGTGCCGGTCGGTGCCCGGTGGTCGTCCGGTGGCCGGCCGGGCCGGGGGGCGGGGCGTTCCTGCGGCCCGTCCGACCGGACCCGCAGAAACGCCCTAGGATCGCCGGATGATCACCGTACCGTCCGGCCGGGTCACCCTCTCCGACCGTCGCACCCGGCGCAGTTGGGCCGTCGACGTCGCCCCGTTCCGGCTGGCGGCCTGTCCGGTGACCCGCGAGCAGTACGAGGGCGCGACCGGCGACCGCCGCCCCGCGCACAGCGTCTCCTGGCTGGACGCCGTCCGCCACTGCAACGAGCTGTCCCGGCGCGAAGGCCTCGCACCCGCCTACGAGGTGGACGGCGAGGACGTCTCCTGGGACCGCGCCGCCGACGGCTACCGGCTGCCCACCGAGGCCGAATGGGAACACGCCTGCCGCGCCGGCACGGACGGCCCGCGCTACGGCCCGCTGGACGACATCGCCTGGTACCGCGGCAACTCGGGCGAGCGCCCGCACGAGGTGGGCGGGCTGCGCCCGAACGCCCACGGGCTGTACGACCTGCTCGGCAACGTCTGGGAGTGGTGCTGGGACCGGTACGACCCCGAGGTGTACGGCGAGTACCGCGTCCTGCGCGGCGGCGGCTGGTTCGACGAGCACTGGAGCTGCCGCGCCTCCGTCCGCCGCCGGAGCCACCCGACGCTGCGGATCGACGACGTGGGATTCCGGCTCGCCCGCTCGATCCACAGCCTGCCGCGCACCGGTCCCCGGCCGCCGCTCGGTTGAGGAACCGTCGCGTCCGCTCGGGCGTTGGCGCCTGCATGAGTGAAGAATCAGTGTCCCTGCGCCCGATAGCCGAGGCCGACCTCCCCGTGGTCGAGGGACTGGTGAACGACCCGGAGATGCTGGGGGAGTTCCAGTGGTACGGCTGGCGCGATCCGCAGCGGTACCGCCGCCGGTGGCTGGAGAGCGGGCTGCTGGAGGAGGGGCAGTGGATGCTCGCGGTCGAGGTCGGGGGCAGGTTCGGCGGTTTCGTCGCCGCCAACCGCAGCGGGGTGCGGCCGTCCGCCCCGTACTGGAGCATCGGCGTGCAGCTGCTGCCGCACGTGCGCGGGCGCGGCATCGGCACCCGGGCCCAACGGCTGCTGGTGGACCACCTGTTCGCGCACTCCCCGGTGATGCGGCTGGAGGCGGACACCGAGGCGGGCAACCTGGCCGAGCAGCGCGTCCTGGAGAAGCTCGGCTTCACCCGGGAGGGCGTGCAGCGCGCGGTGACCTTCCGGGCCGGCGCGTGGCGCGATGTCGTCCGGTACAGCCTGCTGCGCACCGACCCGCGTCCGTAGGGCGTGCCTAGGCGATCCCGAACCACTCCTCGGCGAGGGCGTCCAGCGTCCGTGCCGAGGGCTTCAACTCCCGCAGGTACCACGGCAGGTTGCTGTACACGTGGAGCAGGGTGCACGCCATCAGCAGCCTGGGCTCGAAGCGGCGGCCGTAGGCGTTCAGCAGGTGGCCGAGCAGGTGCGGGTCGGCCCGGGTGGTGAAGAGTCCGACGGCGACCAGGTCGTAGGCCGGGTCGCCGATCATCGCGGGCTCGAAGTCGATCAGGCCGGTGAGGCGCCAGCCGTCGGCCGGGTCGGTGAGCAGGTGCTCGCGCATGAACTCGGTGTGCAGCAGCGAGCGCCCGGGGGCGGCGGGGAGCGGGGCGGCGGCGAGGAAGTCCGGGATCTGCTCCAGCCACTCCCGCGCCAGCCCGCGTTCGCGCTGGCGGGCCACCGCGCCCGCGGCCCGGCGGGCCAGGAAGGCCGGCCAGTCGCCGGGGCCGAGGACGTCGGCGAGCGGCTCGGGGTCGAGGGCGTGCAGGGCGGCGAGCGCCTCGCCGCAGCGGCGGGCGATCCGCTCGCGGTCGGGCGGCGGGATGCGCGGCCAGGCCGGGGCGAGGCCCTCGCCGGGCAGACGGGACATCAGGACGTGGCGCCAGCCGTTGACGTACTCGCCGGCCTCGTGGACGGTCGGGGTGGGGATCGGCAGCGCGCCGTCCAGGCGGGTGAGCACGCGCTCCTCGACGATGCCGTCCCGGGCGGCGGCGGCCGGGAACAGCTTGAGCACCAGCGCGTCGCCGACCGCGTAGACCGGCACGGAGCCCTCCGGGAAGCGCTCCAGGGGCAGGCCCCCGACGCCCAGCCGGGCGCAGAGCGCCTCGGCGCCGGGGCGCATCACCGTCTCGTCGGGGACGACCGCGTCCCACTCCTCGTCCGTCAGCACCAAGGGCAGCACCGGCGTACCGTAGGCGGGCGAACGGCCCCGGCGCAAAGGGTTTTCAGTGCCCCTCCGGGCGGGTGCCGCAGGTCTCCATGCCCGACGGGACCGGTTCGGGCCCGCCGTCCGGGTCGCGGGTGAGCAGGTAGCGGGCGCCGGGGCCGGCCTCGCCGGCGCGGTCGGCGGCGTTGTAGAGGGCGCAGCGGGAGAGGGACAGGCAGCCGCAGCCGATGCAGCCGGTGAGCTTGGCCTTGAGCCGTTGGAGTTCGGCGATCTGCTCGTCGATCCGGCTCTGCCAGGACGCGGCGACCCGGTCCCACTCGGTGCCGCTGGGGGCCGGGCGCTCGGGGAGGCGGTCGAGGGCGACCTTCGCCTCGTCCAGGGAGAGGCCCACCCGCTGGGCGGCGCGGATGAAGGCGATCCGGCGCAGCGTGCCGCGGGTGTAGCGGCGCTGGCCGCCGGAGGTGCGGGTGGCCTGGATCAGGTCGAGGCTCTCGTAGTAGCGCAGCGCGGAGGCGGCGAGGCCACTGCGGCGGGCGAGTTGGCCGATGGTGAGCAGGTCGCCGTGGTGCGGGCCGGGGGCCCGGCGGCCGTCGGAGTGGGCGGTCATGGGAACCCACTGTAGCCGCTTGACCTCAAGTCGGCTTTAAGGTGCAGCATCGTGGTCATGACGACGAACGCGACCGGCACGACCGCGACCGGCACCCGATTCGAGGACCTGCCCGCCCTGATGGCGCTGATGACCGGCGCCGAGAAGCACGGCCCGGCCGCCACCTCCACCCTGGACGCGCTCTGGGTGCTGTACGACCGGGTGCTGCGGGTGACCCCGGAGACCGCCGAGGCCCAGGACCGCGACCGCTTCCTGCTCTCCAAGGGCCACGGCCCGATGGCGTACTACGCCGTACTGGCGGCCAAGGGCTTCCTCGACCCGGCCGTGCTGCCGAGCTTCGGCGGCTACGACTCGCCGCTCGGCCACCACCCGGACCGCACCCTGCTCGCGGGCGTCGAGATCGCCTCCGGCTCGCTCGGACACGGCCTGCCGCTGGCCGTCGGCACCGCGCTCGGGCTGCGGGCGCAGGGCCTGACCGACCCGGCGGTGTGGGTGCTGGTCGGCGACGCGGAGTTCGACGAGGGCTCCAACGCCGAGGCGGTGGCCTTCGCCGGGGCCTACGGGCTGGAGCGGCTGCACGTGGTGGTGATCGACAACTCCTCGGCCACGCACGGCTGGCAGGGCGGCATCGCCCAGCGCTTCGCGGCCGAGGGCTGGTCGACCGCCACGGTGGACGGGCGCGACCACGGGGCGCTGCACCGCGCGTACACCGCGGAGCACCCGGGCCGCCCGCACGTGGTGGTCGCCCGGGTCGAACCCAAGGAGCAGCACTGAGCACCCGGCGGCGGCCCCGGCCCGTCGGGCCCGGGCCCGACGACACCACAGTCCGCCCCGCCACGACCCGCCCCGCCACGACCGATCAGGCCAAGACCGAGCCCCCGAGAGGAACTTCACCGATGGACACCATGCGCGAGCGCTTCGTGGACGTGACCACCCGCCTGCTGGACGAGGACCCCCGGCTGGCCGTGGTGCTCGCCGACATCACCGCCGCCGCCTTCGCCCCGGCACAGCGGCGCCACCCCGACCGGGTGGTCAACGTCGGCATCCGCGAGCAGCTGCTGATCGGCGCGACGGGCGGCCTGGCGCTCACCGGGATGCGTCCGATCGCCCACACCTTCGCCAGCTTCCTGATCGAGCGGCCCTTCGAACAGGTCAAGCTGGACCTCGTCCACCAGGGCGTCGGCGCCGTGCTGGTGAGCGCGGCGGGCTCGTACGACTGGCCGGCCGGCGGCCGCACCCACATGTCCCCGGGCGACGTCGCCCTGCTGGACACCCTGCCGGACTGGACGGTCCACGTCCCCGGCCACCCGGACGAGGCCGAGCAACTGCTGCGCCACGCCTACGCGGACGGCGACCGCAATGTGTACGTCCGGCTCTCGGAGCACCGGAACGCGGCCGCGGTGCCGGTCGAGCCGGGCCGCTTCACCACCGTCCGGTCCGGCTCGCGCGGAGCCGTGCTCGCCGTCGGGCCGATGCTGGACGCGGTGCTCGCGGCCACCGAGGGCCTGGACGTCGCCGTGCTGTACGCGGCGACGGTGCGCCCCTTCGACGCCGCCGGGCTGCGCGCGGCGCTCGGCGACCGGGCGGACGTGGTGCTGGTCGAGCCGTACCTGGCGGGCACCTCCGCGAACGAGGCGCACGCGGCGCTCGCCGACCGCCCGCACCGGGTGCTGGGCCTGGGGGTGCCGCGCGAGGAGCACCGGCACTACGGCTCGATCGCGGAGCACCTGGCCGCCTACGGCCTGGACGCCCCGGCGCTCCGGGAGCGGATCGGCACCTTCCTCCGGTGAGCCCGGCCGCTACGGTGAGCCCGGCCGCTCCGGTGGGCCCGGCCGCTACGGTGGGGCCGTCGTGCCGGCGGGCGTCCGGCCGGGCCGCACGGCGACGACCGCCACCGCGTCCGCCGCCAGCCGCACCGCCGTCCCCTCCAGCTCCGCCGCCCCGAAGGCCGCCACCACCTCGCGCCCGGTGGCCCCGAGCGGCAGCGCGGCCCCGTCCGGCCCGAGGTTGACGGCGATCCGGTACGGCCCCCGGTGCACCACCAGCCGGCCCGCCGCCTCGTCGAAGTCCGCGCGCACCGCGCCGAGGTCGGGGTCGGACAGCTCCGGGTGCTCGCGCCGCAGCCGGATCAACGTCCGGTACCACGTGAGCAGTTCGGCGTGGGGGGCGCGCCGGAGCTCGGTCCAGTCGAGGACCGAGCGCAGTACGGTGGCCGGCTCCTGGGGGTCTGGGACGGCCTCGGCGGCCCAGCCGTGCCCGGTGAACTCCCGGCGCCGGCCCTGCCGGACGGCCTCGGCGAGGTCCGGGTCGGTGTGGTCGGTGAAGTACTGCCAGGGGGTGGCGGCGCCCCACTCCTCGCCCATGAAGAGCATCGGGGTGAACGGTGAGGTGAGCACCAGCGCCGCGCCGCAGGCGAGCCGGCCGGGCGAGAGGCTGGTGGAGACGCGGTCCCCCAGCGCCCGGTTGCCGACCTGGTCGTGGGTCTGGAGGTAGCCGAGCAGCCGGTGGCCGTTGCCGGGCGGGGTGAACGGGCGTCCGTGCCGGCGGCCGCGGAACGAGGACCAGGTGCCGTCGTGGAAGAACCCCCGGGTGAGCGTCTTGGCGAGGGCGGCGAGCGGCGCGTGCGCGAAGTCCCCGTAGTAGCCCTGGGATTCGCCGGTGAGCGCGCAGTGCAGGGCGTGGTGGAAGTCGTCGCTCCACTGCGCGGTGAGGCCCTGTCCGCCCGCCTCGGGCGGGGCGGTGGTGGCCGGGGTGTTGAGGTCGGACTCGGCGATCAGGAACAGCGGCCGGTTGGTGGCGACCGCCAACCTCCCCACCTCGGCGGAGAGTTCCTCCAGGAAGTGGACGGCCCGGTCGTCCGCGAGGGCGTGCACGGCGTCCAGCCGCAGCCCGTCGATGCGGTAGTCGCGCAGCCAGGCCAGCGCGCTGCCGATCAGGTAGGCGCGCACCTCGTCCGAGCCGGGCGCGTCCAGGTTGACCGCCGAGCCCCACGGGGTGTGGTGCCGGTCGGTGAAGTACGGGCCGTACGCGGGAAGGTGGTTGCCGGACGGGCCGAGGTGGTTGTGCACCACGTCGAGCACCACTCCGAGGCCCTTGCGGTGGGCGGCGTCCACGAAGCGCTTGAGCCCCTCGGGCCCGCCGTAGGGCTCGTGGACGGCCCAGGGCGAGACCCCGTCGTAGCCCCAGCCGTGCCGGCCGGGGAACGGGCAGACCGGCATCAGCTCGACGAAGTCCACGCCCAACTCGACCAGGTGGTCCAGGCGTTCGGCGGCGGCGTCGAAGGTGCCGCGGGCGGTGAAGGTGCCCACGTGCAGCTCGTACAGCACCGCGCCGGGCAGCGCCCGGCCGCGCCGGCCGGGCCGCGACCAGCGGAACGCGGCGTGGTCCACCGCGCGGCTGGGCCCCTCCGGGCCGTGCGGCTGCCGGGCCGAGCGCGGGTCGGGCAGCGGCGGGCCGTCGTCCAGCCGGAAGGCGTAGTCGCCCGCCGGGGCCTCGCCGGACCACCAGCCGTCCCGGTCCGGGCAGCGGGCCAGGTCGTAGCCGAAGCCGTTGACGTCGACCCGCACGCGGGAGGCGGCGTTGGGCGCCCACACCTCGTAGCGCGGCATCAGTCCCTCCTCGTCAGCAGGGCCACCGGCAGGGCCGCCAGCAGCTCCGCCACCGGCACCGTGCCCGCCGGGAGGCCGCGCCCGGTCAGCTCGTCCGTCCAGGGCCCGCCGGCCGGCAGCTCCAGCACGGTGTCGCGCCAGCCGCCGGCCCGCTCCAGCCCGTACGGCAGCCGGGTGACGGCGGTGACCACGTCCCCGCCCCGGGCGAAGGCCAGCAGGTGGTCACCGGCGGGGCCCGCGGCGTGCAGCGGCCGGTACGGGCCGAGCGGGCGGGTGCGGCGCAGGTGCAGCGCGGTGGCGGTGAGGTGCAGCTTCTCCCGGGCGAGGTCGCCGGGGCGCGGCGCGGCCGCGTCGGTGAGCCGCACGGCGAGCGCGCCGAAGTCCACCACGCCCCGGTTGTCCGGGTCGACCAGGGTGTACAGCGGCTCCTCGCTGCCCTGGTAGAGGTCCGGCACGCCCGGCACGGTGAGGTGCAGCAGCGCGGCGGCCAGGGTGTTGGCGCGGGCGTACGGGGCGAGGGCGTGGACGGCGCCCTCGATCCGGGGGAGCAGCCCGGGGTTGGCGTGGACCGCGCGGGCGCGCTGCTCCAGGGCCCGCTCGTAGCGGGGGTCGGGGGTGGTCCAGGAGGTGTGGAGCTTGGCCTCGCGGGCGGACTTGAGCAGGGCGGCGACCAGCCGGTCCGGGTCGATCGGCCAGGCGGCGACCAGGGTGTGCCACAGCAGCCAGTCGGCGTCCGGGTCGAAGCCGGGTCCGGCGGCGGTGGACCAGGCGGCGGCCTCGGCGGCCCAGGCGTCCGGCCGCTCGGCGAGCACGGCGAGCCGGGCCCGGGCGTCGGCGCTGCGCTTGGTGTCGTGGGTGGACAGCACCGTCATGCTGTGCGGCCAGGCGCGCTCCAGGTAGCGGCACCAGTCGTGGAAGTCCGCGGGACGCAGTCCGGGCCGGGCGGGCTCGCCGCCGACCTCGTTGAGGCCGGGCAGGGCGTTCCAGCGGTAGAAGGCGGTGTCCTCGACGCCCTTGGCGGCCACCGCGGCGGCGGTCTGGGCGAAGCGGGTGCAGAACTCGTCCTTGTCGGCGCCCCGGCCCAGCTCGCCGAGCGCGAGCGCGGCCACCAGCCGGTCGGTCGGGTCGGCGGAGCCCTCCAGGGCGGCCCGCAGCTGCTGCGCCGAGGCGGCCGGGACCGCCTCGCCGGGCCGGGCGTACGGCCGGTACGCCGGGTAGCCGGTGAGCAGCCGGCCGAGCGCGGCCCGCAGCTGCCCCGGCGAGTGGTCGGCGTGCGCGGGCTCGGCGGCGCCGATCCGCAGCGCGATCCGCACCAGCCGGTCGACCTCGGCGGCGAGTTCGCCGTCCGGCCCGGCCATGTCGGCCCGCCCGCGGCGGGCTTCGGCGACGGCGGGGTGGGGGTCCGCGCAGACGTCCCGGACCGGGCCGCCGTGCCGGAAGGACTCGTACGCCCCGGCCAGCCGGCAGGCGCCCGCGTGGTCGGTGAGCACGCCGTCGATCCGGCGCAGCGCGTCGTAGCCGGTGGTGCCGGCCACCGGCCAGTCCTCGGGCAGCCGCTCCTCGCCGGTGAGGATCTTCTCGACCACGACGTACGCCCCGGCCGCGCCCCCCGCCTGCCCGCCGGTGGTGCCCGGCTCCCCGCCGGTGGCCGCTGCCAGGCGCCGCAGGTAGCCGCGCGGGTCGGCGAGCCCGTCCGGGTGGTCGATCCGGAAGCCGTCCAGGACGCCGTCCGCGTGCAGTCCGAGCAGGACGGCGTGGGTGGCGGCGAACACCTCCGGGTCCTCGGCCCGCAGGGCGATCAGCTCGTTGACGGTGAAGAAGCGCCGGTAGTTGAGCTCGGTGCGGGCCAGGCGCCACCAGGCGAGCCGGTACCACTGGCGGCCGAGCAGCTCGGGCAGCGGCAGCTCCTCGGTGCCGGGGCGCAGCGGCAGCTCGTGCTCGTGGTAGCGCAGCACGCCCCCCGCCGGGCGGCCGGGAGGCGCCCCCACGGCGTCCACGGTGAGCTGGTCCAGGACGGCGCCGAGCCGGTCGCCGAGCAGCGGCAGCAGCACCCGGCCGCGCCCGGGGGCGTCGGCGGGGCCGGCCTGGGCGGTCCAGTCGATGTCGAACCAGCGCGCGTACGGCGAGTCGGGACCGTCGCGCAGCACCTGCCACAGCGGCCGGTTGAGCCGTTCGGGGGCGGGCACGGCCATGTGGTTGGGCACCACGTCGGCGATCAGCCGCAGGCCGTGGCGGTGCGCGGCGGCGGCCAGTTCGCGCAGTGCCGGCTCGCCGCCGAGCTGCTCGCTGATCCGGGTGTGGTCGACGGTGTCGTAGCCGTGGGTGGAGCCGGGGACGGCCTCCAGCAGCGGGGACAGGTGCAGGTGGGAGACGCCGAGGGCGGCCAGGTAGGGGACGGCGCCGGTGGCGTCGCGGAGGGTGAAGCCGGGCTGGAGCTGGAGGCGGTACGACGACGAGGGGACGGTGGCGGCCGGGCGGGGCTGCGCGGGCTCGGCGGCGGGGGTCATAGCTCCATAGGTACCCGGGGGAGGCCGCCGCCAAGACCCGCTGCTGGCCCGAACAGGTGACCGCCCCCGGCCGTCCGAAGGGCCCGCGCCGCGTCCGGCGACCGGCCCGGCCGGGCGCCGCGGCACCGCCGGCACGGGCGCCCGGGTCAAGGCCCGCGCGGACCGGAGCACCTAGGCGGGCCGCTGCAGCACCATCAGCGAGCGGTCGGTGAGCCAGAGGGCGTCCCCGGCCTTGACCCGGGCGCCGGTGCCGGGGGCGGGCAGCCGGGGCCGGGCGGTGTCGACCACGACCTGCCACTCCTGCCCGTGGTCGGCGGGCACGGTGAACTCCAGCGGTTCGGAGTGGGCGTTGAACATCAGCAGGAAGGAGTCGTCGACGATCCGGCCGCCGCGCCGGTCCGGTTCGGAGATCGCGTAGCCGTTGAGGAAGACGGTCAGCGACTTGGCGTAGCTGGTGCCCCAGTTGCGCTTGGTCATCTCCTCCCCGGTCGGGGTGAACCAGGCGATGTCGGTGAGGTCGTCGAAGCCGCCGGAGGCGGACACCGGCCGCCCGTGGAAGAACCGCCGCCTCCGGAAGACCGGGTGGTCGCGGCGCAGCCAGATCATCCCCTGGGTGAACTCCAGCAGCCGCGCCTGCGGCCCGTCGCCCTCGGGCCAGTGCACCCAGGTGAGTTCGTTGTCCTGGCAGTAGGCGTTGTTGTTGCCCAGCTGGGTGCGGCAGAGCTCGTCGCCGTGCGAGAGCATCGGCACGCCCTGGGAGAGCATCAGGGTGGCGATGAAGTTGCGCTGCTGGCGCTCCCGCAGCTCCTCGACGGCCGGGTCGGCGGCGGGGCCCTCGGTGCCGCAGTTCCAGGAGCGGTTGAAGGACTCGCCGTCCCGGTTGTCCTCGCCGTTGGCGTCGTTGTGCTTCTCGTTGTACGAGACCAGGTCGCGCAGGGTGAAACCGTCGTGGCAGGTCACGAAGTTGATCGAGGCGATCGGGCGGCGGCCGTCGTCCTGGTAGAGGTCGGCGGAGCCGGTGAGCCGGGAGCCGAACTCGGCGAGGGTGGCGTTCTCGCCGCGCCACAGGTCCCGCACGGTGTCCCGGTACATGCCGTTCCACTCCGTCCACAGCGGGGGGAAGTTGCCCACCTGGTAGCCGCCCTCGCCGAGGTCCCAGGGTTCGGCGATCAGCTTGGCCTGGGAGACCACCGGGTCCTGCTGGACCAGGTCGAAGAAGGAGGACAGCCGGTCCACCTCGTGGAACTGCCGGGCGAGGGTGGCGGCGAGGTCGAAGCGGAAGCCGTCCACGTGCATCTCGGTGACCCAGTAGCGCAGCGAGTCCATGATCAGCTGGAGCACGTGCGGGCTGCGCATCAGCAGGCTGTTGCCGGTGCCGGTGGTGTCCTCGTAGAAGCGCTGGTCGCGGGCGAGGCGGTAGTAGGAGACGTTGTCCAGGCCGCGCAGCGACAGCGTCGGCCCCAGGTGGTTGCCCTCGGCGGTGTGGTTGTAGACGACGTCCAGGATCACCTCGATACCGGCCGCGTGCAGCGCCTTGACCATGGACTTGAACTCCTGCACCTGCTGGCCGCGGTCGCCGGTGGAGGAGTAGGAGGAGTGCGGGGCGAAGAAGCCGACGGTGTTGTAGCCCCAGTAGTTGGCGAGGCCGAGGTCCCGCAGCCGGTGGTCGCGGACGAACTGGTGCACCGGCATCAGCTCGATCGCGGTGACGCCGAGCTTGGCCAGGTGCTCGATCACCGCCGGGTGGGCCAGGCCCGCGTACGTCCCGCGGATCTCCTCGGGGATGCCGGGGTGCAGCCGGGTCAGGCCCTTGACGTGGGCCTCGTAGATGACGGTGCGGTGGTAGTCGGTGCGCGGCGGCCGGTCGGTGCCCCAGTCGAAGTACGGGTTGATCACCACCGAGTGCATGGTGTGCGGGGCGGAGTCCAGGTCGTTGCGGCGCTCGGGGGCGCCGAAGTGGTAGCCGTAGACCGACTCGTCCCAGTCGATGTGCCCGCTCATCGCTTTGGCGTACGGGTCCAGCAGCAGCTTGGCGCTGTTGTGCCGCTGGCCCAGGCCCGGATTGTACGGGCCGTGCACGCGGAAGCCGTAGCGCTGGCCGGGCTGGACGCCCGGGAGGTAGGCGTGCCGGACGAAGGCGTCCGTCTCGCGCAGCTCGACGGCCGTCTCGGAGCCGTCCTCGGCGATCAGGCACAGCTCGATCCGGTCGGCGCTCTCGGAGAACACGGCGAAGTTGGTGCCGGCCCCGTCGTAGGTGGCGCCGAGCGGGTAGGGCGTACCGGGCCAGACCTGCATGACTTCTCAACTTCCTTGCTGCCGACGGAAACTGACGTGTGCTCCGACAACGGGACCGGCCGCATGCCGGGGCCCGGACGCTCTCTTCCCGGCCGGGCGGCCGGGCATGTGCGTGACCGTGCGCCGTGACGCACGGCACAGCCGCCGTGACGCGCGGCACAGGGCATACTCCCCGAGCCCCTCCCCGGGGGCCGGGACATCCGGCCCGGGTTGGGCCGAACGAGCGCCCGTCGAGCATTCGTGTGAAGAGTGCTCCGGTGGTGCGGGAGGGGCCCCGGGCAACCGGCTGCGATCGGCTCGCGGCGGGCAGTACCCTTGATCGTCCGGCCGCCCGGGGCGGGCCGACAGGCTTTCGACGGTCCCCGCGCCCGCGGGGGCCGGCCGCAGCAACCAGATGAGGTGGCGCATGGTGTTCCCCGCCGGCGGCCGTGGTTCCGGGCCCGGCGGCCCCGACCGGGGCGCGACCCGCAGCGAGGCGCCCACGGTGGTCATGCGTCCCACCCTGACCGGCCGGGCCCTGGTGCCCGCCCAGGGCGGCCCGGTCGAGATACCCGCACTGGCCTGGTCGGCCGGCGAATGGGAGGACGCCTACCAGCGGGTCCGGCTGTCCGGCCGCGCCTACGTCTGGCTCAACCTGGTCGAACAGCGGCTGCGCGCCCTGGTCGACGAGGTGCTGCACCCGATCTACGCACCCGCCCACGGCGAGGACTGGGTCACCGCCGCCGCCGGGCCGGCCGGCGAGGAGTGGGCGCACCGGGCCGGGGCCGTGCGCGAGGTCAGCCGCCGCAAGGGCTACCTCCTCGACCCGGCCGACGACGACCCGCTGGTCTTCCTCACCCTGCCCCAGCTGCGCGAACTGATGGTGCAGCACTGGCCCTGCTTCGAGCCGTACCTGGCCGACCGGCGCGAGATCGAGCTGGCGCTCGACGAGCTGGAGGTGGCCCGGCACGTGGTCTCCCGCAACCGGGTGCTCACCCAGACCGTGCTGGCCCAGACCGAGCGGGCCGCCGCCCGGCTGCTGGCCGTGCTGGACGGGGGCGCCGGCGGGGTGCCCGCCGACGTGGTCGAGTCCCTGGTGGCCGGCCGGTACGCGGACGTCGTCGCCGTGCACGCCGACCGGGTCCGGCTCCAGCGCGACCTCCCCGTCGAGGACCTGCTGGACGGCGCCCGGCGCCTCGACGCCCTCGGCATCGGCCTCGGCATGCTCTGCCAGAACTACACCGGCAAGCGCCTGGTGCGCCTGGCCGGCGAAGGCTGCCGGGTGCGGCTGCTCTTCCTCAACCCGGCGAGCAGCGCGGTGCGCCGCCGCGAACGCGAACTCGGCCTCGGCCGGAGCGAGTTGTCGCGCTCCATCGAGATGAACATCATGCACGTGCGGCGGGTGCGGGCCCGGCTGCGGGACCAGGGAGGCTTCGAGATCCGGGTCTTCGACGAAACCCCGCGCTTCACCGCCTACCTGGTCGAGGGCCCCCGCACGGCCGGCCAGGCGGGCGGCCGCCGGCAGGGCCGCGACCTCGGCGTCATCCAGCCCTACCTGCGCCGCGCCCGCGGCATGGAGTCCCCGGCCCTGGTGCTGCGCGGCGGCGCCGGCCAGCAGCCCGGCGGCACCGAGGCGGGACTGCTGGAGGTCTACCGCGAGGAGTTCGAGGGCGTCTGGGCCGACTCCCGGCCGGTGTCCTGACGAAAACGGCTGGTCGGAGCGGCGGCGCGGCTGCCAGACTGCGGGCCGTGAACAACGCCCCCGACTGGAGCCTGCGCCCCGCCGCGCCCGAGGACCTCGAACCCGTCACGGACCTCAAGGCCCAGGTCATGCGCGCCGACCTGGAACGCCTCGGCCGCTGGGACCCGGCCCGTTCCCGGGAGCGGGTGAGGGCGTCCTTCTCGACCAGGTACACCTCCGTACTCCTGGTGGACCGGGCCTTCGCCGGCTGCGTCACCGTCCGCCCCGACGAGCGGGGCGGACGCCACCTGGAGCTGTTCTACCTGGCCCCGCACCTCCAGGGGCGGGGCCTGGGCACCGCCGTGCTGCGCCACCTCCTCGCCGAGGCCGACGCCGCCGGAGAACCGTTCCGCCTCATCGTCCTCCGCGGCAGCGCCGCCCAGCGGCTGTACGAACGCCACGGCTTCACCGTCGTCCACGAGGATCCGGTCGACGTCTTCCTGTACCGCCCCGTCGGCGGGGCCGAGGTCCGCGCCGAAGTCCGCGCCGGAGCACGGCGGCTGACGGCATAACGATTCCCCCAAACCGCCTGGTCGGGGCCGTGGCCCCCGTGGTAGGTGTGGCTGCTGTGAAGATCACGGGGGAGAACGGGGCCGTCCTGCGCCTCGACGACGTACACCGCACCTACGGAACCGGCCCGGAGGCCGTACGGGCGCTCAGGGGGGTGGACGTCGAGTTCGCCCGCGGCGGCTTCACCGCCGTCATGGGCCCCTCCGGCTCCGGCAAGAGCACCCTGCTGCAGTGCTGCGCCGGCCTCGACCGGCCCGACAGCGGCCGGGTCACCCTGGACGGGGCCGACCTCGGCGCGCTGGGCGAGACCGAGCTCACCGTGCTGCGCCGCCAGCGGATCGGCTTCGTCTTCCAGGCCTTCAACCTGGTCGGCTCGCTCACCGCCGAACAGAACGTCGGCCTGCCGCTGCGGCTGGCCGGCCGCCGCCCCGACCCCGCGCAGGTCCGCCGGGCACTCGCCCAGGTCGGCCTCGGCGAGCGCGCCGGACACCTGCCCTCCCAGCTATCCGGCGGCCAGCAGCAGCGCGTCGCGATCGCCCGCGCGCTGATCACCCGGCCGCGCATGCTGTTCGCCGACGAACCGACCGGCGCCCTCGACTCCGCCAGCAGCCGCGACGTCCTCGCCCTGCTGCGCGACCTCGTCGACCAGGAGGGCCAGAGCACCGTCATGGTCACCCACGACCCGGTCGCCGCCGCCTACGCCGACCGCGTGCTCTTCCTCGCCGACGGCCGGATCGTCGACGACCTGCCCCACCCCACCGCCCAGCACGTCGCCGAGCGGATGACCGCCCTGGAGACGGCGGCATGACCTCGATCACCACCCTGCTGCCGGTCGCCACCGCGAGCCTGCGGCGGCGCAAGTCCGCCTTCGCCGGCTCCTACGTCGCCCTCACCCTCGGCGTCCTGCTCGTCGCCACCACCGGCAGCCTGCTCCACGACACCGCCGGCGACGACTCCCCGCTCGGCGCGCCCTCCCTGCACAAGGTGCTCCAGTTCACCGCCGCGATGGCCGCCTTCGTCGCCGTCTTCGTCGTCGCCGGGACCTTCGCCTTCGCCGTCGCCCAGCGCCGCCAGGAGATCGCGATGCTGCGCGCCGTCGGCGCCACGCCCCGGCAGATCGTCTGGCTGATCACCGGCGAGGCCGCCGTCGTCGCCCTCGCCGCCGCCGTCAGCGGCTGCCTGCTCTCGCTGCCCGGCGCACCCGCGCTCGCCGCCTGGCTGGTCGCCCGCGGCGCCGCCCCCGACGGATTCACCGCGCACCCCGCCGCCGGGCCGATGCTGCTCGCCGCCGCCGTCGGCCTCCTCGTCGCCCTGCTCGGCGCCGTCACCGCCGCCCTGCGGGCCGGCCGGGTGCGCGCCGTCGAGGCGCTCGGCGACGCCGCCGCCGACCGCGCGGCCATGACCCCGCTGCGCTGGACCTGCGCGCTGCTCGGCCTCACCGCCCTGGCCGGCACCGTCGGCTACTACCTGGCCGCGCCCACCATGGCCCCCGCCCCCGGCGACCAGCCCGACGACCCGCAACTCGCCTCCCAGTGGGTGCTCGGCGCCGACCTGCTCGCCGTCACCGCGCTCGCCCTGTTCGCACCGGCCGTCGTACCGCCGCTGCTGCGACTGCTCAGCGCCCCGCTCGCCCGGGCCGTCGCCGCCGCCCCGCTGCTCGCCCGGCAGAACGCCCTCACCGCCGTGCGCCGCACCGTCTCCACCGCCACCCCGGCCTTCCTCGCCATCGCGCTCACCGGCACCGTGGTCGGCTCCACCGCCGCCTTCGCCGACGCCATGACCGCCCAGAACCGGGCCCTCGCCGCCGCCGCGTACGTGCTGCGCCCCGGCGGCGCCCCACTGCCCGCCGACGCCGCCCACCGGCTCACCGCCGCCCGCCCCGGACTGCACGCCACCGCCACCACCGCCACCGTGGTCACCGGCCTCGGCGCCGCCGCCCCCGCCTTCGACGACCACGGCGAGGACTCGCCCGCGAGCGCGCCCTCCGCCGCCACCGTCGTCGACGGCGACCTCGCCACCGCCTGGACACTGCCCGCCGTCGACGGCAGCGCCGCCGACCTGCGCGGCGCCACCCTCGCCGCCTCCACCGACCAGGTCCGCGGCCACGGCTGGAAACTCGGCGACCAGGTCAACCTGCGCCTCGCCGACGGCACCGTCACCAGCCTGCGGCTCGCCCTCGTCTACCGCACCCAGCTCGGCCTGGACGAGATCCTGCTCAGCGGCGACGCCGTCGCCGGCCACCTGGCCGGCGCCCGCCCCGCCGCCGTCCACCTCGACGCCGAACCGGCCGACCGGCTCGGCGGCACCCTCACCGACGCCCACGACCCCGGGCCCGACCCCGGCGCCCACTACGCCTGGATCGCCACCACCACGATCCTCGGGCCCGCCCTGCTCTACGCGCTGATCGCGATCGTCAACACCATGGTGATGAGCACCGCCGACCGCCGGCGCGACTTCGGCGTGCTGCGGCTGGCCGGGACGGTGCGCCGCCAGGTCACGTGGATGGTCGCGCTGGAGGCCGTCCTGGTCGTCGCCACCGCCGCCCTGCTCGCCCTCGCCGTCACCGCGCTCACCCAGTACGGCACCACCGCCCTGCTCAACCACCGCATCCTGGCCGGCCGGGCCACCGTCGCCCTGCGACTGCCCTGGGCACCGCTCGGCGCCGGCACGGCCCTGTGCCTGCTGCTCGCCGTCGCCTCCAGCGTCCTCCCCAGCCGGCTCGCCCTCGCCACCCCGCCCCGCTAGCCCACCCCGCTGGCTCACCCCGGCCGCCCCGGTCGCACCCCGCGACCGGGGCGGGCGGCATGACGGGCTCTCAGCACTCCCACGGGTTCGGCACGGCCGCGCCGGGCGGCTCGACGTCACCGCCGGACGCCCGTCCCGGCGCTCTTCGCGCCGGCCGCGAACGGTGCGGCATCGAGCCGAGGAGGGGGCACGGGCAGGACCGGGGCACCGCTCGGGGGCGGCCCCTTCGTCCGCGCCCGGGGCCCGGGCGGGCCCGTGACCGGGCTCCCCGCGGGCCGGGTTGTCGGTGGGCCGGGTGATGATAGGGGCTGTTTCGAGAGGCAGGACGGAAGGACACACCTGATGAGCTGGTGGCAGCAGCCACTGGTCGGCTTCGACCTGGAGACCACGGGCACCGACCCGGCCGTGGACCGCATCGTCACGGCCGCACTCGTGGACACCGTCGGGGCCGCCCGGGTGGGCGCCGCGCACTGGCTGCTCGACCCCGGGGTGCCGATACCCGCCGAGGCGGCGGCGATCCACGGGATCGGCGACGAGGTGGCGCGGAGCAAGGGCAGGCCCGCGAAGGAGGCGGTGGAGGAGATAGCCGCCGCGCTGTGCGAGCGGATCGCCGCCGGGCGGCCGGTGGTGGCGTTCAACGCGCCGTTCGACCTGTCGCTGCTCGACGCCGAGCTGCGCCGGCACGGGCTGGCGACGCTCGCCGAGCGCCTGGGCGGGCCGGTCGGGCCGGTGCTGGACGCGCTGGTGATCGACCGGGCCGTGGACAAGTACCGCAAGGGCTCGCGCACCCTGCAGCGGGTCTGCGAGCTGTACGGGGTGGAGCTGACGGACGCCCACGAGGCGGGCAGCGACGCGCTCGCCGCCGTCCGGGTCGCCGTCGCGCTGGCCGGGCGCTACCCGGCCGAGGTGGGGGCGCTGGAGCCCGCCGAACTGCACCGCCGGCAGATCGACTGGTACCGGCAGTGGGCCGAGGGCCTCCAGGCCTGGCTGCGCCGCGGCAAGGACCCGCAGGCGGTGGTCGATCCGCGCTGGCCCGCCCGGTGACGGCCGTGCGGCCCGCGCGCCCCGCGGACCTGCCCGGCTTCCTCGCCCTCGCCGCCGAGGTCGAGCACTGGTTCGGCCCGATGGTCGCCGAGCCGGGGTTCCACCGCGCGGTGCGCGGCAGCATCGACGGGGGCCTGGCGACCGTCGCCGAGGACGGCGAGGGGCTGCTCGGCGGCCTGCTGTTCGGCGCCGCTGACCCGGGGCCGTACCACCTGCACTGGCTGGTGGTGGCCGGGCGCGCCCGGGGCACCGGTGTCGGCCGGGAGCTGGTCGAGGACGTGCTGCGCCGTCATGTCCGGGGCCCGGCCACCGTCGAGGTGGTGACCTTCGGCCCGGACCACCCGGGCGCGGTGGCGAGCGGCGCCCGGGTCTTCTACGAGCGGCTGGGTTTCACCCCGGCCGAGGCCGCCGCCCCGGGCCCGGAGGGCGGCTCCCGGCAGGTCTACCGGCTGCGCGTGCCCTGACGCGCCCGGACGGCCGCGGTGCGGGAGCCGTCCGTGCGGGAACCGTCCGGGGTACGGGAGCCGGCCGCGGTGCGGGAACCGGGGACGCGGGGGAGAACCGGGGGAAACTCCGGAGCGCTCCGGCCGGAGCCGAGGCCCCGACGGCCCTGGCCCTACGCGGCCGGGAAGTCGAAGGTGTAGCCCTGGGCGACCAGCCAGGGCAGCAGCTGCTTGAGCGCGGCCACGGTCTGGCTGCGGTCGCCGCCGCCGTCGTGCATCAGGATCACGCCGCCGGGCCTGAGCTGCTTCTGCACGGCCGAGACGATGGCCGGCGTGCCCGGACGCGCCCAGTCGCGCGGGTCGACGGACCAGCCGAGGGAGGACATCCCGAGGCTCGCGGTGATGTGCTCGTTGTCGGCGTTGAAGCCGCCGCCCGGGGCGCGGAACCAGCCGACCCCGGTGCCGGGGCCGCCGGCCTGGACGATCATGTTCCGGGCGTCGGTGATCTCGGCCACGGCCTTGTCGTGCGGGAGCTTGGCGAACGGCTGCGGGTGGTGGACGCTGTGGTCGCAGAGCCGGTGCCCGGCGGCCAGGACGCGCTTGACCATGGCGGGGTTGGCGGCGGCGTTCTGGCCGATCTGGCAGAAGGTGGCCTTGACGTGGTACTGGGCCAGCAGGTCGAGGATCTGGCCGGTGGCCGGGCCGGGGCCGTCGTCGAAGGTGAGCGCCACGGTGCGGCCGCCGGAGGCGGTGGAGCCGATCACGGTGCCCGCGCCGGTGTGCGGGGGCGGCGCGGCGGTCGGGGACGGCGCGGCGGTCGGGGTGGCCGGTGGGGCCTGGGTGGCCGGAGCGGTGGGTGTGATGGGCGTGGTGGGAGCGGTCGGCACGGTGGAGACGGGGGAGCCCGTGGCCGCGGTCGGCCTCGGCTTCGCCGGCACCGCCGGTGCGGGGGCGGCCGGTTCGGTGGCGGCCGGGGAGCCCGCGCCCGGTGGCACGGCGTCCGCTCCGGGCGCCGGCGCGACGGTGGCCGCCGCCGTCCCGCCCGGTTCGGTGGCGGCCGGCGACTGCGTCCCGGACGGCGCCGCCGCGCTCGGCGGCCGGAGCGCCCCGCTGGCGGTCCCGCACGCGGCCAGCCCCAGGGCGGCGGCCACCGCGACGCAGCCCGCGAGCAGCCGGCGCCTGGATCGGGACGGTCGGGTCGGGGCGGAGGGGCGGCGGGCGGTCCGGTGCATGGCGGCGGCTCCTGAGGTGCGAGTGCGGTGCCGATCTCTCGGGTCAGGACGACTGTCCGACAGGACGCCGATCGTACGTTCCGCGGTTGCGGACCGGACCGACCCGCCGTAAGAGTCTTCTCACACTCGCCCCGCTGGCGGCCCCGCCGCTCCACGGGTAACGGGGAGGGCCGTCAGAAGGGGTACCAGCGCACCTCGGTGGCCCCGTCCCGCAGCGAGTCGACCCGGCGCCGGAACTCCTTCAGCGCGGCCGGGTTGCTGGCCGCCTGCTGCGCCACCCAGGAGGCGCTGGCGGTCTCCCGGGCGCCGCGCAGCACCGTGAAGCCGGGCCACTCGCGCACGTCCCAGCCGTACGCCCCGGTGAACGCGCGGTACTCCTCGACGGGCACGCCGTAGCGGTCCTGGCTGAGGGCGAGGACCACCAGGTCGTGCTCGCGCAGGTCGTTCGCCATGAACTCCAGGTCGAGCAGCACCGGCCCGTCCGGGCCGATGTGGAGGTTGCGCGGCAGCGCGTCGCCGTGGATCACCCCGGGGTGCAGCTGCGGGACGAGGTCGGGCAGGGCGGCCGCGAAGGCGTCCCGGCGGTGGCGCAGGAAGGCGACGTCCACCGGGTCGACGTGGCCCTCGGCGGAGGCCAGCCAGCGCTCGACCGGGGCCAGCAGGTCGCGCCGGCCGAGGGTGAAGGGCGGCAGCGGCAGCTGGTGCAGGGCGTGCAGCAGCGGGGCGAGGTCGACCGGGCGGGCGGGCCGGACGGCGGGCGCGAGCCGGTGCCAGAAGGTGACCGGGTGGCCGTCGGCCAGCTGCGGCTCGGGCGCCACCGCGTCGTACGGGCGGACCACCGGGACGTCCTGGCCGGCCAGCCAGTGGGCCAGGGCCAGTTCGCGGTGGGCGCGGTCGTACAGCTCGGGGCCGCGGCCGACCTTGGCGACCACGGCCGGGTCGCCGAGGTCGAAGACGGCGTTCTCGCCGAGCGCGAGCAGCGTGGCCCCGTCGGGGGCGGCCAGCCCGGCCGACTCGCAGGCCCGGGCGAGCAGCAGCCGGGCGCGGCCCTCGTCGAAGGGGATCATGACTGGGTTTCCGTTCCGCCGACGTTCATCCGGGGAACCCCGGACGGTGATCATCATGACGCAAGGACGCCGGGCCCCGCGCGCTGCGGAGCCCGGCGTCGGGCGGGTCGGAGGGGGCTCCGACGGGTCTCGGAGGGGTTCTCGGAGGGGTCGGGACGCCGGGGCTCCGAGGTTGCCGGGGGTGCCGGGGGAGGCTCAGACCTCGGCCCGGTGGCGCGCCCCCTGCGCCGGGGCGGCCGGCGGCCCGTGCGGGGCCGGGTCGGTGCCGGGCGGCGGGACGGACTCGCCGTGCGAGAGGTCCGGCAGCCAGTTCAGCCAGCGCGGCAGGTACCAGTTGCGCTCGCCGAGCAGGGTCATCACCGAGGGCAGCAGCACCGCGCGGATCACCGTGGCGTCGATCAGCACCGCGACCGCCAGGCCCACGCCCATCTGCTTCATCACCTGCATGGACAGCGAGCCGAAGACCGAGAACACCGCCACCATGATCACCGCGGCGCTGGTGACCACCCCGGCCGTGGAGCGGATGCCGTGGGCGATCGCGTCCCGGGTCGGCAGGCCGCGGTCGTGGCCCTCCTTGATCCGGGAGACCACGAAGACGTGGTAGTCCATCGAGAGTCCGAAGAGGATCACGAAGAGGAACAGCGGCACCCAGGACTCCACCGCGCCGACCCCGGCGGTGCCCAGCAGCGAGGCGCCCATGCCGTGCTGGAACACCAGCGTCAGCACCCCGTACGCGGCGCCCACCGAGAGCAGGTTGAGCACCACGGCGGTGAGGGCGACGACCGGGGAGCGGAACGAGGTGAGCATCAGCAGGAAGGCGAGGACCACCACGAAGCCGAGGACCAGCGGCATCGAGCCGGTCATCTTCCGGTTGAAGTCGTACGAGGCGGCGGTCTGGCCGGTGACCGGGGCCTCGGTGCCGGGCACCGCGAGCACGGTGGCGGGCACCAGGTCCTCGCGCAGGCTCCGCAGGGCTTCGTTGCTGGTGGCGTCGTTGCCGGTGCCGTTGAGCGGGATGTCGACGGTGGCCACGTTCTTGTCGGGGTGCACCGTGACCTCCACCGGGCCGTGCATCCGTCCGCCGGCCAGCGCCCTGGCCCTGAGCTCGGCGATCGCGGCGGTCATCGCGGGGGAGTCGATGTCGGCGGCCCTGATCACCACGGTGGCGGGGGCGGGGCTGCCCGGGAAGGCGGCCTCGATCTTCTGCGAGGCGGCGACCAGGGCGTTGCCCGCGGGCAGCTGCTGCTGGAAGGTCAGCTTGGCGGTGTGCATGGTGAGCAGCGGTGCGGCCACGGCCAGCAGGAAGGCGCCGGCGAGGACGGTGGCGGCCAGCGGGTGGCGCAGCACCGGGGTCAGCACCGCGTTCCAGAACCGTCCGCCGCTCCGGTCCCCGGCGGCCGGGCGGCGCGGCCTGGCGAGGAACGGCACCCGGCCCTTCTCGACCCGGTCGCCGAGCATCGACAGCAGTGCGGGCAGCACGGTGAGCGAGCCGAGCACGGCGGTGATCACGACCACGATGGTGGCGAAGGCCATCGCCTTGAAGGTGGCGATCCCGGTGAGGAACATGCCGGCCATGGCGACCACCACGGTGACGCCGGAGACCAGTACGGCCCGGCCGCTGGTGGCGGCGGCCACGGCCAGCGCGGTGGCGGCGTCGCGTCCGGCGGCCCGCTCCTCGCGCTCGCGGCGCAGGTAGAAGAGGCAGTAGTCGACGCCGACGGCGAGGCCGACCAGCAGCATCACCGAGGAGGCGTCGCCGCTGGTGTGCAGGAACCCGCTGCTGAGGGCGACCAGCCCGGCGGCGGCGACGAAGGCGGTGAGCGCGAGCACCACCGGCAGCACGGCGGCGACCAGCGCGCCGAAGGCGATCAGCAGGATGCCGAGGGCGAGCGGCACGGCCGTCCACTCGGCGCGGGCGAAGTCGTTCGTGAGCTGGTCCTGCATCCACTTGTCGGAGCTGGCGTCGCCGAGCTGGACCACGGTGAGGTCGGGGTGCTGCCGCTGCACGCCGGCCACCGCGTCCAGCACCGGCTGGACGTGGTCCGGCGCCTGCTCGCGGTCGCCCTTGAGCGTCAGCGTCACGAGCGCGGAGTGGCCGTCCGCGGAGACCGCCCGGGTGTCGTACGGCGAGCGGACCTCGGCGGCCTTTCCGGTGCCGTTCACCGCGGCGATCACCTGGCCGACGGCGGCGCGGAACTCCGGGTCGTCGGCGTTGCGGGTGGTGCTCTGGACCAGGACGGTCTCGCCCGCCGGGCTCTGCAGCCCGGCCTCGTCGAGGATCCGCGCGGCCCGGGAGACCTGTCCGGGGATCGACTCGGCCTCGGTCACCTTGGTGCTGCCGTGCGCGGTGCCGAGCGCGGCGGCCAGGACGACGAAGAGCAGCCAGCCGAACACGGCGGTCTTGCGGTGCCGGGCGCTCCAGGCGCCCATGGCGGCCGCCGGGCCGAGTCTGGACTTCACGGGCTTCACGGTGGGTCTTCCCCCCTGGGAGAGCGGCGGTGGTCGCCGGACGGGAGCGGCGGCGGCCCTGGGTCGGGGGAGCCGCCGGTCGCGGTGCGCCGGCTGCTGTCCGGCGTCCCGATCGACAGTAGGGAAGCGGGGGTTGACGGGTAATCCGGCTGGCGGGTGGCCCTCTCCTGGTGTTCTCCTCGGGTCCGGGGTGGGGTTTTCCCTACCCCCGGACCCCGAGATCTCCTCCTGGGGGGTAGGGGATGCGCCTCCACCCTGAGGGGGAGAAGACTCCACCCGGAGCACGAGGTCTACAGGGCTGCGGGCGGGGGAAACTGGGGCGGGGCCGCTTCGGGGCGGCCTACGGGGGTTGAAGCACACGGGGGCTCCTTGCCGGGCGGCAAGCAAGTGCTCGTAGGATGATGCCCCAGATCCACTTACCTGCCGACCGGCAAGGGAGTGCCCGCCGGGCATTCCCCGAGCCGGTCCTGCCGTCGCCCAGCGTCCCGTCCCCCAAGGGCTGCGGTGAACCATGCCCAGGAGGCATCACGAGCATGTTCCACCGACTTGGACAATTCGTCGTTCGCCGTGCGTGGTGGGTGATCGCCGCATGGATCGTCGCGATGGTCGCCATCGTCGCGACGGCGCCGAAGATCACCGCACAGACGGACGAGGCGTCGTTCCTCCCCAAGCACTACGAGTCGATCCAGGCCGCCGCGCTCCAGGAACAGGCGTTCCCGGCCAGCTTCACGCCGTCCGCGCTGGCACTCTTCGAGCGCAACGACGGCGGTGCGCTGAACGAGGGCGACAAGGCCGCGATGGCCAAGATCGTCCAGGGCCTCACGGACAAGAAGATCGAGGCGGTCGAGAAGATCATCCCGGTCGGCGAGCAGACCACGTCCAAGGACGGCAAGTACGCGCTCGCGCCGATAGCCATCGACAAGACCAAGCAGCAGGACCCCAAGGCGTTCGGCGACGTCGCCAAGCACCTCCGCGAGGAGGGCAAGGCGCTCAGCGCGGGCACCGACGTCAAGTTCCAGCTCGGTGGCGCCGCCGCCCAGTCGCTGGACCAGCAGGACGCCTCCGGCTCGGCCGACGCCCTCATCGGACTGGCGACGATCGTCCTGGTCGCGATCATCGTCGGGATCATCTTCCGCAGCATCCTGGCCGGCCTGCTGCCGCTCCTGGTCTCGCTCGTGGTCGCCATGCCGACCTCCAACGGCCTGATCAACTACGCCACCAAGGCCTTCGGCCTCGAAAGCACCCCGATACTCTCGGCGATCCTGATCGTCGTCGTGCTCGGCGTCGGCACCGACTACTTCCTCTTCCTGGCGTTCCGCTACCGCGAGCGGCTGCGGGCCGGTGACGACCGCAAGGACGCCGTGGCCAACGCGGTCGGGCGGGTCGGCGAGGCGATCGCCTCCGCCGCCGGCGCGGTCACCGTCGCCTTCGCCGTGCTGATCCTCTCCAGCCTGGGCATGTTCAAGGCCCTCGGCCCCGCCCTGGCCATCGCCGTCGTGGTCACCGCCTTCGCCTCGCTCACCCTGGCCCCGGCCCTGCTCGCGGTCATCCCGGCCCGTGCCGTGTTCTGGCCGGGCAAGAAGTGGATGCGGGAGCCGAACGACGCGCGCTTCGCCGCGCTCGGCCGGATGATGCAGAAGCGCCCGGCGGTGGTCGCGCTCGCCTCCGGCGGCGTGCTGCTGGCGCTGTCCGTCGGCGCCCTGGGCTACAACGGCACCTTCGACCTCGCGGGCAGCTCCATGCCCAAGGAGAAGGAGTCGATGGTCGTTCAGGACAAGATGATCCACGGCTTCTCCGCCGGTGCGGCCGACCCGACCCACGTCTTCCTCACCAGCACCAGCGGCGCCAAGCTCGACCCGGGCGCGTTCGACTCCTACGCCGCCAAGCTCGGCGAGGTCTCCGGAGTGGCCCAGGCCGCGCCGAAGCCCCAGCTCAGCGCGGACGGCGCGACGGCCGACTTCACCGTCATGCTGAAGGACAAGCCGGACAGCAACGAGGCGATCGCGACCCTCACCCGGCTCCGGGAGGCCGCGCACGGCCAGGTGCCGGCCGGGACCGAGGCGAAGGTCGGCGGCCTGACCGCCATCTACAAGGACATCAACCTCGCGATGACCCACGACTACAAGTTGGTCTTCCCGATCGCGGGTCTGCTGATCCTGCTCATCCTCGGCCTGCAGCTGCGCAGCGTCGTCGCCCCCTGGTACCTGATGGCCTCGGTCGGCCTGGGCTTCACCGCCACCCTCGGCGCCACCACGCTGCTCTTCCAGAACCTCGGCGGCGAGACCGGCCTGATGTTCATGCTGCCGATCCTCATCTACCTCTTCGTGGTGGCGATCGGCACCGACTACAACATCCTGATCATCGCCCGCCTCCGCGAGGAGGCCCGCGAGGGCCGCAACCCGCGTGAGGCCGCGCGCGAGGCGCTGCGCCACGGCGGCCCGACCGTCGCGGCGGCCGGCTTCATCCTGGCGGCGTCCTTCGCGACCTTCATGCTCGCGGGCAACATCTTCATGCTGGAGTTCGGCTTCGCGATGGCCTTCGGCATCATCCTGGCCGCCTTCGTGATGGCGATGTTCTTCACCCCGGCGCTCACCGCGCTGATCGGCAACAAGGCCTGGTGGCCCGGCCACGGCGCCGACCCCGGCCACGGTCACGGCCACGGCGAGGGCCCGGCCCCGCTGCCCGGCACGCACGGCATGCCGGAGCCGGCCGGCCGGCACTGACCCGACCGGTCGGCCCTGGTCCGACCGGGTCCGCGAGGACAGGCGGCGTCCCGCTTCGGCGGGGCGCCGCTGCCCCTTTGCCGGAGCCGCCAAACGTGATCTCCGAGGCGGAAAATCCCCGGTCACGCCCGGTTCCACCGTGCTACAGTCGATGCAGTTGCAGTTTTGGTTCCCATGAACGTGGTGTGCGCCTGCTGGTTCCAACCGACAGGCGCATTTGTTTTGTCCGGTGTTTCAGTCTCCGGATGGGGATCGCGGCTACTTGGGGATCCACGAGGTGTGGGTCCCTGATGCCCCAGTTAGAGGAGACGGTTA
This sequence comes from Kitasatospora sp. NPDC048715, assembly GCF_043198905.1. Classification (NCBI taxonomy): domain Bacteria; kingdom Bacillati; phylum Actinomycetota; class Actinomycetes; order Kitasatosporales; family Streptomycetaceae; genus Kitasatospora; species Kitasatospora sp. NPDC048715. The sequence goes on along the minus strand of NZ_JBICVH010000024.1, from coordinate 11,680 downwards.
TGGCTACCGGCACCGTGAAGTGGTTCAACAGCGAAAAGGGCTTCGGCTTCATCGAGCAGGATGGTGGCGGCGCCGACGTGTTCGCCCACTACTCGAACATCCAGGCTCAGGGCTTCCGTGAGCTGTTCGAGGGCCAGAAGGTCGAGTTCGACGTCACCCAGGGCCAGAAGGGCCCGCAGGCCGAGAACATCCAGATCATCGGCTGACGTCAGCTCCACGCTGACTCGCGATCATCGCGAAGCGGGGGCCCGCACCGCACGGTGCGGGCCCCCGCTCATGCCGCCGTACGGCCGGGGCGGCACACGCAAATCTCCGACGGCCGACCAGCCCGCAGCCCGGGCTGCCGACCGACCGACGGAGCTCCCGTGACCACCCCTGCCCGCCCGCCGCGCGACCGCGGCCCCCGCACCACCGACCAGGCCCGCCGCACCGCCGGCGGCGACCGCCCGCGCAAGCCGCGCAACCGCGCCGGCGCCCCCAAGCAGGGCCGCCCCGCCGCCGTGCCCGAGGCCACCGAGTTCACCGTGGTCCAGGGCACCCCGCCCCGGCCCCCGGCGGCCTCCTTCGCCGAGCTGGAACTGCCCAGGGCGATCCTCTCCGCGCTCACCCGCGAGGGCGTCACCGAGCCCTTCCCGATCCAGGCCGCCACGCTGCCCGACTCGATCGCCGGGCGCGACGTGCTCGGCCGCGGCCGCACCGGCTCCGGCAAGACCCTGGCCTTCGGCCTGCCGCTGCTCGCCCGCACCGCCGGGCGCCGTGCCGACGCCCGGCACCCGCTGGCACTCGTGCTGGTGCCCACCCGCGAGCTGGCGCAGCAGGTCACCGAGGCGCTCACCCCGTACGCCACCGCCGTCAACCTGCGGATCACCACCGTCGTCGGCGGCATGTCGATCAACCGGCAGGCCAACGCGGTGCGCCGCGGCACCGAGGTGCTGGTGGCCACCCCGGGCCGGCTGGACGACCTGATCGGGCGCGGTGACGTCAATCTCTCCGACGTCGCGATCACGGTCCTCGACGAGGCCGACCAGATGGCCGACATGGGCTTCCTGCCGCAGGTCAGCAAGCTGCTGGAGCAGGTCGCCGAGGGCGGGCAGCGGATGCTGTTCTCCGCCACCCTGGACCGCAACGTCGACCGGCTGGTCAAGCGCTTCCTCGCCGACCCGGTGACCCACTCGGTCGACCCCTCGGCCGGCGCGGTCAGCACCATGGACCACCACGTCCTCCAGCTGGAGCAGACCGACAAGGTCTCCGCCACCGCGCACATCGCCTCCCGCGACGGCCGCGTGATCATGTTCGTGCACACCAAGCACGGCGCCGACCGGCTGGCCAAGCAGCTGCTCGCCAACGGCGTGAAGGCCGCCGCCCTGCACGGCGGCAAGTCCCAGCCGCAGCGCAACCGGGTCCTGGACCAGTTCCGGGACGGCCACGTCACCGCGCTGATCGCCACCAACGTCGCCGCCCGCGGCATCCACATCGACGGCCTGGACCTGGTCGTCAACGTGGACCCGCCGGTCGACCACAAGGACTACCTGCACCGCGGCGGCCGCACCGCCCGGGCCGGCGAGTCCGGGACGGTCGTCACCCTGGTGCTGCCCGAGCAGCGCCGCGAGGTCAACCGGCTGATGACGGTCGCCGGCATCCGCCCGACCGTCACCAAGATCCGCCCGGGCGACGCCGACCTGGCCCGGATCACCGGCGCCCGCACGCCCAGCGGCGTCGCGGTGACGCTGGCCGTACCGGTCGTCGCGGCCCAGGCCGGTGCCTCGGCCAAGGACGGCGCCGACAAGCCCGCCGGGGCCAAGTCCGGCGCCCCGCGCCGCCGCTCCGGCAAGCGCTCCGCGCTGCCCGCCGACGTCGACATGAACGGCAACCCGCGCCGCCCCCGCCCCAAGCAGCGCATGGGCGCCGCCGCCCAGGGCGACCGCCCGCAGGCGGCCGGCTTCATCGGCCGCTCCTCGGGCCGCGCCAAGCCCGGCAGCGGCTCCAAGTCCGGCTCCAACTACGGCACCGGCCGCCAGCGCCGCAAGACGGACTGACGCCCTTCCGCTCCGACGACGGCCCGGTTCCCCGGCAGGGGGAGCCGGGCCGTGCGCTGTCCGGTCGGCCCGGCGATCCGCCCGGGAACGTCCCCGCTTCCGCGGCCCGGCCCCTCGACGGCCCGGCCGTGCGGACCCGGCGAAACTGCCGCCCGGGACAACGTCCCTGCACAGCCCCATCGCACCCGGCAGCTGCCGGTGACCTGCCGGTTGACGGCCGACCGCGCACCCCCGAGTCTTTCACGCGGCCCACACATCCGACGCACCGTCACCGACGGGGCGTGGACGGTGAGTCGACGTGATTCCCCGATTCGGAAGGACGACCCTCCCATGCGCCGAACCTCCGCCCTGCTGACCACCGCCCTGCTCGCCGGGGCCGCCGCCGTGGTGGCACCGGCCACCGCCGCCCAGGCCGCCCCCGCCTGCGCCGCCTACACCTCCGCCTGGAACGCCATCGGCAGCTGTAGCGGCCTCGACCCGATGCAGACCTGGACCGTGACCGCCAACTGCCTCTACTGGAACTCCACCCACACCGTGCAGTTCTCCCGCCCCGCCATCGGCGGCCTGGGGATGGGCGACGGCACCGTGTCCGCCTCCTGCATGATCGGCGACTCCGTGATGTTCCCGCGCGTCGTCCTCGGCGCCGCGCCGCCGGCCGGCCCGACCGGCCAGATCACCGGCTACGTCAACAAGTGCGTCGACGTGCGGGGCGCCAACCTCGGCAACGGCACCGCCGTCCAGATCTACGACTGCAACGGCTCGGTCGCGCAGAAGTGGCGGATCGGCGTCGACGGCACGATCCGCGCGCTCGGCAAGTGCCTGGACGTGTCGGGCGGCAACACCGGCAACGGCACCAAGGTGCAGATCTGGGACTGCAACGGCAGTGGCGCCCAGCAGTGGCAGGCCCGGGCCGACGGCTCGCTGCTCAACCCGCAGTCCGGCCGCTGCCTGGACGACCTCGGCTTCGCCACCGAGAACGGCAACCAGCTCGGCATCTGGGACTGCAACGGCGCCGCCAACCAGAAGTGGAACCTCCCGGTCTGACGGCCGTCCCCGGTCCGCCGCTCCCGGTCCGCCGCTCCCGCGCCGTGCGGGGGCGGCGGACCGCTGTCCGCGCTACACCGGGGCCGGGGTCACCGCCGTTGCCGTTGCCGTTTCCGGGGCCGGTGCCAGGGTGCGCAGCCGCTCCTCGGTGCCGGCGTCGCGCGGCGACATCACGATCAGCTGCAGGCCCTCGGCGGCCAGCAGCACGTGCTGGTCGATCCGCAGCACGCCCACCCGCTCGTGCCGGATCACCTTCTCGGTGCCGGAGCGCTCCGCGACCTGGTGCTCGTCCAGCCAGCGGTCCGCCTCCGGGTACTCGCCGCGGACCTGCCGGATCATCCGGGCCAGCCGGCGCCCCACGGCCGTCGCCTCGCCGCCGCGTTCGGCATAGGCGGAGCGCAGCTGGGCCAGGAAGCGCCGGGCGTGCTCCTCCCAGTGCTCCACCCGGGCCCGGTGCACCGGGTTGCCGAACACCACCCAGGCCAGGTTGCACTCCTGCGGCGGGCGGCCGGTCAGGCCGAACAGCGCGTCCGCGCCCGGGTTCCAGGCCCGGATGTCCCAGTTGGCGTCCATCACGAAGGACGGCGCCGGCCACTGCGCGCGCATCAGCCGCAGCAGCGGGGCCGGCACGTCCCCGGGCGCGGCCACCTCGCCGTCCAGCGGATGCCCGCCGGCCAGCCGGAACAGGTACGCCGTCTCCGCCCGGTCCAGCCGCAGCGTACGGGCGAGGCTCGCCAGCACCTCCGGCGACGGGTGGATGTCCCGCCCCTGCTCCAGCCACGTGTACCAGGTCACCCCCACCCCGGCGAGTAGCGCCAGCTCCTCGCGGCGCAGCCCCGGGGTGCGCCGCCGCACCCCGGGCGCCAGCCCGACCTCCTGCGGCGTCAGCCGCGCGCGGCGACTGCGCAGAAAGCTCGACAGCGCCGAGCGGCGCTCCCCGGTGTCGTCCACGTCCCTCACGTCCACCCCGTCCCCCGTCCTTCCCGGTAGTCCGACTACCAGTATTCCCACGCACTGCTGCGGGCCGGCCGATCGGGCGAGGCTTGACCGCGTCAACGACCGCACACGCGAGGGAACGCCGATGAGTCACCGTCAGAACCGTACTGCCCGCCGGGCCCTGGCCGCCGTCGTCGCCGCGGCCGCCCTCCTCGGCACGGCCGGGGCGCTGCCCGCCGCGGCCGCCGCCTGCCCGGCACCCGCCGTGATCCAGGGCCGCGCGCCCGGCCTCGTCCCCGAGTCGGGCGACTGGGACGCCGCCCACCACCGCTTCCTGCTCGGCTCGCTGCGGCACGGCACCGTCTCCGCCGTCGGCACCGACGCCGGCGTGCGCACCCTGGTGGACGACCCCGGCACCCTGATCGAGATCGCCGGCCTGCGGATCGACCCGGTCCACCGCCGCGTCCTGGTCACCAACCTCGACAACGGCATCGGCGAGCGCAGCACCCCCGCCACCCTGGGCAAGGTAGCCGGGATCGGCGCCTACGACCTGGACACCGGCCGGCGCCTCTTCTACACCGACCTCGCGGCGGTCGCCGCCGACGGCGCCGACCACCTGGCCAACGACATCGCGATCGGCCCCGACGGCACCGCGTACGTCACCGACTCCTTCGCCCCCGTCGTCTACCGGGTCGCCCCGGACGGCAGCGCCGCCGTTCTGCTGCGCGACCCGCGACTGGCCCCCGCCCCCGGCGCGTACGGCCTCAACGGCATCGTCCACCGGGACGGCCGGCTGATCCTCGGCAAGTGGGACGACGGCACCCTGTGGCAGGTCCCGCTGGGGAACCCGGCCGCGCTGCGGCGCGTCGAGGTGGCCGGCGGGCAGGCGCTGCTCCACCTGGACGGCCTGCTCGGCCGCCCGGACGGCTCGATCGCGGGCGTCACCAACGCCTTCTTCGGCGCGGGACGGGACGCCGAGGTCGAGTTGCGCTCCGAGGACCACTGGCGCACCGCCCGCCTCACCGCCGTCCGCCCCTCGGCCGACCCCACCCCCACCGCGGTGGTCGGCGGCCCGGCCGGCAGCCTCTACCAGCTCGCCGGCGGCCTCGCCGAGGCCAACGCCGGGCACCCGACGGACACCTTCACCCTGCGCCGGGTGTGACCCGGTCGCGTCCTCATGCGGATCGATGTTGGCGAGGTACAATGCTATGTACATCACCAACATCGATCGCCGGAGGTGCCGGATGTCCGTGACGCAGATCGACATCGATGAAGAGGCCCTGGAACGGGCGATGGCCGTCGCCGGAGTCCGGACCAAGAAGGACGCCGTCAATCTCGCGCTCCGCTTCTACGCCGAACAGCAGGAGCGCGCGGCACGTCTCACCAGGCATTTCGAGCGGGCCCAGCACTGGGAGGCCGTCGAGCGCGCCGAGCGGCTTCACCGGGCGGAGAAGGACGCTCGGTGATCTACCTCCTCGACACGTCCACGCTGGTCCGGCTGCTGCGTGAACCCAAGCTCCAAGCCGTCTGGTTCGACGCGATCAGCGCGGGGTCGATCGCGTCGTGCTACCCGCAGCGCGCCGAATTCCTCTACACGGCGCGCGACGGCCGGGAGTACGACGAGATTGCCGAGATGTTCGCGGAGTTCTACCCGGACGTGTCGGTGCCCAAGAGCGCGGGACGCTGGATCGACACGGTGCAACGCCGGATGGCGCTCGCCGGGCAGCACCGCAGCGCATCCGCCGTGGACCTGGTGATCGCCGCGACGGCCGCGCACCACGGACTCACGGTCCTCCACGACGACGGGGACTACCGCAACGTGGCACGTCACGCCCCCGACCTCAGCGAGCACAGCGTGATGGAGCACGCCTGAGAGGTCTTCGCACTCAGGCAGTGAGGGCCGGGGCCGCTTCGGCGGCCCGCAGGGCCTCGTCGTGGCGCTGCAGGAGGAGGGCCGCCACCTCGGGGGACGGGCCGAGGACCGGGGCCAGCACATCCGCCCCGGCCTCCTCGGCGGCGGCCGCGATGCGGTCGGGGAGCAGGCCCGGAGCCAGCAGGTAGGGGGCGACGGCGGTGTGCTCGGAGCCCGCGGCGCGCAGCGCGGCGAGGGCGTCGGGAACACGCGGGCCCTCGGCGGAGGCGTACGCGACCTCGACGGCGGCCCAGCCCCGGGTACGGCGCCACTCGGCGGCGACCGCGCGGGTCGCGGCGTCGGCGGCCGGGTCCGAGGAGCCGGCCGCCGCCAGCACGACGCCGGTACGGGCCCGGACGGCGGGCGAGCCGAGCGCCGGAGCGGCCTCGGCGAGGCGGCGGTCCAGGGCGGCGAGCAGCAGGGGCGAGGGGCCGAGCACGTCCGCGACCGGCAGCCGGGAGCCGGCGGCGCGCAGCGCGGCCGGGATGTCGTGCTTGGCGTGGAACGCCCGGTTGAGCAGCAGCGGTACCGCCACCGCGTCCGCCAGCCGCCCGACCACCTGCGGGATCCGCGGCGCGCAGTGGTCCAGATAGGCGGTGGCGACCTCGATGCCGGGCCGCTGCGCCCGCACCTCCTCCACGAGCGCGGCCACCGTCGCGGCGTGGCGCGGGTCGCGGCTGCCGTGGGCGATCAGGAGGAGGGCGGGCATCAGCGGTGCCTCACTTGCTCGTGGTGAGGAGGCCGCGGTTGCGCAGGACGCGGCGTTCGACGGGGGTGAAGACGAGGAGTTCGATGGCGATGCCGACGAAGAGGATGAGGATGATGCCGAGGAGGACGCCGGACATGTCGGAGAACTCGCGCTGGTCCTCCAGGTAGCGGCCGAGGCCGCGGCCGAGGTCGGGGGAGGAGGCGACGAGTTCGGCGGCCATCAGGGAGCGCCAGGAGAAGGCCCAGCCCTGTTTGAGGCCGGCGAGGTAGCCGGGCAGGGCGGCGGGGACCAGGACGTGGCGGGCGCCGTTGAGGCCGGTGGCGCCGAGGGTGCGTCCGGCGCGCAGGAACAGCGGGGGCACCTGGTCGATGCCGGCGACGAGGCCGTTGGCGATGGAGGGGACGGCGCCGAGCAGGATGACGGCGTACATCATGGAGTCGTTGATGCCGAGCCAGATGACGGCGGCGGGCACCCAGGCGACGGAGGGCAGGGACTGCAGGCCCTGCAGGACCGGGCCGATGGCGGTGCGCACGGGTCTGACACGGGCGACGACCAGGCCGATGGGGGTGCCGATGAGCACGGCGAGGAGGAACCCCGACAGGCCGCGCCACACGCTGGTCCAGATGATGGAGAACAGCGTGCCCTGGTACCAGAGGTCCTGGCCGGAACGCCACACGTCCGCCGGGCTGGGCAGCTTGTAGGCGGACGTCAGCTCCAGGCTGTACGCCCCCTGCCACAGCGCCAGCACCACCAGCACACCGACCAACGGCGGCAACGCCTTGCTCCGCAACACCTCACCGAGGGAGCCGCGCTGCGCGGTGACGGTGTCCAGGGCGTCCAGGCCCGCGCCGACGCCGGCGGTGTCGCTCGCGCCCTGCGGAATCTTGTCGTTCTTCTCCAGGACAGGGGTGGTGTCAGTGCTGGCCATGGCGACGGATCTCCCCACGCAGTTCTTCGGTGATCTCGATGGACAGGTCGGCGACGCCGGCGGATTCGATGCGGCGTGGCTGGGGCAGGTCGATCCGCCATTCGCGGGCGACCCGGCCGGGGCGGGAGGAGAGGAGGACGACGCGTTGGGCGAGGCGTACGGCCTCGCGGACGTTGTGGGTGACGAAGAGGACGGTCAGCTGTCGTTCGGCCCAGATGCGGGTGATCTCGTCGTGGAGGACGTCGCGGGTGATGGCGTCGAGGGCGGCGAAGGGTTCGTCCATGAGGAGGACCTGGCTGCCCTGGGCGAGGGCGCGGGCCATGGCGACGCGCTGGCGCATGCCGCCGGAGAGTTCGTGGACGCGTTTGCCGTGGGCGCCGTCGAGGCGGACGAGTTCGAGGAGGCGTTCGGCTTCGGTGCGGCGTTCGGGGCGGGGGACGCCGGCGAGTTTGAGGGCGAGTTCGATGTTCTTGCCGGCGGTGAGCCAGGGGAAGAGGGCGTGTTCCTGGAACATCAGTGCGGGGCGGCCGCCGGGTACCTGGATGTCGCCGGCGGTGGGTGCGTCGAGACCGGCGACGAGGTTGAGCAGGGTGGACTTGCCGCAGCCCGAGGCGCCGAGCAGGGTGACGAACTCGCCGGGCGCGACGTCGAGGGTGATGTCGTCCAGGACGTGGGTCCGGGCGCCGGGGCGGCCGAAGGACTTGTGCACGTGCGAGATGCGGACGGCGGGCGTGCCGTCGGCCGCGGCGAGGGCGGCCGCGTCGGTGGGGTCGGCCGAGGTGGTCAGTGCCGGGGTCATCCGGGCACCTCCTGCGTCAGTGGTCGGGCTGGCGGGAGAGTCGGAGCCGGGGTCCGGGCCCCGCCCGCGGCGGTGGGCATCGATCGGGGATCGACCGGGCGGGCGGGGCCGGACCTCGGAGTTACTTGGAGCCGAGTCCGGCGTCCGCCACGGCGGGCTGGCCCTTGGCCGCGAGGACCTTGTTCAGCAGGGTGAGGTCGTAGATGCCGTTCAGGTTGGGCTTCTTGAGGAGCCCGGCGGTGACGGCGTGGTCGGCCTCGGACTGCAGGGTGCTCGCCAGCGGGTCGTCCAGGAAGTCGATGTCGGCCCAGGCCGGGTCGAGGATCGCCGGCTCCAACGCGTTGCCGGCCTCCTTCTTGATGGCCTCGTTGGCGTCGGCCTTGGCCTTGTCCGGGTTGGCCTTGATGAAGGCATTGGTGTTCACCGAGCCGCGCAGCACGGCCTCCACCACGTCCGGGTGCTCCTTGAGGAACTTCTGCGAGACGATGATGTTGGTGATCACGAACTTCTTGTCCGGCCAGACGTCCTTCTCGTTGAGGAGGACCTTCGCGCCGAGGGTGACGAGCTTGGAGGCGGTGGGCTCGGGGACCCAGGCGCCGTCTATGGAGCCCTGCTTGTAGGCGTCGGGGGTGACCTTGTTGTCGGTGCGCACGACGGAGACGTCGCCCGCGCCGGAGGCCGCGTCGACCTTGAGGCCCTTGCCGGCCAGGTAGTTGAGCAGTGCCACGTCCTGGGTGTTGCCCAGCTGCGGGGTGGCGATCTTCTTGCCCTTGAGGTCGTCCAGCGAGGAGACCTTGTCGGGGTTGACGACCAGCTTGACGCCGCCGGAGGCGGAGCCGCCGATGATCTTCAGGGACTGGCCGTCGGACTTGGTGTAGCCGTTGATCGCGGGGGAGGGGCCGATCCAGCCGATGTCGATGGATCCGGCGTTGAGCGCCTCGATCTCGGCCGGGCCGGCGTTGAAGACCTGGGTCTTGATCTGGGTGGCGCCCAGCTCCTTCTGGAACAGCCCCTCCTGGAGGCCGACCAGCGGGGTGCCGTGGGTGAGGTTGGAGAAGTAGCCGATCTTCACCGTGTCCGCGGACAGCTTCGCGCCGGTGGCCGAACCGGCCGCGGTGGCGGCGGTGTTGGCCTTGTCGTCGGCCTTGGAGCCGTAGCTGCAGGCGGACAGCAGGGCGGCGGCGGTCAGACCGGCGGCGGCGGCCGCGGCGGTGCGTCTGATCCGGCCGGCGTTCGGGCGAAGGGGGGTATGCGAAGGCGTCGGGTTCGGTGCCATGGTGGAGTCCTGTTCACGGACGGACCGTCAGGAAGCGGTCCGGGACGGACGATCGGAAGGTGGCGCTGCGGCAGCGGGGTGCCGGGGCAAGCCGGGCGGCTGTGGGGGATGGACAGCCCGGTGACAGGGCGTTCTCAGCCCTGTCGGCCCGCACATCGCGTCAGGCCGCCCTGGCCGCTGCCGAGGACGCCGCTGCCGATGCGGCCGCCTTCCTTGTCCATGCCCGAGAACGCCTCGCTGGGCATCAGACCCAGTCCTCCTCTGTGGTGTCCGTGGCGCGTACCGTGTCGAACGCCTCGCCCGCCATGCCGGCGGTGAGGGTGGTGCCGTCGGCCGGGTCGATCAGGAGGAAGGATCCGGTGCGGCGGTTGTCGGTGTAGGCGTCGAGGGCCAGCGGTTCGGCGGTGCGCAGGACCACGTGGCCGATGTCGTTGACCTCCAGCCCGTCGGGGGCGGGGCGTTGTTCGAGGCCCCCTTCGCTGATCGGCGCAGTGATGTCGATGCGGTAGGTGATCTCCTTGACCAGGGCCCGGACGGTGCGGGTGGTGTGCTTGAGGAGGACCTTGTCGCCGGCGCGCAGGGGCCGTTCGTTGAGGTGGCTGACGGTGGCTTCGATGTCCTTGGTGGGTGCGGGGGCCGGACCGGCGGCGATGAGGTCGCCGCGGGAGATGTCGAGGTCGTCGGCGAGGCGCACGGTGACGGACTGGGGGGCCCAGGCGATGTCCGTCGGGCGGCCGAGGGCGTCGATGCCGGTGACGGTGGTGGTGTGGCCGGAGGGCTGGACGGTGACCTCGTCGCCGACGCGCAGGACGCCGGAGGCGAGTTGGCCGGCGTAGCCGCGGTAGTCGGGGTGTTCCTCGGTCTGGGGGCGGATGACGTACTGGACGGGGAAGCGGGCGGGTTCGGCGCTCGGGTCGCTGCCGACGGGGACCGTTTCCAGGTGTTCCAGCAGGGTCGGGCCGCCGTACCAGTCCATGTGCGAGGACGGTTCGACGACGTTGTCGCCGGCGAGGGCGGAGATCGGGACGGCGAGGACGTCGGTGACGCCGAGGGAGGCGGCGTAGGCGGTGAACTCGGCGGCGATCCGTGCGAAGACGGGCTCGGCGTAGTCGACGAGGTCCATCTTGTTGACGGCCAGGACGACGTGGGGGACGCGCAGGAGGGCGGCGACGGCGGCGTGGCGGCGGGTCTGTTCGACGACGCCGTTGCGGGCGTCGACGAGGACGACGGCGAGTTCGGCGGTGGAGGCGCCGGTGACCATGTTGCGGGTGTACTGCACGTGGCCGGGGGTGTCGGCGAGGATGAACCGGCGTCGGGGGGTGGCGAAGTAGCGGTAGGCGACGTCGATGGTGATGCCCTGTTCGCGTTCGGCGCGCAGGCCGTCGGTGAGCAGGGCCAGGTCGGGTGCTTCCTTGCCGCGGCTGCGGGAGGCGTGCTCGACGGCCTCCAGCTGGTCGGCGAGGACGGACTTGGAGTCGTGCAGGAGGCGCCCGACGAGGGTGGACTTGCCGTCGTCGACGGAACCGGCGGTGGCGAAACGCAGCAGCGAAGTGGCGGTCGCAGTGCTCATGTCTAGAAGTACCCTTCGCGCTTGCGGTCTTCCATCGCTGCCTCGGACAGCTTGTCGTCGGCGCGGGTGGCGCCGCGCTCGGTGAGGCGGGAGGCGGCGATCTCGGTGATGACGGCCTCGATGGTGGTGGCGTCGGAGTCGACGGCGCCGGTGCAGGACATGTCGCCGACGGTGCGGTAGCGGACCAGGCGCCGCTGCACGGGTTCGTTCTCCCGGGGGCCGCCCCATTCGCCGGCGGTCAGCCACATGCCGGAGCGGGCGAAGACGTCCCGCTCGTGGGCGTAGTAGATCTCGGGGAGTTCGATGCCCTCGCGTTCGATGTACTGCCAGACGTCGAGTTCGGTCCAGTTGGACAGCGGGAAGACGCGCACGTGTTCGCCCACGGCGTGGCGGCCGTTGTAGAGGGACCAGAGTTCGGGGCGCTGGCGGCGCGGGTCCCAGGCGCCGAACTCGTCGCGCAGGGAGAAGAC
>NZ_JBICVH010000023.1:64770-177951 GCF_043198905.1 Kitasatospora sp. NPDC048715 | reverse complement strand
GGCCCCGGGGGGGGGGCGGGGGCGCGGGGCGGGGGGGGGGGGGGCCCCGGCCCGGGGGGGGGGGGGGGGGGGCCCCCCCCGGTGGGGGCCCCCCCCCTTCGACGTACGTGGTAGCGGGGACAGGATTTGAACCTGCGACCTCTGGGTTATGAGCCCAGCGAGCTACCGAGCTGCTCCACCCCGCGTCGGTGAGCCTGAGTCTACGGCACGATCCGGTGATCACAAACCGGATTCCTGCGCGGCCCGTGCTGGCGGGGTCAGCGGGGTCAGGGCCTGGAAGGCGCGGCGGGTCTGTGGTTTAGCCGGGACGTTCTCGGCCTGGCCGCGCCAGTGGGTCGCGTCGAGGGTCTCGCCGAGGGTGAGGTGGTGCAGGTACGCGGTGGTGGCGCTGCCGGAGCCGGCAGCGAACTGCCACCAGAACTGGGCGGTGTCCATACGGTTGGTGACGAGCAGCAGGCTGCCGAAGACGAGCGCGCCTTCGGGGTGAACCTGGTCGGAGTTGATGAGCCGGCCGAGGGAGCGGCCGGCCTGGGGTGCGTTGAGGACGAGGGCAACGGCCAGGTCGAGTTCGTGGAATGCCTGCTCGTGGTCGGACGGGAAGGGGGCCGGAGCCGCCGTGATGTGGGCGGCTGCGGCAGGCGGCGCGGTGCTGGTGCAGGTGAAGACCCTGGCCTCGGAGGCATCCGTGTGGGGCGATTGTGTTCGGTGCCTGCTGGGGCGAGGGCGCGTTCGCGCGCCGGCGGGTTGCCGGTGCGCGAACGCCCTCGCGTGGTGTTGCGGTGGGTTGTCTGCGCGGGTGTGTGCGGGTCAGTACTGGGTGGTGGCGGTGACGCCGCTGAACGCGGTCCTGCCGTAGAGGCTGAGGTAGCGGTAGCCGGCTGTCGAGTTGGTGACGGTGATGTTCTGGGTGCCGGTGCTCTTGGTGGAGGAGGCGGTGTGGGCGGTGTTCGAGGCCCAGGTGTCGGCGTTGTAGTAGAGATAGGCCGTGCCGGTGCCGCCGGTCGTGGTGACGTCGAGGGTCACGGCGCCGGCGGGCATGTAGATGCACAGCCGGTCCAGGCGCGGGAGTAGGTGCACCAGTACGATCGCAGCGGCGGCCGCCAGCTGCTCGGGTCCTTGTCGGCCTTCGCCCGGTTCGAGGCGGCGGAGACCGCGACCAGCTAGGTCGGCTGCCGGCAGGTGAGCTCGGCCGCGGGCAGGGGCAGCGATTCCGGCAACCGGATCGGTGCGTGGTCCAGCAGGAGAACGCCCTCGCTGTCCCGGATGGTGAGGGCTTCTGCGGGCAGGGCCGCGAGCCGGGTGAGCTCTTGGCCGAAGAGGTAGTGGATGGCGCTGCGGTGCGGAGGTCGAGCGGGAGCCGTACGGCACAGAACTCATGCCGAGATCGAACTCAGTGCACTCTCATTTCACATTGCGAGATCCAGAGCAATCGACACGACTCGGCCAGTCGGTCGTTTCCGCAGGTCAGCGAGGCGCTGACCTGCGGAAACCTCCGAGACATCGCAGTGGCCTGGGAAGGGCAGGGCTTCGCGCCCGTCGCCCCGGACGAGCTGCACTACCAGGACACAGGGGCACGACGCTCCTCGTTCCAGTCCTACGCCCAGGCGGTCGACTGGAGGGATCGGGGCCACGTGGAGCGGGCTCTGCTGGTCTTCGAGGAGCTGATGCGGGTCGCCCGGCGTGATGAGTGGCAGGGCAAGTGGCTGGAGGACCTCACCGTCCCGCTGGAGCGGTCCACCGCGACCTCTCCGACGACCCCGCCGGCGCCATCGGTAGCGCCAAGCAGCTGATCGAGGCCACCGCCAAGACAGTCCTGCGCGAACGCGGCCTGCCCGTCGACGAGAACGCCAAGATGCCCGCCCTGATCAAGCAGGCCCAGAAAGCCCTCGCTCTGGACGCCTCCGCCGCCTCAGCGCCTCGCCCGCAGTACAGCATTCGGCCCACCAGTGCTCCACCGAAGACGACCTCGCCCACGCCGACCAGCGAGGACTGGATGGCCAGCGCCGTGCCGAACGGGCCATGGTGGCCACCGCCGCCAGCAGCAGCGTTCTCACAGGGGGCCCTGGCCTCAGGCTGGCAGTGCGCCGAAGGTGGCGTTTAGAAGGCTCGCTAAAGTTGAGTGCCACCTTATCAAGAAAGCTTTTGTGGCGCTATAACTTTCTCGTCGAGGTGCCCGGGCGGGAGAACAGGGCTGGGCAGGTCCGGCGCCATGCCGTCCGTGGGCACCCGTGACCGTTCACGACTGTGAGGAGCTGATCCCCCTTGCTGATGCGTACCAACTCCCTGCGCGACCTCGACCGGCTCTCCCGCCCCCGCAGGATCACCATCACGGCCAAGGTCGAACGCGAGGCCATCTCCGTCTGACCCCGGCGGCGCGGCCTGGACGTTCGTTCCCAGTCCCTGCCGCGCCGACCGGCCGCCGCCCTGCCGGGTGTCGCTCGCCTGCACCGGCGAGCACCCTGGGCGCCAGCGGACCCGTTCGTATGGGCCCGGACCCACCTTCCGGTCCGGGCCCGTACGGCGGGTCGCCAGCGGGGTGCCCGGCGTGGTCCACGGCCGGCCGCCCTTGCCCGGGTGCGGTCGCGTGCGCGGCCTTGGGCGCGCACGGTTGAACCATGGGGATCGTGGTTCTGCTGGAGCTGGTTGAGCCGTTGGACGCGCGCATCCTGGGGGTGGGCGGTGATCCGGTGGACGTCCTGTCGGTGCGCCGGGTCCACGCCGCTCTCTCGGATCCGGATGCCCCCGATGGCCCGGGGCCTTCGACCGCGTGCGGAATGGACACCGGCGCGATGGTGGTCGAGCGATGGAGCCCGGAACGGCCGGGGCAGGGGTGGCATCCGCCGCGTTGGGCCGGATACGTCTGCCTGACCTGTGATGCCGCTGTCCGCGCCTTCTGATTCAGGAATGCGGCGGGCCGGCTGGGCCTATCGGGCCCGCGGCGGACTGTCATCGTCGTGGGGGGTGTCGATGGCGTCGCGCAGGGCGGGCAGGTCCGTGATGGCGGCCTGTTCGGCGAAGCGGGCCAGAAGCCTACGGAGGCCCCGCTCGTCCCGGTCTCGGACTGCTTCGCCTATGGCCGCCGCCAGCGACGCCTGGGTATGGGGGTCGGGGGTGCGCACCTGCCGCGCGGCCTGCGGCCCTTCCACCGCTCGCCTCCCGTTCACTTGTGGTCCTGGCCGCTGGGCGCGGCGTCTCCCGTCCTTGCACGGCTGCGGCGACCGGCCGCCCCACCCCGTGCGGGGCGAAGACTACCTCCCCAACCGGCACCGAAAAATCTATGCCCGCCGGAGTAGACATTGCCGCGCACCGTGGTTAATGTTTCTCTCGTAGACGAGGTCAGCGGTACCCGCCAGACACGAACTGGCGGGCAGCAGTACAGAAGTTCGCAGGTAGGAACGGTTGCAGGGTCCTGAAGCCAGGGATGGTGCAGGACGGCGACGGGACTGGCGGCCGGGCCAGGTGGCCCGCAGGCATCAGGGGTCGCCACCGAGCGGTACCGCAGTTCGGTAAGCGCAGTACCAGCAGTGTGAAGTCGAGTTGGGCAGTACCAGCAGTCGAAGTACGCGGTATCCCGGTGAAGGCGCCCAGACTGCGGGCGCGCGCGCTGGGAGTCCGGCAGTGGGGTTCCAAGCCGAGTGGTTAGCAGGACGGGCGACGGGGCTGGCTGCCGGACCCGGTGGACCGCAAGGACCGCCACAGCAGCACCGAGTGGTTGGCACTACCACGCAGTTCGAAGTACAAGCAGTTCCGCAGTACCAAGCAGTTCGCAGTACCAGGCCAGTACAGAGGATGAATGGAGGGGACAGAGCGCCATCAGGATCGCCCGGCCCGTGAGGAAGTCGCCCGGGCGGAATCCGAAGACCCCAAGGCAAGGACGGTGGTTTCCGGTCACGCATACGCGATCCCCGCACACCCCCTCCCCCGGGGCAGTGCGGATACAAGGAAGCCGGCCACAAGGCCGGCAGATGGTGTAAAACCCTTCGGGGCCCCGGGAGCCGAAATGGCCCCGGGGCCCCTCAGCGCGTCCCCGGACACAACAACAAGAAGAGGTGCAGTGACCACGGCAACCATTCGACCGCATACCCCCGACTCCCTCGACGACGACGACTACCCCGCCTACACCATGGGCCGCGCCGCCGAGATGACCGGCACCACCCCTGGCTTCCTGCGAGCCCTCGGCGAACACCGCCTCATCACCCCCCTGCGCTCCGACGGCGGCCACCGCCGCTACTCCCGCTACCAACTGCGCATCGCCATGCGCGCCCGCGACCTCGTCGACCAGGGCACCCCCATCGAGGCCGCCTGCCGCATCGTCATCCTCGAAGACCAACTCGAAGAAGCCCTGCGCATCAACGAAGAGCTCCGCCGTTCCCCGCGCGGCCAGGAGTCCGCCGCCGACACCTGACCCGCCTGCCAGGCCGACGAGACCGGTCCGCGGTGAGCGACGGGCGCTCACCGCAGGCCGCCCCGGGACACGACTACCCCTCAGTCCCCGATCGCCGGCCGACCGTTCTCCAACGGCCAGGCTGCCCAACCCCCTGTCTCACTGGCGCGGACCGGTTCCAGGCGCCCGGACCTTGACTCGGGGGGCGCTACGGTGGGGTTGCGCTGCCGAACGCGGGTCGTCAGGCAAGTCGCCCGCTTTGCGGGCGCCCCGGCCCGCCCGAGACCGGGGCTGCGAGGAGTACTCGGTGGCGGTCCCCGCGGAGTCCGACCCCCTGCCCTCGACATCCGCCTGCGATCGGGGACCGGCGCCCTGGTGTTCGACGCGATGGGCGACCGGGACCAGGACAGCGGCCGAAATGCTGAACGCCGTCGCGGACAGCGCCCTGGGCACGCGACTGCCGGCGCGTCGGCGCCGGCAGGGCGGGCCTAGAAGCTGAGCAGGCCGATGGCGTGGCCGTCGGGGTCGACCACCGGCCACGTGTCCAGGCCGCGGGCGCGCATGGCGGCGGCTGCGGTGTCGGCGGGCATGTCGGCGGTGGCGAACGGGGCCTGGTCGAGGACGATGTCGCGCACAGGGGTGCGCTCGGTGGCCCGGGTGCGGGTCTGGAACGGGGCGAGGTGCATGCGGGTCAGCAGCCCGGCGCAGCGGCCGTCGTCGTCGCGGACCAGGAGGTGGTCGGCGCCGGAGCTGTGCAGGATGTCGATCGCCATGTCGACCATGACGTCGTCGCTGATCTGCAGCTCGGGGTGTCTCATGAGGTCGCCGACCGTGGCGGTGGTCGCGGGGTGTTCGAGGGTGAGGGTCATGGGCGGACTCCTTGGTGTCGGTTTCCGCCGGGCCGGCGGTGGTCGGGGCCTCGGCGGTGGGATGGCCGGCGGGGTCCGCCGGAGCGGGCCGGGACTCGTGTTTCGCGCTGGTGAGTCGTGTGGGCCTGGACCGCGGCGGCGGTCCAGGCCCACACCTGCCTCCTAGGCGGCGAGGGCGACGCGCCTCGGTGCCCGGCGGCGGCCGGAGGAGCCCTGGTTGTCGCGGCCCGCGCCGGTCGCGCGGGTGTCACCCGCCGCGTGGGCGGGGCGTCCTCGACGGTTACGGCTGGTGGACGGGCTGCGGCGGGGGCGTTCGACGACGGGGGCGGCGATCACGGTGGGGATGCCGGTGGGCACGCGGGCGCCGGTGATGCGGGCGAGGTCCTCGTCGCCGGCGCTGACCCTGGTGGTGACGGGGGTGATGGCGGCCGTGGTCATCATGCGGGCCATCTCGCGGCGCTGGTTGGGCAGGACGAGGGTGACGACGGTGCCGGACTCGCCGGCCCGGGCGGTGCGGCCGCCGCGGTGGAGGTAGTCCTTGTGGTCGCTCGGCGGGTCGAGGTTGACGACGAGGTCGAGGCCGTCGACGTGGATGCCGCGGGCGGCGACGTTGGTGGCGATCAGCGCCGTGACCTGGCCGGTGCGGAACTGCTCCAGGGTGCGGGTGCGTTGCGGCTGGGACTTGCCGCCGTGCAGGGCGGCGGCCTTCACGCCGTTGGCGAGCAGGTCGTCCACCAGGCGGTCGGCGCCGTGCTTGGTGTCGATGAACATGATCACCCGGCCGTCGCGGGAGGCGATGTGGGCGATCGTGGCGTTCTTGTCGTAGTTCTGCACGTGCAGCACGTGGTGTTCCATGGTGCTGACCGCTCCCGCGGACGGGTCCACCGAGTGGGTGACCGGGTCCTTGAGGAAGCGCCGCACCAGGCGGTCGACATTGCGGTCCAGGGTGGCGGAGAACAGCATGGTCTGGCCGCCTTCGGCGACCTGCTCCAGAAGCTCGGTGACCTGCGGCAGGAAGCCCATGTCGGCCATCTGGTCGGCCTCGTCGAGCACCGTGATGCCGACCCCGTCCAGCCGGCAGTCGCCGCGCTGGATCAGGTCCTTGAGCCGGCCGGGGGTGGCTACCACGACCTCCGCCCCCTGGTTCAGGGCGTGGGCCTGGCGGCCGATCGACATCCCGCCCACCACGGCCGCCATCCGCAGCCGCACCGCGTGGGCGAACGGGGTGAGGGCGTCGGTGACCTGCTGCGCGAGCTCGCGGGTGGGGACCAGCACCAGGGCCAGCGGGCGGCGCGGCTCGGCGCGCCGGCCGGCGGTGCGGGCCAGCACCGCGAGGCCGAACGCGATGGTCTTGCCGGAGCCCGTCCGTCCACGTCCGAGGACGTCGCGTCCGGCCAGCGAGTTCGGCAGCGTCGCGGCCTGGATCGGGAACGGCTCGGTGACGCCCTGACGGGTCAGGGTGGAGAGCAGGGCCTTCGGCATGTCCAGTGCGTCGAACGCCTCGACGGCCGGCAGCGCCGGGGTGGTGCTCACCGGCATCGCGAACTCGCCCTGCGGAGAAGAACCCTGGCGGCCGCCACGGCCGCCGGCGGGCCGGTCGCCGTAGAAGGAGCTGCCGCCGGAGCGGGAGGAGGACGAGGAACGGGAGTTGGCGTTCTGGTACGGGGAGCGGCTGGAGCGGTTCATGTGAGACCTTCCTGGGGCGGCACGTCGCGAGGAAGCTCCGCAGCGCGGGGCGCCGGCAGGAGGCCGCAAGGAACGGGCCGAAGTGTGGAGTGCGGGGCGTGGACGGTGGAACCGTGCGGCACGTCACCTTGAGGTCGGCGCTCGCCGCGGAGGGCGGGAGCGGAGAACCTCGAACCGCGGGGTGTCACGGCAGGGCGGCGATCCGGACGCGGCGCTGTGCGTCTCGCGTGGGGATGGCCGCCGGTGGCGGAGCCAGGGGGCCGGAATCAGCCGGGGAAGCGCGTCGTGGCGCAATGCCGAGGGGCCCGCACCGGGCATCATGTACGCGGTGCGGGCCCCTCGCTACCAGGCGGGTGCCGTGGCAGAAAAACTACAGCGGACGAATGTTCTCGGCCTGCGGGCCCTTCTGGCCCTGCGTGACGTCGAACTCGACCTTCTGGCCCTCGAGCAGCTCACGGAAGCCGTTGGCGTTGATGTTCGAGTAGTGGGCGAAGACGTCAGCGCCGCCACCGTCCTGCTCGATGAAGCCGAAGCCCTTTTCCGCGTTGAACCACTTCACAGTGCCATTAGCCATAAAGAAATCTCCTTCAAGGGGCTGTCCGAAGCCCGCACAGCGCGCGCTTCGAGTCGCCGCGATGAGCACCCACCCGGGGAAGAGCCGGGAAACAAAAAGGCGCCTGCGAAACATCAGCAGGCGCACACAAAGTTCATGGGAACCACTACTGCAACTAAAGCGACTCTAGCAGGCCCAGGCCCGTCGCGGGTGGATATTTCACCCCCACTTCTCCGGGAGCCTTCCCCCGGGGCCGTCGGCCGCGAGGCGACAGGACCACCAACACACATGGAGAGTGGCCTGGTTGAGCGATCACCCGTACTCCTTCGGCGCCGACCACTCGCCTTCCCCGGGGAAGGCGAGTCGCGCGGGTGCGCAGCGCCTGCCCTGGCCGCGCCAGACCCGTGAAAGCGACGCACCACGCCCACCGGCGCCATCCGGGGGCGCGCTGGACGGCTTGCGCGAAATTCCTGTCGTAGCTCCGAAATTGAGTGCGTCGAGAAGTCCCGCTCCCGCGACTTTCGGCGCATACTGCAGGGAATGACGAAATCTGCAGCAGTCCGCCGTGTCCTGCCCACCAGTCCCTTCAAGGCCCGGATCGAAGCGCCGCGCAAGCACTTCGCCGTCGGCGACCGCGTCACCCACGACACGTACGGCCTCGGCCGGGCCATCGGCGTCGAAGGCGACAGCGACATCGCGGTACTCGTCGACTTCGGATCGCGGCGGGAACGCATCACCCAGCCCTACGCCGCGATGTTCAAACTCTGACCCAGGGCGCACGCGGCTCTCCGCCGAGTGTGCCGCGCGTGTGCGGACCCCTGCGGTACGCCCCTGGCTCGCCGCGTCGGCACGCCGTCCAGGGGACGCGCACCCCGATCGGGTCGAACGGGAATCCGCAGCTCCGGCCCTGTAGCCTCGCCGGCCATGGCTGGAACAGCATGTGACGAAACGTCAAGGGCGGCTGGCTGCGGGCTGGGCAGGCGATAAACTCTGCGCGTGGATGACAAACATCTGTTTGAGTCCGTCTGTGCAGTGCTCTCCCTCCGAGGGTTCGAACTGGCGCCGCCCCAGGTGGCCGGGCTCTGCGCCCGGCGGCGTCCGGGGATCGGCCTGGTGCTGGAATGGAGCCCGGGCCAGGACCTGATCGGACCGACCCTCCACGCCTGCCCGCATCCCGCCGACGCCGCCGGGCGCACCGAGTTCCGCGGCATCCGCGGCGCGCTGATGCTGGCCCTGGCGGAGGTCCTCGGCTCCGAGGGCTTCACCGTCACCGCCCTCGGAGCCGACCTGCTCGTCACCGCCGGCCCGTACGATCCGGGCGATGCCCCGGCCCTCACGGCTGCTCTCAACTGCCCCGCACCACGACGCAGCCGATCGGCGTGTCAGGTCGCCGCCATGTAGCGCCGTGCCGTGCAGCAGGCGCAAGGCCCGTGGTCGCCGTGGCCGCTGCCCCGGCCCGTGGGCGCCGCGGAGGCCGTGTCCTATTCTGGTGGGCATGTCGAACCCTGACGGGCTGCTCGTCGACATCGCCGCGATGGTCGAGTCCGAGCACAGCAATCAGATGTCCCTGACCGTGGTGGTCCCCGGCGCGGTGATCACCGGCAGGCTCGCGCCGGTGACCCTCTGGTTGGATCGGGTGGCGGAGGTCCTCCAGGCCTCGGAGCACCTGAAGCCGTTCGCCGCTCTCTTTGCCCCGCCCGCCGACGGCCCGCCCGCACGGCCCACCCATCTGCATCTCCACCGGGCGAAGATCCTTCAGGGCGACTTCGGGCTGCCCCACACCGGCGGCATGTACCGCATCGCCATCGAGGATGTCAGCAGCTGGACGGTCGGGGACCTCAGCTACTCCGATTCCTGAGGACCACGGCAGGCCGAGCGGCCGCCCGGCTCGACGCCCTACGTCCCCGCTGCAAGGAGTCGCTGAGCCTCGAGCGGGGTGTCGTGACCGCTGGCCCGGGTGTCGGGGTGGAGCCGCTGACGGCCCCGGCCGGAGAGACGAAGGGCACAGCGGGCAGGCGGAAGGCGCCGGCGCCCCGGGCGGTGCCGTCCATCTCCGAGCGGACCATCCCGAGGACGCGCCCGGCGGCGTCCAGCCCGGCCGCGCCCTCCAGTCGCCACGTCTTGTGCCGCGCTGCGGTGTTGCCGTCCGGGGCGACGGCCAGAGCGTGCAGCGCGAGGCCGTCCCCGATCCGGCCCCTGCGGCGTGGCCGTGCGGCTGGAGGGAGCTGTGGCCGGGTTGCCGGTCCGGTCAGGTGTCCGCGGCGGGTTCCTGGTGGTGTTGGGTGCGGCGGAGTTGCTCGTTGATGCGCAGGGCTTCTTCGAGTTGGTCTTCGAGGATGACGATGCGGCAGGCGGCTTCGATGGGGGTGCCCTGGTCGACGAGGTCGCGGGCGCGCATGGCGATGCGTAGTTGGTAGCGGGAGTAGCGGCGGTGGCCGCCGTCGGAGCGCAGGGGGGTGATGAAGCGGTGTTCGCCGAGGGCTCGTAGGAAGCCGGGGGTGGTGCCGGTCATCTCGGCGGCGCGGCCCATGGTGTAGGCGGGGTAGTCGTCGTCGTCGAGTTTGTCGGGTGTGTCGGGGCTGGCCGTTGTAGTCACTGCACCTCTCTGGTTCTCGGGGAGAACGCGTCGAGGGGCCCCGGGGCCGTGTCGGCTCCGGGGCCCCGAAGGGGAACAACACCATCTACCGGCCTGGGCCGGTCCTTCTACTTCCGCACTGCCCCGGGGGAGGGGTGTGCGGGGATCGCGAATGCGTGACCGGAAACCACCGTCCTTGCGTTGGGGTCTGCGGTGTCCGCCCGGGCGAGTGTTCACGGGCCGGGCGATCCTGATGGCGCTTGCGCCCTCCGTTCATCCTCTGTACTGAACTGTCACTTTCGTACTGCTGGTACTGCACCTGCTGAACTGCGTCCTGCTGGTCGGTGGCCGTGACGGCCCACCCGGTCCGGCAGCCCGGGCCCGCCGGCCGCCCCGCGTCTGCGGTGGCCTGGAACCCCACTGCCCGGACTCCTCGGCACGCGCGCCCGCAGTCTGGGCGCCTTTGCCGAGGTCCTGCTTGTCTGGCGACTGCCGGGTACTGCACTCACTGAACTGCGCACTGCTCGGTACCGCTGGTGGCGGCCCCTGATGCCTGCGGGCCGCCCGGTCCGGCAGCCAGTCCCGTCGCCGTCCTGCGCCTGCCTGGCTTCGGAACTCCACTGCCGGACCGAACTGCGAACTTCGGTCCAACAACCCCGGCCAGTTCGTGTCTGGCCGGTATCGCCGACTGCTGTCTACGAGAGAAACGTTAGACCCACCCACGAGCAATGTCTACTCCGGCGCGCATAGATTTTGCGGCACCCGTGTGTGAGGTAGTCTTCCGCTGCGCGGCGGCGGCAACCCCCCGAGCCGCCGCCGTGCGCCCGAAGAAACGAGCGACACACCGCATGGAGGCGGCAGTGGAAGAGCTGGGGCCCACAGCACCAGAGACGGCCCGGAACGGACAGGCGGCCCTGATCGAAGCGATCACCGAGGCCGTGCGCAACGGTGACGACCGCCCCGTCCGCCGGCTGCTGGCCCGCTTCGCCGAACAGGCCACCATCGCCGACCTGTACGCCCTGCGCGACGCCCTCGACACCACCCGCCCATCCGGCGACCACGGGCAGAGGTGACTCCTGCCGGAACGCACTCGCGACCCTGCCCGGCCAGGCGTTCAGGTCGACCCCGGGCCTGGCGTCGCGGCTGCTGCGAAATGCGCGCTCGCCCTGGCTGGCCGGTGCGAGGGAGCGGGTTCCGCAGGCCAACTGGCTCCGGCACCGTGCCCGTGTCGGCCGGCGCCCGGCACGGCTGGGCCGTTCGCACCTGCCCGAGGTCGATGTCGCGGCGCACCACCGTGGCGCCGGACTCGAACCGGGCGCCCGGCGGGGGCGGTCGGTCTCTCGTCGTCGGTCAGCGCTTGGAGGCCGACGCTGGCCGGATTGAACGGCCCGGCGCCGGCCACCCTGCCACGTTGTGTGGCCGGTGGCCGGCGCCGGTAGTGCCGCCCCGGGTCAGGCCGCGATCGTGAGGTCGGCGCGGCCGAACAGGAGCGCGTAGCCGCGGGGAAGGCCGGCGAGGAGGCGGTCGGTGAGGTGGTCGCCGGCGAGGTCGTTGAGGGCGGCCAGGACGGAGGACGCGTCCCAGCGGGCGCTGGTGAGGCTGGTGTTCAGGGCGCGGGCGACGGCTTCGACGAAGGCGGGCGCTGCGACCGGCTGGGGCAGGGGGATCTGGGCGGCGAAGACGGCGCGTGCCCGGTCGGGGAGGCTGGCGGCGACGTCGCAGCGCTCCTCGCCGGTGAGCTGGGAGCCGAGGACGGCCAGGACAGCGTGCAGGACGCGTTCGGCCTCCTCGTCGGAGGTGTAGCGGCCGAGGGTACGGACCTGCTGGAGAAGGAGACGGTACCGGGTCATGGCGGTGGTGGCCTTCCAGGGGTGGGCCGCCGCTGGCGGTACGGCGGCGCGAAGGTAGGGGTCAGGGCCGGTGGCCGGGCTGGGGGCGGCCGAACAGGAGGTCGTAGCCGGGCGGCAGCTGGAGCAGGACACGCTCGATGAGGTCGTCGCCGGCCGCGTCGGCCACGGTGCTGAGGACGGCACCGATGTCCCACAGGGCGGTGGTCTCGGTGGCGCCCTCGATCCAGGCCGCCGTCGCGCGCACGAACCTCTCCGGGCTGAGCGGCTCGACCGCCCGCAGCGGGCTGAGCAGGACCAGGGCCATGGTCTCCGGCAGGCGGGCGGCCAGTTCGGCGCGCACACCGCCCGCCAGGTGGGCGCCGAGCAGGGCCAGAACGACACGCGCCGCCCGCTCGGCCTCCTGGGGTGTGTCGTACTCACCGCGTTCCCGGATCTCCTCCAGGAACGCCTCCCATCGAAGAGTCACCACAGTTCTCCCTCTGTCCCAAGGACGGGCGCGAACGCCGTCGGCGCCCGCTCAGGGCTCGACGATCAGGCGCCCGTTCAGACCGGTGAGCTTGAGCAGCCGGAGCACGCAGCGGCCGGCGCCGCGAAGGGCCAGGCGCCCGCCGCACCGGTCGGCCTGGTTGTGGGCCTGGACCAGGACGCCCAGGCCCGCGCAATCCATGAACGTCACCTCCGACAGGTCGAGGACCACCTCCCGATGTGACTTGAGCGCGGCGGTCAGGGCACGGCGCAGCGAGGGGGCGGTGCCGAGGTCGATCTCGCCGTCCGCCCGGACCACGAAGGGGTCGTGCCCTTGGTCGTGCATGGTGTCTCTAGCTGTCGGCCCGGGACGCCGTGGTGTGCAGGGGCCGCTGGGCCGGGCGGGTCGTGGCTGGGTGGGGTGGCCGTCCCGCAGGGCCCGGGGGATTGGCGGTGCGGGACGGCGGTCCGGGGGCCGGTCAGGCCTGGATCTGCTTGCGGCTTCCGCTATGGCTGATCTCGATCTTGCGGGGCTTGGCCTTCTCGGCGACAGGGATCTTCAAGGTCAGTACGCCGGCGTCGTAGTCGGCGCTGATCCCCGCGGGGTCGAGGGTGTCGGAGAGCATGACCTGGCGGGAGAACACGCCGAGCGGTCGCTCGGACAGCTCCCACTTCACATTGTCGCCCTCGTGGCGGGGGCGGCGTTCAGCCTTGACCGTCAGCATGTTCCGTTCGACGTCGATGTCGATCGCCTGCGGGTCCACCCCGGGCAGGTCGAAGCAGATCACGTACTCGTCGCCGACACGGCAGGCGTCCAGCGGCATCGGGGCCGGCCGGGACCAGGTGCCGTTCGTGCCCAGGAACTGCTGGGTCAGACGGTCCAGCTCGCGGAACGGGTCAGTGCGCATCAGCATCGCGAAACACCTCCACTGATCGATGGGAGCCAGTGCGCTTCACCTGAATCTGTTCTAGCATGTCATCCATCCGATGACAAGCAGCGAAGTCGCCAAAGGAGTGACACCTATGGGAAAGCGGCCCGACCCGCCCGCCACCGGCGGCAGCCCACCCACAGGACCGGCGTCCTTCCTCGCCGCCACTGCGGCGCTCGCCGCCATCGACGACGCCGTCCGCACCGCCCAGAACACCAGCCCGGCCGCCCGGCCCGGCGCCGGTGCACCGGACGAGGGACCGAGGCCGGCCCTGGCCGCGCTGGTGCTGCTGCGCGAACTGCGCACCGAGCTCGCCGGCTGGGAGGCGGGCCTGGTGGAGAGCGCCCGCGCCGGTGGCGCCACCTGGGCCGACCTCGCCCGGCCCATGGGCGTCGCCAGCCGCCAGGCCGCCGAGAACCGCTACCTGCGCCTGCGCCCCGCCGACAGCGGCTCCACCGACGCGGAGACCGGAGCGGAGCGCGTCAAAGCCGTACGCGACCGCCGGGCCGCCGACCGCGCTGTCACCGCCTGGGCCCGCGACAACGCAGCCGACCTGCGCGTCCTCGCCGCCCAGATCACTGCCGCGCCCGGCCTCACACCCCGGGCCCGCCCAGCGCTGACCGAGCTCACAACCGCCCTCGGCGCCCCCGACCCGGCCGACCTGATAGCGCCCCTCGCCGACATGCGACCCCACCTCGCCGCCGCCCACCCGGACCTCGCTGCCCGCCTCGACGACCTCACCAACCGCACCGACCGCCTCCGCCATGACAGCGACCAACGACGAACCTGACCCCCTCATCACCGAAGACCGCTGGCAGCACATCGAAGACCGGCTCGCCGCCATCGAACGCCGCATCCGCGAGCACAGCAGTGACGCCATTGCCACCGTCGACGCCTGCCTGGCCAGACTCGACGCCCTCCGCCACGACCTGGCCCACGGGCGGCGCGGGAGGCGGGCAGGTCACGCGGCATTCGCCAGCTCGGGCAGCCAGCCCGGCAGCCATCCCCGCCCGGCTCAGACCCGGGTCCTGCGAGCGCACCAGTCGGTGCAGTAGCGGCGGGCGCGGCCGGTGGAGGCCGGCGGCATGCCTGGGCGCCGCCCGGGCAATGGCCCGGCGGAACCGGAGCGGCCAGGTGTTGATGAGAATCCGCGATTTCCCCCCAGACCTGCTCGACCTCAGGCCGTCCGACGATCAACGAAGCGGGGAGGCCGGGTGAGTAGGCCGTTTCCGACGCCGTCAACGGCAGGGCGGGTACCGTGCGCGTCGGCCCGCGGCGGTGCGTTCAGGGCTCGGGATAGCCGGGGCCCGGCGTGGCCTCGACCAGGGCGGCGTTCAGCGTTGCCAGCGCGGCGATCACCGCGCTGACCTGCCCACCGGGCAGCCCAGGGAGCAGCTGGCGCAGTGTCGATTCGGCGTCCCGGTTCCTGGCTTTCTGCCGTGTCGCCGCGCGCTGGGATGCCTCCTGCGTCCTTACAGCCCTCGTCGGTGATCAGCTCACGACGGCTTCCTCACCTACCTCCTACTCCCCCCGCGGCTACGCGCTTCTGTCGCCGCCGTCTGGCCCTTGCCGGCCCGGACGGCCGCTGATCCGTCCCGCGCGCATGAACGGACGAATATCGGTAAAAAGGGGTGAAGAAGGGGCGGTGCGGTTGCGGCGTCCGGCGGACGACTGGAGGACCTGATGAGCGACCTGTGGCAAGGCGAAGGAGAAGGTCGGTGACCTGACCGGTGACGAGGAGCTCAAGGGCGAGGGCCAGGCCGACCAGGTCGATTCGAAGGTCAGGCAGGCCGCGGACGATGTCAAGGACGCCGTACAAGGCGCCGCCGACCGGGTGAAAGGCGCCCTGAAGCGGAACGACGGACCAAGGGAGGCACCGGCATGGCCCTGTTCCTGTTCATCCTGTTCATCGCCGTGGTGTTCGGCTTCGTCGGCGCCCTCGTGAAGGGCCTGCTGTGGCTGCTCGTCATCGGCGCCGTGCTGTTCGTCGCAGCCCTGGTGCTCGGCGGCGTGCGCCTGGGCCGCGGGCGAGGTGCACCCAGATAGGTGCGGGCCCCGGGGCGTACCGTCCGCACAGGGGACAGGCCGCCTGTGTAGGCGCTGCGCTGGCCTCTGCGACAGGATCCTCGGGGGACAGGACCGGCTCTGGGGTGGCACGTGTTGGCAGGTCCCCCGCCTCTCCCGCCCCACCTGCGCCCATCGGTGTCTCGCAGCGGCATTCCGTAACCGGCTACGGGGGACGGGAGTTACCGGTTTCGTGACCGAGACCGCCCAGGTGCATCAGAACCGGTCTCGGCGTACCGGGCACCCCTGGTCCGTGGCGCGTTGGCGGGCCCGCTGGCACGGTTTCATCTGCTGGAACGTCACAGGAGCGCGCCAGCGGGCCGCGGAACTCTGGCATCTGGAGGTTCTCAGAGCACGGTATTTCACGTGATCCCAGGCGGGGCGATAGCGGTATCGCCGGGGCACTCGGGTCTCAGCACACGGCTTTCGTCCTTGGCCGCTCTGCGCGTGCGCGTTCTCCAGTCTCAGGGGGAGCCGGGGCCGCCGCAGCCCGCGCGAAGCGTCGGTGAAAGGGAACGGTGAGGCGTAGCCCGGATCGTCGAGTTCAACTGGCCGTGGCCCACTGGGTGGTTCGCGCGTGCAGAGGGGAGACGACTGCGGCGTAGCAGTTTCCGGGCAGGTCGGTGACCCAGTCGAAGGTGTCGAGGGTGACGCCGTGCTGGGCGGCGGCGTGGAGCATGTCGGCCAGCAGAGCGGTCGCGGTGGCTTTCTGCTCCTCGGTGCCGGGTGTGGTGCGGCGCTGAGCGGCTTCGTTGATGCGGTCGGTCAGGTCGCGGTGCCTGAGGACGGCGCGGTAGCACGTGCTGGGCAGGTCGGTGACCCAGTCGAAGGTGTCGAGGGTGATGCCGTGTTTCGCTGCGGCGTGGAGGATGTCGGCCAGCAGGGCGGTCGCGGCGGCGCGGTCCTGCTCGGTGCCCTCGTCCGGGCGGCGCTGAGCGGCTTCGTTGACGCGGTCGGCCAGGTCACGGCGCCTGGCCATGGCGCGGTAGCACGTGCCGGGCAGGTCGGTGACCCAGTCAAAGACATCGAGGGTGACGCCGTGCTGGGCGGCGGCCCGGAGCATGTCGGCCAGCAGGGCCGTCGCGGCGCCTTTGTCCTGCTCGGTGCCCTGGTCGAGGCGTCGCTCGGCGGCGGCGTTGACGCGGTCGGCCAGGGTGCGGTTCTTGCGGTCGGTGTACTGGTACACGCTTCTGTCTCCTCGGTCGGTCGGGTGGCCGTCGGCGTGGCCGGGGTTCGTTTCCGGCTGTCGAAGCGGGTGATGGCGGCGGTGCCGCAGAGGGTGTGGACGCCGAACCGGGTGCTGCACGCGCGTCCCGCCGGGCCAGGCTCGGCTCTGGCGGGACGCTCGGTTCGATGCGACTCGTGTGAGGCGCCCCCGACCCTTGCCTGTGGCGTGTGCCGGGCGCGGACGGCCGAGCGGTGCGGGGGTGCGGCCGGCCGGGCTGGTTAGGCGTACGGCGGGCCGCACCCCGGTGGGAGGGTTACAGGCTGTGGGTGAGGTGGTCGGTCAGGAGGCGGGTGAAGCGGGCCGGGTCGGGCAGGTCGCCGCCCTCGGCGAGCAGGGCGCTGCCGTGGACGAGTTCGGCGATGTCGGCCAGGACCGGGTCGTCGGACTTCGCCCCGTGGGCCCGGTGCAGGGCGGTGATCAGGGGGTGGGTGGGGTTGAGCTCCAGGATCCGCTTCACGGTGGGCAGTTCCTGGCCCATGGCCCGGTACATCTTCTCCAGGGTGGGGGTCAGGTCGTGGGCGTCGCCGACCAGGCAGGCGGCGGAGGTGGTGAGCCGGGTGGAGAGGCGGACATGCTTGACGTGCTCGGCCAGGGTGGCCTGCAGCCAGGTGAGGAGGTCGGCGAACTCCTCCTCGCGCCGGGCCTTCTGCGCCTTCGCCTCGTCGTCGCCGTCGGTGTCGGCGTCGTCGCCGAGGTCGACCTGGCCCTTGGCGATGGACTGGAAGCGGTGGCCCTCGAAGGCGGGGACCTGGTCGGTCCAGACCTCGTCGACGGGGTCGGTGAGGATCAGGACCTCGTAGCCCTTGGCGGCGAAGGCCTCCATGTGCGGGGAGTTCTCCACCATCTGGCGGTTCTCGCCGGTCAGGTAGTAGATGGTGTCCTGGCCGTCCTTCATCCGCGCGACGTACTCGCGCAGCGTGGTCGTCTTCTGCGCGTCGTGGGTGGAGGCGGCCGAGACCAGCGGCAGCAGCGCGTCGGTGTTGTCGCGGTCCTCGAGCAGGCCTTCCTTGATCACCCGGCCGAACTGCTCCCACGCCGTGGTGTAGGCCTCGGGGTTGGTGGCCTGCATGTCCTTGAGGGCGGCGAGGACCTTCTTGACGAGTCGCCGGCGGACCGCGGTGATCTGGCGGTCGTGCTGCAGGATCTCGCGGGAGACGTTCAGCGACAGGTCGTGGGCGTCGACGACGCCCTTGACGAAGCGCAGGTAGTTCGGCATGAGCGCGTCGCAGTCGTCCATGATGAACACCCGCTTGACGTACAGCTGCACGCCCCGCTTGGTGTCCCGGGAGAACAGGTCGAACGGCGCGTGGGCGGGGATGAACAGCAGCGCCTCGTACTCGAAGGTGCCCTCGGCGCGCATGTGGATGGTCTCGGCCGGGGCCTGCCAGTCGTGGCTGATCTGCTGGTAGAAGTCGTGGTACTCGGCCTTGGTCACCTCGCTGCGCGGGCGGGCCCACAGGGCCTTCATCGAGTTCAGCGTCTCGAGCGCGCCGGCGGGTTCGGCGCCGTCCACGGCCTCGGCCTCGGTGTCGGTCTCGGCACCGTCCGAGGTGGCGGGTTCGGCGGCCATGCGGATGGGCCAGCGGATGAAGTCCGAGTACTGCTTGACGATCTGGCGGATCTTCCACGCCGCGAGGTAGTCGCCGAGCCCGTCCTCGCCGTCGGCCGGCTTGAGGTGCAGCGTGACCGAGGTGCCCGCCGGCAGGCCGCCGGCCTCCGCGATCGTGTAGGTGCCCTCGCCGTCGGACTCCCACGCGGTGCCCTGCTCGGTGCCGGCCCGGCGGGTGTGCAGGGTGACCTTGTCGGCGACCATGAACGCCGAGTAGAAGCCGACGCCGAACTGGCCGATCAGGTTCTGCGCCGCTTCCGCGTCCTTGGCCTCCTTGATCCTGGCCAGCAGGCCGGCGGTGCCGGACTTCGCGATGGTGCCGATCAGGTCGACGACGTCCTCGCGGGTCATGCCGATGCCGTTGTCCCGCACCGTCAGGGTGCGGGCCTGCCGGTCGACCTCCAGGGTGATGTGCAGGTCCGAGGTGTCGGCCGCGAGGTCGGTGTCGGTGAGGGATTCCAGGCGGAGCTTGTCGAGGGCGTCGGAGGCGTTGGAGATCAGCTCGCGCAGGAAGATGTCCTTGTTCGAGTAGATCGAGTGGATCACCAGCTGCAGCAGCTGGCGGGTCTCCGCCTGGAACTCCAGCGTCTCGGTCGGGCTGGCCACGGGAGGCGTCTCCTTTGTGTGCACGTAGCGGGAAGGGCTCGGGTCGGGCTGCCGGGGCTGGCCGGGGTGCTGTGTGGCCGGCCCCGGGGGTGTTCAGATGTGGCTGAGGGGCTGGTAGGGCTGCTCGGGGCGGGCGGTGCCGGGTCGGGCGGTGCCGTAGCAGGACAGGAAGAGCTTCCAGCCGTCGCGGCACTCCAGCGTCGCGCCGTAGCGCACTGCGGGTGGGTCCGGGCGCGTGCTGTACCGGTCGACGCGCACGATCCCGGCGGCCGGGTCGTCGGCCGCCATGGCGGCTGCGACCAGGGCCTGCTCGACGAGGGCCACCGGAATCGACGAGCCCGTCAGGTCCGGCGCTTCCACGCTCTCGGCGCCGTCACCGTCGCCGGTGGTGATGGTGGGGGCGGTGCCGCTGGCACCGGTGATGGTCCACCACACCTGTCCGCCGCTCTCCAGGGTCACGGTCAGTCCGTAGGGGCTGTCGTCGTCACGCTGGCAGGCGCCGGTAATGCCCGGTATGCCCAGGGCACGCTCGATGAGCAGTTGCTGCAGATCGGCTGGAGTCATGGGAGTCGGCTGGGATCGGGGACGGCGCGACCGTCGCCGTCCGGAAGATTCGGGTGGTCTGCACGCCGCGAGCCGTCAGGCGTCAACTCGCGCCCCGTGTGGGGGCACAGGCGCCTCGTGCGGGCTTGCGGCGGTAAGCCGGTCCACGGCGTGCGGGTCGTGGACCGGCAGGGGTGTGACTCGGGGTGGTCACGGGCTGGCTGAGGGTGTGCGGCGCTGCCGGTTGCTGTCGGCGCGTAGCTGGTCGGCTCGGGCGGTGAGTTGATCGAGGCGGTCTGCGATCTTCGGGTGCTCCGCCTCCAGTAGGGGCCGGGTCTCGGTGAGCGGGGCGAGCAGGCGGGCGGGGTCGTTGTGGCCGAGTGCATCCAGGAGGCGCTCTATGGTGGGGGCCGCTTGTGTGCCGAGGCCGTCCAGAGCGCCGATCTGTCCGGCGAGGCGGCGCAGGTCGGCGGCGTTGTCGCGGGCCCAGGTGGTCACCGCGCGGTCGGCGGCGCGCTGGTCGCGCGTGGCCTGGACGCGTTGCTCGCCGGTGCTTCCCGCCCCGGTGCCGGCGTTCGCGCTGGGACGCAGGCGCAGGTAGCGGCGTTCGGCGGCTTGGCGGCTTTGGACGCCCAGTGGTTCGGCGAGGTCGGCCCAGGTGGCGCCGGCATCGCGAGCGGTCTCGATCAGGCCGGTCTCCCAGTCGGCGAGTTCCTCGCGCAGGTGGCGTAGCAGCAGGATTGCGGAAAGGGCCTGTTGTGGATCGCTTTGGCCTGCGTCGTCCGGGGGTGCGTGGCGGGCGGTGCGGGCGGCGGCGTCCATCATGCCCAGCGCGGCGGCGGCGGCCAGGAACGAGGCCGGCCCCACCCCGGCCGCGCCGGTGTCCTGGGTATCCATGTCGTCACTCTTTCGCTGACTGGGTGAGTGTCATCGTCTGGATGACATGCTACAACGGTTCGTGTCGCGCCGCGCCGGCGCGAACCACCCAAAGCGCTTCTGGATCGGAGGTGCCCGACGATGTCCATGCGCACTGCGGTGCCTCACCAGGCGCCCCCCGGGGCCTGGTTGCGACCGGCCCCGATTCCGATGGACGCCTGGCGAGAGGACGACCGTTTCATGATCGCGCTCGATGTGCCCGGCGTCCCGCTGGAGGCGATCGAGGTCGACGTACTGGGTCGGGTGGCGACCGTAAAGGCCGAACGCCGTCCCGCCCCCCACGGCGGGAATGCGCGCATCCAGCTCGCCGAGCGCTCCCACGGGGTGTGCGAGCGCCGGATCCAGCTGGCTGACAGTCTCGACCCGGGCCGTATCACGGCCCACCTGCAGGACGGCGTCCTGACCCTCACCGTCCCCACCGCCTCGGCCTCCCGGCCCCGCAGGATCACCATCTGTCGGCAACGGGTGAAACGAGGGCTGCGGCGATGCTGGCGAAGGCGGCGAAGTGGTCGGCCTTGCGTTCGTAGCGGCGGTGGAGGCGGCGGAAGCCGCCGACCCAACGTCATGGCTGACCGGCTACCGCCGGCTCAACCACCGCTACGAGCGTGATCCCCGCAACTACCTGGCCTTTCTCGGCCTCGGCGCCACCCTGTGCTGCTACAAACGCCTGATCCGCATCACCACATAGGACACGGTCCAAGTCGAGCGAGACGGGACACCGCCGCTGGTCCGGTTCCGGGAGCTCTGACGAATGTCCTCTGACAGGTGATCTTGACCGTCTGTCAGCAGATCTTGACCACAGCTGATGCTGAGGCGTTGGGCTGGCGTGGGCAGGACGAACGAGTGCCCCGCATCGCGAGTGGACCTATCGGAAACGGGCCCTCTGTTATTGAGGTTCGAGATCCGCAAGGATCGCATCTAACGTGCAGTCAGGAAGGCCACCGCGGGGCTACCGGGCCTGTCGGCTGCACCCCAGGGCTGTCCGCGAACTGCGAGTCAACCGAGCCAGCTGACACCCACCCCGGCAAACCGGATCTCGCTGGTGAACGATCTGCTGCCCGTCGCCGAGGAACAGGGGCCCTATGACCGCGGGCCGCAGAAGGTCAATGGCCAGGCCTACTCCACAACGCTGTCTTCCAGCTGCTCGGTCGCCACGTGGCAACTCGACCGCCAGTACACGACCTTCACCACCACCCTCGGTGCGGCGGACAGCACCGCCTCCGACACCAAGATACTGCTCTACGTCGAACTGGACGGCGTGCGAAAAATCGAGCGGAGCATGGCCGTCGGCTCCACGCTGCCCGTGACACTCGACCTGCGCGGCGTCTTCCGCATCACCCTCGGCTCCATGTCCTGCAACAGCCGCCACCAAGAAAACGTCGGCGCGTGGATCGACCCCGTCATCACCAAGGCCCCCTGACAAACGGCCCCCCACGCCGAACTGGCCCGGCGCGAGATGGCAGCAGACGGTGTCCGGTGCAGGCCGATCCGAGGGCCGCCACCCCCATCGGGGCTGGCACGCTTGCCGGTGACGGTCATCTGTCCGTGAGGCTGTGGTCAAGATCTGCTGGCAAACGGTCAAGATCACGTGTCAGAGGACAACGAAGGCCGGCGGCCGGTTGTCCCAGCCTTGCCCCAGGTCCGGACGCAGAACAGCGTGACCTGGGGTTTTCAGGTGGGACCGTCCCAGCGAATCGGGCATGCCGGGCGTGCTGGGACAGGGTGTGTCTCAGCTTTGTCCCAGGCCGACGGCGGCGCGACGGTGCCTGCCGGTGATGGCCCGGATTGTGCGTCTCGGGTCCGGCGGGCACCGGCAGCAGCGTAGCGGGCGCGGCACGCCGGCCCGGCTCTACAGCGCGGGGTGCGGCGGGTCTTCGGGGGCGACGGCTGCGATCCGCACGGTCGGCGGCCAGGGCGGGGCGGGGGCGTAGGCGTGCACGACGTTGAGCGCGGGCCGGCCTTTGGCCCGGTCGCCCTCGATCCGGGTGGAGTACAGCTCGACCTGCTGGCCGCCCTCGGTGACGGTGCGGATCGGGCGGCCGAGTCGCGGCCGGTGTTCGAGTTCGGCGCGCAGCGCTTCCAGTGCCTCGGTGGCGCCGAGCTCCTTGGCGCGCCGGGCGGCGCGGTCGGTGACCACGGCGACCGCCGGGTCCGGCTGCTGGTGCTGGTCGGTCACTCGGCGCCCTGCCGCGCCAGCAGGTCGGCGACGGCCTGGTCGACGGCGTCGGATGTCTCCCGGTCGGCGGCGAGCAGCACGCGGCCGCGGTAGGCGGCGACGATCTCGGCGACCGCGACCAGGTCCACGACGGCGGGGACCTGGTCGACCTGGTCGAGCCGGTCCATCGGCACCCGGCGCAGCAGCTGCTCGGCGAGTTCCGCGTCCAGGCGCTCGGCATCGCCGGGGAAGCCGTGGCCGGCGCGCAGCGCGGCGCGCAGTTCCTGGACCGTGTCCATCGGCGGCAGCCCGAGACAGCCGCCCCCTCGTTCGGCGGGCTGGGCGTTCATCCCCACCAACCCCTCTCCCTGTCGGCATCTCCCGGCGCCGGGCCGGGCCCTGTGGTGTCGACGGTAGCCGCCCCGAGGCTGGTCTGGGGCGGCGCCTGGCAACTCGTCCCGGACGGGGCCGCCCCGGGTCCGTCCGGGACGGACCCGGCCCCGCAGGCCGACCGCCGCCGCCCGGCCTCCTGGCCGGGCGGCGGCGGTCGGGTGTTGGGTCAGGACGGTTCGTTCGAGGCGAGGACGCGGTCGAGGTACTCCTCGCGGGCCGTCTTCTCCAGCTTGCCGTCGAGGCTCAGCGCGCTGCGCAGCGCGTCAGCGCTGACGTCAGCCGGGATCTTCAGACGGGCTTCGGCCTCGCGCTGGATCTCGCCGAGGGTGTGCTGTGCGGAGGCGGGGTGGTGGCAGATGAACCAGTCCAGCATCTTGGCCACTGGCGGGAAGCGCTCTGGTCTCTTCATCCTGCCGCGAGCGGCCGCCAAGCGCGCGGCATGGACCCCACGGGCGGGGCGTGGTAGCTCCGGTGCTCCCGGCCGGTCCCAGGGGGTAGGCGCGACTTGCGGTCTCCCTCCGTGACCGTGCCCGCCGACGGACCCACGGGTCGCTGGTCCGCCCGGCGCCCTACATCGCGGCACCTGCCACGACCGTCGATGCCGGGGAAGGCATCGTGCCCCGGCGCCACGCACGGCGCGTCGGTCGAGGCGTGTAACGCGCTGCGGACCGGGCAGACGGTGGCCGGACGTCCTGCGGTCTCGCTGGGTCGGGCCGCCGCTCGCGGCCGACCAGTGGCGCCGGGCGCCCGGGGGTGCCGCTGACTCGTCCGCCCGGATCTGGCTGGGCCGGAGTTTTGTCTGGAGGACCAATGAGCAAGTCCAACCCTGTGCGCAAGCTCGTGGGCGCCGTGACGGACGCTGTCTCGGGCAAGATGGATCACGGCCGGCCGGAAGTGCCGGGCGCGCCCGGCGTGCAGCCGCCGCCGGTGGCGGAGCCCACGGAGCCGCGCGCCCCGCTGCCGCCCAAGCCCGACCAGAGCCCGCCTGCCGTCCTGTCAGCGACCGGCCGAAGAGGTGGCGGGGCCGAGGATGCGCGCGCGGCTTCTTCCGTCAGGCGAGCAGCTTGAGGAGAGCCCGGTGCCGCGCCGCCGGCCGTGTTGTCAGGGAGACGGCGTCCTATATCTGGGCACCACCCCGGCGGTGTGCCGGGCCTCCGACGTCAATCCCAGACTCGTCGAGCCCTACGGGCGGACCATCGCCGTCGCGCTGGCCGGCCTCGTCGCGGACCCCGCGGGCCCAGACTTGCCGGGCGGCGGCGAGACTGTCGAACATGCCGTCCTCGACCTGCTGCATCACCGCCGGAGCTGTCCAGTGAGGCCCTATGCCTTGCTCGACCTCGACCCGACCGCACGGAGCCGGTCGACCCGACCGAACCGGTGGCCCGCTTGCATCCCGCCGGTCGCCCGGCGGCCCGGCTGTTCCTGCGGCGGCTGCTGGCCGGGCGGCGTACGGCGGCTCTGGAGGAGTGCGGCCGGGAACCCGCCGCCCGCCGGCCTGCGAGGTGCGGTCGCAGGCCCCACCGGGACCGCCCTCAGGGGCAGCCGGAGACCCACTGCCGCGACACCGCTCTGCCGCTGCGGCCCGAGGACGGCACCGTGCTGTTCTGGACCGACGGCCTGCTGAACCGCCGCGACGAGGGCACTGTCCGCCCGGACCGGCTGCTGCGCGAGGCCGAGAAGCGCGGCACCCGCGAGCTGGCGGACTTCCTCGACCGCATCGCAGCCCGCCTCGGCGGCCCCAGCTCCGACGACGACAGCTACCTGCCGGCCGCCCGGCTCCGGGCGGGGTCGAGGCGTTAGCGATCGCGGATCCGGGGTAGCCGCAGCGGCAGACCGCGGGGACCACGTTGCGAGGAGGCGGACGGCATGGACGGACGTGAGCAGATGGAGCTGCGCGGGATCGAACGGGGGCTCCACCGCGACCGCGTCCTGGAGCTGCGGCTGCGCGTCGTCGGGCTCCGCCTGCGCGGCCGGGCCTGGGACGTGCTGCGCGGCGTGCGGCCGCGGACCGTCCTGGCGCTCGCGCTGCTGTCGCTGGGCCTGCTCGGGGCAGGCCTGGGGACGTCCGAGGCGCCGTTTCTGTGGGTCTTCACGGGCTGCTGGGCCCTGACCCTGACCATCGCCTTCGCGGTGCTCTGTGCCTGCGCCGACGGCCGCCGGGAGGAAGGGTGAACGCGCTGCCCACGCCGCGCGGTCCGCTGTCGGCTGCGGTGTCGGCCCTGCTCACCTCCGGACCGCCAGGAGCGGGCCGTCCGCTCACACCGTCCGGCCCGCCCACCGAGCCGTGGGGCGAGGACCACCAACTGGCCCTGCACCTGTGCTACGAGCTCCACGACCGCGGGCTGCCCGGGGTCCCGGACGGCTGGGAGTGGGATCCCGAACTCCTGAGATTCCGGAAAGAGTTGGAGCAGCCTTTCCTGGCCGCGGTGCGCGCGGAGGCGGAGCCCGTGCCGCCCTTGAGGGAGGCGTTGGAAGCACTGCTCACCGAGCCGCCCGACGGCACCGGCCCGTCGCACTACCTGCTCGCCGAGGGCGAGCGCCGGCACGCCCGCGAGTACCTGGTGCACCGCTCGGTCTACCATCTCAAGGAGGCGGACCCGCAGCTGTGGATGCTGCCGAGGATCCACGGGCCCGCACAGGCGGTGCTGACGGCGATCCTCTACGACGAGTACGGTGCCGGACGGCCGGAGCGGGCCCACGCCCGGCTGTTCGAGCGGATGATGGTCGCCTTCGGCCTCGACCCCGGCTACGGGCACTACCTGGACCTCGTGCCAGCGCCGACCCTGGCCGTGGTCAACTTGATGACGCTCTTCGGCTTGCACCGGGCGTTGCGCGGCGCGGCCGTCGGGCACTTCGCCACCGTGGAGGTCACCTCGTCGCCCGGCTCCGCCCGCTTGGCGGCGGCGTTGGAACGGCTCGGCGGCGGCCCGGACGGCACCCTCTTCTACCGGGAACACGTCGAGGCGGACGCCGTCCACGAGCAACTCGTGCGGCGCGGGGTCATCGAGGAACTGGTCGCGGCCGAGCCCGAGTTCGCCCGGGACGTGGCGTTCGGCGTGGCTGCGGCCGGGGTGGTCGGCGGGCACTTCGCGGACCACCTGCTCGGCCGCTGGCGGGCCGGACGCAGCTCGCTGCGCTCCCCGCTGCCGGACGGCACGGGGTGAGCCGGGCCCGTCCGGGCCCCGGCCCGGACGGTCAGCCGGCCCTGGGAGCCGGACCTCCAGGTGCTCGGAGAGCACCCGCGTCTCCAGTGCCGGCTGGGGCGCGGTGGCCGGGCCATGTACGACCTCGCCGTCCCGCAATCGGAACTCGCTGCCGTGCCACGGGCAGCGCAGGCAGCCCTCCACCAGTTCGCTCTCGGAGATCGGCCCTGTGCGGCACGGCCGTCCATGGAGAACTTCACCGGCGTGATCAGCGATGTACGCATCTGGAGCCCTGCCCGCCAGGGGTCTTCAGGGTGCAGGCCGGCTGGCGCAGTTCCCAGGTCCACGGCGCGGCGGTCTCTCGGACCACCAAGAAGGCCGCCCACCAGTACGCAACAGTGAGCCTGCTGGGACACATAGCTGGCATCGAGCCGGTCGAGCAAACCGGCTCGGTGTCGGGCTGGGTGTCAGCAGCGCGCGGTACGCGAGCGATCCGCTTCCCGAGCAGGCACGGGAGCTGTCCTTCGCCGACCGCCTGCAGCACGTTCTGGAACTGCCGCAATTCGCACCCGCTGTGGTGGCGGAGGTGGTCGCACGCATTGCCGCAGGTGCGCTCATCCCCGGGACCTTCACGCGGTGCTGTTTGCGGCGGTCTCCTCGGCCTGGGAGCCGGCGTGCCGAGCCGTCCTACAGGCTGCCGCGGCGGAGCCTGGCACAGCGGTGGCCTTGCTGACGCTCTACCAGTCGATGGGCAATCGCCCCATGACCGGCAGCGGCAGCTGGGCCCAGGTGCGGCCGTCGAGTAGGCGGCCGCCGGCCTTGGGGGTGTGCCCGCCCCACTGCTTGAAGAAGAACGCCACCTCGCCCTGAACACAGGCGTCGCGGATGTCCCGGGTCCAGGCCGCCTCCATGGGGCGGTACCCCGGCCCGGACTCACCACCGGCAATGACCCAGTGGATGCCGCCCAGCTCCAGCCCGTCAAGTGGGCCCAACAGCGGCTCGCAGGACAGGAACCGGACAGCGGCGGGCACTACGCGAAGGTCGTCCACCCGGTCGAGTTCCTCCGCGCTCTCCACGGACACGCCCATCCACACGTTGGAGGGCCACTCCAGCCGGTCCGCCACGCGCCGGAGCCGGCGGGCCCGCTTGGGTCAGCACCTGGTACGTGTGCTGCGGCGTGTCCGCCATCACGGCGAAGACCCGGCGCACGAAGTCCAGCGGGACCCGGGCGTGGAAGAGGTCGGACATCGAGTCGACGAAGACCGTCCGCGGACCGCGCCATCCGTACGGAGCCCGCAGAACGTCCGGGTGGAGCGTGAGATCGAAGCCGGGCCCCGACGTCCGCGGATCACCGTCGTTCTGGTACTTCGCAGCGCCCATCGCCTTCAACCGCTTCGCCAGCGTGAGCGCGTAGCAGTTGTCGCAGCCAGCCGACACTCGGTCACACCCCGTCGTGGGATTCCACGTCACCTCCGTCCACTCGATCCCGCTGCGCTCGCCCGCTGCCGCTCCCGATCTCCGTCGTGCTCTGCGGCCCCGCCCCCGCAAGCGTCCGCGTCCCGTGTTCGGGACAACCCTCCTCCGTCGCCGGAGCCCTGTCGAACCCGGCAGGTCACAGCTCCGCACTCGCCGGGGACGCCTATCACCGGCCGACGGCTCGGCCAAGCTGTCCGATCCGGCGACGATCGGTCGCCCCGTTGTCCGACGGGTGCTCATCGCCCCCCAGGGAGAAGCACTCATGCCCGAGCAGTTCATGACCGTCAAGCAGACCGCTGCCTGCCTGAATATGTCTGTCGCCTGGGTGTACCGAGAGGCGCCGCGGGTCGGGCTGAGCCCCTACAAGTTCGGCCGCGGACCGAACGCGAAGCTCCAGTTCAAGCTGTCGGAGGTCCAGGCGTGGGTGAAGCAGCAGCGGATAGCGGGGGTCTCACGGCGTTCGCGCGTGACGGAGGGCCTGCCCTGGGTAGGGCAGGCCCTCCGCGTGTTCAGGTGGCCAGGCCGAGGTCGAGGAGTTGGGCGGCTCGGCTGAGCGAGCCGGGCATGAGGTGGCGGTAGATCCCGAACGTGATGTCGATGCTTCGGTGGCCCATCCACTCCGCCACGTCGGTGATCGCTATGCCGTTGCTGAGGCAGTTCGACGCAAAGAAGTGACGGAGGCCGTAGAGCACCATCCCTTCCGGGATGCCGGCGAGGCCGGACTTCTTGATCCGCCGCCACTGGCGGTCGATGACGTAGTGCGGCATAGCCCGGGTGATGTCCACGGGGTTGCGGGAGGAGGTACCCGTCCACGGTTCCGTACGTGTCGGCGTACTCCTCGATCGAGCGCCGGGTGCGGGCCGGCAGTGGGACGTCCCGGTACTCGCCGGCCTTGCGGTGCTTCAGACGGGCGTAGGACCGGGTGGTCTGGTTGACTTGCTCGGTGACCCGGTAGACGTCGTCGGCGACGATGTTGTTGATGTTGACGGCGTACGCCTCTCCGTTGCGCAGACCACAGCCGCTCATGAGGTTGGCGATCAGACGGAAGGTGTCGTCGCCCGCATCCCGGATCTGGTGCAACTGAGAGAGCGACGGGATCACCGCACGCTTCGGGTCGTACTGCGGCGACTTGACCCCGTCGAGCGGGCTGCCCTCGTAGAGGCCGAGCCTGTGCGCGTCGAGCAGGATGGCCTTCAGGCTCATGAACGCGTTGGCCTGGGTGGCCAGGCCGACGCCGTTTCGCTCCATGTCCTGGATAAACGCTTCGACGACCTTGTGGTCGAATGTGCCCATGCGGCGACTGCCGAAGGCGGGGAGGAGGTGGATCCTCAGAAGGGAGTCGACGTTCCGCAGCGAAGTGGGACCCAGGTCGCGCTGACTCTTGAGCCACTCGGCGACGTAGTCGGAGAAACTCATCCCTCCGTACTTCTGGACGCGCTCGGCCTTGCGCTGGCTTTGCGGGGAGTTCTTTCGCGCGTGGTACACCTCGGCGAGACGGGTCTTGGCCTTGTCCTGAGTGGCGAAGCCGGACTCCTCCGTCTGACGGCCCGCCGCGTTGCGGTACCTGATCTTGTACTCGTGAGGGCACTTGCTCCAGCGGGACTCGGGGTGCTCGCACTCCTTGAAGAAGCTGCCCATGCCGCGGGTGAGGCCTGTGGTCGCCATGGTGGTCGGAACCTCCGGGAGTCTTGCTGACGTTTTGCTGACTCCGGATGGTCGATCATGCCCCTGAGCTGGGCGGAAACGTCAGTTCCGCTATATCCTGCGCAAGGTGATCTGGATGGTCCCGGGCTTCACCGTCGACGCCTATCGGGACCGGCTGCGCGAGCTGGACGCCCGGATCCGGGCCGAGGGCCTGTTCGTGGCCCACTCGGCGCGCTTCCTGATCGAGGCGCGCAAGCCGTAGCCGTAGCCGTAGCCGTAGCCGCGGCCCGCCGGACGCCGGCCCGCCGGGCAGGGGACCGGCGGGCCGGCGTCGGAGCTCAGGACTGTGCGACCAGGTCCAGGTACGCGTCGTGCCAGAGGTCCTCGTCGCCGTCCGGCAGGAGCAGCACGCGGTCGGGCCGGAGGGCCTCGATGGCGCCGGGGTCGTGGGTGACCATCACGATCGCGCCCGGGTAGCTGCCCACCGCCGCCAGGACCTCCGTGCGGGAGGCCGGGTCGAGGTTGTTGGTCGGCTCGTCCAGCAGCAGGACGTTGGCGCCGGAGTGCACCAGGGCGGCCAGGGCGAGCCGGGTCTTCTCACCGCCGGACAGCACCCGGGCCGGCTTGTCGGCGTCGTCTCCCCGGAAGAGGAACGCGCCGAGCACGTGCCGCAGTTCGCCGTCGGTCAGGCCGGGGGCGGCCGCGGCGAGGTTGTCGCGCACGCTGAGTGCCGGGTCGAGGGTGTCGTGCTCCTGGGCGAAGTAGCCGAGTCGCAGGCCGGAGCCGGGGACGACGCGGCCGGAGTCCGGTGTCTCCCGGCCGGCCAGGATGCGCAGCAGGGTGGTCTTTCCGGCCCCGTTCGGGCCGAGCACGACCAGCCGGCTGCCGCGGTCCACGGCCAGGTCCAGTCCGGTCAGCACCGGCCGGCCGCCGTAGGACTTGGCGAGGCTGATCGCCCCGAGCGGCATCCGGCCGCACGGGGCGGGCTCGGGCAGCCGGATCCGGGCGGTGCGCTCGGCCTGCCGGACGGGTTCGAGTTCGGCGAGCATCCGGTCGGCCCGGCGGGCCATGCTGCGGGCGGTGGTCGCGGTGGCGACGTTGGCCCGCATCCGGTCGGCCTGCGCGTGCAGGGAGGCGGCCTTGCGTTCGGCGTTGGCCCGCTCCCGGGTGCGACGGCGCTCGTCGGCGGCGCGCTGGGTCAGATAGGTCTCCCAGCCGGTGTTGTGGACGTCGATCGTGGCGCGCTGCGGGTCCAGGTGGAAGACCCGGTTGACGGTCTCCGCGAGCAGGCGCAGGTCGTGGCTGATCAGTACCAGCCCGCCCTGGTGGGTGGCGAGGAAGCCGCGCAGCCAGGCGACGGAGTCGGCGTCCAGGTGGTTGGTCGGCTCGTCCAGCAGGAGGGCGCCGTGGTCGGCGAACAGGATGCGGGCCAGCTCGACCCGGCGGCGCTGGCCGCCGGAGAGCGTGCCGACGGGCGAGCCCATCAGGTGGGTGGGCAGGCCGAGCCCGGCCGCGACCCGGGCCGCCTCGGCCTCGGCGGCGTAGCCGCCGCGGGACTGGAACCCGGCCTCGGCCCGGACGTACGCGTCCATCGCCCGGCGTTCCTCGGCCGGTGACCCGGCGCGGGCCATCGCCGCCTCGGCGGCGCGCAGCGTGCGGACGGCGGTGTCCAGGCCGCGGGCGGACAGGATGCGGTCGGTGACGGTGACCGACGGGTCGGCGGCGCGGGAGTCCTGCGGGAGGTAGCCGACGGCTCCGGTTCGGGTGACGGTGCCGGCGGCGGGTGCCAGCTGCCCGGCCAGGGTGGCGAGCAGCGTGGTCTTGCCGGCGCCGTTGCGGCCGACCAGGCCGATCCGGTCGCCGGGGGCGATGTGCAGGGTGACGTCGGACAGCAGGAGACGGGCGGCGACGCGCACGTCGACACCACGGGTGGTGATCACGGGATGACGCTCCGAAAGGGCTAGCGAACAGACGGGTGGCGTGGAAGCGGTCCGTCGGCTAGGAAATTCGGGGCGTTGACATGGGGGCACGGTAGCGGGAGGGGTGGACCGGACGCATTCGAATTAACGGGGCGGCGCGGGGTGGTCGGCCGCGGCGGGGCCCAGAGGGCAGGCCGGTCCGCCCGGGGCGGTGCGGTTTCGGCCATGCCGGAGGCGGATGGCGCGCGGGGCCTCCTTGTCATGGTCGCGGCGTAATCGCTTGCATGTCCGCATGGGCCGACGCGATCTCGTACTCCTGACCGACCACAGCTCGACCGAAGGCAGCCGGCAGGTGCTCGCCGCCGCCGCGCGGACGCTGACCGGCCGGGAACCCGTCCAGCTGGACGCCCGGCACTTCATGACCGGCGGCAGCGGTCTGATCGAGGCCGACGACGCGGGCGGAATCCGGCTGGAGGCGGGCGGCCGGGCGGTGACCGCCGACACGGTGATCGTCTACGAGATCCCGCCGCACCGGCGCCGCGCGTTCGAGGGCTGCCAACGGCGGCTGCGCGGCTTCGGCGCCCGCTCGCTCGGCACCGACGCCGAGGCGTGGCGGGCGGCCACCGAGAAGGACGCCACGGTCGCGAGCTTCGTCCGGGACGGCGTGCCGCACATGCCCAGCATCGCGCTCTCCAGGCCGAGCCCGGAGGCCGCCGCCGACGCCTTCGCGGCGCTCGGCGGCGACGTCTGGGCCAGGCCCTGCATCGGGATGGGCGGCGACGACGTCTTCCACGTCACCACCCACGCGCAGCTCGACACCGCCGCGCGGCACTACGCCCGGGCGGGCGCGGACTGGCTGATCGCCCGCGACGCGCGGAACGTCCTCCCGGACGGGCGCCGCCACCAGTACCGGGTGGTGGTGCTGCAGGGGCGCGTGGTCCGGGTCGTCGAGCACGTCCAGGCGGACCCGGACGCGCCCTGCAACGAGAGCCGGGGGGCCGTCTCCACGCTGCTCGACTACACCGAACTGCCGGACGGGCTCGCGGAGTCGGCCGTCGCGGCGGCCGCCTCCACGGGCCTCGACCTCGCCGGGGTGGACCTCGCCGCCGAGAGCGGCGGTGTGGTCTTCGAGGTCAACGTCCACCCCGCCTTCGGCCGGCGCGGCCTGGAACAGGTGGCGCTGCCGTACGTCGCCGCGCACCTCGGCGAGTAGCGCCGGGGGCGTCGCTCCGGTGCCCGGAACACCCCAGTGGTGCCCGGAACACCCCGTCGGTGCCCGGAAGGCCCCGGTGCCCGACTCAGGCCCGCAGGACCGCCGCGAGCACCGAAGGCCGGAACAGCGCCGACGGTGGCGCCACCAGCGACATCACCTCGTGGAACACCGCGGTGACCGCCGTGTCCAAGGTGCTGGCCGCCAGCACCTTGTCGAAGAAGCTGTGCTGGAGCCCGATCAGGGCGCCCGAGGGCGCGCCGGTGGTGGCGGGGAAGCGGGCGTCCTCGGCGCAGGAGATCACCCAGGGGATCTTGGACGCCACCGCGACGGCGCGCCGTGCGGCCCGGGCGGTGGCGTGTCCGATGCCGCCGTGCCGCTTCGCGGTGCGGCGGAGCTCCCGGGCGCAGAACAGCGCGACGGTGACGCCCTGCCCGTACACCGGGTTGAAGGTGCTCGCGGCGTCGCCGACCACCACCAGCCCGTCCGGGCAGCTGCGCTCGTAGTGCCGGCGCACGCCCGGGCCGGGGTGGAACCCGCGGACCTCGCCCGCGGGTTCGGCGTCCCGCAGCATCTCGTGCAGGAGCGGGTCGCGCAGCAGGCGCAGGTGTTCGGTGAAGCCCTCCTCGCCGGCCGCCGGCTCGGCGCCGCGCATCCCGGCGAGGCTGACGATCCAGCGGTCGCCCTCGACCGGCAGCAGCACGCCCATGCGCTGCGCGTCCGGCGCCTTGGTCTGGAGGTAGGCCGCCCGGC
This sequence comes from Kitasatospora sp. NPDC048715, assembly GCF_043198905.1. Classification (NCBI taxonomy): domain Bacteria; kingdom Bacillati; phylum Actinomycetota; class Actinomycetes; order Kitasatosporales; family Streptomycetaceae; genus Kitasatospora; species Kitasatospora sp. NPDC048715. The sequence goes on along the minus strand of NZ_JBICVH010000023.1, from coordinate 144,961 downwards.
CGACGGTCTCGGACCCGTCCGGGCGGTGGAACATCCGGGAGGCGTACGCGACGCCCGCGTCCACCCGCTCCTCGGGCACCGGCGGGCAGCCCAGCTCGGCGAGCCACTTCGGCACCGAGGTCGAGCGGCCCGTCGCGTCCACCACCAACTCGGCGGGTATCTCCCGGACTTCGCCGCGCTCCTGACCGCGCTCGCGGACCTTCACCCCGGTCACCGTGGTCGCCGTGCCGAGCAGTCCGACCGCGTCCGTGCCCTCCAGGAACTCGATCGCGGGATGGGCGCGGACCCGGTCCAGCACGAACGAGTCCAGCAGCGACCGGGTGCAGGAGAGGAAGCCCACCTGCGCCGGGTACTCGGCCAGCCACCCGGCGGAGCAGAGCCACTTGACGTCCGAGGCGGCCACCCGCTGCGCGCCCGCGGCCACCAGCTCCTGCTTGATGCCGGGCATCATCTCCTCCAGCAGCCGGTGCCCGGCCTCCAGCACCAGGTGCGCGTGCCGGCCCTGCGGCACCCCCGCCCGGAACTCCGCCCCCGCCGGGTACCGGTCCCGCTCCACCACCACGATCCGCTCGGCGAACCCGCGCAGCGCCCACGCGGCCGCCATTCCCGCGAGCCCGCCGCCGATCACCACTGCCGTACCCCGCCCCGGGGCCCTCTCCGAAGAAGTCATGACACGTAGCGTAGTGGCGTGCTCGCCTCCCCGTGATCACTTCGCTGCCGACGAACAGCCCTGCCCGGTGGGGCCGTTGACGGCGCACGGCGGCACCGGACGGTCCGCGGGGCGCGCGTGGGGCGTGCGCGGGGGCGGCAGGCGCGGGCGGCGGACACGGTCCGGGGGCGCAGGCCCGGGCGGGCCCCGGCCGGAGCCCGGGCCGTCACCCCGGTCGGGGCCCCGGTCGTGCGGGTACTAGACTCGACGGGATTGTGCTGGCGCCCCTCCCGGTGCGCGGGCGCGCGGAGGCGAGGAGGTGAGGGCCGTGGAGTGCAGTAGTACGGGTCGAAGTCGGCCCCGCCCCCGGTTGTCCCGCACCACTCGCGGCCCCCGGCACACCTCCTCCCGTACGGCTCCCGCGCGGCACTGACCTCGTCCTCCCGGCGAGGCGCCGCCGGTCGCGCCGTGCGCGTGGCGGCCGGCCGGGCGCCTCCGGTCCGCCGTGTCCCCTTGCGGCGGCCGGGCATCCACCGTGGAGGTCCCGCCATGTCCGACTGGCGTGTGCGCGCCGTGCGCGCGAGCAAGCGTCCGTTCTCCCGTTCCGTCGTCCGGCCCACGGACACCCAGCCCGCGCCCGAGCACTCGATGGACCCCCGGCCCGACCAGCCCGTCGAGCCGGTGACGCTGGAACGCTCCGTGGTGGACGCGGCCGTCTACCGGGACGGCCGCCGGACGGACGCGCCCACCGACCTCGCCGACATCTACCGCACGCTGCCCGACCGGCCCGGCACGATGGCCTGGATCGGGCTCTTCCGTCCCGCCGAGGCGCAACTGCTGGAGGCCGCCGACCGGTTCGACCTGCACGAGCTGGCCGTCGAGGACGCCATCGTCGCCCATCAGCGGCCGAAGCTGGAGCGCTACGGCGACACCCTGTTCGTGGTGCTGCGCGCCGCCCGCTACCTGGACGAGACGGAGGAGGTCGACTTCGGCGAGATCCACCTCTTCGTCGGCCCCGACTTCGTGCTCACCGTCCGGCACTCCCAGGCCCCGGACCTGTCGGCGGTGCGCCGCCGGCTGGAGGCCGACCCGGAGCTGCTGGCGCTCGGCCCGGAAGCGGTGCTGTACGCGGTGCTGGACGCCGTGGTCGACGGCTACGCGCCGGTGATCGCCGGCCTCCAGCACGACATCGACGAGATCGAGACCGAGGTGTTCGGCGGCGACCCGCAGGTCTCCCGCCGCATCTACGAGCTCTCCCGCGAGGTGATCGAGTTCCAGCGGGCCACCCGCCCGCTGCTGGAGATCATGAAGAGCCTGGAGGCGGGCTTCGGCAAGTACGGCACCGACGACGAGCTCCAGCGCTACCTGCGCGACGTCGCCGACCACGCCACCTACGCCGCCGAGCGGGTGGACGGCTTCCGGCAGATGCTCCAGAACATCCTGACCGTCAACGCGACGCTGGTCTCCCAGCGGCAGAACGAGGAGATGAAGCAGCTCGCCGAGGCGGGGCACGCGCAGAACGACGAGATCAAGAAGATCTCCTCCTGGGCGGCCATCCTCTTCGCGCCGACACTGATCGGAACGGTGTACGGGATGAACTTCGAGACGATGCCGGAGCTCAAGTGGGTCTTCGGCTACCCGTTCGCGATCGGGCTGATGGCGCTGGTGTGCACCGGGCTGTACCTGGTGTTCAAGAAGCGGGACTGGCTGTAGTCCGGAGCCCCGGGTCCCGCTGACCCGGGCCCCGCTGCCCCCGGGTCCAGGGCCGGGGCCGCTTCTGTGCGTGGACCCCGCGCTCCGCTTTCCTCACCGGACGGTGACAACTCGGCCTCGTTCCAAGGACGTTCGGTGCCGGCGCGGGATCGGAGGGGGACCCTTCCCCGGGAGCGGGGAGGGGGTCCGGATGCGGGCGATCGCGGGGATGATGACGGCGGCCGTGGTGATGGGGTTGCTGCTGGGCGGGGCGGTGAGCCTGCTGCTGTTCGCCTTCACGGACTGGTTCGACCCGATCGCGCGGTGGGTGCACGTGCACGGCTTCTTCCTCTGGGCCCACGGCACGCCCTAGACATCAGCCGGGCAGCAGTCGCTCGTACTCGGCCTCCGGGTCCAGTTGGCGCCGGTACTCGACGTGCAGCCGGACGGTGCCGTCCGTTCCGGCCAGGCGGTCGAGCGGGCCGGCGCCGGCCGGGAGCGGGTGGGGCTGCGGCCACTGCTGTGCGAGGACGGCCAGCGGGGTGCCGTCGGCGGTGCGGACCACCCAGGTGGCGCGGCCGCCGCCGATCAGCGGGAGCCGGGGCCGGGGGAGGCCGAGGGCGGTGAGCGCCGCCGGGGTGTCCAGGTGGTCGGGGAGGGTGAGGGTCTCGGCGTGCGGGGCGTCGGCGTCGTCGCCGGCCGCGACGCTGTCGCGGGTGAGGAGGATGCGCATGGCGGGAGGATAGGCCGGAGCCGCGGGCGAGCGCCTGGGGTGTGGCCCGCGGGGGTGGCGGCGGGGCCTCACCCGTGTGCCGGATTGACAAGGGGCATTGCCGTACTGGCAAATGGCAGGCATGGCCGACGAAGACTTCGAGAACGTCCTCACCACGGTGGGCCCGCGGCTGCGGGCGCTGCGGCGGGAGCGCGGCACCACGCTCGCCAAACTGGCCGCCGTCACCGGCATCTCGCTCAGCACGCTGTCCCGGCTGGAGTCCGGGCAGCGCAAGCCGACGCTGGAGCTGCTGCTGCCGCTGGCCCGGGAGTACCGGGTGCCGCTGGACGAACTGGTCGGCGCCCCGGCCACCGGCGACCCGCGGATCCACCCGCGCCCGGTGACCAGGAACGGCCAGACCATCGTCCCGCTCACCCGCCACCTGGGCGGCCTGCACGCCTACAAGCACATCGTGCCGCCGGGCCGGAACGCCGGACCCGAGCTGGAGCTGAAGGTCCACGAGGGGTACGAGTGGCTGTACGTGCTGTCCGGGCGGCTGCGGCTGGTCCTCGGCACCCACGACCTGGTGCTGACGGCCGGTGAGGCCGCCGAGTTCGACACCCGCACCCCGCACGCCTTCGGCAACGCGGGGCAGCAGCCGGTGGAGTTCCTCAGCCTGTTCGGGCCGCAGGGGGAGCGCATCCACGTCAGGGCGCGCCCGGGAACCTCTGTTCGGTAGGTTCGTTCCTGACAGGGGGTCTTCCTACCGGCTCCCGCCAGGCCATCGGGAGGGGCCGAGGAAATGACTGTGCAGCAGAGCGCGGAGTCCGGCGAGAGCGGCGGAGCCGGGGAGCGTGCGGAGGCCGGGGACGGCCGGGCGGAGCCGGGTACGGGCAGCGCGGTGGCGAAGGGTGCGGACGCGGGCGCCGGTGCTCCCGGCGGGATCGGTGCGCCCGGGAGCGCGGGTGCTCCCGGGAAAGCGGCCCCCGGGGAGGGCAGTGCCCCCGGGACGGCCGTCGCGCCGGGGCCGGCCGTCGCTCCCGGGGCGGCCGACGAGGAGGCCGAGCGCCCCCGGAAGAAGCGCCCGTTCTGGCAGGAGCTGCCGATCCTGCTGGTGGTCGCGCTGCTGCTCTCGCTCGGCATCAAGACCTTCTTCGTGCAGGCCTTCTCCATCCCCTCCGGCTCGATGGAGCAGACCCTCGCGATCGGCGACCGGGTGCTGGTCGACAAGTTCACCCCGTGGTTCGGCGCCAAGCCCGAGCGTGGCGAGGTGGTGGTGTTCCGCGATCCGGGCGGCTGGCTGGAGGGCACGCCGACGGTCTCGGGCGACTCCGTGATGGGGACCGTCCAGAAGGCGCTCAGCACCGTCGGCCTGATGCCCTCGGCGGACGAGAAGGACCTGATCAAGCGGGTGATCGCGGTCGGCGGCGACACCGTCGAGTGCGAGGCGGGCTCGCCGCTGAGGGTGAACGGCGTCGCGCTGGACGAGCCGTACCTGTTCCCGGGTGCGACGCCCTGCGACAACGACCCGGTCGGCACCGTCACCGTGCCCAAGGACAAGCTGTGGGTGATGGGCGACCACCGCAACAACTCGCGGGACTCCCGGTGGCACCACAACGAGACCGGCGACGGCTTCGTGCCGGTGGACAACGTGGTCGGCCGGGCCTTCGTGGTCGCCTGGCCGTTGTCCGACTGGTCCACGCTGCCGGTCCCGGACACTTTCGACAAGGTGCCGGCCGGGGCGGCGGGCGCGGCAGGCGCGCCGTTCGGGACGCCGCCGGCGCCGGAGGCCGCCGCACTGGCCGGCATCGTGCCGCTCGCCCTGTGGCAGCGGCTGCGCTCGGCGCGGAAGGACCGCTGAGGCCGGCTCGCCTTCCCGGAACCCGGTCGATCGGCTTCGATCGGGTTCGATCGGGTTCGATCGGCTTCGACGGAACTCCTCCCACTGACATCTACACGCCTGTAGAGTTCAGGAGGTGAGCTGAACGCCCGGCGGCCGGCCGCCCCGAGCGGGCGCCCGGCGGCCGGGTCCGGGTCGGGAGGCGGAGCCGTGATGGAGAATCAGTGCAGCCCCGGGGACGCCGGAGGTCCGGCGGGGCCGGAACCGGCGGGAACGGATCAGGCAGGACCGGAAACGGCGGCCCGGGACGTCCGCTGGGTCTACCAGCCGGTCGAGGTGGACCTCGGGGACGGTGGCTGGGCGCTCGGCCGGATCAGCGCGTGGTGGCAGGACGCGGCCGGGCAGCGCTGGTGCCGGCTGCGCATCGGCCGCGGCGGACAGCCCGCGCTCTGGCAGCCGTTCGACCCGGCGCGGGTGCTGCTGCTGCCGGTGTCCGGGCTCTGAGCAGGCCGGTCGGACATTCCGGTGGAACCGTTCGGCGGGCCCCGTCGTCCCTGGGATCGACCGCCGACAGGCCATTTAGCGACCGGGGACGACGTGACTTCGGAGATCTACTTCAGCAGCAACTACCGCGACCTGTGCGAGCAGCACGGCACCGGCGCGGGCTTCCAGTTCGAGTTCTCCTGCTACCGCTGCTCGGACACCTGGCGTTCGGCGTTCGAGCCGTTCCGGACCGGTCAGGTGGCGGGCTGGATAGGCAAGGGCGTCAGCGCGGCCTGGAACCTCATCGGCGGCAACGCCAACACCATCAGCAACGCCGCCGACGGTCTGGCCGGCCAGACCTGGGGCACCTCGCGGGACGAGGCCTTCCAACGGGCCATCACCAACGCCCAGTCCCACTTCAACCGCTGCGCCCGGTGCACCCATTACGTCTGCGGCCGCTGCTTCGACCCGGCCCAGGGCCTGTGCCACACCTGCGCCCCGGACACCGCGGCCGAGGCGGTGGCGGCGCAGCACCGCGGCCTCAACGACACGGTCACCGAGCGCGCGTACAAGTCCGGTCAGCAGTCCGGGGCCGAGTTCGACGTCAACGCGCCGCGTCAGCTGGTCTGCCCGCAGTGCCACACCGAGACCCACGGCACGCCGTTCTGCCCCGGCTGCGGCTTCCGACTGGCGCAGCCCGTCCAGTGCACGAGCTGCCACAAGGACGTCCCGGACGGCGCCGCGTTCTGTCCGTCCTGCGGGACGAGACGCTGACACCTCGTCCGCAGGACGGCGGGGCGCCCCCGGAGCGACGGGCCGGAGGCGCCCCGCCGTCGTGTGCGCGGGAGGGACCGGCTCAGCCGTACGAGAGGTTGGCGCAGGGATCGTCGTCGGCCGAGCGGGCGGCGCCGCTGACGCTGGTGGGCAGCGGGGCCGGGGCGGTGGGGGCGCCGCCGGGGGCCGCGGTGGCGGGGCCGGCGGGGTTGGCGGCGGCGAAGTCGTGGCCGAGGACGACGCTGACGCCCCGGCCGCCGGGCTGCACGGTCGCGCCGGGGAACAGCTTGGCGACCGCCTCGGCGGCGGTGCGCTCGCCGGTGCCGTACTCGACGACGGTGGTGCTGCGCGGCTTGCCGACCGCGTTGCCGACGCCGGCGACGGTGTAGCCGGCGCCCTTGACGGTCTCCGCGGCCCGGCCGCCGAGCCCGGACTCGCCGGTGCTGTTGAGCACGGAGACCTTCACCTCGGCGGCCTTGGCGTCCGGTGCCGGGGTCGGGGCCGGCGTGGGCGCGGCCTCGGCGGCGGGTGGGGCGGAGGGGGTGGCGGCGTCGGCCGGGGCGCTCGCGTCCTGGCCGTCGATGGTGCGGTCGGCCTTGAGCGCGGCCCACAGCTGGTCCACGTCGGGGTGCACCAGGGCGACCCGGGGGCCCTCGTAGCGCCAGGGCACGGTGAGGAACTTGATGTCGTGCAGGTTCACGTCCTTGAGTTCCATGGCGAAGGAGAGCAGCTTGGCGGCCGAGCCGAGGCCGGGGTCGACGGTCAGTGACCTGGTGGCCGCGTCGGCCAGCGGCAGCAGCGTGGTCGGGTCCATGCCGCGGGACTTGACCTCCTTGATGAGGGAGGACATGAAGGCCTGCTGGCGCTTGGTGCGGCCGATGTCGGAGCCGTCGCCGATGCCGTGCCGGACCCGGACGTAGTCCAGCGCGGCCTGGCCCTCGACCTTCTGTTTGCCCTTGGGGAAGAGCAGCTTCCCCTTGTGGCCGAGGTTGGGGTTGAGGTCCCCCTCGTGGATGTCGTTCGGCAGGCAGACCTCGACGCCGCCGACCGCCTTGGTCATCGCGGCGAAGCCGTTGAAGTCGACCACGATGGTGTGGTCGACGCGCAGGTTGGTCAGCTTCTCGACGGCGTTCTGGGTGCAGGCCGGGTTGCCCTGGTCGCTGTCGCCGACCGAGAAGGCGCTGTTGAACATCACATTGGTCTGCTCCTTGGTCCACTTGCCGTTGGGGAGCTTGCACGGCGGGACGGTGACCAGGGAGTCGCGGGGGATGGAGATGCCGACGGCGTGCTTGTGGTCGGCGTAGACGTGCAGCAGGATCGCCGTGTCCGAGCGGGCGCCGCCGTCCCCGCCGCCGCCCAGGTCGCTGTTGCCGTTGCCGCGGCTGTCCGAGCCGATCATCAGCACGTTGACCGGGGTGCGGCCCTGGGCGTCCGGGGTCGCGGCCTCCGGGCGGTCCTTGCTGAGGGCGTCGCCGTCGAAGGTGTTGATGTTGCTGTTCAGCCGGTAGTAGAGGCCGGCGCCGCCGAGGACGGCGAGCGCGGTGCAGCCGGCGGTCGCCCAGAGCACCTTCTCCTTGGTGCTGCGCTTGGGCTTCTTGCGCGCCCGGGCCGCTGAACGGCCGTCCGATATGCTCGCACTGTCCGGGTTCCGGTCGTTCTTCTGGCCGGTTCTCCGGCCGGTGGCCCGGCGTCCGCCCGCCCGGTGCGGCGAATTCTCGGCTTCGGGGGAACCCTTTCGGCCAGACACGTCGTCATCCTCCACAGTTGCCACGCGAGCCCCCGTCGAAAAGCGGCGGGTTCGCGTGGCCCGGGGCCGGAGCCGATCCGGGCGTGACCCGTCGCTAAACTTTTACACCGCTGTAGAACTTCAGTGGAGCATACTAGGCGCGGATGGGAAAACCAGCTGGTCAGACCATGAGAAATTGGTCAGAGCGGCTGTTCCGCGCTGCTCCGGACCCGTACGAGGAGCACGATGACTGATCGGATAGCACGTTCGATAGCCGGCGCCCTGGTGGCCCTGCTGGCCGCCGCCGGCCTCACCGCCGCGGCCTCGGGTGCGGCGGCGGTGGCCGCACCCCGAACCGTCGCGGCCGCCGCCGCGGACAGCGGCGCGCAGATCGGCACGGAGGCGCGCGCCGCCTCCGCAGTCGCCGCCACCTCCGCCAGCTCCTCCGCCGCCGATGTCGCGCACCTCGCGGCCAAGGACGAGAAGAAGAAGAAAAAGGGCTTCTTCGCCAAGCTGGGCAAGTTCCTGCTGGTCGTGGTCATCCTGCTGATCCTGCTCGTCATCCTGCTGATCGTCGGGATCGTCTACGCCGCCAAGCGGATCTTCAGCCGCCGCAAGTAGCCGCGCGCCGCCAGCGTCGGTCGTGCACCGGTCGTGCACCGGCCGTTTACTGGCCGAGTACACCGCGCAGCGCGCACGGCCGCGACCCGGGCGTTCGCCGCCGCCCGCCGGGCGGTGGAGCCGGAACGACCGCCCGGGGCGGGCCACTTGACGCCGATTGGCCCTGGCCGGGGTGCCGGGGCCGCCCGAGGATGGGCGCCATGAGCGACTTCCGCACCCACGAGAGCCCCGAAGGTCTGCGCCCCGAGAGCAGGGTCGTCCACCCGCCGCTCGCCGAGGTCACCGGCAGCCGTCCGCTCGGCGTCCCGCTGCACCAGGGCCACCTGTTCGCCTTCGACACCGGCGGCGCACTCGCCGGGGCCCACGACGGACCGGACGGCGCCTTCCTCTACAACCGCTTCGGCAACCCCACCGTCCGCTCGCTGGAGCAGGCCGTCGCCGGACTGGAGGGCGGCACCGGCGCCCTCGCCACCGCCTCCGGCATGGGCGCGATCAACACCGCGCTGCTCTCCCTGCTGCGCGCCGGCGACCACGTGATCGCCCAGCGCAGCCTGTACGGCGGCACCGTCGGCGCGCTGACCGACCTCACCGAGCGCTGGGGCGTCGAGGTCGACTACGTGAGCGGCGACGACCCCGCCGGGGTGGCGGCCGCGCTGCGGCCCCGCACCCGGGTGCTGCTCCTGGAGACCGTCTCCAACCCCACCACCCGGGTCACCGACCTGCCCGGGCTGATCGCCGTCGCCCGGCACGCCGGGGTGGTGAGCGTGGTGGACAACACCTTCGCGACCCCGCTGCTGTGCCGCCCGATCGAGCACGGCGCGGACATCGTGATCCACTCCGTGACCAAGTACCTGGGCGGGCACTCGGACGTGCTCGGCGGGGTCGCCGTCTTCGCCGACCCGGAGCTGCACCGGCGGGTCTGGCGGCGCTCGCTCGAACTCGGCGCCTCCGCCGACCCGTTCGCCGCCTGGCTGACCCTGCGCGGCATGCAGACCCTCGCCCTTCGGGTCCGCCGCCAGTGCGAGACCGCGCTCGACCTGGCCGGCCGGCTCGCCGCCCACCCCGCGGTCACCGCCGTCCACTACCCGGGCCTGCCCACCCACCCCGACCACGACCTCGCCCGCCGGCTGCTGCCCGGCGGCCACGGCGGCGTCCTGGCCTTCGACCTGGCCGGCGGCCGGAAGGCGGCCGGCACGTTCACCGAGTCCGTCCGGCTCGCCTCGCTGGCACCGTCCCTGGGCGACGTGCACACCCTGGTGATCCACCCGGCCAGCACCTCCCACCGGCAGCTGTCGGACGAGGAACTGGCGGCGGTGGGCATCGGGCCGGGGACGGTGCGGCTGTCGGTGGGCATCGAGCACCCGGAGGACATCTGGGCGGACGTCGCGCGGGCGCTGGCGAAGGTGTGAGCCCGAGCGGTGCGGCCGCCGGAGCGGGTGAGTGCGGGCCGGCCCGGGCCCCGTGCTCGGCGTCCGGGGCGCCGCCCGGGTCCGGAGCGCGGTGGAGGCGGGCGCGCCGCCCGGCCCGTCAGCGCTGCCGGGGCCGGGCCACCAGGAGCGCGATGTCGTCCTCGGCGGCCCGGGCCGGCGGCGGGGCGAGGGAGCGCAGGACGGCGTCGAGCAGGTCGTCGAGGTCTCCGGCGGCGGGCAGCCGCAGCGCCGCGAGCCGCTCCAGCGAGACGTCGATGTCCTCGCCCCGGCGCTCGACCAGGCCGTCGGTGTAGAGCAGCAGGGCCTGCTCCGGCAGGAGCGGGTGGGCGGTCTGCTCGTAGCCGCCGAGACCGGTGCCGAGCGGCGGGCCGGTGGGGACGCGCAGCAGCTCGGTCGGCCGGCCGGGGGTGATCAGGGCGGGTGGCAGGTGGCCCGCGCTGGAGAGGGTCCAGCGGCCGCGGCCCGGGTCGGCGAGGGCCAGTAGGCAGGTGGCCGGGCGGGCGGAGTCGTCGGCGGAGATGATGTTGTCGAGCTGACGCAGGATCCGGTGCGGGGGCAGGTCCATCCCGGCGAGGTCGCGCAGCGCCGAGCGGTAGTGGCTCATGTCGACGGCGGCCTCGACGCCGTGCCCCATGACGTCGCCCATGGCGAGCAGGGTGCGCCCGAACGGCAGCCGGACCGTCTCGAACCAGTCGCCGCCGACCACCGAGGCGCTCCCGGAGGGCAGGTAGCGGGAGGCGAGGACGAGGTTCTGGTGCGGGTTGCCGGGTTCGCTCAGCAGCGCCCGCTGGAGTTCGAGGGCGATTCCCTGGGAGCGGGCGAAGCGCCGGGCGTTGTCGAGGGCGGTGGCGGCGCGGGCGGCGAGGTCGCCGAGCAGGGCGGCCTCGTCGGGGGTGAAGGCCGGGCCGGCGGCGGTGCGGCCGAGGGTGAGCAGCCCGATCAGGCGGCCCCGGGCGGCCAGCGGCAGGACCAGCAGCGAGGCCGTACCCGCCGGACAGCCGTCCTCGGGGCCGGGCTCGGTGAGCACGGCGACACCGCCGGCCAGGCTGCGGGCGGCGGCCGAGCCCTCCCGGTGGCGGATCGATTCTCCGGACCGGGGCAGCTCGGCGAGGGCGGCGGCCAGCGCGGGCACGGACCGGGCGCCGGCGCGGCGCAGCCGCTGGGGCGTGCCGCGGCCGGCCCGGGCTGGTTCGGCCTCGGGCGGCAGCAGGTCCACGACGGCGAGTTCGGCGAGCCGGGGCACGGCGAACGCGGCGAGCTCCGCGCCGGTGGTGGCGATGTCGAGGGTGGTGCCGATCCGTTCGGTGGCGGCGTCCAGCAGGGCGAGCCGGGCCCTGGCCCGTTCCAGCTCGCGCAATTGGTCGCGGGCGGGGTCGGGGTCGTCCAGGACGACGACGACCACCCCGGTGGTCCGCCCGGAGCGCCGCAGCGCCCGGTAGCGCACCCGCAGGCCGGGCGGCACGGGCGCGCCCGCCCCGTCCGGGCCTCCGGTGGCGTGCTCGCGGGCGAGGCCGTCGGCGAGCACCCGGCGCAGGATGCCGAGGGCCCCGGCGAAGGCGGTGGTCCCGGCGGCCCGGCCGAGCAGGTCCGCGCGGCGCAGCCCGGTGGCGGTGGTGAACGCCGCGTTCAGGTACTGCCAGCGCAGGCGCTCGTCGAGCAGCGCGACGCCGACGGGGGCGGCGGCCAGGACCTCGCGGAGCCGCTCCGGATCGTCGCCGCCGCTGTCGCCGCCGCTGTCACCGCCGGTGATCGCGCCGAGCCGGGCGGCGAGGGCCGCCGCGGTCGCCGCCAGGGACCGGGTGTCCGGTGTCGCGGGCCGCGGACCCTCTGCTCGGTTGCCGTGCCGGAAGTGCATACGCCCATGATCACGCGCCCGCGCGCGGCACGCCCACAGGTGGGTGAAACGTTGACCGGCCGGAGACGGTGCTGTAACGGAACGCTCGGACGGCTCGGACGGCTGTGGGGCCGACCGCGGCGGACATCCGCGCGGACATCCGTGCCGCGTACGGATACGGCAGGCGAACGCCGGATGATCTCCGGTCATACTTGGGCGGCGGCGCCCGACCCCGGACGCCGCGGGCGCGGGCCGGGCCCACCCGGCCGTACCGACCCGGCCGCACCGCCCCGGCCCGCGCCCGAAGACCCAGACCGGAGGAACCCGATGAGCCCCCACCAGCCGACCAGTCGCCCGGCGGCCGGGGCCCCCGGGGTGCCGTGGAACCGGCAGCGGCTGCGCAGCAACAACGAGTGGCTCCTGCTGGAGCTGCTGCGCACGGGCGGCGGCTCCTCACGCGCCCAGCTGGCCCGGGACACCGGGCTGTCCAAGCCGACGGTCTCGGCCGCCCTGGCCGAGCTGGAGCGGGCGGGCCTGGTCCGGGAGGCCGGGCGGCTGGCCCCCGAGCGGGGCCGCACCGCCGTGCTGTACGAGGTCGACCCGACGGCCGGGCACGTGCTCGGCGTGGACATCGGCCGGGCCCGGCTGCGGGTGGCGGTGGCCGACCTGGCCGGGACGGTGATCGCCCGCCGGGACGTCGCCAACCGGGGCCGCTCGGCGAACGCCGTCGCGGACGCCGTGGTCGCCGCCGCGCACGAGGCGATCGCCGAGGCGGGCCTGGCCGCCGGGGACATCGTGCACGCGGTGATCGGCACCCCGGGGGTGTGGGACGAGCAGCGGCGCGGGGTGCGCTACGCCAGCAGCCTGCCCGGCTGGGGCAGGCCGGGACTGTTCGACCGGATAGGGGAGGGCCTGGGAACGGCCGTCTCGGTGGCCAACGACGCCAACCTGGCGGCGCTCGGCGAGTACACCCTGGGTGCCGGCCGGGGCAGCCGGATGTTCGCGTACCTGCTGGTCGGCACGGGCCTCGGGCTGGGTGTGGTGAAGGACGGCGAGCTGCTGCTCGGCGCGCACGGCGCGCTGGGCGAGATCGGCCTGGTCCCGCTGCCCGGGCGGTCCGGCGAGCCGGGCGCGACCATCGAGCAGGACGCCGCCGCGGACGCCGTGGTGCGTGCAGCCCGGGACTTCGGGCTGGACGGGGAGTCCGCGACGCGGCAGCTGACGGCGAAGCAGGTGTTCGAGCGGGCCCGGGCCGGGGAGCCCGCGGCGGTCCGGGCGGTGGAGCGGGAGGCCGAGCGGCTCGCCTACGCGGTGGCCGTGCTGTCGGCCGTCCTGGATCCGGACCTGGTGGTGCTGGGCGGCGGGATCGGCAGCAGCGCCGACCTGCTCCTGGAACCGCTGGAGCAGGCCCTGCACCGGCTCGCCCCGATGCGTCCGACGCTCGCGCCGAGCCTGCTGGGGGAGGAGGCGGTGCTCCTCGGCGCGGTCTCCACGGCGCTGGAGACCGCCCGCCCCGAGGTGTTCGAGCGCCGGACGGCGGGGCTGCGCTGACGGTCGACCGGCGGGGCCGGCCGGGCGGCCGCGGCGTTCGGCTGCCGCATTCGGGCTGTTGCGCTCGGCCCGTGGCCGGAAGGTCTCGATCTGCCAACGAGTGGGGGTTCGGTGGACGGTGCGTGTGCGGTTCCTGCTTGAATCGCACGACTCATCCATACGGAACGGAGCGTTCTCCTCCCATGCCTTCACGGATAGCCGGCCGTCGTCGGGCCGGCCTGGCCGGATTCGCCGGACTCGTCCTCACCGTCGGTCTGGCACTGACCGGGTGCGACCCGTCGGCGGCCGACGGCGGTGCCACGGCCTCGGCCACGCCGACCGTCGCCACCACCACGACCGCGGTGACCACCCCGCCGGCGGCGCCCCCCGCCCCGGCCCCGGTCAGCAGCCCGCCGGCCCAGCCGGCCCCCGCGGCGCCGGTGGCCACGCCCCCGCCGGTCGCGCCTCCGGCCCAGCCCAGCGCCCCCGCGCAGCCGCCCGTCACCAAGGCGCCGCAGCCGAAGGTGACCACCGCCCAGCCGCCGACCGACCCGGAGCCTCCGGCGGCGGCCGGCGCCGGGTGCGACATCCGCTCGGCCGCGGGCAACTGCTACGAGGCCGGGCAGTTCTGCCGCACCGCGGACCTGGGCAAGAGCACCCACGAGGCCGGCGGCCGGGTGATCTACTGCCGGATGGTCAGCGGGAAGCCGCACTGGCAGGCCTGAGGCCCGGCGGGCCCGGGGCGCTCCGGGCTCAGGCGCCGATGACGCCCAGGGTGTCCCAGAACAGGTGCTCGTAGGCCTGGAGCAGCAGCCCGTACTCGTGTGCGGCGGCCAGGGTCGGCCCGTCCAGTCGGTCCGGGCCCAGGGCGTCGGCGGCCTGCTGCTCCAGCTCGGGCGCGGGCTGGGCGAAGAAGTCGAAGAACGCGCAGGCCTCGTCGGAGAAGCCGTACCGGCTGCGCAGCGCCTGCGCGATGGTGGCGCAGTAGCCGCCCCAGGCCGCGAAGTTGGCGACCAGGGCGGCGGCCGCCGGGTCGGGGTCGCTGTTCACGGCGAGCCAGGCGAGGAAGTGCGGGTAGGCCTGGCAGCCGGGCAGGGGCGGTCGGGACTCCGGCGCGTCGCGGTCGAGGCCGACGGCGGCGCCGAGCGCGGGCAGGGTGCGCAGCGCGGCGCTCTCGCCCTCGGCCAGGGCGGCGAACCAGGCGCTGACCGGCCGGTCGGCGCTGCGGCTGGCGAGCAGCAGCAGACTGCGGCGGTCGGAGCGGATGATCCGGTGCTGCTGGGCGCAGAGTTCGGCCAGCGCCGAGCGTGGTGCGGTGCCGTCGGCGAGTGCGGTGACCAGCGGCGGGACGGTGTCGCCGGGTGCCAACCGGGCGCGCAGGTCCTGGATCTGGTCGAGGATCGGGTGGTTCACCGGTGCCTCCGGGGTGCGGTACGGTCCGCTGCCATTCCTACCGTCCGACGGTGCCGGTGCGGCGGCGACAGGCCGGGGGCGGCGCCCCTGCCCCTCCCGGCCGGTCCGTGTGCCGGGCCGGGAGCCGGTGGAGCGGGCGACCGCCCCGCACCCGATCCCCCCGGGCCGCACGCCCTACTGCGGGGTGGGGGCGGTCAGTGGGGCGAAGGTCTGTCGGAGGTCGACGACCGTGGTCGGGCCCTTCACCCAGGCGAGAGGGGCGTGGTGCACCCGGACCCCGGCCGGTTCCCGGAGCAGCGCCTCGCCGGCCGCGTTCTGCGGCCACTCCACCGAGCCGGTGGCGGTTCGCGCGGGGATGAGCCAGTAGTCGCCCCGGGTGTACTCGCCGCCCGGTCGGAAGTAGACCTGGACGCCGTCCTCCAGGTCGAGCCAGGCGCCCTCCTGGAGCTGCAGGGCGCCGCCGGCCAGCGGCAGGGCGTTCCGGCCGCGGGGCGCCCGGTGGTCCCAGCGGCGCAGGAACGGGTGACGCTCGGCCGACCGCCCGACCTCCGGCCCCGGTTCGGCGGACAGTCGTACCCGGCGCCCCGGCAGGTCGGTCTCCTCCACCTGGAGCAGGTCCGCCGCCTCGCCCCGGCTGACGTACGCGCTGTCGGCGATTTCGATCCAGTCGCCGACCGAGAGGCTGAGTTTGTCGTCGTCGCCCAGCGTGGTGAGGTCGACCCAGACGCCCTCGATCGAGGCGATCGGCAGGACGACCGAGCCGTTCTCCCGGGACCACTTGAACGTGGCGCAGCCCTCCGCCGAGCCGCCGTGGTGGACCTCCACCCGGTACAGCTGGTTCTCCGGACCCCGGTAGCCGGCCTCGGGGTGGGCCAGGCACGGGTCCTCGCTCGCCCGCTCCGGCCGCCGGGCGCGCGCGGCCAGCAGCCCGCCCGGCCGCTCGTGCGCGTCGGCCCACGTGTCGAAGGCCTCCCGCACCCGGGACGCCCCGCCGTCCGGAACGCTCAACTCCGAGGCGGGAAGGGCGAGTACCTGCCAGACGAGCTTGGCCCGGGCCGCCGTGTCGGGCATCGCCGCACCGAGCGCCACCTCGCGGATCTCCGGGTCCTCGACGGCGGTGACGCTGCGCTCCCAGACCTTCAGGTAGACCAGGAACGGGAACTCGCCGGGCAGCCGGTCGCCGTCGCGCTCCTGGTCCCGGTAGGCGTCCGGCTGGTCCCAGTACGTCCAGCCGGCGGGCGCCTCCCGGGCGTCGCCGCCGTCGCCCTGGCCGCCGTCGTCGGGCACGGCGATGCCGGGCTCGGGCCGGTCGGCCTCGCACAGGATGCCGTCCACGTAGTAGCGGCCGCCGCCGATGGTGAGGTCGTCCACGTCGTGGCTGCCCGGCACGTAGCCGATCGCGAATCCCGCCGCCCCGGCCGGTCCGCCGCGGCGGCCGATCAGGTCGGCGGCGAGCGTGCGCAGCTGGTACCGCTCGATCGCCGCCTGCTCGTTGGCGTCGGCGTCGAGCTGGACCCGGCCCTGCTGGGTCAGTACCGCGGAGTAGTGCTTGCCGGGCCGGAAGGTCAGGCGCGAGAAGTCTGCGTGCACGGTTTCCCTTTCGGAGTCATCGGGGCGGGTCAGGAGACGAAGAAGATCCCGGCGTCGGTGCCGGCCGGGGTGTACTCGGCCAGCCGCGCCCGCAGGTTGTCCTCGCGCTGGGGCTGGAACAGGTCGTGGAAGGCGCCGAGTTCGGAGCGGTCCTCGGCGCCGCGGGTGATCTCCGGGGCGCACCCGGCGGCCAACTGCCCGTAGCCGGGCGTGCCGTAGCGGAGGCTGGTGAACAGCGGGCGGACCCGCTCGGCCTCCAGCTCGCGCAGCCGGGCGGCCTGCGCCGGGTCCAGCTCGCCGCGCTCGACCAGCTCGGTCACCGCCGAGCGCACCAGGTCGGGTTGGCACTCGTACCGGCGCGGGGTGCGCGAGCCCGGTGGGACGTAGCAGAACCGCAGGCAGCCGAGCGAGCGGCGGGCCGTCCGCAGCCGCCCGGTGAACACGCAGTCCTCGGCGATCGGCACCGCGTGGGTGTGCACCTCGCCGACCACCGTGGAGCGGTGGGCGTGCAGCAGCGCGTGGGCGTGTTCGCAGTCGGGCCCGGAGAGCGCGGGCTGCTCGGGTCCGGTGGCGTCCAGGATGCTGTCGGCGAGGTGGATCTCCAGCGGGTCGGTGTCCACCTCGTCGCCGACGACCTGGATCGTGCCCAGGATGCTGCGCTCGATCGTCACGCAGGCGGTGGTGTGGTCCAGCACGAGGCTGGGCTCCTGCGGCGAGTGCGGCTCGCAGTGCGGCTCCAGCGACCAGCCCGGCACCAGGGTGCAGTGCCGCAGGGTGACGGAGGCCAGCGGTCCGGTGACGTTGACCCCGCGACCGGTGATCAGCAGCCCGTCCAGGACCAGCCGCCCGCCCGGGCAGACGCCCCGCACGTTGAGCGCGTCCGGCCGGTTGCTGTACCAGTCGAGCAGCCGGATCACCGGCCGGGTGCCCTCGGCGGCGCGCAGTTCGAGGCGGTCGTCCTCCGCCAGGTCGAAGTCCAGCTGTTCCTGGTAGGCGCCGCTGTGGGTGATCTCGATGACGGCGGCGCCGCCCGCGCTGCCGTCCTCCTGGTCGGCGCGCCACTGCTGGTAGGCGTCGTTGATCCGCTCGTGCGGCCCGCCGGGGCCGACCCGGTAGAGCGCCCGGTGCCGGGCCTCCGGGCGGTCGCGCGGGTACTCCCCGCCGCCGGTGTCGTCGCCGAACGCGTGGTGGTAGTCGACCCGGACACCGCGGCGCGGGGCGGAGCGGGCGCCGAAGGCGATCCGGCCGAGCACCGGGTCGACGGCGACCTGGCCGCGCTTGGGGCGGTACGTCCAGTCGCTCAGGTCGGCCACCGTGATCTCGGCGGGCGGGACCGGCTCCTGGGCGCCGTCGCGCCAGATGGCGAAGCTCTTGCCGGGTCCGTAGTAGTCGGCCAGGCGCTCGGCGAGCTGCCGGCGCCGGATCGGGGCCGGCGCGTTGTCGAGCGCCGCGAGGTGGGTGGTCGACGGCTCCGGTTCGGGTTTGGTGACCAGCTGGGCGTCGTTGCCGAGGACCGAGAAGGTGAAGAGGTTCCTGGCCCGGTCGATGCAGTAGGCCGGCGCCCGGGTGACCGGGTACGGCTTCAGCCGCCAGACGTACAGGGCGACCCCGGCCGGCGTGTAGCCGCCCTGGCGGCGGGTGGAGGCGGCCCGGCGGACGTCGGCGGTGTGCGCCTGCCCGTCGAAGGGCCCGCCGAGCAGGTCGAGTTCGGCGCCGCGCCGCACGTCGACCAGCCGGCCCCGGCTCAGCCGCCGGCGGTCGGCCGCCTCCTCGTCGGGGCGCAGCAGCCGCACCGGCTGGGTGCCGCCGAGCAGCCGGGAGAGCTCCACCGCCCGGGCCGGCCAGTCGGCGACAGAGGCGGACAGCTCCTCCAGCAGGGCGAGCGTGCCCTTGCGCCGGCGGTGGGCGACGGTGTTCGCGACGTCGTGCCGCGGCGCCAGCCGGGCGGCGAGCCGGTCGCGGGCCGCGACCCGCTCCGGGGAGGCCCCGCCGTGCAGGCCGGTGGCGAGCACCTCCTCGTAACCGGGCAGGATCCGGTAGCCGACCAGGTCGCCGAGGTAGGCGACGGCCCAGTCGGCGGCGGTCTCGACGAACCAGTCCTGGTAGCCCTGTTCGATGCCGCTGCGCACGACGTCGACCTGCTCGGCGACGACGGCCAGCAGGGCGCGCAGCGGCTCGCCCGCCTCGGCGTCGCGCAGCCGGTGCCACTGCGGCAGCAGCTCCAGCAGTCCGTCCGGGTCGCGGCTCATCGGACGCACCTCTCGACGATTCGCTCTTCCCCGGCCGCCGGCCGGGGGGACCCCCGTCGCTCACTCATGCGCGGATCTCCTTGAGGATCAACGTGTCGGGAAGATTCGGTGACAGTAGGGCGAGTTGGGCCGGACGGATGCCGCGGAACACCGTCACCACGCGGCCGGCCGGAAGCGGGCGGGTGTCGGTGACCGCCGGGTTGAGGCGCAGCAGCTCCGCGACGGAGATGCCGTTGCGGGCGGCGATGTCGGTGAGGGTCTCCCCGTCGGGGTCCCGCACCCGGTAGCGCTGCTCGTCGAAGCGGGCGAGCCGGGCCGGGACGGTCGGCTGCGGCTGCGCGAGCTGCTCGGACAAGTGCTCCAGGCCCTCCGGGGTGAGGCTGCCGGGCACACCGGTGAAGGCGTCGACGTCGACCCGGTCCACGCCGGGGACGGCCTGGGCGACGGCGAGCACCTCGGACAGGTGGGCGCTCTGGCCGAGTTGGCGCCCGGCGTAGCCGAGGCGGTCGAGCAGGGCGCGGCGCAGCGCCGGCTCGACCAGGTCCCAGGAGTGGTCCGGGTCGACCTTCACGTTCACGGCGACGATCAGCAGGACGAGTTCGCGCAGCGCGACCTCGACCGGCAGCTTCGGGTCCCCGTACGCGGTGAGCGAGGAGTGCAGGGTGCGGATCAGGTCGGAGTCGGCGGTGAGCGGGATGTCGTCCACCCCGGCCACCGTGACGTGGACGAGCTCCCGCCGGCCGTCCGAGAGCCGGGTGGCGCCGGCGCGCCCGATGCCGGCCCGGGAGCGGGTGAAGTCCTCGTAGTCGGGAACCGAGACCAGCCGGTCGAGTGCCGTGACGGCGAGCGGGATGTTGCGCCTGGCCGGACCCGGGCCGTCCGGGCCGGCGCCGCCGGTGGCGGGCAGCGGGTTGACGACGGCGGAGACGCCGAGCGGGCGGGTGGTGAGCTGGGTGATCCGTCCGGCGCCGACGTTGCCCGACTCGCCGATGCCGATCCGGTAGCGGGCGCGGACGTTCTCCCGGCCGGTGGGCAGGCGCGAACCGTGCACGCCGTCGCCGAAGGTGACGGTGGTGCGGCCGTCGGCCGCCGTCGAGGTGACGTAGACCCGTTCGTCGGCGCCGCGCCCGGCGAGGCTGTCGACCTCGTGCCAGCGCACCCCGTCGACCCGGATCTCCAGGGTGCTGCGCGCGCCCCCGGGGGTGTCGGCGGCCAGCCAGGTGAGCGGCGACTGCCAGAGCGTGAAGCGCTGGCCGGGGACCCCGGCGTCGCCGCTGCCGACGGCCTCGTCGCGCGTGGCCCCCTGGGTGGCGCGGACCACGTTGCCGAGGACCTGGACGGTGTCGCGCCGGTAGCGGTAGGCCAGCGGGGCACTGAGCGTGATCGCGGTGCGGACGGTGTCCCCGGGCAGGTACGGGTCGACGCTCTGCCCGACACCGGCGATCATGGCGAGTTCGGTGCCCCGGACCCCGGTGGTGTTCGGGATGTCGGTCCGCTCGCCGCTGACCGCGATCCATCGGCCGGGGGTCAGCCCGTCGTAGAGCCGGGCGAGTTCGATCCGGTCGCCGTGGACCTCCTCGGTGACGGGCTCGTCGGCGAGCCGCAGCGACTCGCCGCGGGCGTAGACGGTGGTGTCCCGGATGTCCGAGAGCTGGGTGTCCTTCTCGTCCAACCACGGCTGCTGCAGCGACAGTTCGGTCACCTTTCCGGTGATGCCGAAGTCGGCGCGGGAGATCACGCGCACGTCGGTCACCCGGGTGATGACCTCGGCGAGGTCGCGGCTGCCCGGGATGCCGCCGTCGATCCCCTTGCGCGGGCGCTGGATGACCACCCAACTGCCGGGCGCGATCTGGTCGTAGACGGCGTCGAGGGTGAGGACCGTGCCGGAGACCGGCTGCAGCTTGGTGGTGAACACCACCTCGACCGCGGGCGGCGACTCGTCGGTGGCGGTGTAGCGGTGGACCCGGACGTTCAGCTCGCCGGACTCGCCGGTCTTCTCCTGGCCCGGTTCGAGCTGGTGGTCGAGCGCGGGGCCGGGCCCGCCGTCCACCGTCACGTGGATGCGGCCGTCGGCCTGCGGGCGGGACACGAAGACGGTGCGTTCGGGCAGTTTGGCCAGGAACCTGGCGCTGACCCCGGCCTCCTGGTCGGGAGCGGGCACCGCGGCGCGCACGGCGGCGGCGTGCGGGTTCGGCGTCGGCGCCGGCGGCTCGGTGGTGACCACCTTGACCTGTCCGGGGCCGAGGGTGAAGGTGTGGTCCCACGGCAGCGAGAAGCCGTCGTGCGTCAGGCTGCCGGCCTCGACGTACGTGAAGTCGGCGGTCCTCGGGACGGTGCCGGCGGTGTCGAAGCCGATCCGGACTCCGATCAGCGTGCTGCCGGCGAGCGGCCAGTCCACGTAGCGGTCGATCCGGCCGTCGTTGCCGTAGACGGGCTTGAGCGGCGCGGTGGCGCCGAACGGGGTGGCGACCACCCGCATCGCCTGGATCTCGTGCACGGCGAGCGGCACCGTCAGGTCGACCCGCCGCCAGGCGGGGTAGAGGCCGTCGCGCAGCCGGGGGTCGAGTGCGGACAGCAGCTGCACGCCGAGGTCCGAGCCGGGCGCGAACAGGCGCTGCGGGTCGCGGGTGAGGTCCCGGGCGCTCAGCGGGGGCCGGGTGGGGGCGGTGCGCAGCGCCGCCAGCACCGAGCCGAGCCCGCGGACGGCCGGGTCGGCGGCTCCGGTGCCGGGAGGGTTCGGCCCGGGCTTGTCGGGGGCCTGCGGCGGCTCCAGCTGGTGGGCGCGGTCGCGCAGGCCGGACAGCTCCTCGCCGAGGCGTCCGAACCAGTCGGCCACCGGCTGCTGGGAGTGCGCCAGTTCGGCGGCCTCGGCCGCCCGGGCCATCACCGGGGTGAGCCGTTCGGCGAAGTCGGCCGGGGTGCTCAGCGGGCCGGACGGTCGGTCGAGGTCGGCGCGCAGCGGGGCCAGCACCTGCTCGTCGAAGTCCCGGATGATCCGGCTGTGCCCGGGCCTGGGATTCGGGGCGCCCTCGGAGACGGTGATCCGGTCCGCCAGTTCGGCGCGCAGGTCCTTGAGGGTGCGCAGGTCCCGGGGCAGCCCGATCACCGTGACGTCGTTCTCGCGGTCGAGCCGCACCTCGGGCACCAGCCGCATCACCCGGTGGACCGGGTCGGCGGCCTTGTCGGCGCTGAAGACGAACAGCAGCCGGTCGCCGGGCTTGATGTTGTTGGCGGTCCCGGCGGCGAACAGCTCGGCCCGCCCGCCGGGGTTCAGCTGTCCGGGTGTCAGCTGGTACGGGCGGCGGCGCAGCACGGCCAACTCGTTCCAGGCCGAGCGGGCGGCGAGGTCCTCGGCGGTCTCGAAGGACTGCGGGTCCTCGCCGGGGCCGGGGACGCTCTGGCTGCGGGCGCCGCGCGGGACGACGACGGTCGGGTCCTCGGCGGCCCGCGGGTCGTGGTCGAGGGTGTAGGCGAGGTAGGTGTCGGCGGCCACGCCGGGCCGGGGCCGGTGCCCGACGAGGCGGCCGAGGAGGGTGAGCGACTCCTCCTCGACGGCGGTGCGCAGGTAGCCCTCGTTGGCGATCCGCTCCGAGTAGAAGGTGAGCACGTCGGCGAGCACGGCCCAGGAGTCCAGCAGCGCGATCGCCGGGTCGTCCGGGGTGCGGACGGTCAGGTCGCGCAGCGCCGGGTAGGCGGGGCCGGACAGCCGAGCGAGCAGGCTGTCGAGGAACTCCCCGTAGCGGCCGACCCGGTAGCCGATGGCGTCCAGCCCGGGCGGGTTGAACAGCGGGGCCGGGGTCGCGGTGGCGGTGCCCGAGCAGCCGCAGGTGCACTGGCCGTTCATCGGCCGCCTCCGATCACGATCGAGAGCCGGCCGTTCTCCGGCCGGTCGGGGTCGTTGTCGCAGCCGGCGATCTCCAGCGCGCCGAGCCGCAGCAGCCCGTCGGCCAGCTCGCCGTCGTCCCGCCCGAACTGCCGCCGCAGCCGGGTGACCCGGGCGCTGACCACGCCCGGCACGGCGGCGGCGACGGCGACCAGCCGGGAGACCCGGACCGGCTTGCCGAAGCCCAGCGCGTCCGGGTGGAAGAAGCCGAGCCGTCCGTCCGGCAGGGCGCGGCTGCCCAGCACCCGGCGCAACTCGGCCAGCACGTGGCCGCGTTGGTGACCGGGGGCGGCGCAGACCTGCAGTTCGAGGTCGAGCGGTACCACCAGGGCGGGGCGGACGACCAGGTCGTGGCCGATCCGGCGGTACGCCTCCAGGCCGTCGCCGACCGCCGCCAGCAGGACGGTGTCGGCGGTGGCCTGCCCGTACGGCT
The DNA here is from genome assembly GCF_043198905.1 of Kitasatospora sp. NPDC048715. NCBI lineage: Bacteria > Bacillati > Actinomycetota > Actinomycetes > Kitasatosporales > Streptomycetaceae > Kitasatospora > Kitasatospora sp. NPDC048715. Next base: position 122,102 of record NZ_JBICVH010000023.1, on the reverse strand, counting down.
CGACGGCGACGTGGACCTCCTGGACGCTGCCGGTCCAGCGGAGTTCGGCGGCGGCCCGCCGGACGCCCGGCAGGGCTGCGGCCAGCTCCGCGTAGTCGGCGGCGGTGACGGCGCGCAGCCGGGTGCGGCTCAGCGCGAGCGGGGCCGACTGCCGTACCTGGTCGAGGGGTTCGGGATCGGTGCCGCCGCTCGCGGGCATCGGGTTGCGGACCCGGAGCAGCGCGTCCTGCGGCGGTGTGACGGTGCTGCGTCCCTTCGCGTGGGGCGGCTGGTCCCGGCAGACCACCAGGTGGTTGACGGCCTCCGCGCCGACGTTGCCGGCCGTGCCGTTGCCGATCCGGTAGGCGACCCGCAGCTCCGTGCCGGGCCGGGGCGGCTGACCGTGCCGCCCGTCGCCGAAGCGCAGCGCGAGGCGGCCGTCGTCCTCCGGCTCGCCGACGAAGTGCCGGTCGCGCGGGCCGTCCGGGAGCAGGTCCCGGCGGGGCGTCCACTCCTGGCCCCCGGCGGTGGCCCGGACGGCCGGCAGTGCGGCACGGGGGTCCTGGACGGCGATCCCGGACGCCGGGCCGGCCGACGCGGGGGAGTCGGGGTCGAGCCCGGAGGCGTAGCGGCCGCCCCAGCTCTGGGCCACCTCCCAGACGCCGGGCCGCCGGAGCACCCCGCCGGCGCGGGCCCTGGCGGTGAGCACGTCGAGGCGGCGCAGCTTGGCGGCGAGCAGGCGGGTGCGGCGGGCCAGCAGTTCGCGCAGTCCGGCGGCGGGCCGCTCCGCGAGGCGCAGTTCGTGCACCGACTGGGCCCCGAACAGCACGGTCAGTTCGGCGAGTTCGGCACGGGAGAGGGGGTGGCCGCAGTCCGCCCGGTGCCACATCTCCTCCAGCCGCTGCCGGACCCGTTCGGGGATGCCGGCGAGCAGGACGGCCTGCCGGGCGCAGACGTGTGCCCGGTCCGGGTAGGCGGCCGCCTGGGTGACCGGCGCGTAGCGCAGCACCGGGCGGAAGGGCTGCGGCAGGACGGGGTAGCGGGTCTGGTCGAGCAGCGTCTCCAGCGTCGCCGCCTGGGCGTCGGCGGTGGGCGGCTCGACCGCGGCGCCCTGGCCGTCCTCGCCCTCCGCGCTCGCGCCCGGCGCGAGCTGGATGCTCAGCCCGGCCCGCCGCACCGCCGCCTCGCCGAGCAGCGCGTACAGCTCGCGGACCTGTCGCGGGCCGAGCTGGCGGCCGGTCCTGGTCCGGTCGAGCAGTTCGTGGATCGCCTCCGCCGCGGGGCTGCCCGGGACGCGGTCCGCGCAGCCGGACCCGCCCGGACCGCAGGACGCCACCCGGACCGGCTCCGGCGGCACGGTGAAGGTCTCCGGGGCTCCGCCGCAGAAGGTGAGCGAGCGGCCGTGGTCGACCAGCACGACGTTGCCGCGGGCGACGCTCACGTCGGGGATCGGGCCGCAGTCGCTCCCGCCGCGCGCGGACAGGCAGACCGGGAAGGTGAGCGCGTCCTCCGGCGCCCACTCGACCTCGACCACGGGCTGCTCGTACAGCTCGTCGACCAGGTGGGTGACCGAGGTGAGCCGGACGGCCTGGCGGTGCGCGGGGTCGGCGTCGGCGGCGGCGCCGGTGCGCGGGCCGAGCACCTCCTCGACGATCAGGAGGTCGCCGGGGCGCAGCGCCAGGTGCCGGGTGCGGTCCTCCGGCCGGTCGGCCTCGTGCCAGTCGTCGCGCAGGGTGGCGGAGGTCGCGCCCGTCGGCAGGACGCAGTCCTGGTCGCCCCAGGTCCAGAACCGGATGGTGTTGTGCGCGGGGTGCAGCACCAGGTCCGTTCCGCCGAGCGGCTCGAACACCTCGACCGCCGCGGTCCGGGTGAGCGCGTCCAACTGCTCGTCGGGGATCACCGTGGACAGTTCCGGGCGTTCCTGCGGGCCGAGCCGGCTGACGTCGACGGCGGCGAAGCGGAAGGTGCCGGGGTGGAGGGTGAGCGGGCGGTCCGTCGCCAGGGTGACGAACGCCCGGGCGTTGCAGCCGTCGTGCACGGCGTAGTCGATCAGCCGGACGTGCCGGCGCACCGACACCCGGCGCCGGGCCGTGTCGAGGTACGCCTCGGTGGCCACCGCGTCCTGCTGGTAGGAGAGTTGGTCGGCGGTGTAGGCGAGCAGCTCGACCAGGGTGACGCCGAGGTCGGGCAGGTGCCGCTCGGTCCAGCCGGGGGCGGTCAGGCTCATCCGGTCCAGCACGAGCCGCCGCAGGCTCTCGTAGTCCCGGGCGGTGCGGTCGATGACCGGGGCCGGTCGGACGGCGGGCGGGCAGTCCTCCTCGGTGCGGCAGTCGTAGGGGGAGGGGCACTCGGCGCCGAAGGAGAACCCGGTGCTCGCGTACCTCGGGTCGAAGCCCGGGTACGGGCGGGGGCCCGGCCGGCCGTGGGCGTCCGCCTCGACCACGGTCAGTCGGTAGCGGGAGGTGTCGCCGGTGCGGTCGAGGGTGACGTGCATCCGGTCGTCCAGCTCCGGGTCGTCCGCGCGCTCGATGTCGACCGCGACGGCGCGCAGGCCGGTGATCCGCCGGCCGCCGTCGACGCGGATGTTCTCCGGGCCCAGTTCCTGCGGCGCCCGGCCGAGGAAGGTCACGCTCAGCGTGCGCCGGTCGTCCTCCAGCTCGGCGCCGTCCACGCCCAGCAGGTGCGCCGCGCGCACGTCGGCGCGCCGCAGTTCCGTCCCGCACCGTGCCGTCGGACGTTCGGATCGCCCGGTCATGCCGCCACCCCGCCCTCGAAGACGTCCTGCCGCTGGGTACCGGTCCGGCGCACGACGTACGCCAGCTCGACCCGCACCACGTTGTCCTCGCTCTCCACGTCGAGCGCGGCGACCTCGATGACGTCGCCGAGCCACCGCTGCAGCGCCGCCTGGACGGACAGTTGCAGGGTGGCCGCCAGCTCCGGGCTGTTCGGCGCGAAGACCAGGTCGAGCAGTCCGCAGCCGAAGTCCGGGTGCATGACCCGCTCGCCCGGGCTGGTGAACAGCAACTGCTCGATCAGGTCGCGCACGTGGTCGTCGTACGCCGCCTCGGCAGTGCGCCCGCGGCTGTCGATCCGGAACGGGAACGCGATGTCGGTCCGGGCCGGGCCGGGCAGCGGAGCCGTCGGCCGGGCGCCGGGCCCGTCGAGCTGTGCGGTGCTCGTCGGGGTGCTCATACCCCCACCGCCCGCTGCTGGACGACGGTCACGACCGGCGGCCCCTGCGGGACCTGCTCGGCGCTCTGGCACAGCCCGACGGCGGACTGCGGCAGCGCGGGGGAGCCGTTCACCCGGATCCGGGCGGACGGCACCACCCAGCGGATCGTGACGCAGGGCTGGGGCTTGCCGGCCACGGTGAACGGGCAGCCGGTCACGGTGTACAGGTCGGCCGTGCTGGTGACGGCCTGGCCGGCGACCAGCACCCGGGCCTGGGCGGGCAGGGCCGTCGCCTGGGCGCCGTGCGGGCAGGTCACCGTCGCATTGACGTGCAGCAGATTTCCGGGCACGAGTCTCTCCCCCGTCAGGTCACGCTCAGGGCGTCCTGGTTGATGGAAACGGTGGCGCCGACGAGCGAGATCGAGGCGCCCTGGCCGTTGCTGATCCGGATGCCAGAGTCGTTGATCACGATCGAGGCCCCGCTCGGTGTGCGGAGGGTGATCCCCGTGGTCGGGTCGTCGGACAGCACGATCACCCGCCGCCCGGTGGTCTCCAGCACCTGGTTCGGCACGCCCGGCGGGCCGGTCGTCGCCTCCGCCGGCACCTCGGAGGCGGAGCCGTACCAGCAGCCCGTCCAGATCGGATAGCTCTGGTCGCCCTGCTCGAACTCCATCCACACGCCCGCCCCCACCGGCGGGACGGCGTAGTGCCCCATTCCCGGGCCGGCCACCGGGAAGCAGGGCATCGCCCAGGTCGACGCGACCTCGCCCAGCACGTCGGGCACCTGGGCCTGGATGCGGCCGATCCCGAGCGGGTCGACGTTGTTCACCACCGTCCCCCGGAACTTGCCGAGGTAGCGGGTCGGTTCGGCCATGTGGGCAACTCCTGCTGCAGCGTCAGGGGATGACGGTCGGCTGGAGGGCGATCAGGCCCTCGCGGGTCAGTGTGAAGTTCTGGGTGTACGAGCCGCGCTTGAGGTTGTGGGTGACGCTCTTGACGAAGTACAGGCCGTCGTAGGTGAGTCCGGCGCCGCGGACGCCGACCAGCTCGCGCGGCCGCAGCACGTGGCCGTACCGGACGACGTCGAGCTGGCCGGAGCCCGAGACGGCGTCCGCCGACTGCATCGCCTTGGCGATGGTCTCGGCGACGGCCTGGGAGCTGTCCTTCTTGGCGGTGTCGGCGATGACCTTCTTCTTCAGCGCCGGCGCGGGCCTGAGCGCGAGCGGCGGACGCAGGATGCTGACCTCCGGCACCGGCAGGACGGCGGACACCTTGGTCGCCGGGAACTGGACGCGGGCCTCCGGCTCCTCGCGGGCGGTCCCGTCGAAGGCGAAGGTGAGCTGGTCGACGTTCGACAGCGCGTCCATGTTCACGTTCAGCGCGTGCTGCGGCACACCGAGCCGGATCTCCGGTCCCCAGTAGCCGCGGCTCATCCCGGGGGCCGGGCCGGGGTCGAGGTAGAACACGTAACCGTTGGCCTTCGCCAGCTCGTTGACGTACCCGAGGTCGGTGCCCTTCTGGAAGTCGATCCGCCGGGTCGGCATCGGCGTCTGCGGCACCAGCTCGGGGATGACCAGCGGCACGATGCCGTACTGCCCGTACTTGGCGATGATCGCGGCCACCCGGGCCGCCGGGGACATCGCGGGGAACGGCACGCCGGCCTGCTCCTCCAGGTCCATCAGCACCGTCAGGTCCTCGCCGGTGACGGTGAGCGTGGACTGGCCGGGCTGGTTGCTGATGCCGACCTCCTGGCGGATGATCACCCCGTCCATCAGCACGGTCGGGGTGCCCGTGACGGTCACCACCAGCACGACCCTGATCTTCGGGTCGAAGAAGCCGCCCGGCAGCAGCGCGGTGTTGATCAGACCGTGCTTCGACAGGTCGAAGGCCAGCTGGAACCCGCTGCGCTGCCCGGAGGCCACCGTGACCTGCGCCGACAGCAGCGCGTCGGTCACCGGCTGCGGCACCGGTACCGGGAGCTGCGGGCCCATCAGCAGGCTCAGGTGGATCGACCCGATCGGCCCGCCCCCCGTGACGGCCGAGGCGTCAGCCATTTCCCACCCCCGGCCCGGGCACCGCGCCGGGTAGCGCGATGGTGATCCGCCGGCCCGGGGTAGCGGTCAGCTCCCGCGGATCGAGGACCGGATTGGCGTCGGCGATCCGCCACCACTGGTCGGCGCTGCCGAGGTAGCGGTAGGCCAGCAGGTCGGGGCGGTCGCCGGCGCTGACGGTGTGCTCGGCGAGCGGGGTCAGGCCGTCCGCACTGGGCAACAACCGCCGCTTGAGGAAAGGGACTTGCCGCCCGTCCGGCTCGGTGTGCAAGCCGACCGGGACGCCGTGGTACCGGCTGGTCAGCGGGTACGGCGAGGGCGCGGGCAGCGCGTTCAGCGGGTCGTTGACCGTCATCAGAACCCCCCTCCGAGGCCGAGCGCGCTCAGCCGGCCACCGGCCGCCGTGCCGACCAGCCGCTCCTTCTGCGCCAGGTGTGCGAGGTACAGCTCCGCCCCGCGGTGCCCGGTCGGCAGATCACTGACGGTCAGGACGCGCAGGCCGATCGCGACGGCGGCCCTGATCGGACTCAGCTCGATGTCGAACGCCTCCTCGGTGATGGTCAGTTCGGTCAGCCGCACCGGCAGGATCCGCTTCCCACCCCAGGTGAAGAGGGTCAGCGGGGCCTCGATCGGGGTGATCTCCAGCGTCCCGAGCGCGGCCAGCGCCTGATTGCTCCGCAGCTGCGCACTGGCCGGCTGCACCAGCAACTCCAAGGTGGCCAACTGCGGATGGATCCCGTTCGGCGCCGGCACCTCCAACTGGTCGGTGGCGTCCAGCTCCGCCGTGAACTTCCACGTCTCCACGGCTGGACCCTTCAGCCGCAACGCCTCCGTCCGGTCCCCGCTCCCGTCGGCTCCTGCCACCTGCGGGGCGAGCGACCGCTCCAGGCTGTCGGGGTTGAACTGCAGCACGACGATCCGCTGCGGCGTCCCCCGCTGCGGATCGACGATGACCAGCCCGGCCCTGATGGGCTTGGGGGCGTCCATGTACGTCACGTCGCGGCCATCTCCTCAAGCACGGACCGGGCGATGTCGGCCACCTCCTCGTCCTGCTCCTCGTCCAGCAGTTCCTCCAACAACGGCGCGTAGGCGGGCCACGGCTCGTACGTGATCGCCCACACGGCGTTCTTCCGGACCTCCGGCCGATCGCTCCGCAGAGCGCGGCGGACGCTCCGGAAGAATTCCTCGTCGAATTCCACCGGTGCTCCCAGCCCCAGGCGCAGGACCTCCGCCGCGTAGGTGTCCGGATCCGCCTCGGGGTCGGCACTCCGGACGAGTTCGGGGAGCCGCCAGGTGTTCAGCGTGGACTCCGCGAGTTCCACCGTGCTCCGGATGACCTTCTCGTCCGAACCGGTGATCATCACATAGAAGAAACCGGAGAGGAGATCCTCGCAGTAGGTGAGGGCGATGGCCGGGCCGACGTACCAGGAGATCTGGCGGGGCGTCCATTCCTCGGGGTCCGCGGGAATGTCGATGCGCCGCGGCCAGCCGATCAGCGCGGCCAGTTCCTCCACGGCGGATTCGTCGGCGTCGTCCCGCAGGACCAGCCGTCGGCTTCGGTCGAAAATCTCAGTCATCGGTCGATCACCTCGGGGAGCTACTTCAGTCCGTACAGGTGGAAAAGCTTTTCGCGGATCCGGCCCTTGAGTTGTTCGAGAGTGGTGATCTCGCTTCCTTTCTCGGTCTTGATGTCAAGGGACTTGATCCACATCTGGATCACCAGGATTTCACGGTTGGCCAGCCCCTGGACGTTCTTTCCGTTGAAGGCCTTCTCGCTCGTGTCCGCACCCGATTCACGCTCCTTCGCGCGCTGCCGGTCGAGCGTCCTGGCCTGCTCCATGGCACCTCCCCCCTCCATCGGGAGGTACTTCAGTGCCTCGGCGACGGGCATCGCCTCGCCTCGGTGGACCCGCAGGCCGGGGAGGCTGGTCTTCGGGTCGGCGGTCGGGGCGACCCCGGAGACCCGGCTGCCCTCGGCGGCCATCTGCAGCAGCATCCCCGAGTGGATGATCGACCGCTCGTTCCGGTGGACCTCCTTGCCCATGATCAGGCTGCCGAGGAAGGCGGCGTCGCGCCCCACCTGGCCGTCGACCCGGCCGCCGGCGGCCATCGTCCGGACCCCCTCGACCACCTCGCGGTTGTGGTCGGGGTCGTTGAGGATCCGTTCGGCGATGCCCTCCTTGAACGTGCCGGCACGGTTCTTGCGGCCCCGGTAGCGCAGATGCTCCTCGGCCTGGCCGTTCTCGTGCTGCCGCTTGATCACGGCCCGCTGGAGGCGCTGGGCGCTCTCGACCGCCCGGAGGCTCTCCTGCTCCTCCTTGTCGGCACCGGCCGCGATCCGCTTCTGCTGGGCGTTCCGCATCTTGTTGGTCTCGCGCAGCACGGTGTGCGTGACGGCGGCCGGGGTCCGGTCGGGCCCGTCCTCGAACTCGAACACGTCGTGTGCGCTCTCGTTCGTGTACTCGAAGCCCGCCATGCTCGGGCCCTGATGGTTCATGAACCGGGCCATGGAGGCGAAGCCGACTCCCTGCGGGACTCCGAACCGCCGTTGGTCCGCCGCGGAATCGTCGTCCTTCCGGTGGATCCGATTCGCACCGCTGACGGTCCGGGAGTGGTCCAGGATCTCGGCGGACAGCTCGTCGAGCATCGCCAGCAGGTCCCGTTCGTCCAGGGTGAGCGCGTCGGTGAGCTTCACCTGCGGATTGAGGGTGGCCGTGACGGCGAAGTTCCTGTCGCCCTCGATGCCCAGGCTCGACAGCCGGTACCACGTGCGCATCGCGGCGAGCAGCGCCCGCAGCACCGGGCCCCGGACGCCTCGGTGGAGCAGGCGCTGGATCCGTGGCCGGATGCGGGCGGCGATCAGGTCGAGGCGGTTCTGCTTCGCCTGCGGCGAGTTCTCGTGGGCTCGGCGCTGGGCGCGTTGCTGCTGGCGCTTCCGCTGCCAGGCACCCAGGCGGTCGCGCTGCTTGCGGTAGGCGTCGCGGAGCCTGTGCGCGCCGTTGGTGAGGGCGCGGCCCAACTTGCTGTTGAGGAGCTTGCGGCCGAGGGTGCGGGCGGCCGTCCGCACCCGGTTGAGGGCGGCCTTGACGGTCTGGCGGGAGGCGTTGAGGGCACGGCCGACGGGGGAGACGGGGTGGCGGCGGGAGGCGGGCCTCGGGCGGGCGACCTCGCGGCGGGGGCGTCCGGAGGTGGTCGACGGGTGGTGCTCCGCGTGGCGGACGGTCTGCCGGGCGGGACCCGTTCGCGCGGGGCGGGTGCGGCCGGGGGAGGGCCGCTCGCGCAGGGACCGGGTGGCCCGGCGCAGGCCCGCCCGGGCCTTGTTGACGGCCCGGCCGGCCGTCTTGCGGCCGCCCCGGCCGGCCCTCGCCAGGCCCTTGAGGATCTTCTGCGCGATCCCCTTGAGCTTGGTCCCGACCGCCTTGCCGGCCCCCTTGAGCTTGCTGAGCAGGAAGTTGGAGATGAAGTCCAGCAGCGCGACCACGCCCGCCGCGACCGCGTCGGCGAACAGGCACGCGGCCGAACCGGACTTGACCGCCTTGAGGAAGGTGACGAACTTCCCGATCGCGGCGACGATCTTGCTGATGGTGTTCCACGCCGCCACCAGCCCCTGGATGATCGCCATGATCGCGCCCGCCGCCGGCACGATCAGCGACACCAGCTTCTCGATCACGATCGAGACGATCATCCCGGGCAGCGAGGCGACGATCGCCTGCCAGGCCATCCGCCCGATCTGGGCCATCGAGATGCAGCCCTTGACCAGCACGTTGACGATGGTGGAGGTCAGGCCGACCACCGACTCGACCTTCTCGTTGAACCACTGCTTGACCGCGCTCTTGATCGCACCCCACAGGTAGTGCTGGATGCCGTCGATCGCGGCGCTGCCGAGTTTCTTCAGCCAGCCGCCCGGGTCGGAGGCGATGTCGCCGATCAGGACCGCGAACTCGCCGAAGACCGCGATCGCCTTCTGCACGAAGTCGATGGCGTCCATGACGGTCTTGCGGACCGCCTCGATCGCGGCCTTGAGTCCCGCCTCCAGCGCGTTGATCAGCGCGTTCAGCCCGGCCGCCAGCAGGTCGAGCAGCTTGTTGACGGCGTTCTTGAGCTTGTCCGCCCACTCGTTGACCTTGGCGACGGCCTTGTCGCGCCACTCCTCGATCTTCTTGCGGAACCTGTCCCGCAGTTCGGGGAAGGCCGCCAGCAGCACGTCGCAGATCCTGATCAGCGCGTCCGCGAGCTTGTCGATCAGGTCGACGGCGAACTTCCGCGCCTGGTCGATCGCCCAGTTCGCGAACTTCCGGAAGCCGTCGATGATGTCGTTGATCAGGCCGCGGAAGAAGTCGAAGACCTTGGTGACCGCCTCGACCAGCGCGTCGAAGGCCGCCTTGACCTTGGACTTGACCCAGCCCCACCAGCCCTCGGACTCCTCCTTCTTGCGGTCCTTCTCCTTCTGGGCCTTCTCCTCGGCCTCCTTCCGCTTGTCCTGGATCTTCTGGTTGTCCTGCTGCTGACGGTCCTGGACGTCCTTGTCGGCCTCGGTGCGCTTCCCGCCGATCTGTTCGGTCCTGTCCTGGTGCTCCGCGGCGGAGTCCTGGTCCGCGGTGGAGACCTTCCGGTCCTGCTCGGTGCGCCACTGCTCGCGCTCGGCCCGGACCCTCTCCGCGGCCTCGCCCCGCTCGCCGGCCTGGGCCTCGGCGTTGTCGGCCACCGCCTGGTCGGTCTCGGCCTGGTTCTGCCGCCGCGCCTCGGCCTCGCCCTGCTTCCGCTCGGCCTGGGCGGAGCCCAGTCGACCCTGCCCTTGGCCGACCGCGGCCTGGATCTGCGGGCCGCGTTCCTGCTGGGTGACGATGCCGATGCCCGGCTTGGTTTCGGTCGCGCCGCGCGCACCGGCGCCCCCGCGCCCGCGGCCGCCCCCGGGGACGGAGGCGGTGAGGGTCTCCTTCGGCACGTCCGGGTAGATCCGGTCCTCGCCCATCGGCTTGGCGGCGTCCTCCCGGCCGACGCCGAGGATCCTGGTCGAGCTCTCCTTGAGCTTCGTGGCCTGCCGGTCGGTGCGCGCCGGGTCGCTCTCCCCGGTCAGCTCGACCTTGGGCGCCGGGCCGACGGTGGTGTTCAGCGCCGGGTCGGACGAGGGCACGCCGTCGACCGCGACCTGGGCCTGCTGGACCTCCTGCGGCGAGACCTGGTTGCCCGGGTCGTCGGCGACGTGCGGCGGGGCGACCCGGTCGCCGGGGTTGCGGCCCTCGACCTTCTTCTCCTCGGCCCGCTGCTGCTCGCCGTCCGCGCCCGGCGGGCCGACCCGCTCCAGCCGCTCCGTCACCGCCTCGGCGGGCGGCGCGGCCTCGGGCGTGCCGGACCGGGTCTGCGGGGCTCCGGACGGGCGCCGGACGGTCGGCGGGGCGGCCTGAAGCCGGGCCCGCTGCTCGCCGACCGTACGGTCCACCGAACCGTCCACGCCGTCCAGGGTGGTGGCCATCCGATCGGGCGGCAGGCTCGCGGCGGTGGCGAGCGCGCTCTGCGGGTCCTGGCCGGAGACGTCGGGCGGGACGGGCTTCTGCTCCTGCTGGGCCGGGGCGCCCGCCGCGCCGCCCCCCGCTGCGCAGCCACCGGCTCCGGCACCGTCCGGTTCCGCCTCGGTGGTGGGCTGCTGCGGGCCCGCGCAGGCGCCGCCGCCGGACTCCAGGGAGGCGTCCGGGGCGGGCCGGCCGGCGAGTCCGGCGGGCGCCTCGGCCTGCTCGGCCGCCGGACCGGGGGCGGTCTCGGCGGCGGTCCCGGGGGAGTCCGCGCCGGGTGCCGCTTCGGGCCCGCCGGTGTCCGGACCGGCGCCGTCACCGCCCGGGCCGTCCCCGCCGACCGGCCCTGCCGCGGTGGGCGCGGCCGTGCGCTCCGCGCCGCCCGGCTCGGGCGAGCCGGCCGGTTCGGGGGCCGGTCCGGCCTCGCGCGCCTCCTCGGCAGGGGTGTCGGGCCGCTGCGGTTCCACCGGGGCGGGCTCGGCGGCGGCCGGCGCCGGGGCGGCCGGGTTCGCGGTGGCTTCGGGGCCGATCTCCTGCTCGACCGGCTGTTCCGGCTGGAGGTCGCGGGCGCTGCGGTCCTCGGCCTCGGGGGCGGGGGCCGGTTCGGGGGCGGCCGGCGGTGCCGCCCCGGGCTGCGCCTGCTCCGGCGGTGCCGCCGCAGGCTCCGCGTCCTCCTCCGGCCGGGCGTCCCGCTCGGCCTGCACCTGGTCGGCCTTGGTCGCGGGCGGTTCCGGGAACTCCGGGGCGTCGGCGTTCCCGGCCGGAGTGCCGTCCGGTGACAGGCTGATCCGATCGGCTGTCGGGACGGCCGACATGTCGAGGTCGGATGAGGGCAGGAAGTCCTCGGGCGAGATCTCCGGCCCGGCGTCGGCTGACGCCGGCTGCCGGTCCTGCTCCTTGCCCGGTCCGTCCTGGACCTCGGACTCCGCGTCGGGTTCCATGCCCAACGGCCGTTCCTCGTCCGGGGTTTCGGCCTTCTCGTGGTCTCCCGCCAGCAGCCCGTGCCGAGCCAGTGGACCGTCCTCGGCCCGGGCGACCGCGTCCAGGCGCTCGGGCTTGACCGGCGCGGGCTGCGGCAGCGGACGGGCGGCGGGGTCCTGCGGCTTCGTACCGGCCGAGGGCTGGGCGGCGGGGTCCGGCTGCCCGGCTTCGGGAGAGTCCGGTGCGACGGCGGCCACGGGCTGGGCGGCGGCCTCCTCGGCCGGCGCGGGCGACTGCTCCGGGCCCGCGTCCGGGGCCGCCTCGGCGGTCGACGGCTGCGCCTGCCCAGGAGGCTGGGCCTGATCGGCCCGCGGCTGCGCGGCCTCGGCCTCCGGGGGTGGCGCCTGCTCTTCGTCCCGCCGTTCGTCCTGCTGCTCGCCCCGCTCCTCCGGGCGTTCCGCGTCACCGTGACCCTTGCGGCGCCCGCGCCGCCCCTTCGGGCCGTCCGGCTGCCGTGCCTCCTCGTCGAGTTGCCGCTGCCGGTCCTGCTCGCCGCGGTCCTTCCGGTCGGTCCGCTCGCGGTCGTCGGTGGTCCGGTCGGCGGCATCGGTGACCGGTTCGGGCGTCTGCGCGCCGTCCGGGTCGGCCGGGCGGTGCTCGGCGGCCTCGACCAGCTCCAGTACCCGGGTGTAGTCCGAGGAGGGCAGCCGGATCTCCAGGCGCTCCAGCACGGAGGCCTGCAACTCGGGGGCGAAGCGCGCGAGTTGCCAGCGGACCCGGCCGGCGGAGTCGGTCGGGTCGCCGCGCAGTGAGCGCAGGATGCCGGCCGCCAGCCGGTCGACCAGGGTGGCCGGGTCGAGCCGCTCGGCGCGGAACCGGTCGGCGTCGACGGTCGCGTAGCGCAGCCACCCCGGCGTGGCACCCGGCGTCGCCGCCGTCGGCCGGTCGTCGCGCGCGCCGTGCTCCGCCTCCCGCTCGATCGCGTCCTGCGGCAGGCTGACCGCGCCCAGGTCGCGGCCGGCCCGCAGCGCGCCGAGCGGGTTCGGGACCTGGACGGTGTGCAGCAGCTCGTGGGTGAGCAGCCGCCGGCCGTCCTCGGCGGCGGGCCGGTACTTGCCCTCGCCGAAGAAGAGGTCCGGGCCGACGGCGACGGCGTCCGCGCCGATCAGCTCGGTCAGCGCGGCGGAGTCCCGGTCGGTGTGCACCCGGACCCGGCTGAGGTCGTGCCCGAGCCGCGCCTCCAGCTCCCGGCGCACGCCCGGGTCGAGCGGCTGGCCGGCGCCGGAGACGATCTCCTTGGGCTCGGGCGTACGGGCCTTCGGCGCCCGGGTCCTGCGCCGGGCCGCGCCCCGCTCGGTGTCCGGTGCGGAGTCCTTGGTCGCGAGGGCGGGTCGAGTCATGTCCGCCCCCGTCCCGGCGGCCGGCCACCGCCGGACAGCCCGGCGTGCACGGCGCGGGCGAGCGCCTCGCCGAGCCGCTGCGGTGAGGCGCCGGCCGGGAGCGGCGGCAGCCCGGAGAGCAGGTCCAGCGTGCGGTCGCCGCCGACCGCGAGCGGCACGCCGCGCGCCTCGACCAGGCGGGTCAGTTCGCTCCGGAACGCCGCCGTCAGCCGGTCGTGGTCGACGTGCGCGAAGCCGTCGAGGACCAGCTCGCCGATCTCGACCTCGATCCGCCCGGCGCCCCCGTGCCCGGGCTCGGCCCGTTCGGCGCCACCGGGCTCGGCCCCGTTCCGCCCGGCGCCGTCCCTCCCCGTCGCAGCCCCCTCGGTCAGATCCATCCGCCGACCTCCGAGGGCGTCAGCGAGCGCTCCAGCTTCAGGTACTCGGTGCGAGCGGCGGCCAGCAGGTGCCGCATCTGCATCGGACAGTCCTCGTCGGCGGCCAGGAAGGCGGCGGACAGCGCGATGTTGCGGATGGAGCCGCCGGCCACGGTGAGCTGGGCGAGCCGCTCCGGGTCGAGGCCCTGGCTGGGGGTCTCCTCGGGGATGACCCGGCGCCAGATCTCGGCGCGCTCCGGCACCCCGGGGAACGGGAAGTCGACCACGAACCTGATCCGCCGCATGAACGCCGGGTCCAGCGCCTTCTTCATGTTGGTGGTGAGCACGGCCAGGCCCCGGTAGGCCTCCATCCGCATCAGCAGGTAGCTGACCTCCAGGTTGGCGTAGCGGTCGTGGCTGTCCTTGATCTCGCTGCGCTTGCCGAACAGCGCGTCGGCCTCGTCGAACAGCAGCAGTGCGCCGCCGCGTTCGGCCGCGTCGAAGACCCGTCGGAGGTTCTTCTCGGTCTCGCCGATGTACTTGCTGACGACCTGCGAGAGGTCGATGACGAACAGGTCCACGCCGAGCTGCCCGGCGACGACCTCGGCCGCCAGCGTCTTCCCGGTGCCCGACCCGCCGGCGAACAGCGCGGTGACGCCGAGGCCGCGGCGCAGCACCGACTCGAAGCCCCACTCCTGGTAGACCGTGCCGCGCCGGCGGACGTGGGCGACGATCTCGCGCAGGATCGAGCGCTGGCGCTCCTCCAGCACCAGGTCCTCCCAGCCGGCCCGCGGCTCGACCCGCCGGCCCAGCTCCTCCAGGGACATCCGGGCCTCCGTCAGACCGGCGTGCCAGGCCAGCGGGCCGATGTCCCGGCCGTCCTCGGCCGCCCGCCGCGCCGTCGCCGCGGCCGCGCGGATCACATGGCCGGGCAGCGAGAACTGCGCGGCCAGCGCGCGGATTCCGCCCTCGGTGACCCCCGGCGCACCGTCCAGTTCCGCGGCCCAGATCGCCAGCTGCTCCTCGGGGCCGAGCGCGGGTACGGCCAGCCTGGCCCGGTCCGGGGCCCCCTCCGCCGGGAGCTCGTCGCCGGAGACGACCAGCGGCACCGCCAGGCTCGCGAGGAAGGCCTCCGTGCCGTTCGGGGACCGCGGGTGCTGCCGGCCCGGCTCGCCGCCCTCCACCAGGAGTGCGGCCGGGATCAGGATCGCCTCCCGCTGCCACAGCCGGGCGAGCTGCTCGCGCTCGGCGGGCTCGGTGGGCAGGTCCTCGCGGTGCGCGGCGTAGAGGCCGAGCCCGGCGCGGTGGGCCGCCGCCGCCGCGATCTCCCAGCGGGTGCGGCGGTCGGCGCCGGTCAGTTCGGTGTGCGGCGGGCCGGTCAGCCCGGCCGCGGTCCACCCCAGGGCCAGCTCGGCCGCGCACCGCTCGTGGGGCTCGGGCAGCTCGCCGGGCGGCCCGACCCGGGTGAGCAGGCCGTGCAGCCGCACATCCAGGTACGGCACGCCGACCAGGAAGTGCAGCACCCGCTCGTCGATCCGCAGCCGGGAGGTGGTGAGTGCGGTCTCGTCGTCCAGCTCGACCAGCCGGAAGCGGCGCAGCGGGCCGACCGGGGTGAGGGCGCTCCAGTGCGGCTGGTCCAGGGCGGCGAGGGCGAGCGAGAAGGTCGGGTGGGCGCGCCCGGGGTCGCCGCCGGCCGCGGCGCACCGGGCGGCGGCGGTGGGGTCGATCACGGCAGCGGCGGCCAGCACGAGGACGTCGCGCTCGAAGGGGGTGAGCCCGAAGGAGGCGCTGAGCGCGTCCAGGGCGGTGGTGGGCTGGCGCCGTCCGCCCCGGCGGCCGGTGGGCTGGTCGGACGACGCGGGGTCACCCGCGTCGCGGCCGGCCGCGTGCGCGTCGACGCGGTCGAGCACGGCGGCGACCGCGGCCGACAGCGCCTGCCGGTGCGGCTCGTCCGCCGGGCCGTCGCGGCCCTGCCTTCGACGCGTGCTCATCCGGGTCCCCCGTCCTGCGGTCAGTGCGTCAGGTCCACGACGGGACCGTTGAACGATCCGTCGCTCGACACCGTCAATTCGCTGGGCACGCCGTCCACCTGGACCCGGGCCAGGTACGCGGTCGGGCGCACGCCGACGACCGGCACCCGGACCTCGTACGGGTCGGTGCGCGGTTGCGGCGGTGCGGGCGCGCGGAACTGGTGGCTCGCCCCGCGCCGCCCGGCGGGCGGGTGCAACTCGTCCAGCAGCAGCAGGACCTGCTGGTCGTCCCGGAGCGGCAGGTCCAGCCGGACGTCCAGCCGGGCCGAGACCCCGGAGGGTCCGTCGGCGCGGTCCGCCGTGCCGATCGGCCCGTCGATCCGCGGCTGCCGGGCGAAGGTCTGCGCGTTGGACTCCAGCGCGAGGTGGTCGGCGGCGGGCCTGCCGTCCAGCGCCAGTCCGTGCAGCACCTGCACCGGGTACACGCCGGGCGGCAGGTCCTCCGGGACGGCGACCACCAGCCGGTCGTCCCGGACGCCGCCCGGGTCGACCGGCACCCGCCGCTCGCCCAGCCGGGCCACGACCAGGTCGGCGCGCAGGCCGGTGCCCTCCAGCACCAGTTCCCGGTCCTTGGTCACCGGCCCTTCCCCGGGAGCACCGGGGGACCCGGCGGGCCGGGACAGCACTCGCTCCACGACCGGCCCGCGGGACGGCACGGCCCGCACGGTACGGCGCAGCACCGGCTTGCCGGCCACCGGATCGACCCTGCCCTCCACGAGGACGGCGGCGGCCTGGTAGGTCACGGACAGCGCGTACGGCGTCTGGAGCAGCGTGCTCCACAGCTTGGACAGCTCCTCGACGTCCATCGTCGTGGGCGTGAAGCGCACCCGCTGCGGCGAGGCGGCCAGGTCCGTCCCCACCAGGAACGGCTGGGCGGCTGCCTCCTCGATCAACTGCCGGGACAGCACCGGCTGTTCGGTCAGTGCCCGGACCACGCAGCCGAGCAGCCGCTGGCCGACCAGCTGGGACTCCTCGCCGTAACAGCTGATCAGGTAGTGCAGGTCCAGGGCGGCGGCCGGCCGGGCCAGCACCGTGCCGTCCGTCGCGCGGGTGGGCGCGTCGCGGTTGCGCAGCGAGGCGTTGGCCGTGACCTGGTAGAGGAAGACGGTGATGGTCGGGTCGGTGGGCGGTTCGGTCGGCGGCTTGCGGGCGCCGACCTCGACCGCGAACGGGATGTCGGGCGAGAGCGCTCGGGTGATGAGCTGCCGCAGCGCCTCGCTCACGGTGGCGATCGCGAGGTGGTTGCTCACGGGCCCGTCCCCTCGGTCATGTGCCGCACCCGCCCGCTCATGAGGTCTCCCGGTCGAGGTACTTGTCCAGGTCGAGGGCCGGGCCCGGGCGGGCGGCCGCCGGCTTGGGCGGTCCGGCCGGGGTGCTCCGGGCGGCCGTGACCTCGACCCGCCCGATCCGGACCTGTACCACCCGCTCGACCGGCCGCTGCCGGCGTCGGGCCCCGGTCCCGTGCGCCTGGCCCGGAGCAGCTGCCCCGGCGGCCCGCCGTACGGACGCCAGTGCGGCGGCCGGCCGGGCCGGTGCGGGCGGTGCCGCGGTCGGCGGCTCGGGGGCGGCCGCCAGGTGCCGTGCGGTGACGGGCGTCGGTACGGCTGCCGGGCGGGCGGCCTCCCTCCGCACCGCCGGCTCGACGGCCGGTGCGGCACCGGGGGTGACCGGCGGCGCGATCAGCAGCGGCGTGCGCGGCAGCGGAAGGACGGGTGCGACAGCCGGCCTGTCCTCACCGACCACCGCCCGCAGCGTCCTTTCGACCGGCGCCGCGGGCGGAGCCGCCGGCGGCCGGGGGAGTGGCACGGGAACGGGTCGTCCGTCCGAGCGGCCCGGCCCGAACGACTCCTCGTCCACGACCGGCGGCGCCGGAGCGAGCGCGTCGAGCCGTTCGAACGGCCCCGGCAGGCGCGGGCGCACCCGTACCCCGGTCCGGTCCCCGCCCGGGCCGCCCTTCGCCACCAGGCGGTCGAAGTGGTCAGGCATCTGCACACAGCTCCAGGTAGTAGCGGCGCCGCAGTGGGCTGAGCGCCAGGATCTCCGCCTCGCTCCAGCCGTAGGCGGTGGCCAGGAGGTGGACATGGAGCAGGGTCGCCCGGGCCCAGTCGTCCAGCTCCTCCCAGAGGTAGGAGGCGATGTCCAGCTCGGCGAGGGCCTGCTCGCCGCACTCGGGGCAGCCGAGGTGCAGCCGGACGTCGGCGCAGGGGTCGGCTGCGGCGGCGGCCTCGGCCACGCGCCGCTGGACCGGTTCGGGGAGCTGCCGGGCGGCGACCGGCTCCCCGCCGTGCTCGGCGATCAGCACGCACCGCTCCAGCACCACGGCCCTGGCCCGGTCCGCGGGGGCCTGTTCGGCGGCGGCCAGATCGCCGGGGGTGGGCAGCCGGAAGCCGACCTGCCAGCCGTCCAGCTCCACCCGCAGCGGGCCGTCCGCCGGCCGCGCGGCACCGACCACCTCCCCGGAGTCGAAGGCGAACTCCATCTCCTCCGCGCAACTCGGGCAGCTGACCCGCACATTGAGCCGTTCGCCGAACAACTCGGCGCGCAGGCCGTACAGTTCGGCGTCCCGATGGCCGAGCGGAACGGCCAGCAGCTCCTCCGTCCCGGCGCCCGGACGGGCGACGGCGTGCAGCAGCAGGGCCCGCCCGGTGCGGCCGGCCGCCAGCCCGGCCTCCCAGGCTGCCAACAGGGCGGCCTCGCCTGCGAGTTCCATCGGTCGGCCGCTCAGGCCGGCTGCTGGAACGAGGGCTCTTCCGGTTCGGGCGTCTCCTCGTCCCGCTCCCAGCCCTCCACTTCCAGCTTGAGGCTCTGGATCGCCACCGCGTTGGCGTTGGCGTCCAGTTCGCCGAGCACCTGGTACTCACTCGGCCAGGCGCGGTACAGCTTGTGGGCGACCGCCACCTGCCCGGCCTCGTTGAGCACCTGGATCACCAGGTCCTTGCGGAAGTCCCGCAACGAGACCTCCGCCCCGCGGCCCGCGCCGACCATCCAGACCTTGTTGGCCCAGCGGTCGAACTCCGGGTCGTGAGTGACCCCGCGCTCCAGGGTGACCGCCTCGAAGTCGGTGCGCCCCGGCGACTTGCGCGGCGCGCTCGGATCGCCCCCGCTGCGGTGCTTCACCACCTCGGTGGTGCGCTTGAGCGGGCTGATCTTGCTGATTCCGGCGACGACCCGACCGTCCCAGACGACCAGGAACTTGAAATTCTTGTACGGATCGAACCGGTGCGGATTGACGGTGAACTCGACCATGGAGATCCTAAACCTCGAACTGTCCGGCGAGCTGCTCGATCTTGACGATCACGAATTCCGCGGGCTTGAGGGGCGCGAATCCGACCACGACGTTCACCACACCGCGATTGATGTCGTCCTGCGTGGTGGTGTCCTTGTCGCACTTGACGAAATAGGCCGAGCGCGCCGACGTGCCCTGGAACGCGCCCTGCTGGAACAGCGAGTGCAGGAACGCGCCCACGTTCAGCCGGATCTGCGCCCACAGCCGCTCGTCGTTGGGCTCGAACACGACCCATTTGGTGCCGCGGTAGAGGCTCTCCTCCAGCATCAGCGCCAGGCGCCGCACCGGGACGTACTTCCACTGCGAGCTGAGCGCGTCGGCGCCCGCCATGGTCCGCGCGCCCCAGGCCACCGGGCCCACCACCGGGAACGTCCGCAGGCAGTTCACCGCGAGCGGGTTCAGCAGGCCGTTCTCCCGGTCCGTCAGCGGGACGGTCAGCGCGCGCACCCCGGGCAGTCCGGCCTCGGTGCCCGCGGGCGCCTTCCACACGCCCCGCTGGCCGTCGGTGCGCGCCATCACGCCGGCGATGGTGCCCGACGGCGGGAAGCTGCGCAGCCGGCCGGTGAGCGGGTCGACCAGCTCCAGGTGCGGGAAGTACAGCGCGGCGTGGTCGCTGCGCACCGAGTCGAAGGCGGACAGGCCCGCCCGGGCGGCGTCCAGAGTCGTCCACGCCTGCGGCGAGTCGACGATCAGGAACATCCGCTGCTCCGCGCAGAGTGCCTGGGCGGCCGAGACGACCGTGACCGCGTCGTCCACGCTGGCGTAGCCCGCCAGTTCCGGCAGCACCAGCAGGTTGACGTCCGGCACGTCGCGCAGGGCCTGGATGCCGGTCTTGCCGGCCTCGCTGCCGATCAGGTCGGTCATGCCGGGGGCCGCTCCGTCCTGGCCGCCGGCGAGGGCGAGGACCGGCGGGTTGACCGAGCCCTCCAGCCCGAGGTTGTTGGCGGCCTCACCGAGGAAGCGCACCACGTCGGCCGGGTCGGTGGAGCCGGCGACGACCTGGAGCTGCCGCCCGAACACGCTCACCCGGGTGCCCGCGAAGGCCCGCTTGCCCGGGGCGTCGGGCAGGGCCCGCAGCTTGCGCTCCAGCAGCAGGGCGAGTTCGGGGACGGTGGTCGGCGCGGTGCCGTCCGCGGCCGGGTCGTAGATCTTGACGGTCCGCGAGACGTCGGCGATCTTCACCTGGATCTCGTGGGTGAGGTCCGGCAGGGTGGCCGCGAAGGGCTTGGAGACGGTGCCCACCGGGTCCGGCCGGCTCTCCGCGAGCACCTTGACCCGGACGACGGTCGAGCCGCTGTTCACCACCGTCTCGGCGAACCGGGGGCTGGCGGCCCGGACCGACAGGTCCGCGAAGGACTCCCGGACGGCGCCGGAGGTGTCGAAGACCTGGAGGTTGAAGGTCTCGGCCGGGGTCGGCGTCCGGTAGTCCACGGCGACCCGCAGCCCCCCGCCCCAGAGTCCCGGCTCGACGGCCGTGACCTCCAGGGCCGGGGTGGCGGTGGAGGACTGCGTCGAGTTGAGCGTGACGCCCGCGGCGGCGCCGGTGCCGGCCGCCGCGACCCGGACCACGACCCCGACCGAGCCCCCGTTGAGGAAGAACTGCTGGACGGCGTAGCTGACCGGGCTCTGATCCGCGAGTCCGCCGAAACGGCGTTCGAAGTCCGCGAAACTGGTGATGGTGACCGGCTGGTCGAGCGGGCCGCGCCGGGTGGCCCCGACGAAGGCGGTCACCGAGGTGCTCACCGCGGTGATGGTACGGACGCCGCTGGGAAGCTCTTCGATGTAGACGCCCGGATAGGTCGGTGTCGTCGGCAAATTCCCCCTCCGTTCACTTCGTGCATCAAGAGGCCGTGGAATGGGATCCGGATGCATTGGTGGCAGGCTCAGTCTCAGATTCAGGTGACAATTCGTCAAGACCTGAACGTGAAAGGCTAATTGTATTACTGGGCCTGATTTCGGGGTTGCGGAATATGGTGGTCCGCAACCCTTGTGCGGGTGCCCGTCAGCCGCCTTCGGGCAGGTTCCGGTAGTCGGGTCGGGCCGGCGTGGGGTCCGGCGGCGTCGCTGCGGGCGCGGGCGCGGGCGTGGGTGCTGGTGCGGGCGTGGGTGTGGGCTCCGGTGCTGGTGCGGGCGCCGGTACGGGTGCGGGCGTGGGTGCGGGTGCGGACGGCGCAGGCGTAGGTGCGGCGGGTGCGGGTGCGGGCACGGGGGCCGGCGGCTGGTAGGACGGCGGCCGGGCGGCCCCCAGGAACCAGCCCCAGCTCGCGCCGAACCGGTGCTCCAGGAACCGGAACGCGGCGTAGTAGACCGTACCGAAGCCGGTGACCAGGGCGGAGGTGACGGAGGCGTTGTCCAGGTGGATGCCGAGCCGCGCCGCCTGCACCACGAGGAACGCGACGATGTAGGGCACGCACGTGCGCCACAGGGACAGGGCGAGTTGGTACATCTGTCCTCCTCGGCCGGTGTCAGCCGACGACGGTGAAGCCGTGCGCCTGGCCGAGCCGGGTAAGCGAGTTGATGCCGGGTATGCCGTCCGCCTGCTGCCCGCTGTACCCGTACCGGCGCTGCAACTCGGCGTAGGCGTCGACGGTCTTCGTGCCGAACGAGCCGTCGGCCCACTGCCGGTCGAGCAGCCCCTCGGCGACGAGCGCCCGCTCCACCGTGTACACCTCGTCCGGGTACGTGGTGGCGCCCTGGGCCGCGTCCGGGTCCTGACGGGCCGCCGCGACCACCCTCGACTTCGACACCTCGGCGAGCGGGACGGCCCCGCCGAGCAGCCGGCGCAGCGAGGCCTCGCCGGGCACGCCGTCCGCGTCCCCGCCGGAGTAGCCCAGGCTGCGCTGGAAGTCGGCGTAGTTGAGGGTGTCGGCGTCGGTCCAGTCCGGGCCGGGGCCCTGGGTGTAGTGCGAGCCGAAGTCCGCCGCCACCAGCGCCTCGCCGACGAGGGTGACCTGCGGACCGTGGGCGCCGTAGCCGTACGGCAGGCCGCCGACGCTGTTCCGGTACCGGGCCGGGGTCGGGTCCGGCTGGGGCGCGGGTTGTTGGGGCGGGGTGACCACCGTGCCGGAGGGGCGCGGCGCACCCGACGTCACCCAGGCGTACAGCGCCGGGCCGGGGCAGTCGGTCGAGTAGCCGTCCTGGTGCCCCTTGATCTCCGGGCCCGCCGGGCCCTGCTGCTCGCAGTACTCGATCGCGTCCCGCAGCCCGTTGAGCTGGTCCGGGGTGGGCACGGTCGAGCCGGAGGCGCCGACCAGTCCGCACACCGCGTAGTGCGCCTCGTTGAGCGGGACGTCGCCGTTGGCGCTGTTGCGCCGGTTCAGCCCGCGGCCCTCGAACACGTGGCCGTGCTCGCAGACCACGAAGCTGTAGCCGATGTCCGACCAGCCGTCGTCGTCCATGTGCGAGGCCTGGAGGCGCCGTACGTAGGCCGGGCAGGTGTCGTGGCTGTCGAAGGTGTACGCCGTGCCGAGATAGTGCACCTTCACTCCGGCGCGCGGACCGGCGTACGGGATCGAACCGTTGGGCTCGCGCCAGGGCTGCGCGCCCCACTGGTCCCGGGGCACCAGCTGGAGCCCCGGCCAGTCGGGCTGCTGCGGCCCCGGGGTCGGGGTCGGCGCGGGAGGCTCGGGGTCCGGGGTCCGGCCGGCGCCGGCCCACGCCCGCAACTCGTCCAGCGAGCCGTTGAACACGTCCGCGTCGAGCGGGTCGTCGCTGTACTGGTGGAAGCGCCAGGACGCCTGGATCCGCGGCGAGCCCGCGGGCACGTAGTCCGCTATCCACAGGAAGTCACCGGCATTGTCGTCCGTCCGGAACCAGTAGTCCCGGTTGGTGTAGAGCCCGACCAGGCGGTCCGGGTAACGCTGCTTGACCGCCGCCAGCCACCGGTTCTTCGCCTCGGTCGCGTCGCCGTCGCCGACCGACTGTCCGTACGGCTCGAAGTCCAGCACCAGCAGCTCGCCCGCGGGCACTTGCCCCACGACCCGGCAGAAGTGCTCCACCTCACCGTCGACCGGGTTCTCCGCGTGCAGGAAGTGGTAGTGCCCGACCACCAGCCCGCGCCCCCGGGCGTCCGCGAGCTTGTCGGTGTACCCCGACTGGCCGGTGTGGCCGCCTTCGGTGGCCTTGATGAAGACGAATTCCGCGTCCCCCGGGATGCCCGACTGGAAGTCGGAGACGTCATAACCCTTCGCGTATGCCATCAGGATGCTCCCCCTTTGCGCCGATGGCAGCCACGGCCGACCGGCCCCATCCCCCGGGGCGCCGACGCCGGCCAGAGCGTCATGTTCACTCCACATGACAACTGACTGAGCGTCAACTCTCTTGATTTGAAGGTGTTCTGTTGATTCTGCGGGCCTCCTGCGAGTGGTCCGTTCGGCAGACCTGTGCCACTGGCACATTTGCCGGACGACACGCCGAAGCGAGGGTGTTCAGAGGGGCCTGTCCGGTGGTCAGGGGCGCGTGGTCGGGCCGGCCGGGGTGGGAGCGGGTGCGGGGCGGTCCTGGATGCCCTGTCCCGTCAACGGGTGAGCCCTGCGCATGCCGTGGCAGCGGCGCGGGTGGCCGGCGCTCGTGAGCGATGCGGCAGGGTCCGCGACGGTCTGCAAGCCCATCGCGCTCCCGGCCGGGCTGTGTGCCGGGCCGGGAGCGCGATGGAGCGGGCGGCGGGCGTGCGGGAACCGGGAAGCGCGCCGGCGTGTCAGGAGTCGGCGCACGCCTTCCCGATGTCGCCGGCGGCGTCGGTGATCGGCTTGAAGTCGGGCTGTTTGCCCTTGGAGACCCGGTCGATCGCGTCGTTGACGGCCTTGGCCAGCCGGTCGGCCGCGGGGTCGATCTTGTCCCCGCCGTCCCGGCGGATCTTCTTGGCGTCGTCGGCGACCTTCCGCAAGGCCTCGACGGTGTGGTTGCGGCGGCTCTCGTCGGTGATCTGTCCCACGTTGATCGCCGAATCGGCGAGGTCCTGGACGTCGCCGGTGAGGCTGATCGCCCGCTTTCCGCAGTCCAGGGCCTTGTCGGCGTCGCACGCGGCGAACAGTGGGGCCGCGAGGAGCAGCGCGAGCGTGGTGGCGGCCAATCGGTACGGCTTCCTTGTCATGTCTCTATCCCTCCCGCCGTATCAACGCCGTTCCGCCGTGCGGAGGTTCCGGAAGACCGGGTGAACCGTTGGGAAAGCCTTTGCTCACCGTGGAAGGTGAGGTTCCGTCATGTGAGGGCAGGCGAGCGGGCGTTCACCCCACGGGCGCCGTGCGTGGGGTGAACACCTCTCCCGGTCCTACCGGTCGGCGGACCCGGACAGCTCGCGCACCAGGCGGGCGATGGTCGGGGCGGCCACGGCGTGGGCGTCGGCCGCCCGCAGCACGGCGCCGCCGATGGCGTCCAGCTCGGTCGCCCGGCCGGCCTCCACGTCGCGCTGCATCGACGACTTCATCGCCGCGGGGAGGCGGTCGAAGGAGGTGAGCAGCGCCTGGGCGTCCGCCGGCGCGCCGACCGCCCGGGTGACGGCGGTGATCTCGTCCAGCACCGCGAGGAGTTCGGCCCGGTGCTCGGTGCGAACGGCGCCGATCCCGCTCGCGTGGCGGGTGGTGAGCAGGGCGAACGGGGCGAGGAAGGAGAGCTTGCCCCACAGCATCGCCGTCTCGTCCTCGCGCAGCGTCACGTCCAGCCCGGTGTGGCGCAGCCGTTCGGCGAACCCGGCCACGGGGGAGGCCGGTTCGGCGGTCGCGCCGAGCTCGACGGCGGCGAACGGACTGGTGTGCTCGATCCTCCCGGGCGCCGTCCGGGTGGCCTCGACCCGGATCGTGCCGGCCACCACGCGCCCGGCCGGGTAGCGTTCGCGCAGCAACGCCATGTGGTCCAGGCCGTTCAGCAGCGGCACCACGATCCCGGTGTCGAGCACCTCCGGGGGCATCCGGTCGAGGGCGGCGGCCAGCGCCGTCTCCTTGACCGTCACGAAGGCCGCGTCGACCGGCTCGCACAGCTCGGTCGCGGCCTCCACCCGGGCGGTGAAATCGCCGAACCGGCCGCTGCGGACGTGCAGTCCGTCCCGCCGGACGGCGGCCGCGGTCTCCTCGCCGGCCAGGCAGACGACCCGGTGGCCGTCGCGGGCGAGCAGCCCGCCGATCAGTCCGCCGACGCCGCCCGGCCCGAGGACGGCGACGGTCAGAGGGGTGGTGGTCATGGTGACTCCCGTGGGTGGGGGTGGGTGGGTGAAGGAGGGGGAGGCGGAGGGGCGGGCCCGGCTACGACGCCTCCCAGAAGAACCGGCCCTCCAGGCCGTCCGGGCTGAGGAAGCCGAAGCCGTTGCCGTAACCGAAGTTGAGGAAGTACGGATCGCCCTCGTCCGGGGCGTCCGCGAGGGCGAAGAGGTACTGCCAGGGCGCCGGGACCCGGGCCCGGCCGTTCGCGTAGGACGGGTCTCCGCCGAGGTGGTCGTACACGTGGTCGCCGTCCGGGAAGGGCACCTCGGGGCCTTCGTCGCGCCGGTACCGCTGGAAGGCGGCCCGCTGGTCCATCGCCCGGTCGACGTGGTCCGACAGCGGCACCACGTCCAGGTGGTACTCGACGGGGGTCCGCTCGCCGTCGGCCTCGCAGCGCCAGAGCGTACGGCCCTGGGTACCGGGCGGGCCGATCACGGCGAACGGCGGGATGCGCCCGCCCGGCTGGACGAGCAGCAGGCCGTCGCCCCGCTCCGGGTCGAGGCCGCCCATGATCTCGCCCTCCTCCTCCAGGAAGAGGTACGCCAGCCGGCCGGGCTCGCCCGGGACGGGGAACTGCCCGATGAACACCAGCGGTTCGCCGGTGGTGGGGTCGAGCGGCCAGGTGGGCTCGGCCAGCCAGTACGGCTCGCCGCCGAGCTTGGGGACCGGTGCGGTGATCGGTCGCTCGGCCGGGCGCGGGGACAGCCGGCGGCGGGGCAGGTAGGCGGCGTCGTGCGGACCGGTGGCGGTGCCGGTCGGGAGGGGGATCATGCGGCGGCCTCGGTGGGTGCGTCGTGCTCGGTGGGTGCGTCGTGCTCGGTCGGTGCGCAGTGCTTGGTCGGTGCGCAGTGCTTGGTCGGTGCGTCGTGCTCTGCGGGGGCGGGGAGGGGGAGGGGGAGGGAGCCGGAGGAGAACGGCTCCTCTCGGTGCGGCTCGCGGCCCGGGGCGGGCAGCCGGAGGACGCGGTCGGGCAGCAGGTCGATGGTCACCGGATCATGATTCCCCGTCGGGCGGATTCGACGGGAGGCGGGGTGGGGACGGGCGGAAGAGGCCCGAGGGGGCGTAGCACCACCTGCGGGGTTCGGTTTTCCGAACCCCGGATTCGGGTGCCAGCACAATCGATCTCCCGGCCCCGGACGCCCACGATGGAGGGCATGAACGGGATGACGACAGCCGCCACCACGGCGGCGAACGACGGGATGACGGGCGCGGCCCTGAGCGCGGTCGAGCTGCACCGGGAGTACGGGCGCGGCGCGGCGGCCGTGCGGGCGCTGCGCGGGGTGTCGGTGGGCTTCGCGCCGGGGACGTTCACGGCGGTGATGGGGCCGTCGGGATCCGGCAAGACCACCCTGCTGCACTGCCTGGCCGGGATGGACCGCCCGACCAGGGGCACCGTGCGGTGGGGCGACACCGAGGTGTCCGGGCTGCCCGAACGGCGGCTCGCGGAGCTGCGCCGCACCCGGGTGGGGTTCGTGTTCCAGGCCTTCAACCTGATGCCCGCGATGACGGTCGCGCAGAACGTCGAGCTGCCCGGGCGGCTGGCCGGGCGGCCGCCGGAGCGGGGCGCGGTGCGGGAGGCGCTGGCCAGGGTCGGGCTGGCCGGGCGCGAGCGGCACCGGCCCGGGCAGCTGTCGGGCGGTCAGCAGCAGCGGGTGGCGATAGCCCGGGCCCTGGTCTCCCGGCCGGAGGTGCTGTTCGCCGACGAGCCGACCGGCGCACTGGACCGCGCCACCGGGCAGGAGGTCCTCGGCCTGCTGCGCGCCGGCGTCGACGTCGACGGACAGACCTGTGTGATGGTCACCCACGACCCGGTCGGCGCCGGGTACGCGGACCGGGTGCTGCTGCTCGCCGACGGCCTGCTGGTGGACGAGCTGATCAGGCCGACGGCCGCGCAGGTCGGCGAGCGGCTGAGCCGGTTGGGCGGGTGAGCGCCGTGAGCAGTCCCGTGCTGAGCCTCTCGGCGGGGCAGATCCGCCGCCGCCCGGCCTCCTTCGCCGGGCTGGGAACGGCGCTGTTCCTGGCGGTGGCGGCGGTGACGCTGTTCGGGTCGCTGGTCGCCGCGCAGGTCACGGCACCGGCCGCGGTGTCGCGGACGACGGTGTCCGGGCCGGGCCTGGTGCTGATCGCCGGCGCGTTCGGCGAGATCGCCGTCCTGGTCGCGCTGTTCGTCGTGGTCAACGCGCTCGGCTTTACGCTGCGCCAGCAGCACCGGGAGCTGGCGCTGCTGCGCACCGTCGCGGCGACGCCCCGTCAGGTCCGCCGGGTGGTGCGCGCGCAGGTGGTGGCGACGGCCCTGCTGGTGGCCGTGCCGGGCGGCCTGGCGGGCTTCCTCGCGGCCCGGGCCTTCCTCGCCGCGCTCCAGCGGCGCGGCATGGCGGCACCCGGGCTCCGCATACCCGGGGCGCCGGTGCCGGCGCTGGTCGGGTTCGGGGTGGCCCTGCTGGTCGGCCTGGCGGCCACCGCGGTCGCGGCCCGCCGGATCACCCGGCCCGCCCCGGCCGTCGCGCTGACCGAGGGCGCGGGCGGGCCGCGGCGGACGGGCGCGCTGCGGGTGCTCGCCGGGGTGGCGGTGCTCGCCGGCGGCGGGTTGCTGCTGCGACTGGCCGCGAGCCGGCCGGCCGGAGAGCTGGACAAGGCGGGGCAGGCCGCGCTGCTCGGCTCGCTGGTGCTGCTGGTCGCGGTCGGACTGCTGGGGCCGGTGGCGGCGAAGGGCCTGGCGGTCGTGCTCGGCGCCCCGGCACGGGCGCTCGTGCCCAGGGCCGGCTGGCTGGCGGACGCCAACCTCCGCGGCTACGCGGCCCGGCTCTCCTCGGCCGTGGTGCCGGTCGCGCTGCTGGTCGGGCTCTGTGGCACCATGCTGACCCTGACCAGCACCGCGGAGCACGTGGCCCGGGCGACGGGTGCCGAGACCAGCGTCACCAAGGAGAGCGACATCTGGCTGCGCGAGATGGAGCTCGGACTGCTGGTCTGCTTCGCGGCGGTCTCCACGGTCAACACCCTGGTGGCGCTGACCGCCGAGCGGCGCCGGGAGTTCGCGCTGCTGCGCCTGGTCGGGGCGACGCGGCGGCAGCTGTTGCGGATGCTCTCCGTGGAGGCGGCCCTGACCACGGCGATCGGGGTGCTGCTCGGTGCGGCGGTGGCGGCCGTGGCGTCGGGGGCGTTCAGCCTGGCGGTGACGGGCTCGGTGGTCCCGGTGGTGCCGGGCGCGGCCTGCGCCCGGGTGGTGCTGGGCGCGGCGGTGCTCACGGTACCGGGGATCGTGGGCACGGGGCTGTGGGCGGTCGGCGGCTCGGCGGTGGCGTCGACGGGCGGGGAACGGCGGTGAGACGAGGGAGGCCGAGGCGGGCGTCGACGGTGGGCGGGCCGCTGGGTCGGTGCCGTGGTGGTTCGAAGGGCCGTCCGGTTTGAGGGGCAGGTGGGTGCGGTGGCTCCGGAGGTGCCTGGTGGATGCTGGAGGCCGGTCGGAGGGTGAACGGTGAGGTGGACGGTGGCTGAGCGGTGGCGGTACCGGTCGGTGAGCGGCGGCGAACTGGCCTTCGCGGTGCTCGGGTTGCCGCTCGGGGTGCTCGGCGGGGTGTACGCCGTCGCGGTCCTCTACGCCGGGGCGCTGCTTTCGCTCACCGTGCTGGGCCTGCCGTTCGTGGCTGCCGCGCTGCTCGGGGCGAGGCGGCTCGGCGGGCTGCACCGGTGGCTGGTCGGGCGGCTGCTCCGGGAGGAGGTGCCCGCGCCGCCGCCGTTGCCGCGCCCGTCCGGGGTGTTCGCCCGGGGCCGGGCGATGCTGACCGACCCGGTGGCCTGGCGGACGCTGCTCTACCTCGTGTTGCGGTTGCCGCTGGGCGTGCTCGGGTTCCTCGCCGTGGTCGTGCTGCCGCTCGGCAGCGTCTGGCTGGTGGGCTTTCCGCTCTGGGTGCGGATGATGGAGCCGGGCCCGCGGTCGATCGGCCTGCTGGACCTGGGAGCGGTCCCGATCGGCCTCGCGGTGCTGGCCGTCGTCCCCGCCGCGGTGCGCGCCCTCGGCGGAGCGGACCGCACGCTCGCCCGCGCCCTGCTCGGGCCGGTGCGCTCGCAGCAGCGGGTGCGTCAGCTGGAGAACGCCCGGGCCACCCTGCTGGCCGAGAACACCGACCGGCTGCGGCGCCTGGAACGCGACCTGCACGACGGCACCCAGGCACAGCTGGTCGCGCTCGCCATCACCCTGTCACTCGTCGACGACGTCCTGGCGGCGGGCGTCCCCTCCGCGGGCGGACCGGCCGGGGGTGCTCCCACCGAGGGTGTTCCCACCGGGAGTGTTCCCTCCGCGGGTGGACCGGCCGGTTCGGGCGGGCCCGACCTCGGGCGCCTGCGCACCCTGGTCGACCGGGCCCGTGCGCAGACCGACGACACCATCGTCGGCCTGCGCCGGCTGACCCGGGGCATCCACCCGGTGGCACTGGACGGCGGGTTGGCCCAGGCCCTGCCGGGGCTGACCGCAACCTCTCCGGTGCCGGTCGACGTCCGGCTGGACCTGCGGGAGCGTCCGGAGGAGGTGATCGAGCGGGCCGTCTACTTCTGCGCGGCCGAGCTGTTGACCAACGTGGCCAAGCACAGCGACGCGCGGTCGGCGGAGCTGACCGTGACCGCGGCCGACGGGAGGGTCCGGCTGACCGTCCGCGACGACGGGCGCGGCGGCGCCGCGATCGGCGCGGGCACCGGCCTGGCCGGCCTGGCCGAACGGCTCGCGGCGGTGGACGGGACGCTGCGGGTGGACAGCCCGCCCGGTGGGCCGACGGTGGTCGGTGCCGAGTTGCCCGGCCGGCTCTGACGGGGGCACGGGCATTGCCTTCGGGGCCATCGCCCTCCGGGGCTGCTGGCCTCGGGGTCGCCGGCCTGGGGGCGTCGCCGTTCCGGGTCCGTCGACTCAGGAGGCGCCGCTCTCCGCGAGGTAGGCGAGCACGGCCTTGACCCGCCGGTTGTCGGCGTCGGTCGCGGGCAGGTCGAACTTGCCGAACACGGCGGCCACATGCTTCTCCACCGCCCGCTCCGAGACCGTCAGCAGCGTGGCGATCGAGCGGTTGGAGTGCCCCTGCGCCATCAGCTCCAGCACCTCCCGCTCGCGCGGGGTGAGCGCGTCCACCCGGCTGCGCCGCCCGCCGTGCATCAGGCCGTTGACGATCTCCGGGTCGAGGGCCGTGCCGCCCGCGGCGACCCGGTGCAGGGCGTCCACGAACTCGGAGGTCCGGGCCACCCGCTCCTTGAGCAGGTACCCGATGCCCGCTGCGCCGGCCGCCAGCAGCCGGGCCGCCCAGACGGTCTCGACGTGCTGGGAGAAGACCAGGATGCCGACCTCGGGCAGGGCGGCCCGGATCTCCACCGCGGCCCGGATGCCCTCGTCGGTGTGGGTGGGCGGCATCCGGATGTCCACCACGGCCACGTCGGGCCGGTGCTCGGTGACGGCGGCCACCAGCTCGGGCGCCGTACCGGCGGTGGCGACCACCGCGCACCCACGGGCGGTGAGGAGTTCGACCATGCCGTCCCGGAGGATCACCGAATCCTCGGCGAGGACGACGCGGAGCTGATTGTCGATCATGCCGTCATTATCCGGCTCTCCGTTCCCGGGAAATCCTTCAGTCCAGACTGGACAGTCCAGACTGATGAAATTACCGTGGAACCATGACCGAGAAGCGAACCGGCCCCCAGGCCGCCGCGGCCCGTAAGGCCCCCGCCGAGGCCGTGGCGCCCGACACCGCGGCACTGGCCGCCCGCGAGCTGCGGGCCGTCTTCAGCCGGCTGCGCCGCACCCTGCGGGAGGCGAGCGGGACCAGCGACCTGACCCCCTCCCAGACCGCCGTGCTCAGTCGGCTGATCAACGACGGTCCGGCCTCCGCGAGCGCGCTGGCCGCCGCCGAGCGGGTCCGTCCCCAGTCGATGGCCGCCACTCTCGTCGTGCTCGAACAGCACGGACTGGTCGGTCGCCGCCCCGACCCCGAGGACGGTCGCCGCCAGGTGGTCAGCCTCACCGAGGCGGGCCTGGCCCACGTCGCGGACAGCCGCCAGGCCCGTCAGGAGTGGCTGACCCGGGCCATGGCGGAGCACTACACCGAGGCCGAGCGCGCCACCGTACTGGAGGCACTGGCCCTGATGGACCGGCTGAACCGGTGATGGCCGGTCCGTCCGCCCTGCTGGCCCGGCTCCGGGCCCGCCGCCGGCTGCCCGCTCCGGCGGGCGGGTTCAACCGCCGGCTGATCGCACCGATGGTGCTCGGATCGGTGCTCAACCCGATCAACTCGTCGATGATCGCGGTGGCCCTGGTGCCCGTGGGCGCCGCCTTCGGCGCGCCGCCCGCCGAGACGGCCTGGCTGGTCACCGCGCTCTACCTGGCCACCGCCGTCGGCCAGCCGGTGATCGGGAGGCTCGTGGACACCCACGGGCCGCGCCGGCTCTACCTCGCCGGGACGGCCCTGGTCGGCCTCGCCGGACTGCTCGGCGCGCTCGCCCCGACGCTCGGACTGCTGATCGCCGCCCGGGTGCTGCTCGGCCTGGGCACCTCCGCGGCCTACCCGGCCGCGATGCACCTGACCCGTACCGAGGCCGAGCGGACCGGGCAGTCCAGCCCCACCGGGGTGCTGACGCTGCTGGCCGTCGCCAACCAGACCGTCGCGGTGGTCGGCCCCACTCTGGGAGGTCTGCTGATCGGCGCGGGCGGCTGGCGGACGGTCTTCGCCGTCAACGTCCCGCTGTCACTGGCCTGTCTGGCGCTCGGCGCGGCCCGGCTGCCCGTCACCGACCGCCGCTCCGGCCGTCCGGACGGCATGGACGGGACCGACGGCAGAGACGGGACCGATGGCAGAGACGGGGCCGGCCGCGGCGACCGCCTCGACCGTCCGGAGCGCCTCGACCATGCCGGGATCGCGCTGTTCGCGGTCCTGCTGCTCGCCCTGATGCTGTTCCTGATGCGGCCCGACCCGGCGCGCTGGTACCTGCCGGTGCTCGCCGTCCTGGCGGCCGTCGTCTTCGCCGTCCGCGAGCGGCGGGCGCGCGCCCCCTTCATCGACCTGCGGTCGCTCGCGGGCAACCGCCCGCTGATCGCCACCTACCTGCGCCAGGTCCTCGGCTACACCTCCGTCTACGCCTTCCTCTACGGCTACACCCAGTGGCTGGAAGAGGGGCGCGGCCTGTCGGCGGCCTCCGCCGGACTGGTGCTGCTGCCGCTGTCGCTGACCGCGCTCACGGCCGCCGGGGCCACCGGCCGCAGTCCGGGTGTGCGCGGCAAGCTGCTGGTCGGCTCCGCCTGCCAGATCGCGGCCTGTGCCGCCCTGCTGTCGGTGCACGCGAGCAGCCCGGGTGCTCTGCTGATCGCGGTCGGTGTGCTGGCGGGCGTCTCGCAGGGGCTGATCGGGCTCGGCACCCAGACCGCCCTCTACCACCAGGCGGACCCGGCCGCCATCGCCTCGGCGGCCGGGCTGCTGCGCACCTTCATGTACCTCGGCGCGATGGCGGCCTCGGCCGCGAACGCCGCCTTCTTCCCGCACGGTGCCACCACGGGCGGCCTGCACCGCCTCGCGCTGTTCATGCTCGGCGGCGCGGCCCTGCTCTTCCTCCTCACCGTGCCCGACCGTTCGCTCGGCCGGCTGGGACGGCCAGTACGGACTCGGGGATGACGGATGATCAGCTCTCCTCCACCGGGGTTCCGCGCCAGGCGTGGAGTCCCGGGGCGAGCTCGACCACCTCGGCCGGATAGGCCTCCCGGACGAGCTTGAGCAGCGCGCGCTGCTCGTCCAGCCAGTCCGGTGCGGGGGAGAGGACGACCCGGAGCGTGACGCCCGATTCCTCCGCGTCCGAGACGGTCACCCAGAGCCCGCCCGGCCGCGCGGGCTCGATCCGCAGTTCCGGGCCGTGCTCCTCGTCCAGCCAGCGGACCGCGGCGCCGCGCCCCAGCCGCTCCAAAGCCGTCTCCCACTGGGTGAGATGGCGGTCGGTCACCAGCGTGACGAACTGCCCGCGCACCGAGTCGGCGGTGACGGTGATCTCGCAGTCCAGCCAGTCGTGTCCGAGGAGGGAGCCCGGTGCGTGCCGTCCGAGCACCCGTACCCGGACGTTCCGGCCGCCGGTCCGCCCGTCGCGGCCGGGGGCGTCGTCGGTTCCGGGTCGGTCGGTCAGTCTTATCAACTCGTTCTGCTGCGAAGCGACTTCGCTCACGGCGTGCTCCTGTTGGCAGCGGATCAGGGGCTGACATCCTTGCGCAGGTGTTCGCCCCGGTGCCAGCCCGGAATCGGGATGTTCCGGTCGTCGCCGACGGGCGGGAAACGCCCTGTGCCAGGGGGCGCGCCCCGGCAAGCGTCGTCGGCACGCGGACGGCCCGCCGGACCGGGAAGGTCGGGCGGGCCGTCCGCGTGGCGGGGTGGCGGGTGCGTCCGGTGGTGCGGCGGGTGCGGACCGCTGCTCGGGCCGTACCGGCTGCCCGGTCGGCGCGGCGGTGGCCGTCGGGTCAGCGGTGGTCCGGGTGGCCGGTGAGCACGGTGGTGAAGATCGGTTCGCCGTGCTGGTGGCCGGTCACGGTGGTGGTGAGGCTGTCCGGCTCCTCGCCGGGGGTGTGCCGGGCGGTGATCGTGGTGGGCGCGTCGTGCTCGGCGTACCGGTGGAAGGTGGTGGCCGCAGCGGCCGGGGTCACGGTGACCGGGCTGCTCAGGGCGTTGGCCGCCTGCCGGGCCGCCTCCAGCAGGACCATGCCGGGGATGTGGTCGTTGGCGTGGTCGAAGAGGATCGGGTGCCGGAAGTCGGGAGTGAGGTGCCAGCTGTCGGGGGCGTCGGCCGGGGTCAGGACGACGTCGCTCGGGCGGAGTCGGCCGACCCGGGCCGGCGGGAGCGGCTCGGCGGTCACGGTCGGCGCCGCGGGGTGCTCGGCGTCCTGGCGCCCCCGGCGCAGCCGCTGGTAGGTGGAGTCCGGGACGGTGGTGAACCGGGCGTACCCGGTGGCGGCGAGCTGGGCGCCCCGTCGGACGACGGTTTCCAGTGTGAAGTCGACCGTGGTGCCGGAGCGGCGCGGCTGGGCGAGGAGCTGGATCTCCAGGGTGAGGTCGGTCGGCGCCGCTCCGATCGGCAACTGCCGCGGCCGAGTGGTGTAGTCGAGGTTCCACATCATGAACTTGTGGTCGAGCGGTACGCCGAACCGGGTGTGGGCAAGGTAGAGGCCGGCCTGGCGGATCGTTTCAGCTGCTTGCATCGGGTCGTGCCGGGTGCCGTCCGGCGTGCAGAAGAAGGTGTGCGCCCGCGGCCACTGCGCGGTGACGGCGAAGGCGGTGTCGGTCAGCTGTTCGCTGCCGGTGATGAAGACCTCGGCGTGGCAGGCCCGGTGCACGTACTCCTTGGCGACGGTGCTGGTCAGGCGAGGCGCCGGGGCCGCCGCTGCGGCCGGGCCGGGGATCGTCCGGGAGTCCGGGCCGGTGGCGAGGGCGGAGGCGGGCGTGCGGAAGGCAAGCAGAGTCATGGGGAGCGCTCCGAAAGGCCGTGATGGGCGGGGTGGGCTGCTCAGGGCTCGTAAGATACGTACCTACCGGTTTGGTTTTCAAGGAGCCAGAACAAAGGTTCGTCGGCGGCCGAGCGTGTTCGGTCGGGCACGGTGGGTGTGTGCCGGTCGCCGCCCCGAGATCAGGTTCACCGAATGGGCCTGCTTGACCTGTGGGAATGTCGATGGCCAAAGTTGTCAGGTGCATTGCTATGACTGGATCGTTCGTCGTCCCCCCGGGCACAAGTGGGAGCTGTTGCTCCGGATATGGGGGCTGGCGGCGAGATGTCGGCCATCTGTTCGTCCCATACCGTCCACGCGGTTTTAGTCCGCTTGAGGACGGCCCTATGTGACCTGGGATGCAGGGACCCCCGTCGACCGCGGCAGGTAAGATACGGGGTGTTTGGTTTTGTTTGCCGAGCGTTTCGGGTGGGGTGGTTGCGGTGGTGCGACAGGAGCGAGCGGTCCGGACGCGTCGGCTGATCCTGGAGGCGGCGGCGTCGGTCTTCGACGAGTACGGGTACGAGGGGGCGACGATCGGCGAGGTCGTGGCCCGCGCCGGGGTGACCCGCGGCGCGGTGTACTTCCACTTCGCCTCCAAGCGGGAGCTCGCCCAGGGGGTCGTGGAGGAGCAGTTCGGCCGGGACGAGATCCCCGAACGGCAGTGCAAGCTCCAGGAGTTCGTGGACCTCGGGATGGTGGTCGCCCACCTCATGCCGCGCGACCCGGTCCTGAGCGCGGGCGCGCGGCTCTCCCTCGGCCAGGACGTGTTCGGAGACTTCAGCGGCGGTGCGGCGCCCGGCTGGATCCAGCGGGCCGAGAGCGTGCTGGAAACGGCGGGCCGGCGCGGTGAGCTGCTGCCCCAGGTGGTGCCCGCCGAGACGGCGTGGCTGGTCACCGGGGCCTGGACGGGGGTGCAGATCCAGTCCCAGAAGATGTCCGGCCGGGCGGATCTGGAGCGCCGGATCTCCGCGCTGTACCAGCATGTGATGCCCAGTATCGCGGTGCCCGGGGTGCTGGCCACGCTCGACCTCGCGGTGGACCGGGGCGCCCGGGTGGTCGCGGAGCTCGCGGCGGCCCGGGTGGCGGAGTCCGGCCCGGCCGGGGCGGACCGGGCGGATGGTCCGGACGGGGCGGGTGCGGCCGGCGTCGGACCCTCCTGAGTCGGGCGCTCGGGACGGCCCGGGTGGTCCGTGCGGGCCTCGTCCGAAGCGGTTCGGGGTCGGACGGGCGGCCCGGCGTCCGGTTACAGTGGGGATTGCTCCGCCCAAAAACAAACAGCGCGTTCGGTTTTGTATTGACAAACCGTCTGTCCTGTTTTTGGATGGGCGTCGGGTGCTCGACCGACCTTCCAGCGGACCTGCGTGGACGGTGAGCAGCGGAGCACCCGCCCGGCCGGCGGCCGTCGGGGCCGCCGATCCGTCTGGATATGGGGTGGTCGTCGTGGAGATCCGGGTGCTGGGGTCCTTGGGGGTCCGACTGTGCGGGGCGTCGGTGGTGCCGTCGGCGCCGAAGCCGCGGCAGGTGCTCGCCCTGCTGGCGTTACGGGCCGATCAGGTCGTGCCGGCGGGAGTCCTCGCCGAGGAGCTGTGGTCCGGCCGCCCGCCACGCAGTGCCCGCACCACCGTGCAGACCTATGTGCTCCAACTGCGCGACCTCATCGACCGGGCGCTCGCCCAGGGCGACGGCGGCCCGGGGGCCTCCTGCGCGAAGGACGTCCTGGTCACCTCGGCCGGCGGCTACATGCTGAACAGCGGCGGCGGACTGGTCGACCTCCAGGAGTTCGACCGCCTCGCCGGGCACGGCTACCGCGCCATGGACGGGGGCGACTTCCCGCTCGCCGCCCGCCAGTTGGCCGACGCGCTCGCGCTGTGGCGCGGCCCGGCCTTCGCCGATGTCCCGGTCGGC
The DNA here is from genome assembly GCF_043198905.1 of Kitasatospora sp. NPDC048715. Lineage (NCBI taxonomy): Bacteria > Bacillati > Actinomycetota > Actinomycetes > Kitasatosporales > Streptomycetaceae > Kitasatospora > Kitasatospora sp. NPDC048715. The sequence continues at coordinate 85,815 of NZ_JBICVH010000023.1, read as the reverse complement.
GGCCAACTCGCCGTCGAGGCCAGACGGTTGGAGGAGATCAGGCTCTGCGCACTGGACCAGCGGATCGAGGCCGACCTGCGACTCGGCCGGCACCGGGTGCTGCTCGCCGAACTCACCGTCCTGATCGACCGTTACCGCACCCACGAGAGCCTGCACGGCCAGTACATGATCGCGTTGCACCGCTCCGGCCGGCGGGGCGAGGCGCTTGAGGCCTACCAGCGCCTGCGGAACACCCTGGTGAGGGAGTTGGGCATGGAGCCGTCCGCGGCGCTGCGGCGGCTCCAGCGCTCCATCCTGCTCGCCGGCCCCGAACGCGCGGACCAGGAGCAGCCGGTCGCGCTCGCGGACGGCGCCGGCGCCCGCACCGCCCGGCTCACCCGGGTCGGCTGAGCCGGGCCGGACGGGCCGGGCCGGCCGACCCGGGGCGCGGCGCCGGCGTCCGGCGGGACGGGTGGGGACGGGCAGGGGCGGACTGCGACGGGCCCGGTGGCTATTCGGCGAGCACGCCGGTGTTCTGGCAGGCGTGCAGCAGCCACCGACCGTCGTCCTGCCTGGTCATGACGTACAGCGGTGCGCCCTCCGAGTCCCCCTCCGGCGACCGGTAGACCTGGCGGACCTTGACGGCGGCCACGTCGGGGCGAAGGAACTGGATGTGCACCGGCTCGTACGTGACGTCGCCGTCCCAGGTCGCGGCGGGCAGCACGGCACGGGTGAACTCGGCGATCGCGTCCAGGCCGAGGAGGACCTTGCCGTGCGCGGTGGTCCAGATCGCCTCGGGGTGGAACAGTGCGAGGAACGCGTCCGGGTCCTTGGCGCGCTGGGCGCGTTCGACGGCGGCCACGACCCGTTCGATGGCCTGGATGTCCGCCTCGGGGGCGGCCTGCGCGTCAACTGCTGCTTCGGTGTTCATGTGGATCACTCTGGCACCTCAAGTGGCCTTGAGGTCAAGCCGGTCGGGGCGTTCCGGTGCGCAGCCCCAGGTAGTCGTCGAGGCGGGCGGAGGCGGTGAGCATCGCCAGGCCCCGGGTGGTCAGGCGCTGTTGCCAGCCGTCCAGGGCGGCGGCGAGCTCGCCGGTGCCGCCCGCGGTGCGGATCTGCCGCAGCACGGTGGCGATGTGGTCCAGCAGGTAGCCGCCCCGGCGGAGCAGGTGGGCGAGTTCGGCGTCCCGGACGTCGGCGGGGAGGTAGCGGCGGTGGCCGGTGGTGCGGTCCCGGGCCGGGGTGAGGATGCCGGCGGCCTCCCAGGCCCGCAGGGTCGCGGGGGTGACGCCGAGTCGGTGTGCGACCTCGCCGACGGAGCGGGGGCCGGGCGCTGCGGGGAGCCCGGTTCCGGCGGCGGCGCCGCCGGTCAGGTGGCCGACGGCCTCGCGGACGGCGGCGAGGGTCTCCCGGTCGCGCAGCAACTGGGCGTGGCCCCGGTCGAGTTCGGTGAGGGCTTCGCCGATCCGGTCGGCGTGGACGGCGGTCATGACCGAGCCCGCGGTCGCGTACCCGTACGCCGGGACGAGGGCGAGGTAGGCGCGCAGGGCGGCGGCGTGCAACTCGGTGTAGATCCGGTATCCGGTGGGCGTGCGTTCGACGGGCGGGAGGCAGCCGTCGCGCTCGTAGTTGCGGATCGCCTGGGTCGAGATGCCGTGCTCGCGCGCGAGGTCGGAGGGTCGCATGGTCGTCCGGTCGTCTCCCGTTCCGGGTCGGGTGGGGTGAGGTGGGGCCGGGTGAGGCGGGGTGTGCGAAGCCGATCGACCGTTCGGGCTGTTTGAGGCTTTCGTCGGCGGCCTGGCGGCAGAAGCGGGAAAAGTCTCAACCGTTCCTTCAAGGATACGCTTGAGGTCCATGAACCAGGACGTGTATGACTTCATCACTCCCGCGTGCGAGCTTCTGGGGCTGGGCGAGCCGACGCACCAGGAGCCGGCGTTCGGGCTGGTCCGCAACGAGCTGTTCGCCGGGCTGGTCGACCGGGGCTTCCGGTCGATCGCCCTGGAGACCGACCGGGTGGCCGCCCTCGCCGTGGACGCCTACGTCCGGGAGGGTGTCGGCACTCTCGAATCGGCGATGCGGAAGGGCTTCACGCACGGCTTCGGGGAACTCGTCCCCAACCGCCGACTCGTCGCCTGGATGCGGGAGTTCAACCGGCAGCGGCCGTCCGGGGAGCGGCTGGCCCTCCACGGCTTCGACATCCCGACCGAGAACACCAGCGCCCCCAGCCCGCGCCGCTACCTCGAACACGCCCGTGACTACCTGGGGCTCGATCTCGACGTCGCCGGTGCGGCGGGTGAGGACGAGCGCTGGAGCCGTACGGAGGCGGTGACGGACCCGGCCCAGTCGCCGGGCGACACCGCCGACGCCGCCCGGCTGCGCTGCCTCGCCGACGACCTTCTCCTCCAACTCCACATGCGGGCACCGGAATTGATCGGATCGACCTCGCCGGCCGAATGGTACGAGGCCCGCGCCCGGCTGGCCGCCGGGATCGGACTGCTGCGCTACCACGCCCAGTCGGCGGTCCGGGGCCGCACCCCGAGCGCCCGGATCAGCGCCCTGCTCGGCGTGCGGGACGCGCTGATGGCGCAGAACCTCCTCGACATCCGCGAGATCGAGGCCCGGCGCGGACCGACCCTGCTCTTCGCCCACAACCGGCACGTGCAGCGGAACCCGAGCGCCTGGGCGCTGGGCGAGCTGGACTGCCGGTGGACCGGCGCGGGCCACACCGTCGGCACGCTGCTGGGCGAGCGCTACGCCTTCGTCGCCGGGAGCCTGGGGCGCAGCGAGGCGATCGGACTGGCCGAGCCGGCGCCGGGGACGTACGAGGCCCACCTGCGGGGACGCGGTGCGGCCTGGGAGCTGACGGACACCGCGCTGCCGGCCGACGCCCGTACCCGCACCGACACCGTCCCGCGACAGGGCTACTTCCCGCTCGACCGGGAGGTGCTCGACGGCGCGGCCGCGCTGCTGCACATCACCGACGGCGCGGCGGTGACGGCCGGAGCCTGAGCGGCCGCCGGCCCGGGGTAGGCCCGCCGCAGGTGGGCCACCAGGGCGGCGGTCGGCGGCGAGGAGGGCTGTCCGGTCGGCCAGGCGAGCGCGATCCGGACCCGGGGGACGGGATCGGTCAGCGGACGCACCCGCAGACCGGGCAGCGGGCCCGGGTCCGGCAACACGGCCACGCCCAGGCCGTGCGCGGCGAGCTCGGCCAACTGTGGTGGCGCGGCCGCCTCGACGCCGACCGTCGCCTCGACGCCGGCCTCGGCCAGGGCGCGCTCCAGCGCCGTGCGCAGGCCGGTGCCGCGCGGGGTGCTCACCAGGGGGTGTCCGGCGAGCGCCGCGACCGGCAGCGCGTCCCGGCCGGGGGCGGCAACACCGGCCCCGCTTCCCGAGCCCCCGGCGGAGCCCGCGCCGTTGACGGAGCCCGCGCCCGAGGCGGGTCCCGCCCCCGAGGCGTCCGCGAGCGGATGGTCCACCGGACAGGCAGCGACCAGCGGGACCTCCAGCACCGTGTGCAGCGCCAGCCCGCTCAGCGACGACCCGCCGTCGTCGCCCTCCCGCCCGTTCCCCGGGGTGGGCAGGCCGACGACGGCGAGGTCCAGCCGGCCGTCGCGCAGCGCGGAGAGCATCCGCGCGGTGGTGTCCTCGGTGAGCGAGAAGTCGATGCCGGGGTGCTCCTGGCGGAACGCCGCGAGCGTGGTGGCGAGCCCCGGGAAGGTCCCCAGCTCGGACGGCGGGGTCAGGGCCGCCCCGGCGACCATGCCCAGGCGCACGTGTCCGCGCCGCAGCCCGCCGAATTCCTGGGCCGCGCGGCGGGCCGCGGCCGCGGAGGCGAGCGCGGCCCGGGCGTGCGGCAGCACCGCCTCGCCGACCGGGGTGAGCCGTACGGTGCGGCCCGAGCGGTCGAGCAGCGGGTGGCCCAGCTCCCGTTCCAGCTGCCGGATCTGGGAGCTCACCCCGGGCTGGGTGAGGTGCAGCAGCCGCGCGGCCCGGGTGAAGCTGCCGTGCTGGGCGACGGTGACGAAGTACTGGAGCTGCCGCAGTTCCATAACTCCCGATCATAAGTGCCAGAACTTCCCGGTCTTGGACGGGTGTGCGGTTCCGGCCGCAGGCTGGGCGCATGGAAACCGTGCCGCAGAACCAGGACACCGGGCAGATCCACTGGATCCGCGAGCAGATCGCGGCCGAGCGCCGGGAGCTCGCCCGGGTGTTCGCCGACCTCGCCCCGGAGGAGTGGAACTCGCCCTCGTTGTGCGGTGGGTGGCGGATCCGCGAGGTGGCCGCGCACATGAGCACCGGCTTCCGGCACTCGACGGCGCGCACGCTCCTCGAACTCGCCCGCTCCGGCGGCAACGTCCACCGCATGGCCGACCGGATCGCCCGCCGCGACGCGGCCGCCATGACCGAGCGCGATCTCGCCGCCGCCATGGCCGACCACGCCGACCACCCCTGGCGTCCGCCGGTCGGCGGCCCGATCGCGGCCCTCGCCCACGACGTCGTCCACGGCCTCGACATCACGGTGGCGCTCGGCCTGCCCGTCCGGCTGCCGGTGGCGCGGACGAAGGCCCTGCTGGCCGGTGTCTCACCCCGCACCCTGCGGTTCTTCGGGGCCCGGCTGGACGGCGTCCGGCTGGTGGCGACGGACACCGCCTGGGCGTACGGCGACGGGTCGCTCACCGTGACCGGGCGGGCGGAGCACCTGCTGCTCCTCGCGTACGGGCGCCGGGTGCCGGAGGGCCTGCTGGCGGGGCCCGGCGCGGGACGCTTCACGGCCGACGCCGCGTAGCGGCGGATTGGCGTACAGGCGTACGGGCGAACGGCACGCTACCGGCGGTCGGTGTGCAGCCACTCGGTGAGGGTGGCGTGCAACAGCTCGACCTGGGCGCGGTCCGGGATCACCGTCTCCCGGGATCACCGTCGCCCGGGAGCCCGTGCCGTCCGCGCCGCCGGTGCCGCCGGTGCCGTCCGCGTCCTCCGGGTCGCGCGGGGCGGGCCCGCCGAGGCCCAGCCGGAGGTTCTCCACCGGGAGAGGCCAGCCGCCCTCAGGTTCGGGAGCGTCTCCGAACCGGACGTCCGGGTGGCAGTGGTTGGGGATCGCGCCGAGTTCCAGCCAGCGCCCGGGCGGCCGTCGTGCGGGTTCCGGGGGCCCGTGACTACGATCGGAAGAAGTCCTTCCGGATGGTGGTGAGACGGAAGCCAGGTCGCCGATGGCCCCGAGGTCCGTGCAGTGGCCCCCGTACGTGCGGGTCGCGCCGTGGTTGCTGACCGCCGGCGGGCTGGTGTGGAACGCGCTGGACCCGACCGACTACTGGGGCGATCCGCTGCTGGCGGCGGCCGCCGTGCTGGCGGGCGCGCTGCTGGCGCTGCGGGACACCGTCGCGGTGGGGGCGGCCAATGTCCTCGGCATCCTGCTGCTGTCCACCCAGGACGGGTCGATCGGGACCGGGGCCGGCTTCCTGGAGCTGGCGAACACGGCGTTCGCGGCGCTGCTCGGCATCGGGGTGAACCGGGTGGTGGCCCGGCACGGGCGCCGGCTGGCACGGGTGCGGTCGGTGGCCGAGGCGGCGCAGCGGGCGGTGCTGCCGGAGCCCCCCGCGGAGGTGGGGCGGCTGTCGGTCGCGGCCTGCTACCGGGCCGCCCAGGACGAGGCGCTGATCGGGGGCGACGCGTACGCGCTGCAGGTCACCCCGTACGGCGTGCGCGGGCTGATCGCCGACGTGCGGGGCAAGGGGCTGCACGCGGTCGGGGCGGTCTCGGTGCTGCTGGGCGCCTTCCGCGAGGACTCCCACCGGCTGCCGGACCTGGCCGCGCTCGCGGACGCGCTGGAGGACTCGCTGCTGCGGGAGAGCGAGCGGATGAGCGAGGAACTGCGGCTGGAGGGGTTCATCACCGCGCTGCTGGTGGAGTTCCCGCCGGGGGAGGAGAGCGTGCGCACGCTCGACTGCGGGCACCCCGGCCCGTACCTGCTGAACCCGTACCCGCGGGGCGCGGGCGAGCCCCCGGTGCGCCGGTTGGACGCGGCGGATCCGGGGCTGCCGCTGGGGATGGGCGGACTGGGCGTGGCGCGCCCGGCGCCGGAGAGCCGGCCGTTCCTGCCCGGGTGGACGCTGCTGCTGGTGACCGACGGGGTCACCGAGGCCCGGGACACGGCGGGGGAGTTCTACGACCCGGTGCTCGGGCTGGCCCCGCTGGGGCCGTTCGCCGCGCCCGGCGAGGTGCTGGACGCGCTGGTGGCGGACGTCGAGCGGTGGACCGGTGGGCCCAGGGACGACGACATGGCGGTGCTGGCGATCACCCGTCGGGCGGAGGCGGGGACAGAGGCGGATGCGGAGTCGGACGGCTGACGGGCGGCCGTCGGTCGGTGGAGCAGTCGGTGGAACGGGCGGCGAAACGGGGGTGGCGAACCGGTCGGCGGAACGGGGGCGGAACGGGGGCGGGACGGGGACGGGACGGGTGGCGGACCGGGTCGGGCACGGGTGGTCCGTGACCGTCCGGTCACCTTGTCTACGGCTCGCTACGGTCACGCCGGTATCACGATGAGATGACGGTCGGACTGCACTCCATGGAATCCGGCCAAGTTGAGCGTCTCCGTCCGGTGGCTGGAAAGACAGCGTCCGAATACCGGACAAGGAAATGGACGGACGGGCCCGGAGCCGGTCGGAGTGCCCGTCGGCCGGTGCCGCCTAGGCCGACGGACGCCGCGGGCGGCGTGAGGGCAGGAGAAGCGGCCATAAGGAGCGCGCAAAGGCGGGCCGGGGGAGTGGCGGGATTCGGCCGACCTGCGTTCCGTCCGGAAACGGACCTGGTGCTTGCCCCGTGTCGAAGGGGTGACCGAGAGTCGCACCGATGAACGAGAAGCCCAGCCCCCGCCAGGCCCGTCTGCTCGGCCACCGCGACTTCCGGCTCCTGCTGACCGGAGCCGCGGCGGCCCAGACGGGCAGTCAGGTCACCCTCGTCGCCCTTCCTTTGGTGGCCGTGATGGTGCTCGACGCCACGCCGTTCGAGGTCGGTCTGCTGACCGCCGCCGAGACCGCCGCCTTCCTGCTCGTCGGCCTCCCCGCGGGCGCCTGGCTGGACCGGATGCGCAAGCTTCCGGTGCTGATCCGGGCCGACGTGGTGCGCTGCCTGGCCGTCGGGTCGATCCCGCCGGCCGCCGCCCTCGGGGTGCTGACCATGCCGCAGCTCTACCTGGTGGCGCTGGTCACCGGGGTGGCGACGGTCTTCTTCGACGTCGCCCACCAGTCCTTCCTGCCCGCCGTCCTGCCGCGCGAGCAACTGGTCGGCGGCAACGGCGCCCTGGAGACGGTCCGTTCCTCGGCGCAGATCGCCGGGCCGGGACTCGGCGGCGGGCTGGTCCAGCTGCTCGGGGCGCCGCTCGCCATCGTGGCCGACGCCTGCGGCTACCTCGCCTCCGCCCTGCTGCTCGTCCGGATCAAGGTCGACGAGCCGCGGCCGGAGCCCGAGCCGGGGCGCTCGCTGCGCGCCGAGGTCGGGGAGGGCGTGCGGTTCGTGCTCGGCCACCCGCTGCTGCGGGCGATCGCGACCGCCACCGCCACGTCCAACCTGTTCTCCGCCGTGCTGACCGCCGTGCAGACGGTGTTCTGGGTGAGGGTGCTCGACCTGTCGCCGGGAGCCATCGGCGTGCTGCTGTCGGTCTCCGCCGTCGGCGGACTGGCCGGCGCGCTGTGCGCCGGGCAACTCGCCCGGTGGATCGGACAGGCCCGGCTGATCTGGCTGTCCACGGTGGTGACGGCGCCGTTCGCGCTGCTGTGGCCGCTGTCCGGAGGCGGTGCGGGCGTGGTGCTGTTCGGCCTGGGCTCCGGGGTGGTGCTGTTCGGCGCGGTGGCCTACAACGTCGCCCAGGTGAGCTTCCGGCAGAGCATCTGCCCGCCGGAGCTGCTCGGCCGGATGAACGCCACCATGCGGTTCCTGGTGTGGGGCACCCTGCCGATCGGCGCCCTGATCGGCGGCGTGGTCGCCGAGGCGGCCGGGCCGCGCACCGCGCTCTGGCTCTGCGCCGCCGGTTTCCTGCTGGTGCCGCTGCCGCTGCTGATCTCCCCGCTGCGGCGGATGCGCGAGCTGCCGGGCCCCGACCGTACGGCCGGGCAGGACGCGGACGCGGAGGCGGACGCCACCGACCAGGAGAGCGCGGTGAGCCCCGGCACGTCCTGACCGGCCGCCCCACCCGCGCCTTCCGCACCCGAACCCCTCCTGCCGACCGAACCCGATCCCTTCTGCCGACCGAACCTGATCCCCGCACGTCCCGGACCCGAGCAGGGCACCGGCCGATCCCCCCTCGACCGATCCCCGACCCGAGCCGCGACCGGAAACCGGAGACCGTTCCCGTGCACGCCAGCATCACCGCCGCCTACCTCGCCCGGTACCGCTCCGCCGCCGCCGAATCCCCGGTGGAGCTGTTCCCGTTGACCGGCGCCCAGCGGCGCTTCCTGATCACCCGCCGACTCGCTCCGCAGAGCCGCACCGACGTCGTCCCGCTGTTCTTCGCCTACCCGTGCGGCACCCTCGACCTGGGCCGACTGGCCCGCGCCGCGGCCGCCGTGGCCGCCCACCACCCGGCGCTGTGCGGCGGATTCGCGACCGTGCGCGGCACACCCGTGCTGCGCACCGGCGGCCCCTCCGCCGAGGCCGCCCGGATCGCCGTCGCCCCCGGCGGCACCGCCCGCGCGGCGCTGCGCGAGGCCCTGGCGGACTGGCCCGCCGACGGACCCGCGCTGCGCCTGCTGGTGGCCGCGGACCCGGACGGGGACGAGGAGCTGCTCGCCCTCGCACTGGACCACGCCGCCTGCGACGAGCAGTCGCTCGGCCTGCTCACCGCCGAACTCGGCGCCGCGTACGAGCGGGACGAGCCACCGGCGGACGGGCCCGACCCCCGGGCGCTGGCCGATTACCGGCAGGCCGTCGAACTGCAGCTCGCCGCCGAGGACGCCGCCGGCGGCCCCGCCGCCCAGGCCCACTGGGGCCGCCGGCTGGGCGGCCTGACCGGGGCGGGCGGCGGCGCGGCGACGTCCACCGGCATGCTCACCGAGCGGCTGCCCACCGCCGGGGGCGCCGCCCGCGGCGCCGTCTTCCCGGCCCTGCTGGACGCGGTCGGCTCGGCCCTGCACCGGCTGCACGGGGCGGCCCGGGCGGACGGGGCGGCCCGGCCGGAGACCGGGGGAGGGCCGCTCGCCCTCGGCTACCCGTGGGGCGGACGACCGGCGGGCGCACCCGCCGCGCTCGGCTGCTTCCTCAACACCCTGGTGCACCCGGCGGCTTCGGGCCCGGTCGCGGACCTGGACGCCCTCGCGGACGCCTGGTGGGACGACCTCGACCAGGCCGGCACCCCCTTCGACGAGGTGGTCCGCGCCGCCCGCACCGCCGGGGCCCCGTGGTCGGGCGCCCTGGACGGCCTGCTCACCATGGAGGACCTGCACCGCCGCCCACCGCTGGTGCTCGGCGGCACCCCCGGCCGGGAGACCCACCTGGACGGGCGCCCGCTCGCCGCACCGCTGGCCGTCTCCGCCTCGCACGGCGACGACCTGCTGATCCGGCTGGCCTGGGACCGCGACCGCTTCCCCGAGGCCGACGCCCGGGCCGCCTTCGGCGAACTGCTCGCCGTGCTGCGGCACCACCTGCACGCCCGGCCGGTCCCGGTCCCGCAGGCCTGAGGCGCCCGGCCGGCCGCGTCGCCCACCCGAGCCCGCCCGCCTGAACCCGCTCACCTCGTACGCCCGCGTCCGCACGCCCCACCCCGCGGGCCCCGAACTCCCGCGACGGACCCACCACGGACCCACCACGGACCCACGACGGGTCCGCCACGAACCCACCACGCCCGTCCGCGCGCGTCCGACACGCCGCCGGACGGGACCCCGGGCCCAGGGCCGCACCTCACCCCGGTACGCCCCTGGGCCGCCGGCCGGCACGGGAACACCCCACGTCCGCGTCCGGCCACCGCAGTGCCGACAAGCCCACCACACAAGGGAATCGACCATGTTCGCACTCTCTCCCTCGCAGGAGATCGTCTGGCTGCACGAGCAGATGCTGCCGGGCAGCCGCGCCTACAACTTCACCGCCGTCCTCGACCTGTGGGGCACCCTCGACCGGGACGCGCTGCACACCGGCCTGGCCGCCGTGCTGGCCCACCACCCCGGTCTGCGGCTGGAGTTGGTGCCCAGGCCGGAGGGGCTTCCCGGCCAGCGGGTCGCCGACGTCTGCGAACCGGAGCTGCGCCACAGCGACTTCGCAGCCGAGCAGGACCCGGAGGCCACGTTCCGCCGGCTGCTCGCCGCCGAGGCCGAGGAGCCGCTGGACACCGAGCGGGCGCCGGTGCTGCGCTGGCACCTGGTCCGGCTCGGCGACGACCACCACCGGCTGATCCACGTCGAGCACCACCTCGTCCACGACGGCCACTCCTTCGCGATCCTGCTGCGCGACCTGTTCACCGTCTACCGCGCCACCGTCCTCGGCGAGCCGTACGAGCTGCCCACCGCGCCCTCCTACGAGGACCACGCCCGCGCCGCCGCCGACCTCCCCCGGGACCGCGGACTCGACTTCTGGACCAAGGAGCTGACCGACGCCCCGCGCGAGGTCACCCTCCCCGGGCTGGCCCGGCCGGGTGCCGAACGGCGCCACCGCGGCGGCCAGCTGCGCCAGTCCATCGGCGCCGACCTGGCCGAGCGGCTGCGCGAGCGCAGCAAGGCCGACGGCCACACCCCGTTCAGCACCCTGCTCGCCCTGTTCGCCGAGCTGCTGCGCCGGCACAGCGGCCACCGCGAGGTGGTGATCGGCACCGCCGTCGGCAACCGCCCGGAGGGCTTCGAGGGCACCGTCGGCATGTTCGTCAACACCGTCCCGCTGCGCCTGCGGCTCGACCCGGCGGTCCCCGGCACCGACGCCGTGGACGAGGTGACCGACGTCCTGCTGCGCGCCCTGCCGTACCAGGACCTGCCGGTCCAGGAGCTGACCCGCCGGCTCGGGCTGCACACCACCGGCGCCGACAACCCGCTGTTCAACGTGATGTTCAGCGCGCACGACGCGGCACTGCCCGACGTCCAGGCGCCCGGGCTGGAGGTCTCGCTGTACGAGGGCTTCAACACCGGCACCACCCGCTTCGACCTCGACCTGGTGCTGCTGCCCGACGACCGCCGGGTGGTCGGCGAGAAGCACGGCGCCGCCGGGATGACCCTGGTCTGGGACTACGACGCCGACCTGTTCCGCGAGTCCGAGGCGGTGCTGCTGTCCGAGCGGCTGCTGGAGCTGCTGCGCTGCTACCTGGACCGCCCGCAGGCGCCGATCGCCGGGCTGGCCCCCGCGCCCGAGGCCGAACCGGCCGCCCCGGTCACCCCGGCCGCACTCGACCCGGCCGCCGCCCACGACCCGACCTCGCTCGCCCTGCTGGCCGGCACCGAGCGGATCAGCTACGGCGAACTCGACCGCAGGGTCACCGAGTTGGTCGAGCGGCTGCGCGCCGCCGGAGTCACCCCCGGCCAGCCGGTGGCCACCGTGCTGCCGCGCGGCGCCGACAGCGTGGTCGCCCTGCTCGCCTGCCTGCGGTACGGCGCCGTGTACGCGCCGCTGTCCACCGAGGACCCGGCCGCCCGGCTCGGGCTGCTGCTGGAGCGGCTCGGCCCGGCGCTCGTCCTCGCCACCCGGCAGAGCGCGCTGGCACTGCCCGCCGAGGGCGTCACCCCGGCGCTGCTGGACGGCCCCGCCTTCCCGAAGGCCGGGCCCGCCGCCGTGCTGGACGGCGCCGCCTACGTGATCCACACCTCCGGCTCCACCGGCGTGCCCAAGCCCGTCCTGGTCGGCCGCGAGGCCCTCGCCGGGTACGTCGCCGCGATCGCCGACCGCTACCGGCTCACCTCCGCCGACCGGGTGCTGCTGTTCGCCCGGCCGTCCTTCGACGTGGCCCTGGAGGAGGTGCTGCCCGCCCTCACGGCCGGCGCCGCCCTCGTCGTGCCGCAGCGCGAGGTGCCCACCGGGCCCGAGCTGGTGGCCGTGCTGGCCGCCCGCGGCGTCACGGTCGCCAACCTGCCCACCAGTTACCTGCTCGCCGTCCGCGAGGACCTGCGCGAGGCGCTGCGCGACGGCCGCTGGGCGCCCCGCCTGCTGGTGCTCGGCGGCGAGCGGCTGCCCGCCCGGGCGCTGGCCGGCCTGACCGGGGCCACCACCGTGCTGAACGCCTACGGCGTCACCGAGGCCACCGTCACCTCCACCGTGTACGAGGTCACCGACGCCGACGTCGCCGAGGACGGCGAGATCCCGCTCGGCGCCGAACTCGACGGTGTGCGCATCCACGTCCTGGACGACACGCTGCGCCCGCTCGCCCCCGGCTGCGTCGGCGAACTCGTCGTCGGCGGACCCCTGTTGGCCGAGGGCTACCTGGGACTGCCGGAGCCCACCGCGGCCCGCTTCACGACCGTCCCCGCGCTCGACGACGCCCGCGTCTACCGTACCGGCGACCGCGGCTACCGCGACCTGGACGGGCGGCTGCGCTTCCTCGGCCGCGCCGACAACCAGGTCAAGCTGCGCGGCCACCGGATCGAGCTGGAGGAGATCGAGGCCGCGGCCTCCGCCGAACTCGGCGGCCGCTCCTGCGCGGTGCTGCTGCACACCGACCCGCAGACCGGCCCGCGCCTGGTCGGCTTCCTGGAGGGCGCCGAGCGCCCCGACCAGGCCGCGCTGCACGAGGCGCTCGCCCGCCGGCTGCCCGGCGGACTCGTCCCGGCGAGCTGGACGGCCGTCGCCGTGATGCCGACCCTGCCCGGCGGCAAGCCCGACCGCACCGCCCTCGCCCGCCTGGTGGACGAGGCCCCGGAGGCGGAGGAGGTCGAGCCGAGCGAGTTCACCGACCCCGGCCAGCAGCTGATCGCCGCCGCCTGGCGCGAGGTGCTCGGCCACGACCGCTTCGCCGCGGACTCGCACTTCTTCGAGGTCGGCGGCCACTCGCTGCTCGCCGCCCAGCTCGCCGCGTACCTGGAGCCGCACCTCGGCAGCCGGCCGCCGCTGCGCACCCTGTTCCGACACGCCGTCCTGGCCGACCAGGCCAAGGCCCTCACCACCGGTGGTGCCAAGTGACTTCGCCCTCCGCCGTCCTGGAAGCCGGCCACCGCGAGCTCGTCGAGGCCTTCGAGAGCTTCGTGCGCCGCGAACTCGTTCCGCTGGCCGCCGAGCTGCCCGAGACCGCCGACCAGGTCCCGGCCGACCTGCGGACCTACGTCCGCAAGCGCTCCGCCGCCCTCGGCTTCTACGCGGGCGACTACCCCGAGGAGCTCGGCGGCGCCGACATGCCGTTCACCGCCGTCGTCCTGCTGCACCACGCCGCCGGGCGCAGCGGCTGCGTGCTCGCCCCGTACGCGCTGGCCGGCTCCGACGGGCCCAGCCCGCTGCTGCGGCACGGCACCCCCGAGCAGGTCGAGCGCCACCTGGTCCCGCTGGTGCGCGGCGAGCAGACCCGCTGCCTCGCCCTCACCGAGCCGCACGCCGGTTCCGACGCGTTCCACCTCACCACCACCGCCGTGCGCACCGGTGAGGGCTGGGTGCTGAACGGCCGCAAGACCTTCGTCAGCAACGCCGAGCACGCCGGGATCGCGCTGGTCGTCGCCGCCACCGACCTCGGCGACGGGGCCGGCCCCACGGCCGGCGCCACCGCCTTCGTGCTGCCGATGGACCAGCCCGGGCTGCGGATCGGCCAGCGCTACGAGGGCATGTCCGGCGAGCCGCTGTTCGAGCTGCTGCTGGACGGGGTCACCGCCGGCCCGGAGGCCGTGATCGGCGGAGAGGAGGGCGTCGGCGCGGCCACCGCCCTCGCCATCGACAGCCTCTCGCGCGGCCGTCTGGTGGTCGCCGCGATGTGCAACGGCATCGCCGAGCACGCGTTGCGGATCGGCGTCGAGTACGCCAAGGACCGGCGGGCCTTCGGCCGGGTGATCGGCGAGTACCAGCACATCCAGGAGCACCTGGTCGCCACCCGGGCCGAGGTCGAGGCCTCCAAGCTGCTCACCCTCGCCTGCGCCCGGCTGGTCGACGAGGGCACCGAGTCCCCCGAGAACGCGGCGCTCGCCAAGCTCACCGCCTCCGAGACCGCCGTACGCGCGGTGGACCGCTCGCTCCAGGTGCACGGGGCCACCGGCTGGGTGCGCGGGCACCCGCTGGAGTTCCTGTACCGCTACGTCCGGATGACCACGATCATCGAGGGGACCTCGGAGGTCCAGAAGGTGATCATCGCCCGTTCCATGGGCCTGAACTGACGAAGCGTCACCTTCGCACGCGACCTCCTGGAGATGATGATGGAACACCTTGACACGAAGGTCCCGAACGCGGACGCCCCGAGCGTCGACGCCGCGAACACCGGGACTCCGAACACCGGGACTCCGAACACCGGGACTCCGAACACCGGGACCCCGAACACCGACGCCCCGAGCATCGGTTACGGCCGTCCGCACCAGGACGGCGCGGTGCTCGACCTCTTCACCACCTGGGCGCACCGCACCCCCGACGCCCCCGCCCTGATCGACGGCGAGCAGGTCTACAGCTACGCCGAACTCGACCGCCTCGCCGACACCGTGGCCGAGGCCCTGCGCGGCAAGGTCGGCCCGGGCGACCTGCTCGGCGTCTGCCTCGCCCACTCGGTCTCGCTGGTCGCCGTCACCCTGGCCGCCGCCAAGCTCGGCGCCGTCCACCTGCCGCTCGGCCCGCGCCCCGGCGAGCACCGGCTGCGCGCCGTCGCCGAGCAGCTGCGCCCGGCCTGCCTGGTCGGCGAGCCGGACCTGCTGCCGCCCGGCGGCGAGCGGCTGCCGCTGGACCTGCCCACCGCCGGCGTGGTGGCCGCCCTGAACCCGGGCGAGCAGGTGCGCGTCCCGGCCGGCACCCACTACGCGGTGCTCACCTCAGGCTCCACCGGCACCCCGAAGGCCGTCGCCGTCACCGAGCCCGCGCTCGGCGCGCTGCTGCAGTGGTACCGCGGACTGACCGGCCTCGGCCCCGGGGAGCGGCACAGCCTGCTGATCGGCGTCGCCTTCGACCCGCACATGCAGGAGCTGTGGGCCGGCCTCACCTCCGGCGCGGCCCTGGTGGTCGCCCCCGAGGCGGTCCGCTGGGACACCGGCGCGCTCACCGACTGGTGGCGCGAGGCCGGCGTCACCGTGTCCATCCTGCCCACCCCGCTGGCCGAGCCCCTCCTCGGCCGGCCCTGGCCCGCCGAGTCGCCGCTGCGCCACCTGGTGATCGGCGGCGACCGGCTGCGCCGCGCCCCCGGGCCCGACGTCACCGCGACCGTCCACAACGCGTACGGCCCCGCCGAGGCCACCGTCACCACCACCGTGCACACCATGGCCCCCGGCGGCGACCACGGTGCCGGCGCCCCGCCGATCGGCCTGCCGATCGACGGCGCCGTCCTCCTGGTCACCGACGAGGACGGCCGCCCGGTGCCGCGCGGCACGGCCGGCGAGCTGCGGATCGGCGGCCGAGGCCTGGCCGCCGGGTACCTCGACCCCGAGCTGACCGCCCGCCGTTTCGTCGGCGCGCCCGCCGGCGTGGTCGGCACGGACCGGGTCTACCGCACCGGCGACCGGGTGGTCATGCGCCCGGACGGCGTGCTGGAGTTCCACGGCCGCCTCGACGACCAGGTCAAGGTCAGCGGTGTGCGGATCGAACCCGCCGAGGTCGAGGCCGCCTTCGAGCGCGATCCGAAGGTGCGCCGGGCGGTGGTCGCCGCCGAGCAGGCGCCGACCGGCGGCGTCCGGCTGCTCGCCTTCGTCCAGGCCGAGGACGGCGCCGACCCCGCGGCGCTGCTCGACGCCGTCCGCCCGTGGCTGCCCGAGCAGGCCGTGCCCTCCGCTGTCCGGCTGGTGGAGCGCTTCCCGCTGGACGCCAACGGCAAGGTGGACCGCCCGGCCCTGCTGGCCGACGCGCCGGCCCCGGACGAGGAGGCCCCGGCGGACGAGGCCGGCACCCCGGTCGAGCGCACCGTACTGAAGCTCTGCCGCGGGCTGATCGGCCGTGCCGACCTCGGGCCCGAGGACAACTTCCTCGCGTCGGGCGGCAATTCGCTCGCCGCGGCAAGACTGCTGGAGGCCCTGGAGAACGAGTACGGCGTACGGCTGCGCGCCCCCCTGGTGCTGCGCCAGCCCGACCTGCGGGCCGTCGCCCGGCTGGTCGAGGAGCGGGTGGCCGATCTGGCCGCGACCGCCTGACCCCGCCCGAACCTCCTCAGCGGGGCGCCCCGGCCCACCCGGCCGGGGCGCCCGGAAGGGAACCACCCATGACCACCAGCACCACCGAGCACCGCGCGCACCCCGCGACCTCCGCGACCTCAGCGACCTCCGCGCACCCCGCGGCTCCGCTCGACCGGACCGCCGAAGCCCTGCCCGCCCTGGTCGCCCGGCAGGCCGAGCAGCGTCCCGACGCGCTCGCCGTGACCGACGGCTCCACCGTCCTGACCTACCGCGAACTCGTCGACGCCGCAGGCCGGTTGGCCGCCGTCCTGGCCGATCGGGGGATCGGCCCCGGCAGCGCCGTCGCCCTGCTGTGCGCCCGCTCGACCCGATTCGTCGTCGCCCAGCTCGCCGTCTGGCGGGCCGGCGCACTGGTCGTCCCGCTCGACCCGGCCTACCCGCGCCCGCGGATCGCCGAAATGATCGCCGACGCGGACGTCCGGCTCGTCCTCGGCGACAAGGGACTGCTCGCCGAGGCCGGGCTCCCCGAGGACCGCACCCTGGTGCTGACCGAGCGCGGCACCGAGGCCGCCGACGGCACGGCGCCCGATGCCGCCGACCCGGCCGCGCCCGCGCTGCTCTACTACACCTCCGGCTCCACCGGCCGCCCCAAGGGCGTCCTGGTCCCGCACAGCGCCGTCGCCGACCTGGCCACCGCCGAGGACTCGATCGGCCTCGGCCCCCGCGACCGGGTGCTCTTCCACTCCACCGTCTCCTTCGACGCCACCACCTTCGAACTGTGGGCGCCGCTCGCCCGGGGCGCCGCCGTGGCCGTCTCCCCGAGCGAGCGGCCCAGCGCCGAGGACCTGGTCCGCGACGTCGAGAGCTTCGGCGTCACCACCGTCTTCCTCACCACCGCGCTCTTCCACCACCTGGCCGCCCGGCGGTCCCGGGTCTTCGGCGTGCTGCGCACCCTGGTCGTCGGCGGCGAGGCACTCTCCTCCGAGTACGGGGGCGCCGTGCTGCAGGCCTTCCCGTGGCTCGAACTGATCAACGCGTACGGGCCGACCGAGGCCACCACCTTCACCACCCTGCACCGGGTCACCCGGGCCGACTGCGCCGGATCCGTCCCGATCGGCCGGGCCTTCGGCGGCACCCGGGCGTACGTCCTGGACGAGCGGCTCGCGCCGGTGGCGCCGGGCGGCGTCGGCGAACTGTGGATCGCCGGAGACCGGCTGGCCCTCGGCTACCTCGACCGGCCGGAGCTGACCGCCGAGCGCTTCCGCGAACTGCCCGGCATCGGACGCGCCTACCGCAGCGGCGACCGGGTCGCCGAACGGCCGGACGGCTCCCTGGAGTACCACGGGCGCACCGACGACCAGGTCAAGGTGCGCGGCTTCCGGATCGAACCCGGCGAGGTCGAGCACGCGCTGCTCCAGCTGCCCGAGGTCGCCGAGGCGGCGGTCGTGGTCCGCCGCGCCGGACAGGTCGACGCCGCGCTCACCGCCTGCCTGGTCCTCGCCGAGGGCTCCCGCCCGGCCGTCGAGGCGCTGCGGGCCGCTCTGGCCGAGCGGCTGCCCGCCCACCTGGTGCCCACCGCCTGGACGGTGCTCGCCGCGCTGCCGCTGACCGGCAGCGGAAAGGTGGACCGGCGGGCGCTGGCCGCCGACGAACCGGACGGGGCACAGCCGTCCGCCGCCGCCGAACTCGGCCCGATCGAACAGGTCGTCGCCGAGGCGTGGAGCCGCGCCCTGGAACGCCCGATCACCGACCCGTCCGCCGACTTCCTCGCCGAGGGCGGGCACTCGCTGCTCGCCATGTGGGTGGTGGACGACCTGCGCGAGGACCTCGGGGTCGAGCTGTCGCTCGCCGACTTCCTCGGCCACCCGACCGTCGCCGCCCAGGCCGAGCTGCTGGAGCGCGCCCTGCGGGCCGCCGACGACACCCCCGGAGCCGACCGATGACCACCGTCGACCAGAGCGACCTGCTGCGCCGCGCCCGCAACCGGCGCGCCGCCACCCCCGCCGGTTCCGCCGCCTCCGTCGCCTCCGCACCGCAGACCGGCCCCGCCCCGCTCTCGCACGCCCAGCAGCGGATGTGGCTGATGGACCACCTCGGCCAGGGCGGCGCCCTCTACAACGTGCCGGTCGCCACCCGGCTGCGCGGCCCGCTCGACCGGGCGGCCCTCGCCACCGCGATCACCGGCCTGACCGAGCGGCACGCCGTCCTGCGCACCCGCTACCCGCGCCGGGGCGACGAGCCGTACCAGCAGATCGACCCGGTCGTCCCGGTGCCGCTGCCGGTCCTGGACGCCACCGGCCCGGAGCAGCTCGCCGCCGAGGCCGCCCGGCCGTTCGACCTCGCCACCGGCCCGGTGCTGCGGGCCCTGCTCCTGCGGCACGGCCCCGACGACCACACGCTGCTGCTGACCATCCATCACATCGCGGTGGACGGCGGCACGTTGCGCCTCCTCGCCGCGGACCTCGCCGAGCTGTACCGCGCCGCGCGCGACGGCGAGCCGAACCGGCTCCCGCCGCCGGCCCCCTCGTACGCCGACTACGCCCGCCAGGAACGCGCCCGCGACGCCGAGCTGACGGCCACCGCCGGCGTCCTCGCGGCCGGGCTGGCCGGCGCCCGGCCGCTGCCCCTGCTGCGGCCCGTCCCGCCCGGCGCCCGGGAGCGCCGCGCCGCGCTGCACGCCGCCCCGCTGGAGTCCGCCGTGGTGGAACAGCTGCGCCTCGTCGGCGCGCGGCACGGCGCCACGCTGTACACCGTCGTGCTGGCCGCCGCGTTCGCCGCGCTGGGCATCGCCTCCGGGCAGGACGACCTCGTCCTCGGCTGCGCCAGTGGCCACGGGGCGCGGCCCGAGTTCCGCCGGACCGTCGGGCTCGCGGTCAACACCCTCGCCGTGCGCGCGAATCCGTCCGGGGACCCGTCGTTCACCGAGCTGCTCGCTCTGGTCCGCACCGCCCTGCTCGACGCCCAGCAGCACCACGAGGTGCCCCTCGACCTGGTGGTCGAGCGGCTCGGCGCGGCCGCGCGCGGCGCGGACGGCACCCCACTGCTCTCGGTCAGCTGCGACCTCGTCCAGACCGTCGACCCGCTGGCGCTGCCGGGCCTCCACACCGAGAACGTGGAACTCGACCTGGGGCTGGCCAAGTTCGGCCTCACCCTGCTGCTGGAGGACGGCCCGGAGCCGCGCTGCCTGCTGCAGCACGACCGGGACGCGCTGGACCCGGGCACCGCCGCCCGGCTGGTCGGCGCCTTCGCCGAACTGCTCACCGCCGTGGCCGCCGACCCGGAACGGCGGCTGTCCGAACTGCCCGGAGAGCGGTTGACGGCCGCCGAACACCCGGTCGTGGAAGCCCTGTCGGCCGATCCGGCGGTGGTCGAGGCGGCCGTGGTCGAGAACCCGGACGGCCCGCCGCTCGCCTACGCGGTGGTCCGCGGGCCGGTCGCGCCGAGCGGCAGCGCCCTGCGGGCCGCCCTGCGCGGGCGCCTGCCGGCCGCCGAACTGCCGCTCGCGGTCACCCTCGTGGACCGGCTGCCCCGCCACGCCGACGGCACCCCCGACCGCGACCGGCTGCCCGGCGCCACCGTGCTGCCCGGCGCCACCGCTTTGCCCGGCGCCACCGCTTTGCCCGGCGCCACCGCGGCGGCGGAGGGCCCGTTGGAGGCAGGCCCGCTGGACGTCGTACGGCAGGCCTTCGGCGAACTCCTCGGCACGACCCCGCCCGCCGACGGCGACTTCTTCGCGCTCGGCGGCCACTCCCTGGTCGCCGTCCAGCTCGCCGAACGCCTGCGCACCCGCACCGGGCTGCCGCTCACCGGCCTCGACATCCTGGAGCAGCGCACCCCGCGCGCCCTCGCCGCCCTGCTCGCCACCCGCACGGACGAGCGCCGCGCGGCCCTCGCCCAGGCCGGTGCCCGCTCGCGGACCACCGGCGCCCGCACCGGCACCGTCCTGCTCACCGGCGCCACCGGCGGGGTCGGCGCGGCCGTGCTCCAGGAGCTGATGGCCCAGGGCCGGCCGGTCCGGGTCCTGGTCCGGCCGGAGTCCGCGCACCTGCCCGCGCTGAACGGCGCCGAGGTGGCGGAGGGCGACCTCGGCGACCTCGACAGCCTGCGCCGGGCCGTCGACGGCGTCGACGCCGTCATCCACTCCGCCTGCACCTTCACCGACCACGCCACCGACCTCGCCGCCATGCGCGCCCTGGTCGACGGCTGGCGGGGCGGCCCGTTCGTCTTCGTCAGCAGCATCGACGCGTACGGCCGCCCGGCCGGCACAGAGGTCGCCGAGGGCGCCCCCAGCAGCGCACCCGTCACCCCGTACGGGCAGGCCAAGCTGGACTGCGAGCGGATCCTCTTCGAGGCCGCCGCGGCCGGCCGGGGCCAGGCCGTGGCCGTCCGCTCCCCGATCGTCTGGGGCCCGCACCACCGCCTGCGCGACCAGCTCCGCTGGGGCGCCACCGGCCCCCTCTACCAGGCCGCGCTGGCCGGCCGGTCGATCGGCCTGCCGGACGCCGAGGAGTGGCACGGAGCCTCCTGGGTGCACTCCGCCGCCCTGGCCCGCGCCCTCGGTGCCTGCCTCGCCCCGGACCACCCCGCCGCCGGCCGGGTCGTCAACGCGGTGAGCGGGCACCTCTCCTGGGCGGACTTCACCGCCGAACTGGTCCGCCTGCTCGGCTCCGACAGCCCGATCGTCGCCACCCCCGACGCCGACGGGGAACTCCGCCGCCCCTGGCACTACCGGGCGGACACCCTGGCCGGCCCGCTCGCCCCCGAGCCCGGCGAGGACTGGCGCAGCGTCCTGGCGGCCATGGTCCGCTGACCCCCCGGTCGCGGGGGGGGGGGGGGGGGGGGCCCGCGGCCCCGCCCCGCCGCCCGCGCCCCCGCGCCCCCCCCCCCCGCC
>NZ_JBICVH010000023.1:0-64760 GCF_043198905.1 Kitasatospora sp. NPDC048715 | reverse complement strand
CCGGCAACCCCGGGGCGCACCCCGGGCCGCCCCCCCGCCCCCCCCCCCCGGGCCGGCCGGGGCGGCGCGTCGGGGCGCCAGGGCCCGGCGCCCCCCGGGGGGGGGGGGGGGGGGGCCCCCCCCCCCCCGCGACCGGGCTGCTCCAGCAGCCACTCGACCCCCTCCCGCGGCACCCACGGAAAGGACACCGCGGGCCACCGCACCGCCGCCCACGCGTCGAGACCGACGGCCATGACGGCGTCGACGGACACCGGCACATCATGTCCGCCCGGCCCCCTCCGCCCGCTACCGGAGTTGCCGCAGGCGGGAGTTGGCGATGTTGCGGGTGCGCCGGGTGCGGCCGTTCTCGGCGAGCAGGCCCAGCGCGGCCCGGTCGGTCGACTCCTCGGCGAGGCGTCCCTGGAGCCAGTTCTCCGCCGCGAGCAGCTGCTCCTCCTCCCACGGCTCGTCCAGGACCGTCGCCCGCAGCAGCGCCCAGTCCCGCAGGCGCCGGGCGGCGAACGCGTCGGCCGCCACTGCGCCCGCCAGCTCCCGCCGCCAGGCCGGGAAGCCCGGCTCCGTCAGCAGTTCCGCCGCGCGCCGGTCCAGGTACTCGCAGACCGCGCAGCTCGCCATCGGGCGCTCGGGGTCGGTGAGCACCCGGGCCGCGAGGGCTGCCGCGTCCTCGGGAGCCACGTCCGCGAAGGCCCGGCGGTACCGTGCGAACCGCACGTGCTCGTCCGGCTCGAAGCCTTCCGCACCGGCCGCTGCTGTCTCGGTCACCGGGGTTCCCTCTTCCGTCCTGTCGTGGCCGCTTGCCCGCCCGATGGTCGCACGGCCGGTGGAGGGCGGGTCCGGCGCTGCCGTCGGCGGCCTCCTTGACTTCAAGTCGGCTTGAGTTTCCAGCCTTCACCCGATCGATCGTCGGGCGACAGGAGAGAGCGCATGATTCTCGTGACCGGGGCCACCGGCAACATCGGACGTTCCCTGCTGGAGGAGCTGCGGGCCCGCGGGGCCGGCCCCCTGCGGGGCCTCACCCGGGACGGCGCCCGGGCCCGGTTCCCCGAGGGCGTGGAGGTGCGCGAGGGCGACCTCGCCGACCCGGCCTCCCTGGCGCCCGCCCTCGACGGGGTGCGCTCGCTGTTCCTGGTGTCGCGGATCGGCTCCGATGCCGGGATCCTCGACGCCGCCCGCCGCGCCGGCGTCGAGCACGTGGTGCTGGTGTCGTCCGTCACCGTCGAGACGCATCCGCACCTGGGCCCCGCCCGGGAGAACGCGGACGTCGAGCGGCTGGTCATGGACAGCGGCATGGCGTGGACGGTCCTGCGGCCGACCCAGTTCGCCTCCAACGCCCTGTGGTGGGCGCCGGCGATCCGCGAGCGGGGGACGGTCCGCGTGCCGTACGCGGACACCGGACTGCCCACGATCCACCCCGCGGACATCGCGGCGGTGGCGCGGGTGGCGCTGACCGGGCCCGGCCACCGGGGACGGGTGTACGCGCTGACCGGGCCGGAGCGGGTGACGGCCCGCCAGCAGGTGGCGGCCATCGCGGCGGCCCTCGGGCGGACGGTGCCCCTCGCGGTGATCGGCCGGGAGGAGGCCCGGCGGGAGCTGGCCGAGGCCCTGGGAGCCGAGGCGGCGGACGCGGTGCTCGACCTGACGGGCGGGGACGTCAACGACGGCCTGCTGGAGGTCCGCGACACCGTCGAGCGGGTCACCGGATCCCCCGCCAGGCCGTTCCACCACTGGGTCGCCGAGAACGTCGCCGCCTTCCGCTGACGAGCCCCCCGCCCAGGCCGGGCACGCCCCGCCGTACCCCCATTCCGTGAACAGCGTGAATGGTCGTCGCCGGGAGCACAGCGCCCCGCACCGCCGCCCGCCGCACCGTTTCGCCGCCCGGCCGTTCCGCGGCTCGGCCGGGTGCTCAAGGGCCGCTGGAGGCCAGGTCGAGACGGGTGGTCCGGGGCGGCCCCGGTGTGTTCTGGTGGAGGGCGGAGGGCGCGCGCGGGGGCGTAGACGCTGGCGCATGGAGCTGAGTGCGGAGGCTATGGTTCGCCGGCCCGGAGTGGCCTTGACTGGTGGACACGAGGACGGACGCGCGGGGTTCACGGAACCCGGCCGGTCCGACGATCCGAACAGGCTCATACTCCGAGTGAGGGTGATTGTGATGGCTGGTGTGGTGGATCTCGCGGTCGAGTCCGGTGTGGTGCTGGTGGTCGGTGGGACGGGGAAGACGGGTCGTCGGGTGGCGGACCGGTTGGCGGCGCGGGGTTTCGGGGTGCGGGTGGGGTCGCGTTCGGGTGCGGTGCCGTTCGACTGGCACGACGAGGGGACGTGGGAGGGGGCGTTGGAGGGGGTGAGTGCGGCGTATCTGACGTACTACCCGGATCTGGCGTTCCCGGGTGCGGTGGAGGCGGTGGGGGCGTTCTCGCGGCTGGCGGCGGAGCGCGGGGTGGGTCGGTTGGTGCTGTTGTCGGGGCGTGGTGAGGAGGCCGCGGAGGCGGGGGAGAAGGCGGTGATGGAGTCGGGGGCCGCGTGGACGGTGGTGCGGTGTGCGTGGTTCAACCAGAACTTCAGTGAGTCGTTCTTCCTGGAGCCGGTGCTGGCGGGGGAGTTGGCGTTGCCGGTGGGTGGGGCGGTGGAGCCGTTCGTGGACGTGGAGGACATCGCGGACGTGGCGGTGGCGGCGTTGACGGAGGCGGGGCACGCGGGGGAGGTGTACGAGTTGACGGGGCCGCGGCTGCTGTCGTTCGCGGACGTGGCGGTGGAGTTGTCGGGGGCGACGGGGCGTGAGGTGCGGTTCGAGGCGGTTTCGGAGGAGGAGTACCGGGGGGTGCTGGAGGCGGCGGGGCTGCCGGCGGACTTCGCGGAGCTGTTCTCGGTGATCCTGGACGGCCGCAACGCCTCGCTGGGCGACGGTGTGCGGCGGGCGCTGGGGCGTGAGCCGCGGGACTTCGCCGACTACGCCCGCGAGGCCGCCGCCTCCGGCGTGTGGAACGCGTGACCATCCGGAAGGGCAACACCTGCCGTCCGTACGGCAGTTCAGTAGATCGTCGGTGCCGGGCGGCACCGACCCCCTGACCAGCACCCGGCCGCGGCCGGGAGCGGTGAGGAGGCCGGCGGCCCGGACACCGGGAGAGTCCCCGCACCGGGCGGGGACCGGGGAGACCGAAGGAATACCCATGCGCTCGAACCAGACCGCGACCCCTGCTTCCTACACCGCCGCACAGTCCTTCACCGGCCTCGCGCCGGGCGGCACGGCCCCGGCCGTGCCCGGCACCCGGAGCAAGGCCGCCGGCCCGCTCCTGGTGGGCGCCACCATCGCGATGGGTCTGATGGCCGGACTGTTCTTCGCCTTCGACGTCTCGGTGATGCCGGGCCTCGCGGAGGGCGACGACGGCACCTACGTGACGGCGATGCAGCACATCAACAAGTCGATCGACGGGAACGGGCTGTTCGGCCTGGTCTTCATCGGCGCCTTCCTCGCCACCGGCATCGCCGCCTGGCTCCAGCACAAGGCCGGCCGGCGGCAGGCGGCGCTCTGGGCGGCGGCCGCGACGCTGCTGTACGTGGTGGCGCTGATCGTCACCATGGGCGTCAACATCCCGCTCAACAACGAGCTGGCGGCGGCCGGCGACGCGGCGCAGATCCACGACCTCGCCGCCGTGCGGGCCAAGTTCGCGGACACCTGGGTCCCGGTCAACATGCTCCGCACCGCGCTCTGCGCCGGCGGCCTGCTCGCCCTGACCCGCTCCCTGGTGCTGCACGGCCGCGCCGGGCGCTGAACGCCGGCCCCACACAGGGCCCCCGACGGCCCCCGACGGATCCCGTCGGGGGCCTTCGGCCTGCCGACGGGCAACTGTCGCCCGGCAGCCGCCACCCGGCGCCCGACTGGCCGATTCCGTTCGCTCGCGACCGACGAAGGGTCGCGGCGGACGAGCCCGCGGGCGCAGACTGGCCGGTGCACGGGAGTTCCGACCGCAGGGGGCAGGCATGTCCGTACCACCCGTCAGGCGCAGGGCAGTTGGCAGGTTCCGGACCGTGATCGGCGCACTGGTCGTCGCCCTGGCGGCGGGAGCGGCGGTCACCCTGCCGGCCGCCGAGGCGCAGGCGGCCGGCGCCAAGGGCGGCAAGGTGGTCTACCTGACCTTCGACGACGGCCCCAGCCCCGCCTACACGTCCAAGGTCCTGGCGACGCTGGGCCGGTACGGGGTGCGCGCGACCTTCTTCGAGATCGGGCAGAACGTCTCCGCCCACCCCGCGGTGACCGCGCAGGTCGCCAGGCAGGGCCACAGCGTGCAGAACCACTCCTGGTCCCACCCGGACCTGAGCAGGCTCTCCGCGGCCGCGCTCAACGCGCAGGTGGCCGACACCGACAAGGTCATCCGCGCGCAGACCGGCCGTACCCCGAGCTGCCTGCGCCCGCCGTACGGCGCCGTCAACGGCACGGTGCGTTCGAAGGCCGCGGCACTCGGCAAGCAGATCGTGCTCTGGTCGGTGGACCCGGCGGACTGGTCCCGCCCCGGCGCGGCCGCGATCAGGTCGCGGGTGCTGAACAACGTCCGTCCCGGTTCGGTGATCCTGCTGCACGACGGCGGCGGCGACCGCAGCCAGACGGTGGCCGCGCTGCCGGGGATCATCTCGACGCTCAAGGCGCGCGGGTACGGCTTCGCCACCCTCTGCGGCTGAGTCCGGTCAGCGGCAGAGGGTGGCGGCGGCGGGCGGCGCGGCCGGGCCCGCCCGTCGAGCGGGTCCGGGCCCGGTCAGCTCTGCCCGTTGAGGACGAGCGCCCAGGCGAGGCAGGCCAGGGCGCCGGTCGACAGCAGGGTGCGCAGCACGTTGAAGCGCACCCAGCGCGCCTCGAAGCGGCTGCGCACCGCGGCCGGGTCGGCGATCCGCTGGGCCGACCCGGCGGCTTCGAGCTCGTCGTTCAGCGGGATGTTGACCGAGCGGGTGACCCCGATCATCGCGACGTACAGCACCAGCGCGGCGATGGTCGCGGGCAGGACGTCGTGCCCGTCCGAGGGCAGGTGCAGGGCGACCGCCGCCGCGGTGGCGAGCAGGGCGCCGACGAAGCCGAGGACGAACCAGCCGTTCAGGATCGCCTTGTTGACGCGCTGCATGACCTCGATGAAGGTGCGGTCGTCGACCCGCGCGAGTGCCGGCATGACCGAGCACGAGTAGCCGTAGAACAGTCCCGCGGTCAGTCCACAGGTGACCGTGGCCGCCACCAGGACGAGTGTGCGTGCCGTTTCCATCGTCGTGAGCCCCTCACTTCTCGCAGCCGGTGTCGCCGTACCGCGGTCGCCGTGTTTCGGTCCGTACCCCCGTGCGCAGATCATCCGGCATCCGGGCGGTGCGAGCCACCTCGATCACTCAAGAGTCTCTCAAATGACGAAGCGTCAAATGATGTCCCGCCGTCTACACTTGGCTTCATGGACACTCTGACGGGACTCCTCGACGGCCCCAAGGCCCGTGGCGCGTTCCTGCTGCGCTCCATCCTCACCCCGCCGTGGTCGCTGCGGATCGAGGACCGGGCCCCGCTCTCGGTGGTGACGATGGTCCGCGGCGACGCCTGGATCCTGCCCGAGCGCGGCACCCCGCTGCTGCTGCACCCGGGTGACGTGGCGATCGTGCGCGGCCCGGAGCCGTACACCGTGGCGGACGACCCCGACACCCCGGTGGACGTGATCGTCGGCCCGGGCCAGGTCTGCACCAAGGGCGGGGTGGACGTCTCCGAGGTGATGTCGCTCGGCGTCCGGACCTGGGGCCAGGGCCGGGAGGGCGACCGGGCCTCCTCGGTGGTGCTGTCCGGCACCTACCAGGCCGAGCACGAGATCGGCCAGCGGCTGCTCGGCTGCCTGCCCGCACTGCTGGTCCGCCCGGCAGGCACCGGTGCCGACGACACCCTGGTGCACCTGCTGGCCGCCGAGATAGGGCGCAACGAGCCCGGCCAGGAACTCGTCCTGGACCGCATCCTGGACCTCCTGGTGGTCTCCGTGCTGCGCGCCTGGCTGGCCGCCCCCGACTCCGGCGCCCCCGCCTGGTACCGCGCCCAGCACGACCAAGTGGTCGGCCCGGTGCTGCGGATGATGCACGACGACCCGGCCACCGCCTGGACGGTCGCCGAACTGGCCCAGCGGGTCGGGGTCTCCCGGGCCGGTCTGGCCCGCCGCTTCACCGCCCTGGTCGGGGAGCCCCCGATGGCGTACCTGGCGGGCTGGCGCCTGGCGGTCGCCGCGGACCTGCTGCGCGAGCCCGAGTGCACCGTCGCCTTCGCGGCCCGCAAGGTCGGCTACAGCAATGCCTTCGCCCTCTCGGCGGCCTTCAAGCGGGTGCGCGGCGTCAGCCCGCAGGAGCACCGCCGGACGGCGGCCACGGGCACCCCGTCGCAGCAGGCGGGCTTCTCGGGGCCGGCGGAGACGGTGATCCTGGCGGGCTGAGCGGGCTGAGCGGGCTGAGCGGGCTGAGCGGGCTGAGCGGGCTGAGCGGGGTATTTCCATTTGCCTAATCCATTTAGGCAATCCCATACTGTCCGTAGACAGCCGACGCGACCGTACGGGAGAACGCCACATGGCAAGGGCAGGGCTGACCGTCGAACGCCTGGTCGTCGCGGGCGCCGAACTCGCC
The DNA here is from genome assembly GCF_043198905.1 of Kitasatospora sp. NPDC048715. Classification (NCBI taxonomy): domain Bacteria; kingdom Bacillati; phylum Actinomycetota; class Actinomycetes; order Kitasatosporales; family Streptomycetaceae; genus Kitasatospora; species Kitasatospora sp. NPDC048715. The sequence continues at coordinate 58,151 of NZ_JBICVH010000023.1, read as the reverse complement.
GACCAGGTCGGCTTCGACCAGGTGACCGTCGCCGCGGTCGCCCGCGGCTTCGGCGTCCAGACGGCCAGCCTCTACTCCCACGTCAAGAGCTCCCACGACCTCAAGACCCGGATCGCCCTGTACGCCCTGGAGGAACTCGCCGACCTCGTCGCCGACGCCCTCGCCGGACGGGCGGGCCGCGACGCCCTCGCCGCCTTCGCGGACGCCTACCGCGACTACGCGGCCCGCCACCCCGGCCGCTACGACGCCACCCGGCTGCGCCTGGACGCCGCGACGGCCGCCGCCAGCGCGGGCGTCCGGCACGCCCAGATGACCAGGGCGATCCTGCGCGGCTACGACCTGGGCGAGCCCGAGCAGACCCACGCGGTGCGCATGCTCGGCAGCGTCTTCCACGGCTACATCAGCCTGGAGGCGGCCGGCGGGTTCAGCCACACCGCCGTCGACCCGCAACAGTCCTGGGACTGGATCATCGACTCCCTCGACGCCCTGCTGCGCGCCGGCGGGCCCCGCACGAGCGGTTGATCCACCCCCTCCGCACGCCCCGACGAACCGAAGAGCAGCACCATGACGACGATCACCACCCCCGTCACCGAGGCCCTCCTCCACGGCCACCTCGACCTCGAACACACCGCCCGCGGCCTGCTGCCGCACCGCCTGCCCGCCGCCGCCCGCCGGCGGATCCCCGACGAACAGCTCGCGATGGCCGAGTCCCAGCCCTCCGGCGTCCGGCTCGCCTTCCGCACCCGCGCCACCACCGTCACGCTGCACGCCGTCCCCACCAAGCGCGCCTACCCGGGCGTCCCGAACGTCCCGGACGGCGTCCACGACCTCCTGGTGGACGGCCGACTCACCGCGCAGAGCACCGTCCCCGGCGGCAACCTGCGCACCGTCGACCTCGCCACCGGCCGCTTCGAACTGACCGAAGGACCGTCCGGCAGCGCCCGGTTCACCGGCCTGCCGGACCGCGACAAGACCGTCGAGATCTGGCTCCCGCACACCGAGACCACCGAACTGATCGCCCTCGACACCGACGCCCCGATCGAGCCGATCCCCACCGGCACCCGCAAGCACTGGCTGCACCACGGCAGTTCGATCAGCCACGGCTCCAACGCCGCCCACCCCACCGGTACTTGGCCCGCCCTGGTGGCCAACGGCGCCGGCCTGGACCTGACCAACCTCGGCTTCGGCGGCGGCGCCCTGCTCGACCCCTTCACCGCGCGCGCCATCCGCGACACCCCCGCGGACCTGATCAGCCTCAAGCTCGGCATCAACCTGGTGAACACCGACCTGATGCGGCTGCGCGCCTTCACCCCGGCCGTCCACGGCTTCCTGGACACCGTCCGGGACGGCCACCCGACCACACCGGTGCTGATCGTCTCCCCGCTGCTCTGTCCGCTCCACGAAACCGTGCCGGGCCCGCTCGCCCCCGACTTCAGCAGCGGCACCCTGCGCTTCCGCGCCACCGGCGACCCCGCCGACGTGGCCGCCGGCCGGCTCACCCTCACCGTCATCCGCGCCGAACTGGCCCGCATCGTCGCCGAACGCCGGGCCGACGGCGACCAGCACCTGCACCACCTGGACGGCCTGGCCCTCTACGGCGAGCCCGACCACGACGCCCACCCGCTCCCCGACGGCCTCCACCCCTCCCCGGAGGCCCACCGTCTCATCGCGGAGCGCTTCACCGAGCTCGCCCTCGCCCCCGGAGGCGCCCTGGCACCGTGACCCGCCGCGGCCACCTCCCGCCGGAGCGGCACGGCGGACCAGTGGCCGCGGACCTACGAGCAGTGGCAGCAGCTCCACCGGGTGCGGCGGGCGACCTGGCTGTGCCGACGCTGCCGCGTCGTGTTCCTCCCCGCGGCGTCGTTCCGCCCCGACTCCGCCGGATCCTCCGCGATTCCCGTGGCGCACTTTCCGCAGTGGTCGGTGGCCGTCGCGCGCCAGGACGACCGCCCCGGTGCCCCGACCACGTCGGCCTGACCGGCCCCCGGCGGCCGGCTCCCCGGAGGCCGCCCGGCCCGGCCCGGCCCGGACACCGGGGAGACGGCCCTTCCCCGCGCACCACCCGGAACGGAGTGAAACCCCATAGCCCCGCCCCTTGTTCGGCACCCGCCGTACCGGTGCCGAACAAGGGGCGGGGCGTGGACGGTCCACGGACGGCAGGGCGTCTCATGCGGCGGCCGCCCGGGCCGGCGGGAGCGCGAGCGCGGTGACCACCGTGCCGCGGTGCACGCCCCAGGTGCCGGTGCGGACGGCCGGGTGGTGCGGGTGCCGGGCCGTGAACGTACCGTCGGCGTACACCGCGACGGAGATGGCCGCGAGCGGGGCCCAGGTGCCCGTCAGCGGATGGACGGCCTTGTAGGCGGCCTCCTTGGCGCTGAACAGCACCGTGTCCCAAGGGACCCGGCCCTCCGGCAGCACGGCCAGGGCGCTGCGCTCGGCCTCGCTGCTGACCAGCTGGAGCACACCCCGCGGGAGCGGCCGCGCCGGCTCGGCGTCGATCCCGAGCGAGGCCAGCCGCCCGGTGCCGGCGACGGCGCAGGCCGTGTAACCGTCCGTGTGGGTGATGCTGCCCGTGACGCCCGCCGGCCACCGGGGCGCCCCGCCCGGCCCGGGCAGCAGCGGCACCGGCGGATGCCCGAGAACACCGAGCACCTGGCGGGCGAGCGTCCGGGCGGTGGCGAACTGCCGGCGGCGGCGCGGCGACCGGTCCCGGATGTACGCCGCCTCCGACGGCAGCAGCCGGCCCTCGGACGGGACGCCGAAAGCCTCGGCACAGTGGACGTGGGGCGGGAGCAGCGCGGCCAGGACGCCGGCCGGGGCGGTGGTGGTCACGGTCGTCAGCGGCCGGCCGCGACCAGCAGGTGGACGTGGTGCGCGATGTGCTGGGGAGTCTCCAGCGGCACCATGTGACCGGTGCCGGGAATCCGGTGCAGCTCGGCGTGCGGCAGCGCCGACGTGAGCTCCCGGCTGAACTCGGGCTTCACGATCTTGTCCTCGGTGCCGGTGATGACCGCGGTCGGCGCGGTGATCCCGGCCAGACCCGCGCGCTGGTCCATCTCCTGCGTCGACGCGAAGCACGCGGCCCGGGTCGCCGGCGACGTGGCGGCGAACAACCGGCGGTTGGCCTCCCGTGCCGACAGCGAAGCAGCCGGCCCGTGCGTCCCACCGAGCAGCCGACGGCCCAGCCACGGCGTCCGCAGCGCCCGGCTGAACAGCTTCGACCCCATCATCCTGACCTCGCTCGCCGGCGTGATCTGCCCGTGCGAGGCCGTCGACACGAGCACAAGACCCGCCAGCCGCCCGACACTTGCCCCGCCGTTCCCGGCCGGCAGTCCCGCCGCCCAGGCCAGCGCCGCGTACCCGCCGCCCGAGTGCCCCACCACCACGACCGGCCGCTCCGGCGTGGTGAGCGTCCCGACGACGGTGTCCAGGTCCCGCGCCAACCGCTCGATGCTGATCGGCTCCCGCCCGGACGTCGACGAGGCGTGACCGCGCTGGTCGTACGTGGCCACCGTGTGCCCGGCCGCCGCGAGCTGCTGCGCGGTGGCGTGCCAGACGGTCCGGGAGGCGGCCCAGCCGTGGACCAGCAGCACCAGCGGCCGGCCCGGATCGGGCTCGCCCGGCTGGTGGACCGTGATGGCGAGGTGCGCGTGGTCGTCGGTCGTCGCGGTGTGGTCGGTGGTGGTGACGGCGTGCCGGGCGGGGAGCACGGGGATTTCGGTGACGGTCACTGGGGCCTCCTTCTCCGGTGGCGGTTCCTACTTCTGGTTGTCGAGGTGGCGGCGGAGGTTGCTGAGGGCGTGCTGGGTGGCGGTGGTGTGCTTGGTCGTGAGGTTCGTGAGCTTGTGGAAGAACTTGGCCAGGCCGTGCGGGTCGGTGGCGAAGGTGATCGTCAGCAGCGTCTGGGCGCCGTTGTTGTGGGGCGTGAGCCGGTAGGTCGTCGTGCCCTGGAAGTGGCCGGTGTGGGACTGGGTGAGCTCGGCGTCCGGGACGACCTGCGTGGTGGTCGAGGTGAACCGCAGCTTGGGACCGGGCTTCCCGACACCCGCCGGGTGGACGGTGGTCGTGGTGGTGCCGCCGGTCTGCTGCGGGCCGGTGGACCCGGGTCGGTGGGTGTTGTGCGGGTGCCACCACGTCGTCCTGCCGTTGAGCTCGTCGACGAGAGCGTTCCAGACGGCGTGGGCGGGGTGGTTGAGGATGGTCCGGTCGGTGTGGTGAATGGCACGCACGGGAAATCGGTCCTTTCGCTCGACGGGTGCGGCAGAGGAATCCGGTGAATCGCCGAATTCCCTTTTCTTGTTGTGTGTGTGGTGTGGTGTGGGGTTAGGGGAAGATGTTGTGGCCGGGGGTGAGGGTGTGGGTGGGGTCGTAGGTGTTTTTGGCGTTGGTGAGGGTGGTCCAGTGGGGGCCGTAGTGGTGTTGCCAGTCGGTGGGGGTCATGTTGGGGATGGCGCCGACGAGGTAGCGTTTGGCGCCGAGTTGGGTGGCGGTGTTGTAGAGGTTGCGGTTGCGGGTGAGGTGGGTGGTGGGGTTGGTGGTGGTGGGGTTGGGGAAGGCGAGGAGGTCGAAGAGGTAGGTGATGGGTTCGTTGGGGGTGATGGCGAGGGGGTGGGTGAGTTTGTTGGTGTGGAAGGGGTAGCAGAGGAGGAGGCCGGGGCCGATGTCGTCGGGGGTGAGTTGGGGGAGGGTGTGGTTGAGGAAGGTGGGGGTGGTGGTGGCGGGGAGGAAGAGGGAGAGCCAGGGTTTGGGGGTGTTCCAGTAGCCGAGGTTTTTGATGGTGTCGGCGAAGGTGTCGGCGCGGTAGGTGTATTCGCGGTAGGTCTGGTCGGTGATGGTGGTGGTGGTGGGGTTGAGTCCGGTGAGGAGGGGGGTGGGGTTGGGGGGTGTGGTGTTGTAGTGGGTGACGGCTTCGATTTTGTAGTGGGGGGGTTGTCCGTTGGGTTGGATGAGGATTTCGCCTGTTTGGGAGGGGAAGCGGCCGTCGTTGAGGATGGTTTGTTGGTCGGTGAGGAAGGTGTGTTGGTCGGTGTAGGTGAGGGTGAGGATGCGGGCGTTTTGGGGGGCGGGGACGAGTTTGAGGGTGGCTTTGGTGATGATGCCGACTTGGCCGGCGCCGGCGAGGGCGGTGTGGAAGAGGTCGGGGTTTCGGGTGGGGGTGGCGGTGAGGATGCGGCCGGTGCCGGTGACGATTTCGATGGCTTCGACGGTGTCGGCCTGGAGGCCGTGTTTGTGGACGGTGGAGCCGATGCCGCCGATGCTGATGGTGCCGCCGATGGAGAGGTGGAGGTAGTCGGTGAGGGCGGGGGGTGTGAGGTTTTGGGCGAGGGTGGCTTCGGTGAGTTGGGCCCAGGTGACGCCGGTGTCGACGGTGGCGTTGGTGGGGGTGATGGTGTGGATGCGGTTGAGGGCGCGGGCGTTGATGCTGATGCCGCCGGCGACGCCGGCCTGGCCGTAGTTGGAGTGTGATTCGAGGTCGTTTCCGGTGCCGCTCTGGCCGTTCATGGCGACTTTGAGGTTGTTGCGGCGGGCGAAGTCGATGATGGTGGCGATGTCGGGGGCGCCGGCGGGGTGGAGGACGGCGTAGGGGGTGTTGGTGGTGAGGCGGCCGAAGTCGTGGGCGTGGGTGTTGCGGGTGGTGGGGTTGGTGGTGAGGGTGCCTTGGATGGGGGGTAGGGGGGTGATGCGGCCGCGGGTGGGGGTGTCGGTGGTGGCCCAGGTGCGGGTGGTGGTGTTGTAGCCGATGACGGTGGCGGCGGCGCCGGTGAGCAGGGTGCGCCTGGACAGGGGGGTTCGGTTCATGCGCGGTGGTCTCCTCGGGGTGGTGGTCGGGCCCGGGTGGGTGCGGGTGCGGGTGCGGGTGCGGGTGGTGTGTGGTGGGTGGCGGTGGTGCGGTCCGGCCGGTCCGGGGGTTTGTGTTCCTGGTCCGGTGGTCGGGCCGGCCGTGCCGGTCCTGCTGATCGCGGTCTTCTCGGCCTGTCGGTCGTGCAGGTCGTTCGCGCCTCGTCGACCCAGCCGGTCCAGCCGGTCCAGCCGGTGCGGCCGGGGTTGAGCGGGCTGTCGGCAGTACTGGCTGTGCTGTTCCTGCTCGGCCTGTCTGCTCTGTCGGCGGTGCCGGCCGCGGGGTCCTTGCCGGTTGTGCCGGTGGGGGCCGCGGGTTTTGCCCGGTGTGTGGAGCGGCCGTGTTCGGTGCGGTTCATCCGTCGGGTCGGCTGCGCCGTTTCTTCCGGTCCTTCCGGGTCCTTGCCGCTGGTGCTGGTGCTGGTGCTGGTGCTGGTGCGGGTCGGGTTCCCGTGCTTGGCGGTTCGATCGGCCTGCCCTGCCGGTTGGGCCGTCCGCGCGGGTCTTGCCTGGTGCGTGGACCGGCCGCGTTCTGTGGGTGCTGCGGGTCGGGCCGGGGCCGAAGGGGCTGCGTCGGTGTTACTGGCCCTGTCGGTTGTACCGGCCTTGCCGTTCTTGCTTGTCGTGCGGGTTGTGCTGGTGCGGGTTCGGTTTTCGTTCCTCGTGGTGCCGCACGTCTGTCCTGCCGGTGCTGTCGGCCGTGGCCTGCCCTGCCGGTTGTGCCGGTGGTGCCGGTCCTGCTGGTCCTCGGCCGTTGTGTTCGTGCGTGCGGTGGTGTTCCTGCCTTTTGCAACTGCGGTGCTGGTCCTGCTTGTTGTGCTGGTGCTGGTGCTGGTGCGGGGGCCGGGTCCTTTGCCTGCTGTTCCCGACGGCGCTGCTGGTCCCAACTGGTGTGGTGGCGTGGTGGGTTGGTGTTCTCGCCGTGCCGTTTCTCCTGGCCGTCCCGGCCTTGCGGGTTGTGCGGGTGGTGCCGGTCCTGCCCCGGTCCGTCGATCCTGCCGGTTCTGCGGGCGCTGGCTGTCGTGCGGGTTGTGTTGGTGCGGGGGCCGGTTCCTTTGCCTGTCGGCCCCGTCTGCCGGTCCTGTGTGCTGCGCCGGGTGTTCCGGTCGTGTGTGCTGTAGCGGTTCCTTCCGCCTGTAACTGACCTGCTGGTCCTGCTTGTTGTTTCGGCGCCGGTGCCGGTGCCGGTGCGGGTGCGGGTGCGGGTGCGGGTCGGTCGGGTCGGTCGGGTCGGTCCCGCGGGCGTGCATGGCGGGTGGTGTGGTCTGTGCCGGTTCTGGGGGTCGTGGTGTGGGTGGTCCTGCGTGCGGTGGTGTCTTTGTGGTGTGCAACTGTGGTGCTGGCTTTGTGTGTTGTGCCGGTTCTGCGGGTCTTGCCCGTCGTGCTGGTGCTGGTGCTGGTGCTGTGTCGGGTGTGTTGCTGGTGGCTGGGTGGTGCGGGGGCCGGGGTGCCGCCGGGTGCCGGTGCCGCCGTGTGCGGGGTGCCGCTGGGGGTGTGCCGCTGGGGGCCGGGTGCGGGGTGCCGTGTGCGGGGTGCCGCGGGGTGCCGCCGGGTGGTCTGGTGTGTGTGGGGTGTTAGGGGGTGGTGTGGGTGGTGGTTTGGTAGTTGGTGAGGTCGAAGGTGCGGGTTTGTTGGCGGAAGCGCCAGGTGTAGGTGGGCCAGATGTTGGGGTTGTTGCCGTGGGTGTCGGTGTACCAGCTGGTGCAGCCGCCGGTGTTCCAGACGGTGTTTTTGAGGCGGTTCTGGAGGGTGGTGTTGTAGGTGGTTTGGGCGTGGGGGTGGACGTCGAGGGTGGTGAGGTGGTGGGTGTGGAGGGTTTTGAGGGCGGCGAGGATGTAGGTGATCTGGGCTTCGATCATGACGGTTTGGGAGGAGTGGCCGAGGGTGGTGTTGGGGCCCAGGAGCATGAAGAGGTTGGGGAAGCCGTGGATGGTGGTGCCGCGGTGGGCGGTCATGCCGTGGGTGTTCCAGGTGTCGTGGAGGGTGTGTCCGTGGCGGCCGTGGATGAGGTGGGCGATGGGGCGGTCGGTGGCGGTGAAGCCGGTGGCGAGGATGATGGTGTCGATGTGGCGTCGGGTGCCGTCGGTGGTGGTGATGTGGGTGGGGCCGATGTGGGTGATGGTGTCGGAGACGATGTCGACGTTGGGTTGTTGGATGGCGGGGTACCAGGTGTTGGAGAAGAGGAGGCGTTTGCAGCCGACGGTGTAGTCGGGGGTGAGGCGGGCGCGCAGGGTGGGGTCGGGGACGGATTTTTTGAGGTGGCCTGCGGCCATGTTCTTCATGCCGGTGGTGCGGGAGGGGCGGGACATGAAGAACGCGACGATTTCGCGGCCGTGTTTGTTGAAGGCGCGGCGGAAGCGTTGGTAGCCGGGGAGGTGGCGGAGCATCCAGGTGTGGCGGGGGGTGTTGGGTTTGTCGGGTTTGGCGGCGACCCAGGGGGGTGTGCGCTGGTAGAGGTCGATGTGTGCGGCGTGGGGTTGGATGGCGGGGACGAACTGGATGGCGGAGGCGCCGGTGCCGATGACGGCGATGTTGCGGCCGGTGAGGTCGTGGTCGTGGCGCCAGCGGGAGGAGTGGAAGACGGTGCCGGTGAAGGTGTCGAGGCCGGGCAGGTCGGGGACGGCGGGGTCGGAGAGGTAGCCGGTGCCGGTGACGAGGACCTGGGCGGTGTAGTGGCCGTGTTTGGTGCGGATGTCCCAGTGGTGGTGGGTGTCGTTCCAGGTGGCGTCGAGGAGTTCGTGGTCGTAGCGCAGGTGGGGGTCGACGCCGTAGCGGGTGGCGCAGTTCTTGAGGTAGGTGTGGACCTCGGTGCGGGTGGCGAAGGTGGATTTCCATTCGGGGTTGCGGGCGAAGGAGAAGGAGTAGAGGTGGGCCTGGACGTCGCAGGCGCAGCCGGGGTAGGTGTTGTCGCGCCAGGTGCCGCCGAGGTCGTGGGCGCGTTCGAAGACGAGGAAGTCGTCGATGCCGGCTTTGAGGAGGGCGATGGCGGTGCCGAGGCCGGAGATGCCGGCGCCGATGATCGCGACTTTGAGGTGGCGGACGGCGAGGTCGCCGGCGGCGGGGGCGGCGGGGGCGGTGGCCGCGGTGGTGGTGCCCGTGCGGGTGTCCGTGCCGGTGCCGGTGCCGGTGCGGGTGTTGGTGGCGTCGGCGGTGGTGGTGGTGTCGGTGTCCGCGGTGGTGGTGGCCGCGGTGGTGGCCGTGGTGCTGCCGGCGCTGATGGTGGTGTCGGTGTCGGCGGTGGTGGTCGCGCCGGTGCCGCGGGTCGTGCCGGTGGTGGTGTCGGGGGTGGGGGTCACCCCCGCCGCCGGGGTTGTGGGGGGTGCCGCCGGGGTGGCGGTGGGGGTGTTGGTGGTGGTGCGGTCGGGGGCGGGGGTGGTGGTCATGGCGTCGGTGTCCTCTTCTCGGGTGTCCTCGGTGGGCCCGGGGGTCAGGCGCGGCGGGTGAGGGTGACGCGGAAGTTGTTGAAGATGTGGTCTTCGAGGGTGTAGGCGAAGATGTCGAGGTAGCGCTCGAAGCGGGCGACGGTGGTCTCGTCGGTCATGGTGACGGCTTCGTCGCGGCGGGCGGCGAGGAGTTGGAGCCAGGCGCGGCAGGCGCGGGCGAAGGACTCGGGTTCGTTGCGGATCTCGGTGACCTCGAAGAGGCCGTCGAGGCCGGCGGCGAGTTCGGGCAGGCGCGGGATGTGGCAGCCCTCGAACTCCTCGCGCTGGAGGAACTTCAGGTCGTCCAGGAGCTGGCGGCGCAGCGGGGGGTTCTCGACGGTCATGGTGTGCAGGACGAAGCGGGCGCCGGGCTTGAGGAGGGAGTGGACCTGCTTGAAGAAGACGCGGTAGCGCTGGGTGCGCTCCTTGGGGGTGAGGGAGGAGAGCACGAAGTGTTCGAGTGCGTTGATGCAGAACGCGGCGTCGTAGGGGGCCTGGCCGTCGGCGAGGCGGTGGTCCTCCCAGCTTTCGACGCGGGCTTCGATGGCGGGGTTGGCGAGGGCGTCGACGAAGTCGGCCTGGGTGCGGGAGAGGGTGACGCCGACGGCCTTCTTGACGCCGTGGACGGTGGTGAGGCGGTTGAGCATGGTGCCCCAGCCGCAGCCGATGTCCAGGACGGTGTCGGTGCGGGCGGCGCGGGCGAGGTCGGTGAAGGCGTCGAGCTTGCGTTCCTGGGCCTCGTCGAGGACGGCGACGAGGTCCTCGCCGTCCTCCCAGTAGCCGCCGGAGTACATCATGGTGGGGCCCAGGATGAGCCGGTAGAGCTCGTTGGGGACCTCGTAGTGGTGGCGGATGGCCTCGACGTCGGGGTTGATGGAGCGGGCTTCGACGGTGGTCATGGGATGGGGCCCCTCGGTTGACGGTGGTGGGTATCGGACGGGTGGGCGGCGGCGGGGCCGGCGCCCGGTGCGCGGTGGCGGGTGGCCCGGCCTGCGGTGCCCGATGGCCGGTGCGCGGTGCCTGGTACGTGGTGCGTGGTTCTCGGCGCCGCGCGTGGTGCGTGGTGCCGCGCGTGGTGCGTGGTGCGTGGTTCTCGGTGCCGCTCGGGCGGCCGTGGGGCCGGTTGTTGCGGTCGTGGTGCGGCCGCTCGGGCGGTGTTCTGTGCCGGGACCGGGCCGCGGGTGCGGACCGGTCGGCTCCGGCCGGGGTGGACGGCCTGGCCGGGCCGCTGCCCTCGGCGCCTGCCGTTCCGGGCGGCCGGGTGCCGTCCGTCGTGCGGTGCTTCCGGTCGAACTGGGTTGCTGGCCGGGTCGGTTGGTTCCCGGGGTCGGCGGCTCTGTCGTGTTCGGGCGGCCGGGTGCCGTCCGTGGTGCGGTGTGCCGGTTGAACCCGGTTTCCGGCGCGGGCGGGTGGTTGGGTGCCGACCGGTGGGCGGTGTGCCGGCCGGGCCGGGCGGGGGCTCCCGGGGTTTGACGCCGTCCGGGGTGGACGGCCGTCCCGGGCAGCCGCCCCCGGCGCCTGCCGTGCCGTGCCGTTTCGGGCGGTTGGGTGCCGCCCTTGTGCGGTGTTTCCGGTCGAACTGGGTTGCTGGCCGGGTCGGTTGGTTCCCGGGGTCGGCGGCTCTGTCGTGTTCGGTGTGTTGCGGTGTGTTCGGCGGGTGCCGTTCCGGGTGGCCGGGTGCTGCCCGGGGGCGGGTGGTTGCGTGCGGGTGCGGTGTGTTGTGGGTCAGGTAAGCGCGTGTCTCGCAAGCGGTGCGCAAGGCAGTGGGGGCCGGGTGGGTTGCGGGCCGGTTGCGTGGGAGCGGGTTTCATGCGGTTTCGGCAAGACGCACGGCTTCCGGGGTCCGTCCCCGGGGGGTGCTTCGGTTCCCGGACGGCGTGTTGTGCGCTGGTGCGGGGGGTGTGGGCGCTGTCGCCGTTGTGTTCCCGGTGTTGTCGGTGCCGGCTGTTCCGCCTGCCCGTCCGCCCGGCCGTCCCGCCTGTTCGCCCGCCTGTCCCGCCCGTCCGCCTGTCCCGCCCGTCCGCCCGTCCGTCCCGCCCGTTCGTCCGCTTGTCCGTGTGTTGTGTTCGTGTCTGTCGGCCGGCCTGTTGTCGGTGTTCCTGTTCGCCCTGCCCCCCTTTGTGTTGTCGGTTGTGTGTGGTGTGTTCCCGGGGGTCGGGGGTGCGAGGAGTGCCGGGGCCGGGTGCGGGTGCGGGCGGGGCTCGTAGCGGGGTCCGTTGCGGGGGCGGCGTGGGCGGCGTGGGCGGTGGGGGGTGTGGGTGCGGGTCGGGGCCGGGGGTGGTGTGTGGGTGGTGTTTTCTGTCCTGCTTCTTTCGATGCGTTGACGGCGTCCACCGTGTGGTGGGCGTGGAGAGGAACGATCACTGATGTCTCAGATCCCCACGATCGAGGACCTGGCCCAGCAGCTCCAGGCGGTCTCCGGTGCCCAGGAGATCGACGCGGACGCGGCGTTGCAGCACATCGCGGACGTCGATTCGCTGGACCTGATGGAGTGGCTGTACGGCTTCCAGAACCAGTACCCGCACATCCCGGCGGACGAGTCGCTGTTCGCGGACATCGACGACACCACGACGCTGCGTGTGGTCCACGAGCGGATCCTGGCGCTCGTGCCGGCCGCCGGTAACTGAGTCCGGGCGCGGCGGCGGAGCGGGAGAGGGAGAGGGGTCGCGTGGTGAGCGGTTTCGACGTCACCGGCTGGGGGATGTCGGTTCCCGAACGGGTGGTGACCAGTGCCGAACTCGCGCAGCGTTTCGGTGTGGACGAGCACTGGATCGTCTCGCGGTGCGGGATCCGTGAACGCAGGGCCGTGGGCGAGGGGCAGACCACGGCGTCGATGGCCGTCGAGGCCGGGCGCCGGGCGCTGGAGCGCGCGGGGCTGACGGGTGCGGACATCGCGCATCTGATCGTGGCGACGGCGACGCCGGAGCAGCCCTCGCCGGCGACGTCGGCGTTCGTCCACGACGAGCTCGCGATCGCGGGCAGCGCGCACGACGTGAATTCCGAGTGTGCCGGGTTCGTGTACGCGCTGGTGACGGCGGCGGGCCTGTTGCGGATGGATCCGCGGCCGATCCTGGTGATCGGCTCGGACACGCACACGCTGACCGCGAACCCCGCCGACCGGGACCTGTCGATCCTGGTGGGCGACGGTGCGGGGGCGGTGGTCCTGCGGCCGGGGGCGGTGGACCGGATCCGGGCGTGGAACCTGGGCGCGGACGGCTCGTGCAAGGACAGTCTGAAGGTCCTGGCGGGGGGTTCGCGGATGCCGACCACCGCGGACACCGTCGCCCGGGGTCTGCACTACGCGCAGATCAACGGCAACGAGATCTATCTGAACGCGGTGCGCTACACGGTGCGCACGATCCGCGAGACGCTGGAGCAGGCGAAGATCACGCCGGAGCAGGTCGACCACGTGGTGCCGCACCAGGCGAACATCCGGATCATCAACTCGGTGCTCTCCCACACCGGTATCCCGGCCGACCGGCTGGTGACGAATCTGGAGCGCTACGGCAACACCGCGTCGGGGTCGATCCCGATCGCGTTGGCGGAGGCGCTGGACGCGGGGCGGATCAAGGACGGTGACACGGTGCTGCTGGCCGGGTTCGGCGCGGGTATGACGTGGGGTTCGGTCCTGCTGACGTGGGGAGGGGTGGCGCGGTGAGCGGCAGGGACGCTTTCGGTGTGCGGCCGCCGTCGCCGGTGGCGCTGGTCACCGGTGCCTCCGGGGGGCTGGGCAGTGAGCTGGCGCTGGCCCTGGACGCGGCGGGCTGCCGGGTCGCGGTGCACTACAACAGCTCGCGCGAGGGCGCGGAGAAGGTCGCCGCCCAGCTCGTCAACGAGCACGTGCTGGTGACCGGCTCGGTCGCGGACTGGGACGCGGTCGGCGCGATGTACGGGCGGATCGAGGCGGAGCTCGGGCCGGTGGACGTGCTCGTCAACAACGGGGCGATCCGCAAGGACGCGCTGATGGCGATGCAGGACCCGGCGCAGTGGCGGCAGGTGATCGACACCAACCTCGTCGGCTCCTTCCACACCGCGCGTGCGTGCGTGCCGGCGATGCTGCGGGCGCGCTGGGGGAGGGTGGTCAACATCGTCTCCCCGTCGGCGCTGATCGCCACCGCCGGGCAGACCGCCTACGCGGCGTCCAAGGCCGGCCTGATCGGGCTGACCCGTACCCTCGCGGCGGAGTGCGGGCGCAGGGGGGTGACCGTCAACGCCCTGTCGCCCGGCTTCATGATCACCGGCATGACGGACACCCTGCCCGAGCACGTCGTGGCGGGCATGCGCGAGAAGGTCCCGGTGCCGCGGTTCGTCACCCCGCGCGAGGTCGCCCGCTCGATCACCCTGTTCCTCGACCAGGACTGCATGACCGGCCAGGTCATCAGCATCGACTCCGGGGCCTCCATCACCTGAACGCCCCCCCGGCGGGCCCGGGCCCGGGCCCGGCGGGCGGCCGCCGGCCACCCGCCCCCGGCCCCCGGCCCCCGGCCGCCGGCCGCCGGCCGCCCCGGGGCCGTGCCGTCCCGGACCTGTGCCGCCCCGGGCCTGTGCCACCCCGTGTCCGGGGTGGCACGCCCGTGTCCGGGGCGGCCGGTTCCGGGCCGGCCCGCTCGTACCGGCGCGGTCCGCCGACCGTGAGGAGCGCGGCTCCCACGGTGGCCGGCCGCCGCCATCGGGCGAGGACGGCGGCGGCGAGCAGCGGCACGTGGTCACGACCGGGCGCTGCGCACCGCGGTGAACGCGTTCGTGGACGCGGTGAGCCTGCACGACGACATCGTGTCCTGCGACCGCGGGGTCGAGGAGGGAACGGTCGGGAACAACGCCGCGGAGGTGAGCGGTGTGGCCCTCGGGATCGACCGGTGCGCCGCCGCGGGCGTCGTCAACGCCCCGCTGACCGCGCGGAGTTCGTGCTCTGCCCGCAGGAGGCCCTGACCGGCCCGTGCCGCCGGCACGAGCCGACCGGCCGCTTCGACCGGACGACCCCGTGCCGTCCCTGGCTCCCGCGCCGCCCGCAACCCCCGTGCCGTCCCTGGCTCCCGTGACACCGGGCCCGCCCGGTGCGCCGTCGGACCGCGCCGCCACCGGGACCCGGTCCCCCTGAGCGCCCCCTTGGGCGTCCTGCCGGGCACGCCGCCGGCCGTGCCGTTCCCGCTCCCGGCCCCCGGGTGCTCGGGCCGGTGGGAGGGTGGGCGGGGTTCAGGAGGAGGAGGCGGCGGCCGGTTCCGCGAGCCTGGCCAGTGCCTCCTCGGCGCTGGCGGTTTCGAGTTCCACCGTGGGCGGCCGGTCGGGCGAGGCCTGGGTGTGGACGAGGTAGCGGCCTTCGGGGACGAGGGCGATGGCGTGGGCCAGGACCTCGCCGTCGCCGAGCCACCACCGGGGCCCTGTGCCGAAGCGCAGCGACGCATGGCTGGTGAAGGGGTAGTAGCGGCTCAGCGGGGTGTTTCTCGCGGCGAGGACCAGGTCCTCGAGGATGGGCGGGACCCAGGACCGGCCGGGAACGCGGCAGTACTCGTCCTGGTCCGCCGCGGCCCGGAGCCGGAAGTCCCACGCCTGGCTCGGAGGATCGCCCATGCGCCGATTGTGTCGTGGCCGTCCGGCTTCCCCGAAGGCGGTGCCGTGGCGGCCCGGCCGCGGGTGCGGGCCGGTGCGGGGCGCGAACGCGCGGCCGGCACGGCGGCGTTCGGCCGTGCGCCGCCACCACCCGGACCGTCCCGACGCGGCCGGCACCGCCCTCGCCTCTCGCTGCTACGCCCGGCGCCGGGTGCCGGGGGCTACAGCTGCTCGAAGTGGAAGGAGCGGATGAAGCAGTCGCGGGGCTGGCCGATCGCGAACAGGACGCAGTCGAGGACGGACCGGGCGCTCAGCGGGTCGTCCGCGCTGCGGGAGGTGTGGTCCCAGTCGGGGTGGAGCGGGTCGCCGTCCGTGAAGTCCGGCGGGTAGAGGGAGATGACCCGGATGCCCTCGGGGCGCAGCCGGTGGGACAGGACGTCGGCGAAGCCGGCCTGGGCGGCCTTGGCGGCGTAGAACGCGGGGTGGGCCTCGGAGCGGTGGTTGCGGGTCTCGGCGGCCGAGGAGACCAGGTTGACGACGTCGGCGCCGGCGGAGGCGCGCAGCAGGGGCAGGAAGTGTTTGACGGTCAGCAGGGTGCCGGTGGCCGCGGAGGCGACGGTGTCGGTGATCGCCTCGTCGTCGGCGTCCCACAGGTCGGGGCCGTGCAGGTAGCGGGCGCCGTTGTTGATCAGCACGTCCACCCGGTCGGTGCGGGCGGCGACGGCCTGCGCGAAGTCCCGTACCGTGGCGGGGTCGGCCAGGTCGCAGGCGAACGCGTCCACGTGCGCGCCGCTGTCGGCCGTCACCTCGCGGGCGGTGCCGTGGGCGGCGGCGAGCGTGCGGGCGGAGAGGAACAGGCGCGCGCCGCTGCGGCCGGCGTGCAGGGCCAGGGCCCTGCCGAAGCCGCGTCCGGCTCCGGTGACCACCACGTTCTTCCCGGCGAGATCCATGCGTGCTTCTCCTTCGACCGTCCTGTGCCGGTCGTGTCACGGTGAGGGCGGCCGCGGCGTCGGCGCCGCCGGGTCCCTGCCCCGGCGCGGGCGGGGGCGGGGAGGTCCGCCGCGCCACGTCCCGGGGCGGGCGGCCGGCCGGGCCGGGGGGTGCGGGCCGGGGGTGGGTGCGCGGCGGCCCGCCGCCGTCCCTGCCCGCCGCCTTCGGGGCGGGCGGGGGAGGGCGCGGGGGCGGGCCGTCACGGACGCGGACCGCGGACACGGACCGTGGACGCGGACTGCGGGGCGGCACCGGGGATGTGCGGTGCCGGGCGGGTCAGTTGAGGACGGCGAGCGCGGCCTCGTAGTTCGGCTCGTCGGCGATCTCCGCGACCAGCTCGGTGTGCAGGACGGTGTCGTTCTCGTCCAGGACGACGACGGCGCGGGCGGTCAGGCCGGCCAGCGGGCCGTCGGCGATCGCCACGCCGTACACGTCGTGGAAGTCCCGCCCGCGCAGGGTGGAGAGGGTCTTGACGTTCTCCAGGCCCTCGGCGCCGCAGAACCGGGCCTGCGCGAACGGCAGGTCGGCCGACACGCACAGCACCACGGTGTTGTCCAGCGAACCGGCCTTGGCGTTGAACGTGCGCACCGAGGTCGCGCAGGTGGGGGTGTCGATGCTGGGGAAGATGTTCAGGACCTTGCGCTTGCCCGCGAAGTCCTTCAGGGACACGTCCGCGAGCCCCTCGCCGACCAGCGTGAACCCGGGAGCCTGGCTGCCGGCGGCGGGCAGCGTGCCACCGACCTGCACCGGGTTCCCCTTCATCGTGACCTGAGCCATGAAAAGCCTCCTACCAGCGGTGTGTACGGGATGCAACGCCGCCGATCCTACTGCCCGCCCCGGACCCCGCCAGGGGGCGGCCACCGACCGGACCCCCGACCCCGGCCCGGCCCCGGCCACCGACCAGCCCCGGCCCCGGGGCGTGGTGGGGCCCGCCGGTGGGGTGCGGGCCGTGTTCGAGTACCACGGCCGGATCGAGGTCGCGCACCGCGCCGCCACCGACGACGAGGACGGCGAGGACCGGCTGCGGGAGATCACCGAGGACCTCGCACGGCGGATCCGGGAGATCGCCGGCCCCTACCTGCTGGACCCGAGGTGGATGAACGGCGAGCCGTTCGTCCACCTCGCGGGCTTCACCGACCACCGTGACGAGCGGATCCCGTCCTTCTTCCGGGAGGTCGGGACACGGGCACCGGGCTCGTACGGCCTGCTGCACGTGCGCGACGACGAGGACCCCGGGCACGAGAACGAGGTGCGCGTCACCAGGACGGTCCGCGGACGGGCGGCCGAGGGCCCCGAGCCGCTGCTGTCGCCCTGCGTCCCGGTCCTGGAGGACCCGTTCCACGTCTGAGCGCACCCGCGGACCGCGGCGCGACACCGGTGGGCCGCGGCGCGCCACGGCGTCCCGGCGCCCCCGCGCGGGCGACCTCGGGCAACGCCCGCCCCCGCACGGGCGGGGGGCGGCCCGGATGCGCACGCCGGTCCGGCACCGAAGGCGCCCGCCCGGCCGTAACCCGCCCGCGGCCTGCGGCAGTTGGCGGCTGCGCCCCGGGGCGGCGACGGGGTGCGCGGGGGTCCGGCCCCGGCTGCGCCGCGCGGTGGGCGACCACCGGCCGGGCCGGTGGGGCGCCGGTGGTGGGGCCGTGGCCGAGGTCCGGGTGGCGGGGCCGGTGGGGGTGCGGTGCCAGGTGGTCCCGTAGATGGGGCCGGGCGTCCGTCGTCGGCGACCGGGCGCGGGACCGGCCGTGCCGTCACGGGGCTCGCGGGCCCGGGGGAGCGGGCCCGGCGGTGTCGTCGTCCGTGTCCGCCGTCGTGGCAGGGCGTTCCGCCGCCGCGTACCCGGCTTTCCCCGGTCCGGCCCCGCCCCGTCCGGCAGTCCGGTCGCCCGTGCGGGGCCGGGCCGGACGGTGACCCCCCATCACCCCCGGCCCTTGCCCGGCCCCGGCCCCGGCCCAAGCCCGGGCCCTGTCCCGGGCGCGGGGTCAGGCGCCGTCGGTCCCGGGGACGGTGAAGGGCACCCCGGTCAGTTCCTGCGACACCTCCCACAGCCGCCGTCCCACCGCCTCGTCCTGCGCGCGGGGCGCGGGCGAGGTGAGCGCGGGCGTTCCGCGCAGTTCGCCGAGGCCGCTCGGCCCGTACAGTTCCCCGCCGCGCACCTGCGGCGCGGTCGCCGCGTGCAGCTGGGCCAGCGCCCCGCGGGCGGGGGACTGCGCGAGCGGGCGCAGCAGGTGTCCGAACAGCAGCCGCACCCCGGCGACGGTGCCGGCGCGGGGCAGGGCGGTGGCGGCGTAGCCGGGGTGGGCGAGCACGCTGCGCACGGGGCTGCGGGCGGCGTTCAGGCGGCGGTGCAGTTCGAGGGCGAAGACGGCGTTGGCGAGTTTGGACTGGTTGTAGTGGCCCATGGGGGAGTAGGCGTGTTCGCCGTTCAGGTCGTCGAAGTCGATGCGGGCGCGGCGGTGGTTGGCGGAGGTGACGGTGACCACGCGGGGGTCGCGGCCGCGGGCGAGCAGGTCGATGAGGTGGGCGGTGAGGGCGAAGTGGCCGAGGTGGTTGACGGCGAGCTGGAGTTCGTGGCCGTGGGGGGTGAGGGTGCGCGGGGGTGCCATGACGCCGGCGTTGTTGACCAGGACGTCGGGGTGGACGCCGTCGTCGCGCAGGCGCCGGGCGAAGGCGTGCACGCTGTCGGGGTCGGCGAGGTCCAGGCGGCGTACGTCCAGGCGGGCGCCGCTGTGTTCGGCGCGCAGGTGGGCGGTGGCGCGGTGGCCCTTGGCCTCGTCGCGTACGGCGAGGACGACGTGGGCGCCGCGGCGGGCGAGGGCGGTGGTGGTGGCCAGGCCCAGGCCGCCGGCGGCGCCGGTGACGACGAACACCCGCCCGCTGAGGTCCGGGGCGGGGTCGGGGGTCCGGTTGCTCGGTGTCATACGGCTCACGCTGCCCTGCATGTCACCAAGTGTCAAGACTGACGTTCGATGACGTGTATGGCGTGGGGGCTAGGATGGGGCGGTGACCTCCCGACCCGCCGCCACCCTGGCCCAGCGCAAGCGCCAGCTCGTCGCCGACGAGCTGACCCGCGCGGCCCTGGACCTGCTGGCCGGCGGCGGGTTCGACGCCGTCACGGTGGACGAGATCGCCACCGCCGCGGGGGTGTCCAAGCGCACCTTCTTCCGCTACTTCGCGTCCAAGGAGGACGTGGTCGTCCAGTTCCTGGCCGCGCTCGGCACCGCCATGCGCGAGGAACTGGCCGCCCGCCCGGCCGGGGAGACGCCCTCGGTCGCGCTGCGGCACGCGGTGTGGCGCTGCGTGGAGGACTGCGCCGGGCACGAGGAACGCGCCCGCAGGGTGGTGCGGCTGATCCTCACCACCCCCGCCCTGCTCGCCCGCTTCCTGGAACGCCAGGCGCAGTGGCGCGACGAGCTCGCCGCGCAGCTCGCCGAGCGCCTGGGCCTGGACGCCGCGCGCGAGCTGTACCCGCGGCTGGCCGCGGACATGGCGCTGGCGGCCTTCCACACCGTCCTGCAGCGCTGGAGCACCGCCGACGACGCCGCCGATGTCGACGACGCCGGCAGCGGTGAGGGCGCGGGCGGGGACGGCGGCGGGGTGGACATCGCGGTGCTGACGGAGAACTGTTTCGCCGTCATCGCCCCGGCCCTGGACGCCGTCGTGCGCACCCCCGCCCCCGGCGGGGCCCCCGCCACGGCCTGAGCCCGCCACCCGTCACCCCGGCCCCGGGGGACGGACCGGGCAGGGACCGGGGAGGGTCGGGGCAGGGACCGGGCGGGGAGGGAGGCGCGGCAGCGCGGGAACCCCCTACGATGCGGGGCATGGAGACCACGGCGGAACTCGTCCACCTGGAGCGGACGCTGGTCGACTTCGGGGACTTCGGCTTCGAGGGGAACCGGCACGCCTTCCGGTGGGTCGACATCAAGCGCTTCGGGCCGGTCGCCGGGGTACGCGACCGGGACGTGCTGGCCGCGCTGATCGCGCACCCGCAGTTCCGGGACACCTACGACGGGGCCGGGGCCCGGGACTGGCCGCGGCACGGGCAGTGGTGGGTGGAGCGGATCACGCCCGACAGCTACGCGCCCGTGCCGGCGCAGGCGGCGGTCGACCTCGTCGAGGCGTGGACGCAGCAGCACGGCCCGGTGCCGCCGGCGCTGCTCGCGCGGCTGGAGCGGGAGGTCCACGCCCCCGCCCGCCGGGCCCACGCCCGCTACCTGCTCGTGCACCCTCCCGAGGACGCCCGCCACGACTACGGCCCCGTCCACACCGACTTCCACGAACTCGTCCTCGTCGACCGCGCCGCGGACACCGTCACCCTCCTGGTCGCCGCCGACGACTGACCCGCCCCCGGTGCCCCGCCCCCGGACGCCCCCGGCCCCCGGCGCGCGGCGCCCGGCGCCCGGCGCCCGGCGCCCGGAAAGGCGCCCGCCCCGCGGCGCCCGCGGGGGGATCCGCGGGCGCGACGGGGCGAGGGGCACCGGTCCGTCACCGCGACGGTGCGGCCACCGGCCCGGCAGGCCGGGTCAGTTGAGGACCAGGACGTCGGTGCGCATCGTCAGCGGGCTGTTCCAGCCGATACTGATCTTGAAGGTCACCACCCCGTTGCCGGGGGCGATGCTCGACACCTGGAAGGGCGCGGCACCGACGAACCGGTTCCCGTTGGAATCGGTCTCGGAGGCCGTGATGACCACCGTCGAGTCGATCCCGATCACGTTCCACGGGATCTGCAGGTTGAACGTCCCGTTGCCCGGGCCCCACATCACCCAGCCCCGCCACACGGCACCGACGTTGCCGCCGACGTCCGCGAGGTGCTGCTCCCCGCCGGCGGACTGCAGGGCGCCCGTGATCTGCGGGACCTGGGAGGCGGTGGGTTCGCTTGCGGCCATGACGGCTCTCCTCGCGCCGGGAGGGCCCCCCACGAGCCCTCCGGATACCCAGAGTGTCCGACGCTGTGCACAGCGTCACAATCGCTCGTGGGGGTGAATCACCGGCGCGCCGCCGCACCACCCGCGCCGCCGTGGTCCAGGGTCGCACGCCACCCGGCGCGCACCCGCCCCGCCCGCCCGTCCCGCCCTCCGGCCCCGGCCGCCGTTCCGGCCCGTCCGCCCCGCCGTCCGGCCCGGGGGTCCGCCTTGACACCTCAAGGTCGTATCCAGAATATTAGATACGTCCGGCGAGGGGCCGGGCGACGGGAAGGAGGGTGCGCGGTGGAGCTGGACCCGCTGGCCGTGCACAAGGCGCTCGCCAACCCGGCGCGCGCGGACTTCCTGCGCTGGCTCAAGACGCCCGAGCGCTACTTCGACGAGCCGTACTACCGCGAGCGCGGCGTCGGCTTCCACATCGGCGTGTGCGTCACCGACATCCAGGAGCGCTCGGGGCTGTCCCAGTCGGTGGTCTCCGGCTACCTCCAGATCCTGCGCGAGGCCGGA
This sequence comes from Kitasatospora sp. NPDC048715, assembly GCF_043198905.1. Lineage (NCBI taxonomy): Bacteria > Bacillati > Actinomycetota > Actinomycetes > Kitasatosporales > Streptomycetaceae > Kitasatospora > Kitasatospora sp. NPDC048715. Next base: position 36,928 of record NZ_JBICVH010000023.1, on the reverse strand, counting down.
CTGCTGGTGTCCGAGCGCGTCGGCAAGTGGACCTTCTACCGGCGCAACGAGGAGACCATCGCCGCCTTCGCCGCCTACGCGCGCGACGAACTCTGACACCCACGCGCAACACCCACGCGTACACACCCACCCACGCCCACACCCACGTGTGCGCGCACATGCACGCGCACGCGTGCGGACGTGCGCACCGCACTCCCCTCCGTGCAGGGGCGCCAGGTCGGCGCCCCTTTTCTTCCGCCTTACGTATCCAACTATCTAGATTTGTGTATCTATTGGAGGCTGTCGTGCACCGCACCGCTCCCGCCCCAAACGCCCTGGCCGTCCCGGTCCTGGCCCTGGGCGTGTTCGGCATCATCACCACCGAGATGGGCGTCGTCGGCGTCCTGCCCGCCCTGGCCGAACGCCTGCACGTGGCCCCCGCCACCGCCGGATGGCTCGTCGGCGCCTTCGCCCTCACCGTCGCCGCCACCGGCCCCGCCGGCGTCCTGCTCGCCTCGCGCCTGCGCCGAAAGACCGTACTGGCCACGGCACTTGCCGTCTTCGCCGGCTCCAACGCGCTCTACGCGCTCAGCGACTCCTTCCCCCTCGTCCTCGCCCTGCGGATCCTGCCCGCCCTGTTCCACCCCGTCTTCTTCGCCCTCGCCCTCACCGCCGCCACCCGCCTCGCCGCACCCGGAAGAGCCGCGCGCGCCGCCACCACCGTCTTCGCCGGCGTCAGCGCCGGCTTCGCGTTCGGCGTCCCCCTCACCTCCTACCTCGCCGACCACCTCTGCCTGCCCGCCGCGTTCTGGAGCGCCGCCGCCCTCAACCTGATCGCCTGCGCCGGCGTCCTCGCCTTCTTCCCCGACCTGCCCGACACCCGACGCCCCACCTACGCCGGCCAGCTGCGCATCCTGCGCCGGGGCCGGCTGTGGCTGGCCGTCGCCGCCGTCACCCTGGTGTTCGCCGCGATGTTCAGCGGCTACGGCTACATCGCCGAATACCTCCAGAACGTCACCGGCCTCGACGCCTCCCTCACCGGCCCCGCCCTGATGGCCTTCGGCGTCGTCATGACCGCCGGCAACCTCGTCTTCGGCCGCCTGCTGGAACGCGCCCCCCTGCGCACCGTCACCGCCTACCCGATCCTCTACCTCGCCCTCTACCTCCTCCTCGACGCCGCCGGCCCCCACCCCGCCGCCATGCTCGCCACCGTCCTGCTCTGGGGCGCCGTCCACTCCGGCGGCCTGGCCGTGACCCAGGCCTGGCTCGCCCGCGACGCCACCGACGCCCCCGAGTTCGGCAACAGCCTCTTCATCTCCTTCTCCAACCTCGGCATCACCCTGGGCACCACCCTCGGCGGAGCCGTCGTCACCACCGCCGGCCCCCGCCACCTGCCCCTGGCCGGCGCCGCCCTCGCCGCGGCCGCCCTCACCGCCGTCCTCCTGCGCCGCCGCCTCGACCCCGGCCAGAACCGCCAGGACCGCCAGGACCGCCAGGAGCGGCCGGAGCGGCCGGAGCGGGCACACCCCGCCCCGACCCCCTGACCCGCACCCGCACCCGCACCGGCCCCGAGAAGCGCCCGCCACACCCCCTGACCCACCGTCGGCCCCAGCCCCGGCCGGCCCCGGAGACCACCGGCCACACGCTGCGCCCCGCCGATCCCGTGCGGGGCGCGGCGCGTGCGCCCTCCCGGCGCGCTGCCCCCGGGAGGGCGGCGCGGGGCCGCGGGTCCCTGCGGGTCGTGCGGGATGCCGCGCCTGTATCGGGCAGGTGTTCTGGGTTCAGGCACAGACTCCGTGAAAGTGATCAGCAGGCCGTCACGGTCTGTGTGCGCGTGAGAGCGGGAGTCTCGCAGACCCTCCCGGTTCCCGCACGAACGGGGGCGCTACCTTGCCACCATGTGCATCTCGACCAGTGAGGCCGCGTTCTCCGGCACGATCGTGTACTGCGGTCGCCGGCACCACCCCGTGCACGGCCTCATTCATGTCCTGGGCTACCAGAACACCGCCGTCAACCTCGCCGGTGGTCCGAACGCGCTGCTGCTGCACCTGCCCACCGAGCAGCTCACCCCGGGGCACTTCCTCTCCGTCGGACGCAGTGGCGACGTCCTGGAGCGCATGGTTGCCGCCGTTCGGCCCGTCTCCGTCGCAGTCGACGAGATCGCGTGGATGAGCGCGGAGCCGGAGGCCGTCCAGGTCTTCGAGTACGACGTCTACACGGTGCTCCTGGCCGCTGACCCCACCGCGATCCCAGCCGCACTGCAGCAGGTGCCGGCACACCGGCGTCCATCCCTCGACCCGGACCTCCTGCGCTTCTACACCGACCACTTCCCCGACCACACCGTCGCCCTCTGCTGCTTCGACAACGCAGACGCACAGCGCGCCAAACCCGTGCTGCTGTGGTACTCGCCCCTCGACCCCGACCGGCTGACCGTGCCCGCGCTGGACAGCCGCACCGGAGCAGTACCCGATCTCGACGCTGTCGTCCCCGTCGATCACTGGGTCCTGCTGTCCACCGACCGGGCTCCCTCCGACTGGGGCGATACCGTTGACTACCCCGAGGGCATGCGCCACAGCCTGCGCTCCTTCCTCCCCGCCGCTGTCGTGGGCCAGTACTACGGAGGAGCAGACGCCCTGCTCAACGGAGACTTCACCATCAGCCACCGCGACCTCCTCGCCGGCGACCTCGACCGCATCGAGCGCTGCCGGCCAACCCGCCGCTGACCCCGGGCACGGCAGCGCTCTCGGTCCGCACATCAGCGCGCGCTGAGCAGCCGCTGCAGGACAGGCGTCCGGCCGCCGTAGCGGCAGGTCGGCCCGTCTGTCTGTTCGACGAAGGTCACCCGCCGACACTCGTGGTTGTCGCAGAACAGTCGACGGACCGACAGTTCGACCACATCGCCTCGGCCGCCGCACGGCGCGTCCGCCAGCCGTCGACCGCACCGGCTGCGCACCCGGCCGGATCGTGCCCCGCGGCCGGGACACGGCACGAGCACGTCCTCCGGTGTCGATGCGTCGATCACCACGAGGCCGTCCCGTACCTCCATGCACTCGACCCGCATACCCGCGAGATGCGGAAGCAGAAGGGATGTCTCCTCACACGCGGTCAGCGTCCACCCTGAGATGACAGAACGTCACCGGCGCGCGGACGAACGATCGACTTCACGAAATCCGTGCCTGTATCGGGCAGGTGTTGTGAGGGCCGGTCGGGCGGCGGGATCGGGAGCTCCTGGTTCGGACACCGGGATCGGGAGCCGCCCCGGGGCGAGGGCGCGACACGCCGCGTTCGGAGGACGCTGATCGGCCGCTCCGGCTGGCCGCTGTCGGGCCGTGGCCCTTGATCGCGGTCATGCCGGAAGGCCGGGGCGGCTCTGCCGCGCGAGTTGCTGTTCGAGAGGCGACACGGGGAAGTTGTGGCGCGGCGGGGCGCTGCGGACGCTGACGCGGGGCGCGCCACCTCGTCGGTGACGGACAGTGCCGGCAGCGGCGTCCGCTTCCACGGGCACGACGAGTGCGGCGGCGCACGGTTCGGGACCGGCCCCCGGGGGGCCTGCGTGCCGTCGTGGACCAACGGGAGGATCGCCTTCCCCGCGCCGCCCCGCCCGCTCTCCCTGTGCCGCGCCGCCGGGGCGTCCGTGCGGGGGCGGTCAGCCGGTGGCGCGGGCCTGGGCGGTGGTGACGGCGTCGCCGTGGTCGGCGGCCCAGGCGCCGAGAGCGGTGAGGGGGGCGAGCAGGGTGCGGCCCAGGGGCGTGAGGGCGTAGTCGACGTGCGGGGGAGTGCCGGGGCGGGGGAGGCGTTCGACGAGGCCGGCGTCGCGCAGGCGGTGCAGGCACTGGTTGAGGACCTTGGGGCTGATGCCGCCGATGCGCCGCACCAGTTGGTGCGGGCGCACCGGGCCGTGGCGCAGCGCCCACAGGACGACCGGGTCCCAGGTGTGGGCGAGCAGGTCGAAGGCGAGGCGGGCGGGGCAGTCGGCGAGAAGTTCCTGGTGGTCGGTCATGTACCGGATGGTGCCCGATCCGGCGCCTACTGTCGTGGCGAGGTCCGTACGGGCCGCAGGGGACAGGGGAGTTGTGGCATGAGGATCGGGATCGTCGGTACCGGGGCGATGGCGCGGGCGCTGGGCGGCGCGTGGGTGCGGGCCGGGCACGAGGTGCTGGTGGGCGGGCGCGACGCGGGCCGGGCGGCCGGTGCGGCGGGGGACGCGGGCGGTGCCCGGTGGGGCGGGGTCGGGCAGGCGGTGGCGCACGGGCGGGACGCGGTGCTGCTGGCCGTCCCGCACCGGGCCGCGCCCGCCGTGGCCGGCGCGCACGCGCGGGAGCTGGCGGGGCGCACCGTGGTGGACTGCTCCAACCCGGTGGGCGAGGGGTTCGCCCTGGCCACCGGACGGGGGCCCTCGGCGGCCGAGCGGATCGCGGCCGCCGCCCCCGGGGCGCGGGTGGTCAAGGCGTTCAACCTCTGCCACGCGAGCGTGTGGGACCTGCGCCCGCCGGTCTTCGACGGGCGGGCGCTGGCGGTGCCGCTGTGCGGGGACGACGAGGGGGCGCTGGCCACCGTCGCGGCCCTGGTGCGGGACACGGGCTGCGAGCCGCTGACGGCCGGGCCGCTGGAGCGCGCCCACCTGCTGGAGGCGACGGCGGCGCTGCTGATCGGCCTGTGGGTGGGCCAGGGCGCCGACGCCCAGGCCATCGCCCCGCCGCTCGCCCACGCCGGCCCCCACGCCTGACCGCCCCGCCCACGCCTGACCGCCCCGCCCACGCCTGACCGCCCCGCCCACGCCTGCGGCCCCCGCACCCGCCCGAACCACCCGGACCCGCCGCGCCGCGCCGCGCCGCGGCCCGCACGCCGGGCGGGCGGTGTCCCGCGGCCCGAACCGTCCGGGGCCCTCTCAGGCGTAGCGGTCGAACAGGCCCTGCAGGTAGTCCTCCAGGCGCCCGGTCAGCACGGCGGGTGTCAGGTCGGTGCGGCCCAGTTCCCGCCAGGGCTCGGCGACCTTCTGCGCGTCGGGGGCGAAGGCGAGGGCGTCCAGCAGCCGCCAGTACAGGTGCGCGCGGCCCTCGGCGAGTTCGCGGCCGCCGGCGGCGGTGTAGCGGTCGGCGAAGGCCAGGCCCGCCGCGGGGCCGTGCAGCAGGGCCAGGGCGGTGGCGCAGTGGGCGACGTCCAGGTCGGCCGGGCCCCAGGAGGTCTCCACCCAGTCGACGACCCCGGCGACCGCGAGGCCGGTGCCCGTGCCGGTGAACAGCACGTTGCCGGGGTGGAAGTCGCGGTGCAGGAAGCAGGCGTGGTGCGCGGGCGCCTCGCCGCCGATCACCTCCACCGCCCGCTCCCACAAGCCGGTACGGGCGGTGCCGGCGGGCACGGCGACCCGGTCGGGGGCCGTCCACGCCTGCCAGGCGCGCGGCCGCTCCCGCTCGCCGACCGCCAGGGCGTGCACGGCGGCCAGTTGGGCCGCCAGCAGGTCGGCGCGGGCGGGCGCGTCGCCGTCCTCGGCCAGGCGCACGCTGCCGGGCAGGTGGGTCATCACCAGTGACGGGTGCTCGCACACCGCCCCCGCCGCGTCCACCGCGACCAGCCGCGCCGCCGGGACGGCGCTGCCCTCCAGCAGGCGCAGCACGGCGGCCTCGCGGGCCAGCAGCCCCGGGGCGTGGCGGCGGTAGAACGGTTTGACGAAGGAGCGCAGCACCAGCGCGTACGGGTCCGCGCCGCCGGGGCGTTCGACGTCCAGGCGGCGCATCCGCGAGGTCCAGCCGCCCTTGAGCGCGGTCACCGCGGTGACGCGTTCACCGGGCCCGAGGTGCTCCTGGACCCACCGGCGCGTGCCGTCCCGTCCCCGGCCGGGGTCGTCGCTGTCGATCATGGGCGGCAAGCCTACGCCCCGCCCCCGCCCGCCCCGCCCCACGGGGGGCCGGAGCCGACCGACGGACGCTCAACTCCCGTACCGTCGCCGCCCGGCCCGCCCTCACACCCCCGGCCCCGCGCACACCCCGCCCCCCTGCCCGGCCTCCGCGTCCGCGGCCGCCACCACCGCCGCCAGCAGCCCCGGGAACCGCCGCTCCAGCTCCTCGCTGCGCAGCGCGTTCATCTTGGTGGTGCCCACGTAGTACTGGCGCAGCAGCCCCGCCTCGCGCAGCACACCGAAGTGGTGGCTGGAGGTCGAACGCCCCACCGGCAGGTCGAAGGAACCGCAGCTCAGATCGGCTCCCGAGTGCGCGAGCGTGCGCACCACCGTCCTGCGGGCCGGATCAGCGAGCGCCTCCAGCACCTGCTGGACGCTCACGTCCTCCACACCAGGGTGCACGATCACCCGCGCCGCCACGCGTGCCCGTCCCACACCCACCACCCCTTCCCAACACTCGACCCCCGTCCGTTCGATGGCCAAAGACCGCGCCGTGTGCGCGACTTCACGTACACGACGCTACTATGCCCGACCCGGCCGCCACGCTCACCGCAACAGCCGCGCAACACGCCCCCGGGCCCGGGCGACCGGGCGCCGCGACCGCGCAACGGCCGCCGCGCCGCCCGGACACGGCGCCGGCACGGGAGGCACCGGCGACGGGCATCGCCGCAGGCCCCAAGCCCCCGGCGGGGCACGGCGGGACACCGGCGGGCCGCGACCGGGCGCGGCCGGGCGGCACGCGCGCGCCCCGCCGGACGGGGGGACCGGCGGGGCGGCGGAACACGGCGGACACGGCGCACGGGCCGGGCGCGCCGGACGGACCGGACAGCGCCGGGCGGGCCGGACAGCGGCGGGCGGCGGCGGGCGGCGGCGGGCGGCGGAGGGAAGAAGGAGGGAAAAGGAGGGGAAGGGGCGGGCCTCAGGCGGCGCGCACCGGCGCGGGCACCGGACGGGCCAGGCGGGCCAGCGCCAGCGGCTCGAAGATCCCCATCAGCACCGGGTCCACCGCCCGCACCGCCGCCGGAGCGGGCGCCGCGGGGGCCGGGGTGCGCAGCAGCGCGAGGTAGAGCTCCTGGGTCTCGGCGGCCGGGTCGATGCCCAACTCCTCCGCCAGCACCTGACGCAACTGCTGGTAGCAGCGCAGCGCCTCGGCCCGGTTGCCGGCGGCGGCCAGCGCCTCCATCCGGCAGCGGTAGGCGCTCTCGCGGAACGGGGCCCGGCGCACCGCCTCGTCGGCCCAGCGCAGCGCGTGGTGCTCCTCGCCGAGCGCGGAGGCCGCCAGACTCGCCGTCTCCAGCGCACCGATGCGCAACTCCTCCACGTGCTCGCGCACCCCCTGCGCCCACTCGCCCTCGTGGTCGGGCAGGAACGCCCCGCGCAGGTTCGACAGCGCCCCCGCGGCCAGCTGCTGGGCCACCGCGTGGCCGCCCGCCGCCAGCGCCTCGCCGGCCTCGCCCACCGCCGAGGCCGCCGCCTCCAGGTCCACGGCCGCGTCCGCGGGCAGCCGCAGCACGTACCGCCCGCCCTGGGCGATCAACGGGGTCGCACCCGGGCCCTGACCCGGCGCGGTGACGAAGGCCCGCACCCGGGAGACCACGCTGCGCAGCGCGGAGGCCCACGTGTCGGGCAGGCCGTCGGGCCAGATGGTGTCGGCCAGCTGGTCGCGGCTGGTGCCGCTGGAACGCTCCAGCACCAGGCGGGCGAACGCCACCTGGGCCTGGGCGCTGGACAGGTGCTGCGGGGCGCCGTCCTGGTGCTCGACGGCCACCAGACCGGTGAGGCGGATCAGCATGCGCGCGCCCCCGATCTGCCGGACGGACCGTCTTCCCTGAAGCCATTCGACACGAGCTCCAACCCCCTTGAGTCAAAGCAGAAGTGACGGCCCGTCTCCGGCCGTCGGCGCGGGAAATCGCGGATCGGAACAATAAACCGCCGACCAGCCGTTCGGTTTCAGCGGATTTCGACCATACATTCGCCGCATCGCGCGGTGTCAACACCGGCCCGGAAAACATACCCACCGGCCGGTCAATGCGTCGTGGACGCAAGGTTTCTGCACGTCAGAGCGTTCCCGCAGGCCAGGAAAGCGGCTATTGCGGACGCCTTGCGCATCCTGCCGTAGAAATGTAGCCATCCTTGAGCACCCCGCGTGAAGGCTTCGAGAAAACACCCCCGCAGCCACCCCGGGCCCCCGCCCCCGCGGACGGGAAGCCGAATGCCCGCGAAAGCCGTGAAAACCGTGACGCCGTGAAGGAGAAACGCCCGTGAACGCCACCGGAGCATGGAACCGCCTGGAGCCGAAGCTCGCCGCAACCAACGCCCGCGTGGCCGCACTGGAGTCCGACCCCTCCCGGCGCAACAGCTTCGTCGCCTACACCATGGAACGCGACAGCGCCTACTGCGACCTCGACGGCGAGCGCCTGCTCATGATGTCCGGCTACAGCTACCTCGGCCTGGCCGGCGACGAACGCGTCGTGGCCGCCGCCAAGGCCGCCGTCGACGTCTACGGCACCGGCAACCACGGCGTACGGGCCCTGGCCGGCACCATCCCCCTGCACGAGGAACTGGAGGCCGAGGTCGCCCGCTTCGCCCGCCGCGAACGCGCCCTGGTCTTCGGCTCCGGCTACGCCGCCAACGTCGGCACCGTCGGCGCCCTGGTCGGCGCCGGCGACACCGTCCTGATCGACAAGTACGACCACGCCTCCATCGTCGACGGCTGCCGCCTGTCCGGCGCCACCGTCACCCGCTTCCGCCACAACGACGTCGACCACCTCGAGCGCCGCCTCAAGGCCGCCGCCCCCACCGGCGTGCGCCTGGTCATCGTCGACAGCGTCTACTCCATGGACGGCGACATCGCCCCGCTGCCCGAACTGCGCGAGGTCTGCGACCGCTACGACGCCCTGCTCATGGTCGACGAGGCCCACGCCCTGGGCGTCATCGGCGCCACCGGCGGCGGCATCGAGGAACACTTCGACCACGAGGTCCGCGTCGACGTCAAACTCGGCACCCTCTCCAAGGCCATCCCCTCCATGGGCGGCTGGGTCGCCGGCAGCCACGACCTCATCGGCCACCTGCGCTACGCCGCCCGCCCGTTCCTGTTCTCCGCCGCCCTCGGCCCCGCCCAGACCGGCGCCGCCCTGGAATCCCTGCGCATCCTGCGCCGCGAACCCGAACGCGTCACCCACACCCAGACCCAGGCCCGGCGCCTGCGCCAGCGCCTCAACGACGCCGGCATCTCCACCATGCACTCCACCACCGCCGTCCTGCCCGTCATCGCCGGCAGCGACGACGCCGCCTACGACTACGCCACCGCCTGCCGCAAGGCCGGCGTCATCGGCCTGCCCGTCGTCACCCCCGCCGTCCCCAACGACCTCGCCCGGCTGCGCATCGCGGTCACCGCCCGCCACACCGCCGCCGACATCGACTTCGCCGCCGAGGCGTTCCTGACCGCCGCCGCCCAGACCGGCCTGATCTGACCCGCCCCCACCCCCTCACCCCCTCTTTTTCCCACCGCCGGGCCGCCCGCGTGCAGCGCGAAGGAGACGAAGCCATGGCCCCCCACCACCGGCCGCCGATCGCCGTCACCGGCCTCGGCGTGGTCAGCCCCGCCGGCCACGGCGTCCAGGACCTGTGGCGCACCGTCGCCTCCGGCCGCTCCACCGCCACCGCCCTGACCGACCCCGCCCTGGCCCGCCACCGGGTGCGCCTGGGCTGCCGCGTCACCGACCTGCCCGACACCGCGCACCTGCCCGCCAAGGACGCCCGCCGCCTGGACCCCTTCGCCCGCTACGGCACCCTCGCCGCCCTGGCCGCCCACGCCGACGCCGGCCACCCCGAGCCCGAACCCGGGCGCAGCGCCATCGTGGTCGGCACCGCCGTGGGCGGACGCACCACCAGCGACCGCGAGTCCGCGCTGTACACCCAGCACGGCCCGCTGCGCGTCTCCCCGCTGATGCCGCTGGTCACCATGCCCAACGCCGCCGCCGCCCAGATCGCGATGCGCCTGCACTGGAGCGGCCCGGCACTGACCATCGCCACCACCTGCGCCTCCAGCGCGGACGCGATCGGCCACGCGGCACTGCTGCTGGAGAGCGGACGCGCGGACGTGGTGATCGCCGGCGGCTGCGAGGCCACCTTGACCCCCGTCACCCTGGCCGCGTTCGGCAACCTCGGCGCGCACTCCCTGCGCAACGACGAACCCGCCCGCGCCTCACGGCCCTTCGACGCCGACCGCGACGGCTTCGTGATGGGCGAGGGCGCCGGCTTCCTCGTCCTGGAACGCCTGGACGACGCCCGCGCCCGCCGCCGCACCCCCTACGCGCTGCTCGCCGGGTACGGGGCCAGCGCGGACGCCTACCACCTGTCCAACCCGCGCCCCGACGGCGCCGGCGCCGTCGCCGCGATGCGCGCCGCCCTCGCCGACGCGGGCCTGGCCCCCGGCGACATCGCCCACGTCAACGCCCACGGCACCTCCACCGTGCACAACGACCGGGCCGAGGCCGCCGCCCTGCGCGCCGTGTTCGGCCCCCACGGCGTGCCGGTCACCTCCACCAAGGGCGCCATCGGCCACCTGATCGGCGCCGCCGGAGCCGTCGAGCTGATCGCCGCCATCGGGGCCATGAACGAGCGCACCGTCCCTCCCACCGCCAACCACGAGAAGACCGAAGAGGGCCTGGACCTCGACGTCGTGCACACCGCGCCGCGCCCGATCCGCGCCGGCGCGGCCCTGTCCAACTCGTTCGGCTTCGGCGGCCACAACACGACCCTGGTGGTGACCCCGCTATGACCCCGCCCACGACCGCCCCCGCCCCCGCCGCGACCACCGCCGCGCCGGGACCCGTCCCGCGCACCCGCCTGCACATCAGCGCGCAGGACCTGACGGCCTACCGCGCCGCCGCCCGCGCCCACCTGGGCGCCCCGCGGCGCGAGGGGGCCAGCCCCGCACACCCCTTCGTCGCCGCCCACGCCCTCGCCCAGCACACCGTCACCGCCCTGACCGCCGGCGACCCGGGCTTCACCGGCGTGGTCCACCTCGCCCAGGAGATCCGCACCCACGCCCCCCTCGCCCCGGGCGACCTCGACATCGCCGTCGAGGTCACCGCGGTGCGCCGCGAGGCCCGCGGCACCCGCCTGGCCCTGACCACCCGCCTCACCGACGCCGCCACCGGCGCCCCCGTCGCCGACCTCGCCACCGCCGCCCTCCTGCTGGGCGCCACCCGCACCGAACCCCACGGCGCCCTGCCCGCCGCCGCCCACCCCGGCACCGCCCCCGACGGCACCGGCCACGTCTCCACCCACGTCCTGAGCGCCGCCGACACCACCGCCTACGCCCACGCCTCCGGCGACCTCAACCCCATCCACCTCGACGAGGACGCCGCCAGGGCGGCCGGCTTCCCCACCGCCATCGCCCACGGCATGCACCTCGTCGCCCTGGCCGCCGAACGGATCACCGACCTGCACGCCGACGGCGACCCCGCCCGCGTCACCGCCCTCGGCGCCCGCTTCGCCGCCCCCACCGTGCCCGGCACCGAACTGCGCCTGACCCTGCAGCCCCACGACCGGGGCACCGTGGTGCGCTTCACCGTCGCCACCGCCACCGGCACCGCCGTCAAGGCCGGCTGGGCACGCATCGCACCGGCGGGGGAGTGAACCCCGTGACCACGAACCCCACCGCCACGAACCCCGCGACCGCCACCGGCACGAACCCCGCGACCGGCACGACCGCGACGACCGCCACCGGCACGAACCCCGCGACCGCCACCGGCACGACCGCGACGACCGCCACCGGCACGAACCCCGCGACCGGCACGACCGCGACGGGCGCCCCGGGTGCGGCCCCCGCGCCGCCGGCGCCGCTGGCGCTGCCCGACGCGTTCACCGCCCACGCCCGCACCCGCCCCACCGCCCCGGCCCTGCTGTGGCACGAGCACACCGTCACCTACGGCGAGCTCGCCGAGGCCGCCGAGGCCGAACGCGCCCGCCTGAGGGCCCTGCGGCTGGCACCGGGGGAGCCGGTGGGCCTGTACGCCGTCAAGTCGCCCGGCGCGATCGCCCTGGTGCTGGCCTGCCTGATGGAACGCCGGCCCTTCCTGCTGCCCTCCCCGCAGCTCGCCCCCGCCCTGCTGGCCGCCCTCTTCGCCCAGGCCGGCGCCCGGCGCCTGCTCGCGCCCCTCGGCCAGGACACCCCCGCCCTGCCCGCCCTGCCCCACCCCGCGCCGGTGCCCACCCTCGCGGCCGGCACCTCCTTCATGCTCACCACCTCCGGCTCCACCGACCTGCCCAAGATCGTCCCCCTCGCCCGGTCGGCCGTGGACCGCTTCACCGCCTGGGCCCACGACACCTTCGACCTCGGGCCCGGACGCGTCGTCGCCAACTACGCGCCCCTCAACTTCGACCTCGCCCTGCTCGACGTGTGGGCCACCCTCGCCGCTGGCGGCACCTGCCTGCTCATCGACCCCGCCCACGCCCTCAACGCCCGCCACCTGCTCACCCTGCTGACCCGTCACCGCCCCCACGTGCTGCAGGCCGTCCCCCTGGCCTACGCCCTGCTCGTCCAGGCCGCCGGCCCCGCCGCCGCCGTGCTGGACAGCGTCGAGCACGCCGCGTTCACCGGCGACGCCATCGACGCCCGCACCCTCGCCGCGCTGCCCGCCCTGCTGCCGAACGCCCACCTGTACAACATCTACGGCTGCACCGAGACCAACGACAGCTTCCTGCACCGCCTGGACCGCCTGGACGCCGCGGCCGCCCTGCCCGTGCCCATCGGCGAGCCCCTGCCCGGCGTGCGCACCCTCATCACCACCGACGACGGCACCCCCCTCACCGGCCCCGGCAGCGGCGAACTCCACGTCTCCACCCCCTTCCAGGCCGCCGGCTACCTCGACCGCTCCCGCGACACCGGACGCTTCACCACCCGCCCCGAGGGCGCAGGCGAGGGACGGCGCTGGTTCCGCACCGGCGACCTCGTCACCCGCGACGACAGCGGCCGCATCCACCTCACCGGCCGCGCCGACTTCCAGGTCAAGGTCCGCGGCGTCGCCGTCAACACCGCCGAGATCGAACGCGTCCTGCTCGCCCACCCCGACGTGCGGGAGGCCGCCGTCGCCGCCGCGAGCGACCCGCTCACCGGCAAACGCCTGCACGCCGCCGTCCAGCGCACCCCCGGCTCCACCCTCAACAGCCTCGTCCTGCGCGAGCACCTGGCCCGCAACCTGCCGCGCGCCGCCGTCCCCGAGAAACTCGCCATCCACGACACCCCCCTGCCCAAGACCGCCACCGGCAAGGTCGACCGCAAAGCCGTCCTGCCCGCCCCCTGAAACCCCGCACCCCGCGCCCCGCACCACCGAACACCAACAACCCACTCACGCAAGGGAGTTGCCCGCCATGAGCAACATCGACCGGATCAAGCGGTTCCTCATCGAGGAGTTCCTGCCCGACATCACCCCCGACCAGCTCGCCGACGACCACGACCTGCTCTCCGACGGCGTCATCGACAGCCTCGGCGTCCTCAAGCTCATCGCCTGGGTCGAGGACCACTTCGCCCTGCCCGTCGACGACACCGACCTCGACCCCAACAACTTCCGCTCGGTCGCCGCCATCGACGCCTTCATCACCGAACGCCGCACCGCCGCCACCGCCGCCGCGGCCACCGTGGGCGGCTGACACCCGTGCACCCGGCCCTCACCGCGCTCCTCGCCGCCCGCCCCGTCGACGCCGAGGCCTGGCACTCGTGGTGGGACCAGCTCGAACACCGCACCCTGGGCCCGGCCGACACCGACCGGGCCCAGGCGGCGGCCCTGCTGGCCGGCCTCACCACCCGCCTGCCCGACCCGGACACCCTCGCCGCCCTGGTCACCTCGCTCACCGAACGCACCCCCGACCCCGGCCCCGCCCACCCCCACAGCGTCAACATCGTCGGCACCGGCGGCGGACCGGCCACCTTCAACCTCTCCACCGCCGCCGCCCTCACCGCCGCCGCCATCGGCATCCCCGTCGTCAAGACCGGCTCCCGCGCCTACACCAGCGCCGCCGGCTCCGTCGACCTCCTGGAGCGCCTGGGCATCACCCTCACCTCCGGCCACGCCGCCACCGCCGACCACCTCGCCCGCCACAACATCGCCTTCGCCGGCCCGCACGTCTACCCGCCGCCCCTGACCCGCCTGGCCCGCACCCTCTACCCGCTCACCCTCAAACCCTTCGGCGCCTTCCTCAACACCCTCGGCCCCCTGCTCGCCACCGTCCCCGTCACCGCCCAGCTCACCGGCGTCTCCACCCCCGCCGCCCTCGACGCCCTGCGCCCCCTGGCCGCCCGCCTGCCCGCCCGCACCGTGTGGCTGGCCCACAACCGCACCGGCGCCGACGAACTCCTGCCCTTCGCCGACAACACCCTGCACACCCCCACCGGCACCGTCCACCTGCCCGCCGGCTGCGTCGCCCCCGACACCGGCACCCTCGCCGACCTCGCCCCCCACCCCGGCGACCTCACCGGCCACTTCCTGCGCGCCCTCGCCGGACAGGCCGGCACCACCGCCACCCGCACCATCGCCCTCAACGCCGCCGCCCTCGCCCTGGCCTCCGGCCGCCACACCCACTGGAACACCGCCTACGACGCCGCCCTGGACGCCCTCGCCGACGGCACCCCCCGCGCCCTGGCCGAACGCCTCGCCACCGCACCCGCCCGCCCCGCCCGCCCCGCGCCACCCGCGCCACCGGCGCCACCGCCCGCCGGGACCGCCGCCCCGGACCCCGCGGCCCGCCGACCGGAGGCCACCCGTGCCTGAACCCCTCTTCCCCCAGGACCGCCCCGGCCTCGCCCTGTTCCTCAACGCCGGCGACCCCGCCGACCGCCTCACCGACCTCGCCCTCATGCTCGACGAGCAGCGCGTCGACGTCCTCGAACTCGCCGTCCCCTTCCCCGACTCGCCCACCGACGGCCCCGTCATCCGCCGCTCCGCCACCCGCGCCCTGCACACCGGCACCACCTGGGACACCGTCCTCGCCGACCTCACCGACCTCACCCCCCGGCTGCGCCACCTCAAGGTCGTCCTGCTCGCCGACTGGAGCCACAGCCTGCGCCACCGCGACCCCGCCGCCACCGCGCGCGCCGCCACCGCCGCCGGAGCCCGCGCCCTGCTCGTCCACGCCCTGCCCCCACGCCTACGCCCCGCCTGGCAGCAGGCCCTGCGCGACGAAGGCCTCCCGCAGGTCACCACCTGCTACCCCGCCTCCGCCCCCGACGTCCTCGCCGCCGCCGCCCGCGACGCCACCGGCGCCTACGTCTACCTCGTCGCCCACTACGGCCGCTCCGGCACCACCCCCACCACCGGCCACCGCGCCCTGGCCACCACCGTCGCCACCCTGCGCACCGCCGCCCCCGCGACCCCCGTCGCCATCGGCTTCGGCGTCAGGACCGCCGCCGACCTGGACGCCGTCACCGCCACCGGCGCCGACGCCGCCATCGTCGGCTCCGCCGCCGTCGCCCGCCTGGAACACGCAGCCGCCCACGGCCTGGACGCCGTCACCGAACTGCGCGCCTTCCTCACCGACCTCCGCCCCGCCCGCCCCCCTCACCCGGACGCAAGAGGCGGACCCCGCGCCACCGCGCACACCCCCACCACCCCCGGCACCACCACCCGAGAGGAACAACCCGCATGCTGATCCGCGACCTGGCCGACGTGAAGACCGTCGAGTGGGGCAACGGCCTGTCCCGCCGCTTCCTCGTCGAGAGCGACAACCTCGGCTACAGCCTCACCGACACCATCGTCAACGCCGGCACCAAGTCCCGCCTGGAGTACCGCAACCACCTGGAGGCCTGCTACTGCATCGCCGGCTCCGGCGAGGTCATCGACATGGACGGCAACTCCCACCCCATCACCCCCGGCCGCCTCTACGCCCTCGACGAGCACGACGCCCACTACCTGGTCGCCGGCCCCCACGAGGACCTGCGCCTGGTCTGCGTCTTCTCCCCGGCCCTGCGCGGCGACGAGGTCCACCAGCTCGACGCCCACTCCTCCTCCGCCTACTAGCCACCCCGCCAGGCACCCGCGGCCAGGCACCCCCGCCAGGCACCCCGCGCCCCACCCGGGGCCCGCCGCCCCCACCCACCGCCCGGGGGCCCGGGCCCCCGCACGGGCCCTGGAACCGACGTCAGCCGGCGCCACCGGGCGCCGGCCTGCCACCCCGGGCCCCGACGGCCCGGGAGGAAGGCGGCACCCCCGATGATCCGCTGGAACGCCGACCAGACGGCCCTGCGCGAGGGCCTGGCCCGCTTCGGCGACGACCTCAGCGCCGGCCACATCGAAGGCGACGAACAGGCCGCCTTCTCCCACGACAAGTGGCGCCTGATCCAGAAGACCGGCATCCTCTCCCTGCCCTTCGACGAACGCCACGGCGGCCTGGGCCAGTCCCTGCTCACCACCATGTACGTCCTCGAAGGCCTCGGCCAGACCTGCCGCGACGGCGGCCTCAACTTCTCCGTCACCACCTCCATGGCCTCCACCGGCGTCCCCCTCCAGGCCTTCGGCTCACCCGCCCTCAAGGACGCCTACCTGCCCCGCATCGCCTCCGGCGACGCCATCGGCGCCCACGCCATCACCGAGTCCGAATCCGGCTCCGACGCCATGCAGATGCGCACCCGCGCCGTCCGCGACGGCGACCACTTCGTCCTCAACGGCTCCAAGACCTTCGTCTCCAACGGCCCCGTCGCCGACGTCGTCGTCGTCTACGCCCGCACCCACCCCCAGGGCGGAGCCCTCGGCGTCACCGCCTTCCTCGTCGACGCCGACACCCCCGGCCTCACCACCGGAAACCCCGTCAAGAAGATGGGCCTGCGCACCTCCCCCCTCTCCGAGCTCTACCTCGACGACGTCCGCGTCGGCGCCGACCGCGTCCTGGGCCGCGTCGGCGGCGGCTTCCTCGTCCTCGACCACGTCATGAAACGCGAGATCCTCTACACCTTCATCGTCAACACCGGCGAGATGCAGCACCGCCTCGCCCGCTGCCTCGACTACGCCAAGACCCGCATGTCCTTCGGCAAACCCATCGGCTCCTACCAGTCCGTCGCCAACAAGATCGTCGACACCAAGATCCGCCTGGAAACCGCCCGCAAGTGGCTGTACGACACCGCCCAGCGACTGGAAGCCGGCGACAACGTCACCGTCGACATGGCCATCGCCAAACTCCTCACCAGCGAATCCAACCTCGCCACCTCCCTGGCCGCCGTCCAGGTCTTCGGCGGCAACGGCTACATGTCCGAATACGGACTGGAGAAGGACGTGCGCAACGCCGTCGCCGGCACCATCTACTCCGGCAGCAACGAGATCCAGTACAACCGCATCGCCGCCATGCTCGGACTCGGCAAATGACCGCCCCCGCCGCCCCGCTCGCCCCCACCCGCAGCGGCCACCTCAAAGTCTGCGGCGCCCGCACCCGCGCCGACCTCACCCTCCTCGCCGACACCGGCCCCACCCTGGTCGGCCTGTGGCACGGCATCCCCGGCGGCCCCGCCGAACTCGAGGCCGACCGCCTCGCCGACCTCGCCGCCACCGCCATCCGCCTGGGCCTGGAACCCGTCCTGGTCACCTTCCTCGACCACGCCCCCACCCTCGCCGCCCTCGCCCGCGCCACCGGCATCCGCTGGATCCAGCTCCACGCCTACCAGAGCCCCGCCCTCGTCGCCGAACTGCGCGAACACCTGCCCTACGCCGTCCTCGTCAAAGTCCTCCACCTCTCCCGAGGACGCTGCCTCGAACGCGCCTTCACCGGCGCCTTCGCCCGCGCCGGCTGCGACCTGTTCCTCCTCGACACCGTCACCGACGACGGCCGCGTCGGCTCCACCGGCCAACCCCTGGACCCCGCCCACGTCCACGCCCTGCTGCCCCGCCTCACCATCCCCTTCCTCCTCGCCGGCGGCCTCAGCACCACCAACCGCGACACCTACCGCACCATCACCGACCACCCCCTCTACGCCGGCGCCGACATCGACTCCGCCGCCCGCGACCGCACCGGCCGCTTCACCCACGAGAACGTCACCGCCCTCACCCGCGCCTGGCACCCGCGCCTCCAGGAGACGACCGCATGAGCCCGAGCTTCATCGACGCGCTGCTCACCGCCGCCCGCCCCCTGGTCATGGAAGTCAAACTCCGCGACCCCCACGGCACCGACCTCCTGGGCCCGCGCACCGTCACCGACCTCGTCACCCGCTACGAACAGGCCGGCGCCCCCTGCCTGTCCGTCGTCACCGGCCGCTGGTTCGGCGGCACCCCCCGCCTGCTGCGCGAAGTCACCGCCGCCACCGAACTGCCCGTCCTGCAGAAGGACTTCCTCACCCGCCCCGCCCAACTCGAAGCCGCCCGCGCACTCGGCGCCTCCGCCGTCCTGCTCACCGCCGCCCTGCTGCCCGCCACCTCCCTCGCCCGCCTGGTCACCAGCGCCCTCGACCTCGGCCTGACCCCCTTCGTCGAGATCACCGACGAACGCGAACTCGACGCCCTGCCCCGCATCGCCGACTGCGTCGTCGCCGTCAACAACAAGGACATCCGCACCCGCGAACGCGACCGCGGCGACCTCGGCCGCAGCCTGCGCCTGCTGCCCGCCCTGCGCGCGGCCGGCTGCCGCGCCCCCGTCTCCGCCTCCGCCATCACCGACCCCGCCGACGCCGCCCGCCTCCTGGACGCCGGCTACGCCGCACTGCTCATCGGCACCTCCCTCATGCGCAACCCCGACCTCACCGGCTGGCTCGCCGACCTCGACAACGCCCGCACCGGAGTCGCCGCGTGAGAACCGACCTGCGCACCCGCTCCCTGGTCCTGGACGCCGCCGGCATCCCGCTGTCCGCCCTGGTCGCCGAACCCGAGGACCGCGCCCCCAAAGCCGTCCTCCTCGCCGTCCACGGCCGCGGCATGCGCGCCGCCTACTTCGCCGGCCCCGCCCACCCCGACACCAGCCTGCTCACCCTCGCCGCCGACCTCGGCTACACCGTCCTCGCCGTCGACCGCCCCGGCCACGGCGCCTCCGCCCACCGCCTGCCGGCCGGCCAGCTCATCGCCGACCAGGCCGCCACCCTCCACGCCGCCCTCACCGACTACGCCCGCGCCCACGACACCGGCGCCGGCGTCCAACTCCTCGCCCACTCCTTCGGCGGCAAGATCGCCCTCCAACTCGCCGCCCACTGGCCCGACAACCCCCGCCTGCCCCTGCTCGGCTGCGACATCTCCGGCCTCGCCCAGCACTACGCCCCCGGCGCCTGGGACCGCCCCGACGACCTCGCCGGCGGCGGCCGCCTCAACTGGGGCCCCCTCAACCTCTACCCGCCCGGCACCTTCCACGCCGCCCGCACCCTGCTCACCCCCGTCCCCGCCCTCGAATCCCGCGAACTGGCCACCTGGCCCGCCCGCTACAGCGCCCTCGCCGCCCGCGTACGCGTCCCCGTGCGCCTGACCCTCGCCGAACACGAACACTGGTGGCGCCTGGACGAGGCCTCCCGCACCGCCCTGACCGCCGCCTTCCCCACCGGCCTGGCCCACCTGGTCACCGCCCACGGCGCCGGCCACAACCTCTCCCTGGGCCACGCCGCCCGCCCCTACCACCTGCGCGCCCTCGCCTTCACCGACGACTGCCTCACCCGGCCCGCCACCGCCGCGCCCGCCGCCGCCGCGCCCGCCGCCGCCGCGCCCGCCGCCGCCGCGCCCGCCGCCGCCGCGCCCGCCGCTGGTGCGGCCGCCGTGCCGGCCCCCGCCCTCGCCACCGTCTGACGGGGGCCCACCGACCATCTGGCGCAGGGTGGCAGGAAGGCCCCGCCGTCCCCCCGGGCAAGGGGACGGCGGGGCCCGCCCCCCGCGCGCCGGGCACGGGAATCCCGTACCGCCCGGGAAGGTTGCCGTCGACAGCCCACGAACGGACCCCGGTCCGCCACGGGCACACCGACAGCCGGCCACAGGAGGGCACACACATGAGGATCGGCGACATCGACGTCCAGGCGATCACCGACGGAACCGGCAGCGAACGGGCCGCCGACATCCTCACCCGCCCCGGCACCGACGACCCCTGGGCCTGCCACCGCCACCACCTCGAACCCGACGGCACCCTCACCCTGCCCCTGGGCGGCTTCCTCGTACGCAGCGGGCAGCGCACCGTCCTCGTCGACGCCGGAGTCGGCCCCCACGACGACGGCAAGTACCGCGGCGGCGCACTCCTCGACTCCCTCGCCGCCCACGGCGCCACCCCCGCCGACATCACCGACGTCCTGTTCACCCACCTCCACTTCGACCACGTCGGCTGGGCCGCCGTCGACGGCCGGCCCGTCTTCCCCAACGCCACCTACCGCGCCCACCGCGCCGACTGGCAGCACTTCGTCACCGGCGACGCGGCGACCCCCGAGGCCGTCGCCAAACTCGCCCCCGTCGAGGCACAACTCGAACTCTTCGACGCCGACACCACCCTCGCCCCCGGCATCGACGCCCTCCACACCCCCGGCCACACCCCCGGCACCACCGTCTACGTGCTCTCCTCCGGCGGCCGACGCGCCCTGCTGCTCGGCGACGTCGTCCACTCCGTCGTCCAACTCGCCGAACGCGACTGGCAGGTCGTCTGGGACATCGACCCCGCCGCCGCCTCCGCCGCGCGCAACCGCATCGCCGACCGGGCCGCCGACACCGACGACCTCCTCGTCGCCGCCCACTTCCCCGGCATGCGCTTCGGCCGCGTCCTCGCCGCCGACGGCCACCGCCGCTTCGTCGCCGTCTGACCGGGCCCCGACCACGACCTCTGACCGCGACCCCGGGCCCCGCCGCGCCCCACCCGCACGGCGGGGCCCGCCGGCGGGCACCCGGACCGTAAGGTGCCCGCATGCCGGTAGTCATCGCAGGCGGCCACGGCAGGGTCGCACTCCTGACCACCCGTCTGCTCACAGGCCGGGGCCTGCGGGTGTCCGGGATCATCCGGCGCCCCGAACAGGGCGCCGCCCACCACGCCGGGGCACGCCGCTTCGTCCTCCTGTCGGCCATGGGCTCCGACCCGGCCGCGCACTACCCGGCCGACCCCCTCGTGGAGACCTTCCTGCGCGCCAAGGGCCGCGCCTACCAGGCCAGCTCTCCCGCCCGGACCTCGACAGCACCGTGGTGCGCCCCGCCTGGTTCCGCGACGGGCCCGGCACCGGCCTGGTCCACCTCGCCGCACACACCGGCCCCGGCGAGATCGACCGCCCCGACGCCGCCGCCGCCCTCGCCCACCTGCTCACCGTCCCCGCCACCACCCCGCGCCTGCTGGAACTCGTCTCCGGCCCCACCCCCGTCCACGCAGCCGTCGCCCGCGTCGCCGCACGCTCCCTCGCCGACCACTGGCCCCGCCCCTCCGGCCCGTACCGGCGCGGACTTGGGCAGGTCCGCGGCGCCCACTCCCTGTTCGCCCCGTCGGCCCGTGACATTACCCCGGCGCCTTCCGGGACCGCCCCCGCAGGGAAGCCGCCCGCTCCGCCGAGACGTCCCCGCCCTGTCCGCCGCCGCCGACCCGCACGCCGGCCACGGCGTCCACGGCACCGCGTGTGCGGACGGCTGCGTCAATGCCCCCGTCGCCCGGTCGCCTGTCAGTGCGTGACGGCACCGGGGGCCGGGCGGCCCGCCGTCCGGCCCCCGGCGGTGCAGCGCCCGGTACATCCCACGGCCCCTGCCGGGCCCGGGACTTGCCGCCCGGCCCTGACGCGCCCACACTGGGCCGACCTGTGGGGAGAGGGGGCGTCATGTGGGTGGTCCTGGTCCTTCTGGTGGGGACGGGGGCGGCGCTGGCCGCGGCCGGGGTGCGCTGCCGCCGCGCGCTGCGCGAGCTGAACCGGGCCGAACGGCTCGCGACGGGCCGGGACTTCGACCTCGACCGGGAGGAACTCGCCTGCCTGGCCGGGAACCTGGCGGAGCTGACACTCGCGGAGATGTACGACAGGGGCCGGATCGTCGCCGCCCGCTCCGGTGACGTCACACTGACCACGGCAGCCACGACCGGGGACGAGGCCACGGACGGGGCCGGGGACGGGTTCGAGGCGGTGGCCGTGCGCTCGCTGAGGTTCACCCGCACCGGCGACATCGGGAAGCTGATCCCGTCGGTGGACTGGTCGCCGGAAGCGAAGGCGCTGCGCAAGCGGCTGGCGGCCTCGGGTCTGCTCGACGACGAGGAACTGGTCGAGCGGGTGCGCAAGGCCTACGGGTGGATGCCCGTGGTGCTCCTCGCGGTGGCCGCGGCGGGCGCGGCCGCCCTGGTGTGGACGCTCGCACGGCACGAGAACTGGCTCCTGCCGCCGGTGGGCTTCACCGCGCTGTTCGCGGCCGCCCTGTGGGTCAACCACCGGGTACGGCCGCCCGTGCGCCCGCTGCGCCCGCTGACCGCGCTCGGCTCCCGCGTGCTCGCCGACGCCCGGACGGCCGAGCGCCGCGGGCAGGGGCCGGCGACGGTGGCCCTGGGCGGGCTGTCGGCCCTGCCCGTCGGCCACGACCTGCGGATCTGCCGGGAGGCGGCCCGCGCCCGCTCGAACGCCCTCGCCCGGGCCGTGGCCACGAGGAGCACCACCACCTCCCACAGCGGCGGCAGCGGCGGCGTGGGCCTGGGCGGGGGCTGCGGCGGCGCGTCCTGCGGGGGCGGCTGCGGAGGGGGCTGCGGCGGCGGTCTCTGACCGGGGCGCGTCCCGGTTCGCGGCACGTCGTGGACCTCGGCCCGGCCGGCGGCGCATACGCCCGGCGCGCCGGGGCAGTCGAGGGGGCGGCCCGGACCGGTGCCGCTCCCGGCCGGGCCCCCGGGGAAGCTCGGGGGAGGCCCCGGGGCGCCGCCCGCGTCCGCGGGAGGATCCGCGGACGCGGGCGGCGCACGGCACACTGGGCGCAGCCGGACATCCGGTGCCGCATGAGGGAGTGGTGTGATGGTGCAGGTAGCCGTGGTCACCTTCGACGGGTTCAACGAGCTCGACAGTTTCATCGCCTCCGCGCTGATCAACCGCTGCCGCAAGGACGGCCTGGAGGCCTTCATCACGACGCCCACGCCGCGGGTGACCTCGATGAACGGTGTCGAGGTCGCCGGGCAGCGCCCGATCGGGTTCGTCACCGAGGCCGACGTCGTGCTGATCGGCAGCGGGGTGCGGACGCGCGACGTGGTCGCCGACGCGCCGCTGCTCGCCCGGCTGCCGCTCGACCCCGCGCGGCAGTTGATCGGCTCCCAGTGCTCCGGCGCGCTGGTGCTGGCCCACCTCGGCCTGCTGGGCGCCATGCCGGCCTGTACGGACCTGACGAGCCGCCCGTTCGTCGAGGCCCGCGGCGTCACCGTGCTGGACGCGCCCTTCCACGCGGAGGGCAACATCGCCACGGCGGGCGGCTGCCTGGCCTCCCAGTACCTCGCGACCTGGGTGATCACCCGCACCCTCGGCGAGGACGCCGCGCGCGCCGTCCTCGACTACGTGGCCCCGGTGGGCGAGAGGCGGGAGACCGCCGACCGCGCCCTGCGCGCCGTGGGTGCCGTGGGTGCTTTGGGTGCCGTCCCCGCCGCCTCCGCGGCCCGGGCCTGAGCGGGCGAGGAGCGCGACGCAGGCGGCGATCGCCTACCTCGGGGGACGGTCGGCGTCGGTGCCGTCAGGGAGCCGCCGCACCCGGGGGGTTGAGCGGGCGCCCGGCCGGTGCGCGGGCGGGGCCCGGCGGCTGCGCATCGCCGAGCGCCTGACACCCTGGCCGCATGGACGCCGACGACCCGACCCCGGTCCGCCTCGACCACGTGCTGGACGGGCTGGCCGTGAACCCCGCCCTGCCCGCCGCGATGGTCCGGCGGCTGTTCGCCCGGCGGCACGGATTCGGGGAGGTGGCGGGTCGTGCGGACCTCACCGAGGACATGATCGACGAGATCGTCGCGACCGGCGACCACTGGCTCCTGCACAGTCTGGCCCTCAACGACCGGCTGCCGCACCGCTTCCGCCTGCGCCTGGCCGCCCATCCCGACGAGGGGGTGCGGGCCGCGCTCGCCGTCCGCGCCGCGACCGCGCCGAGGCGGATGCTGGAGCAGTTCGTCGACGATCCGGATTCGAAGGTCCGCGAACACCTGGCCCAGTCGGACGGCACCCCGCCCGACCTGAGGGCCCGTCTCGCCGCCGACCCCGACCCGGCGGTCCGCGCCGCGCTGGCGAAGCACTGGACGCAGGCCCCGGAGGCGGTGCGCCGGATCCTGCTCACCGACCCCGAGCCGGAGGTCCGCGCCGCCGCCTGCTCCACCTGCTCCGCGCACCCGCCGCATCCGGTACCGCCCGCGGACCTGCTGCCGGCGCTGCTGGCGGACCCGGTGACCCGGGCGGGCGCAGTGGTCCACGCCGTCCTCGACGCGGACACCGCCCGGCGGCTCGCCGAGGACCCGGACGCCGGCGTGCGCGCCGAACTCGCCCGGCATCCCGACCTGCCGCCGGCGCTGCGCGAGGCCCTGGCCGTCGATCCGGCCCTGAGCGTGCGGGTGAACGTCTTCGCCCGTCCGGACACACCCGGGCACGAGCGGGCACGGATCCACGCCTCGGTCCACGAGGCGTCGCGGTCGACGGCCGAGCCGGGCTCCGACGCCGACGACGAGGCCTTCCTGCGCTGGTACGAGAACTCCTTCGCGCCCACGGAACTACGGATCCTGCGCCTTGACTGGGTGACGGCCGACCCGCTGCCGCACGTCGACTCGCCCTACGTCTGCTTCCGGGCCTCGGCTGCCGCCGCCAAGGACCTGCCCGCCGGGGCGGTGGCCCGACTGCTCGGCGACGAGGAGGAGTTGGTCCGCCTCACCATGGCGCACTCCGCCCCGCACCTGGTCGACCCGGCGACCGCCGAGGACATCGAGCGCCGCTACCGCCGACGCGACAAGTTCACGTTCTGGTGGGACAGGGCGCAGGTCCTGCCGTTCCCCCCGCAGACCCTGCGCCGCTTCGCCACCGACCCCCAGCCCCGGCTGCGCTCCCTGGCGCCCCGCGATCCGGACCTGCCCGCGGAACTCGCCGGGCAGCTGGCCGACGACCCCGAGGAGCGTGTGCGCCGGGCCGTCGCCGCCCACCGCAACCTTCCGCTCCCGTCCCTGCTGCGCCTGCTCGCCGACCCTTCCGAACACGTCGCGCGGGCCGCCGCCGCCTCGCCGTTCCTTCCCGTCGAGCACATGGAGCGGCTGCTGACCGGGGCGGGCCTGTAGCCGTCGCGGACCCGCCGTCAGGCCCTCGGGCCCCGAGTCCAGTCCCCTCAGGGCCTTCGGTCCGCCGGCCCGGCCTCGACCCGTCGCGGCACGCGCACCGGCGCGAGGAACTTCTCGTTGAGGACCAGCAGCCACGCCAGCGCGATGATGCCGACGATCGGGAGCCCGAGCAGCAGCAGGAGGAAGAGGATCGGGTGCTCGTGGCTGAACGCGTCGGCGTTGAGCCCGAAGAGCGTCACGGGACCGGCGACGACCAGCGGCACCACCAGCCAGCAGAACAGGTAGGTGCGGATCACCTCGCTCGCGCGCAGCTCGGCCTCGCCGAGGAACACGTACTCGGTGGTGGTCGTCGAGGCGCCGCCCCGTCCGGGGACGTCGACCGTCTCGCCCTCCTTGACGTAGTAGCGGCCCAGCGGCCGGATCGGCAGCATCAGCACGGTGAACCAGTGGGTGGCGAAACAGGCGCCCTGGGCGTCCACGCGGGTCTTGCCCAGCATCGTGCGCCCGAATCCGTTGACCGTGCCCAGCCGTGGTGCCGCGCGCAGCGGCCTGACCTTGTCCGGCATCCGCCCCCCTCGTCCCCTCCCGGTGACAACTCTTGACCCCAGCATGCCAGTCGCCTGCGACACCGTGCCGGGCCGGGGGTGCAAAACCCCGG
Organism: Kitasatospora sp. NPDC048715; assembly: GCF_043198905.1. Taxonomy (NCBI): domain Bacteria; kingdom Bacillati; phylum Actinomycetota; class Actinomycetes; order Kitasatosporales; family Streptomycetaceae; genus Kitasatospora; species Kitasatospora sp. NPDC048715. The sequence continues at coordinate 11,225 of NZ_JBICVH010000023.1, read as the reverse complement.
CCCGGTCAGGTCACTGCAGAAGCCTCAACCGCCCGTCGGACGGGCCGACGTCCCGCGGGAGGCGTTCGCGCGCGGCGGTGCGGGAAACGGGGGTTCGTCCGCGCGTCGCCGCCCCGAGGCGGGCGGCGACGCTCAAGTGCCCTCGGCCGGCGTCGAATTCGCCCGCGCGGACGGCGGGAGAGAGGAAGGGAAGGGTAGGGCCGCCGGGGTCCTTGGAGCCGCGGACGGGCGTGAGACCGGGGTTGCCGTCGGCGACTTCGATGCACTGGCCGCCCTGTCCGTTGCGGGTGCTCCTGCGACAGGTGACGGGAGTGCTGCTCTTCCCTCCTGGCCGGGCGGTGGAGCAGGAAGTCGGCGGGGCCGACTTCTCATGCGAGGCGTTCGGGGGCGGTGAGGTGCCGGCCGTCATGGGAGCGGATGCGCGTGAGGCCGGGGCGCAGGGCATCGAGGACGCGGACGGCATAGACCTCGGCCATGCGGTCGGTGACCTCGTCGGGGGTCAGCCAGGCGATGGCGGTGGATTCGGAGGAGAGTTGTTCGGCGCCGTCCTCGGGGTGGCACCGGAAGACCAGGGCGACGATGCCGCGGGTCATGTTCTTGTAGACGCCGGTGAGCCGGTCGACGCCGACCTTGAGCCCCGTCTCCTCGTGGATTTCGCGGCGCAGGCCGTCCTCGATGGTCTCGGTGAGTTCGAGGACGCCGCCCGGAGGCTCCCAGGTGCCGTTGTCGGCCCGCCGGATGGCCAGCACGCGCCCGTCCTCGCGAACGACCACGCCCGCGACGGACACGGAGTGGAGCGGCATCGGGGCGGGCCGGCAGGCGTCGTGGCTCATGGACACGAGGACAGAAACCTCGCCCGCCCCCTCGTCCGCATGCGCCCGCTGCCCTCGTCGGGGCGGCGGGCGAACCGAGAGATGCGGGTTCAGGCGCTGGTACGGGCCGGGTTGGTGGGAATGCCGCTGCCCCGGGACCAGAGTTCCTCGATGTGCTCGGCGAAGCGGTCGAACATTCCGTTCTCCTCGCTGCGCCGCAGGTGCATCAGCGGGGAGTCGTGGCCGACGGTTCGGGCCAAGTGCGGGGTGACCAGGGCGTGTTCGTCGAATCGGAAGACGGACAGGCCGATGTGGTTCGGGCCGTCCTCCGGGGAGCTGAAGTGGGCCTCGACGCCCTGGGTGCCGGAGAGTTTGGACAGGTGCTCCAGCGTGACCCGGATCCGGGTGGACACGGTGAGGGCCACGTCCTCGATCTGCTCACGCCGGCGCGTCGTCTCGGACCCGGGATCGCCGAGGAGGAAGCGGATGCGGCAACCGCTCTCGGCCTTGCGCCGCAAGGTCTGGAGGAGGGCGGGCTGCTCCAGCCGGACGAAGTAGTTGGTGTACCCGGCGAGGAAGACCTCGGACCGAGCCTCGGCGATCAGCTGCGCCCAGACCGACCGAGGGCAGGCCGACCGGTGCGGATAGACGGCGAACACCTCCCGGTCGTGCCCGGTCTTGACGTTCGCCCGGACGCTGTTGGGCCAGATCACTCGTTCATCAACCCCTGAAGCCGCGCAGACACCGATACGGTTCCGCTGATGCGGCACCAGTGCCGCATCAGAGAGCCGGCGTTCCACTGTCCTAGGTGTACACCGACCCGGGCGGCGAAGCGCAAGTGCCCTCAGGGGGCGTCGAACTCGCCGGTGCGGACGGCGGAGACGAAGGCCTGCCAGGCGGGAGCGGGGAAGAGGAGGGCCGGCCCGTTGGGGTCCTTGGAGTCACGCACGGGCATGACACCGCTGAAGCCGTCGGCGACCTCCACGCAGCCGTTCTGGCCCCCGCTGTAGGTGCTCTTCCGCCAGCCAGCGTGGGTCAGGTCAACATCCATCCTCATAGCCCTTCCGTACCGCACGGATCATCTCCATAGATGCGGCCTGATTCAGTGCCTCGATCTGAAGCCGATCGTAGCCCCTGAACAGTGGAAGGACAGTGTCGATATCGCGATCAAGGTAACCGCGGACTTCGGTCTCGCCGTACCCGAGCAACTTGCGGTCGGGCATGGTCAGCAGGGTCACATGGGAGCTGAAAGGCCGTTCCTCGCCCAGGGAGTACGGGGCGACCTGAATGATCACGCTCGGGGAGGCGGCAAGCCGCTCAAGGTGCTGTAGCTGCTCGATCATCACCTTGGCTCCGCCGACAGGTCGGCGCAGGCAGCTTTCATCGAGAACTGCATGAAGTAGAGGGGTCGGAGTGCGGGCCAGGAGTTGTTGGCGCGTCATGAGGAAGGCGACCCGTTCCTCGGCCTGCTCGGGAGTCGCGGTGCCGCGCCTGATGTTGGCCGCTTCCCAGGCGCCGGCGTAAGCATGGGTCTGCAGCAGCCCGGACACGATGTCGATCGAGAACAGCCGCACCTCTGCGGCGCGGTTCTCGTGGTTGGCGTATTCCGGGAAGCCCGGCACGAGCGCGGTGTGCTTGTGCTACCACCTCAGCATCAAGGTCCCGCCCGTTTCCAGGACTTCGTCGGCCTTGGTAGCAAACTTTTCACTCGGCGGTCGGTGCGCAAGTTCAACGAACGAGACGTACGAGGCGCTGACTCCGCATTTGCGCGCGAGCTGGTGCTGCAGGAGGCCTTTCGCCTTGCGTGAGTTGCGGAGTTGGATGCCGAAGGGGGCCCAGGGGCTGGATGACGGGTCGATTCCCTTGATGTTCACCATGGGGGCTCCGACTCAACGTGGCCTCGAAGTCAAGTTGTTTGCGCTTCCGATGCTAGGTGAGTCCAGGCCACCATGTGCACAGAACGTGAAACTCCGATCGCAGAGGGTTCCCCATGCCCCACGACCAAGCCACCCGCCTCCCCGGCTACGGCGTCCGGTTCGACGCCACGGCCGACCGCTACCGGGTCCGCAACGAGATGACGGAGGAGTGGCTGTGCCGGCCCACCGGCGAACTCGCCGCCTTCACCTTCTTCGGGGACGCGTACAGCGCCTGGCGCGCCTTCGAGGTCCACAAGCGGCCAGGGGAGTGAGCACCTTGTCCTCCACCCTCTCCCGCGCGACCGCCGAGCAGCGCCGGCAGGCCGCCGACGTGCTGGACGACCTCGCCGCCGTCCTCGTCCTCGTCCACGGCCGGCGCGCCGCCTGAACCCCGCCCGAACCCACCGATTAACCGGTGGCTTTTCCGGCCCCCGTCCGTGGAAGCTGAGCGCATGAGCGTCGACCCGTCCTCCGACACCGCACACACCCGGGACCAGGACCGGGACCGGGACAGGGCGGCCGTCGAACGAATCCTGGGCCGCCCCCTGAACCGCGACTGGCCCGCCGGTGCACTGCCCCCCGGTACCCGGGTCACCGTGGTCCGCGACCCGCAGTGGGACGGCCCGTGGCAGGTGGAGTTCACGGGCACCATCGACCCGATGGGGGCGCCGGAGCCCGCCGGCGACCCGCGGGCCGAGGACGGCGAACCGGCCTACTGGGTCGCCTTCGACGCACCGCAGTACGACGGCGCCGGCGAGGGCCCCTACCGCAAGGCCCAGATCTGGGCCCGCCACCTGCGCGGCGCACCGGAAACGGGCGCGTGACCCCCGCTGGATAGCTCTCACTGAGAGCTAAAATGAGGGTATGACCGCGACAGAGCCGCAGACGCTCGACGTCGCGCCGGCGGACGAGTTCTCCACCCTCCTCGTCGGCATCCAGCGACTGGTCCGCCGCCGCCTGCGGCAGACGATGGACGAACCCCGCCTGCGCGGCGCCCAGGTCGAACTGCTGCGCCTGGTGACGGAAACCCCCGGACTGCGCGTCTCCGAGGCCGCCGAGGAGCTGTGCCTGGCCGGCAACTCGGTGTCCACCCTCGTCAACCAGCTCGTCGCCCTCGGCCTGCTGCGCCGCGAGACCGACCCCGCCGACCGCCGGGCCGCCCTCCTGCACGCCACCCCCGAGGCCGTCGAGCGGATCGAGGCCTGGCGCCGGCGCCGCCGCGCGCTGATGGAGGACGTCGTCGCCGGCCTGCCCGCCGACCGGCGCGAGGCCCTGGCCGCCGCCCTGCCCGCCCTGCGGCAGGTCGCCGAAGGCCTGCGCACCCTGCCCGCAGCACCCGCAGCACCCGCTACGCCCGCAGCACCCGCTACGCCCGCAGCACCCGCTACGCCCGCAGGACCGGCAGCACCCGGAGGACCCTGCGGGGAGGAGGAGCCATGAGCACCGAGGACGCGGTGGTGTGCCAGGGCCTGGAGTACGTCTTCCGCCACGGCCACGGCAGGACCACCCGGGCCGTCGACCGGATCGACCTGACCGTGCGCACCGGCGAGGTGTTCGGCCTGCTCGGCCCCAACGGCGCCGGCAAGACCACCACCATCCGCGCGATCACCACCCTGCTGCCCGTCGGCGCCGGCATGGTCCGCGTCTTCGGCCACGACGCCACCCGCCACCCCATGCAGGTGCGCCGCCTGCTCGGCTACGTCCCCCAGCAGCTGTCCGCCGACGCCGGGCTGACCGGACGCGAGAACGTCGCCCTGTTCGCCCGCGTCTTCGACGTCCCGCGCGCCGAACGCGCCCGCCGTGTCGCCCAGGCGCTGGCCGCCGTCGACCTCACCGAGGCCGCCGAGCGGATGGCCGCCACCTACTCCGGCGGCATGGTGCGCCGCCTCGAACTCGCCCAGGCCCTGGTCAGCGCCCCGCGCCTGCTCGTCCTGGACGAACCCACCATCGGCCTGGACCCGATCGCCCGCACCGGCGTGTGGGAACGCGTGGACGCCGTACGCGCCGCCACCGGCATGACCGTCCTGGTCACCACCCACTACATGGACGAGGCCGACCGCCACTGCGACCGCATCGCCCTCATGGACCGCGGCCGCATCCGCGCGCTCGGCACCCCCGCCGAGCTCAAGGAGCAGGTCCACCGGGCCGACCCGGCCCGGCCGGACCCCAGCCTCGACGACGTCTTCCGCCACTTCGCCGGCCGCCAACTGGCCGACGCGACCGAAGGAGACTTCAGCGATGTCCGCCGAACCCGCCGCACCGCGGGCCGCGTCGGCTGAATCCGCCGGCGCCGCCGGTCCCGCCGGCCCCGACCTGTCCCTGCTGCTGGTGCCCCCGCGCGCCCGCACCGGCTGGCGCCTGGTGCCCGCCCGCATCGGCGCGATGTGCGCCGTCGAACTGCAGAAGCTGCGCCACGACCGCACCGAGCTGTACACCCGGGCGGTCCAGCCGGCGCTGTGGCTGCTGATCTTCGGCCAGACCTTCACCCGCCTCAAGGCGATCCCCACCGGCGGCATCCCGTACCTGGACTTCCTCGCGCCCGGCATCATCGCCCAGTCCGCGATGTTCATCGCGATCTTCTACGGCATCATGATCATCTGGGAGCGGGACTCCGGAGTCCTCACCAAACTGCTGGTCACCCCGACCCCGCGCGCCGCCCTGGTCACCGGCAAGGCCTTCGCCGCCGGGGTGAAGGCCGTCCTGCAGGCCGCGGTGGTGGTGCTGATCGCCGCCGCCCTCGGCGTCGCCATGACCTGGAACCCGCTGCGGCTGCTCGGCGTCGTCGCCGCCGTCCTGCTCGGCTCGGCGTTCTTCTCCTGCCTGTCGATGGCCATCGCCGGGATCGTGCTCACCCGCGACCGCCTGATGGGCATCGGCCAGGCCATCACCATGCCGCTGTTCTTCGCCTCCAACGCCCTCTACCCGATCGCCCTGATGCCCGGCTGGCTCCAGGCCGTCAGCAAGGCCAACCCGCTCAGCTACCAGGTCGACGCGCTGCGCGGCCTGCTCATCGGCACCCCCTCCCACCTGCTCCTGGACTTCGCCGTCCTCGCCTTCGCCACCCTCCTCGGCATCGCCGCCTCCTCCGCCCTCCTCGGGCGCCTCGCGCGCTAGGAGGGCAGGAGGGAACGGACCCCGGACCTGACGGCGTCCCGGGCCACGGTGCCGGGAAACCCGGTGACAAGCGCGCGCCGCACCGGGAGACTTCCTCCCGACAGGCCGACAGGCCGACAGGCCGACAGGCCGACAGGCCGACAGAGCAGCAGAGCAGCAGAGCAGCAGAGCAGCAGAGCGGCAGACGGACGGGCCGACGGGCCGACGGGCCGAACACCGGGAGGCAGCACCGTGGCACTGGCCAGGAAGGGCGCGCGCCGCATCGTCGTCGACGGCGTGGCGTACCGCTGGCGCGTCACCAAGCAGCACTGGTGCTGCGACTTCGAGGGCAGCACCCTGGGCTACGCGGTGGAGGACGCCGCCCACCCCGCGACGACGCTCGTCGTGGACACCGGCCGACCCACCCGGCACACCCCGGACGCGGTGCCCGCCCACGTGGTCATGCCGCGCGAGGTCGCCGCGGGCATCCGCTCCGCGCGCACCGAGGGCTGGACGCCCACCGCCAACGGGTCGCCCTTCAGGCTGCGCCTGTCCGCCGCCGGACCACCGGCCGCCTGACGGGGGCCGGTGGTCCGGCCTGCCGCGCACGCCGCGTCGCCGGGACCGTCGCCACGTCCGCGTCCGCGTCCGCGTCCGTGTCCGTGTCCGTGCGGCCTCCAGGTGTGCGGGGCCCGGGCGCGCGGGTCAGGAGAGCCAGTCGGCGTAGCGGGTGGGGGCGAGGCGGGCGCGGGGATCGGTCAGGACGTCCCCCTTGACGACGGCGAACATGCCGGCGGTGGGGTCGGTGACGACGGTACGGCTGTCGCCCTTGCGGGACAGGGTGATGCGCCCCAGCTCGTCCAGGGGGAAGATCTCGGGGCCCGCGATGTTGCGGATGCCGCCCAGCGGGGCGCCCGCCGCGACCTCCGCCACCGCACGGGCCACGTCCGCGGAGGCGATCGGCTGGACCGGCGTGGCGGGCAACCGGACGGTGTCGCCGTCGGCGGTCCAGGACAGGACGGCGTCCACGAAGTCCATGAACTGCGTCGCCCGGACGATCGAGTAGGGGATCGGCCCGGCCGTGAGGATGTCCTCCTGGAGCACCTTGGCGCGGTAGTAGGCCAGCTCCGGCACCTGGTCCACGCCGACGATCGAGAGGATGACGAAGTGGCCGACGCCACCGTCGCGGGCCGCGGCCAGAAGGTTCTCCATCGAGGTCCGGAAGAAGTCGAGGGAGGCCTCGTCGAAGGTCGGGGAGTTCGTCAGGTTGACGACGACGTCGGCCCCCGCCACCGCCTCGGTCAGGCCCCGGCCGCTGATGACGTCGGCTCCGGTGGACTTGGAGTGCGGTACCGCCTCGTGCCCGGCGGCGTTCAGATCTTCGACGACCTGCGAGCCGATCAGCCCGGTACCGCCGATGACCGCGAACCTCATGACATGCCTTTCGTCGGGACCATGTCCGCAATATGGCATATGAACCCCGTGCGGGCCTGGCGTGCGCCCACCCGGGCGGGCCGTTCGCCGCGGTCGCGGGAACCGGGCGGGGAACGGCGCCGGCGCCGGTCCGTGGTGGCGGCGGGCAGTGGCGGCGGGCGGTAAATCCCTTTGCCCGGCGCCGCTTTGCGGCCCGACACTGGGCGCATGCTCGGATTCGTCAGCACCGACAACGAAGCCCTCGTCTCCTGCCTGGGCGACCCCCAGCGCACGGTGGCCGCCTACCGGGAACTGCTGCGCCGCGGGCAGGACGTGCTCGGGGCCGTACGGGCGGGCCTGTCCCACGAGAACGCGGCCGTGCGGGAGGGCTGCTGCCGGCTGCTGGACCACCTGGTCGACACCGAGTCCATGGACCAGCTCGTCGCGATGGCCGACGACCCGGACGCCCGGGTGAGGACCGCCGCCTTCCACGCCCTGGCCTGCGACCGGTGCAAGGGCGACACGTGCGCACCGGGCGCGGACCGGGTCCTCGAACCCGGGCTGCGCCACCTGGCCGACGATCCCGATCCGGGCGTGCGGGCCATGGCCGCCGAGCTCGTCGGCCGCTTCGCCCGCACCGAGCCCCGGGCCGTGGCCGCCCTGCGGGCCTCCCACGACCGGGACCCGAGCCCGGCGGTCCGCAAGAAGGCGGGCTGGTACATCCCCGGCGGCGCGATCTACGAACGCGCCGCCGCCCGTACGGCCCGGTGAACGGGCCCGGCAGCGGGCCCGGGTCAGGACGCCGGTCGGACGCGGGTCGGATACCGGTCGGACGCCGGTCGGGCGCAGGTCAGGCCCCGGTGTGGCGCACGGGGTGGCCGTCGGGGCCGGTGGTGAGCCAGGAGCCGTCGCCGAGCGGGTGGATGTCGTACGGGTCCGTGGTGCGGGCGTCGAACTCGCCGTGGACGCGGCCGGTGCGGGCGTCGAGGCGGTAGTGGCGGAACCAGTCCTCCTCGTCCTCGTCCTGGCCGACGAGGGTGGCGACGACGGTGTCGGCGCTCAGGTGGCCGCCGCTCCATTCCAGGAAGACCGTGTCCGGGTCGTGCCCGAAGTCGGCGGCGGTGCGGGTGAACAGCACGTCGCCGTCGGGGAAGGCGTGGACGGCGAGGTCGTTCTGGGCGTGGTCGACGGTCAGGAACCGGTGGCCGTCGGGTGACAGGTCGATGAGGCACCGGTCGTCCCAGGGGTAGCGGGCGAGTTCGATCCGGCCGCCGGTCAGCGACGCGCGGTGGATCACGCTGCCGTCCTGCCCCTCGCCGACGTTGAGGAGCATCTGGCCGCTCGCCGGGTGCGCCCGCTGCACGGCGCCGTGCCCGACCGTCTCCAGGTCGGCCCGGGCGAGGACGGTCCCGGTCGCGGCGTCCACGGCGACCCACTGGTCCGGGCGGCCGCGCCCGGCCATGGCGTCGGGCCGGTAGACCCACAGCACCCGCCCGTCCGGGGACAGTTCGCAGCCGGGCCGGTGGCCGAAGACCTCGTCCGCCTCCGGCTCGAACCGCGAGCGCCACAGCTGCGCGCCGTCCGCCCCCACGCAGACGGCCGCGTCCGGCGTGGTGTAGTGGGCGCGGCCCAGGTCGGCGGCGACGGCGTGGCCGACGGCCTCGTCCCCCGGCAGGGGCCGGAAGGCCGCCACGGGGGACAGCGCGCCCACGGCGCCGGCGTGCGGGGCGTAGGCGTGGACGAGCCCGTCGACGAGCCGCGTGGCGGGCCGGACGGCACGGGGGGAGGACACCATCCCCGGAGGCTACCCAACCCCCTGCCGCCGCCCCGCGCGGGGATTTCCGGCGGCCGGTTCACGCGGATGTACCGTGCGGCCTCTTACCCACGAGAGGTTCGCACGGGAGCGGACCGCTGAGAGGGAGGGCGCACGGATGGATCCGCTGACGGCCGCAGCCTTGGCGGCGGTATCGGGCGCGGGGGTGCGCATCACCGCGGTGGTGTGCCGGCACCTGCGACTGCGGTGGCGATCGCACGAGGAGTGCGCGCGCGGGAGGGTCATCGAGGCGCTTGCCCGGGTCCTGCCCGAGGGAGGCCGTTTTCGGGAGGTGCGCGGCGACGGGAGCTCGGTGACGCTGACGGTCCCGCGGCAGCCCGTTCGGCGGGGGTACGGGACGGGTGAGTGACAACGATGCGTACGACGCCGGTGTGTCCCGGCCCCTGCTCACTCCGCAGGGGCCGGAGGGTCTGCTGGCCGCCGACCGGCACTCGACGCGGGAGGACTTCGCGGAGTTCTACCGGCGTTTCACGCCGACGCTGGTCGGCTTCCTGATGTGGCAGGGCGCGCCGACGCGGCTGGCGGCGGATCTGGCCCAGGAGACGATGATCAAGGCTTTCCAGGGGTGGCGGCAGATCCGGTCGCCGGAGTCGTGGGCGCGCAAGGTCGCCTCCCGGGAACTGGTGCGGCACTTCAGCCGGGTCGAGGAGGACCCGGTCGAGCAGGTCCCCGAGACGACGGGTCTGATCCGGCGCTGTCCGGCCGAGTTGGCGGAGTGGGAGAGCCGGCACGAACTCGAGGAGCTGCTGGGTGGCCTTCCGCCCCGCCAGCGGCAGGTCCTGGCCTGGAGCGTGTCCGGCTACAGCCCGTCGGAGATCGCCGAGGAACTGGGGATCGAACCCGCCGCGGTGCGCGCCAATCTGATGAAGGCCCGCCGGGCGGTCGCCCTACGGATGAGGGACCGAGAGGAGGGGGCATGACCGGCAGGTCGGGGCCCGTGGCGGACGGCGGGGCGGTCAACCCGGACGACGAGGCGGTCAACCCGGGGATCGCCGCGCGGCTGACGAGTCTCGTCAACGGCCTCGCCGGGTTGCTGGACCTGGAGACCGGTCTGGGGGAGGTCATGGTCCACGCCCGCCACGTCGCCCTGGTCGGGGAACTCGGCACCGTGATCGACCTGGAGACCGGTCTGGCCGAGGTCCTCCGCGAGAACCCGCGCAGGGGCGAGGCGCACGCCCGAGCCGACGGCACCGGGCGGGGACCGGGGCGCCGGGAACTCGACGGGGTCGTGCAGGCACTGGATCCCCAGGTCCGACTGGCCCTGCGCCGACACCCGGTCATCGTGGCCAGCATCCGGGGCGGACTCGTGTCGCGGGCGGTGGACCTGGCCCTGCAGGTCGACCGTGACCTCGCACGCGCCCTGGTCCTCGCGCACGCGCTCGCCCGCACCGTCGCCGACGACCTCGGTCATCTGATCGCGCTTCCACGTGATGTCACCCTGGCCCGCGAGCTGTACCTCGCGGTCGACTTCGCCCTGCACCACGCCCACGACGTCCCCCGGGCACTGACCCGGGCGCGTGTCCTGGCCCACGACCTGGCGCACGATCTGGCGCACGATCTGGCGCGGGACCTCGCCCACCACCGCGCCCAGGACCTCGCGCACGCTCTCGCCCGGGATCTCGCCCGAGCCCTCGCCCGGGACCTCGACCGTGCTCCCGTGCGGGAGCTCGCGCGCGCTCTGGCGCGGGACCTCGATCACGCGGCGGGACCGCTGCTCGGCCTGCCGGGCTGCGGTGCGCTCGGCGCCCTGCTGCTGGACGGTCCGCTCGACGACTTCACCCGGGCCGACCTCAGCGACGTGGACCTGACCCGCGTCGATCTGGCCGGCATGCGCTGGTCCGTGCAGGGCACCCGGTGGCCGTCGGCGACCGATGCCGAGCAGCTCAAGAGCGGGTCACGGGAGAGCCCGCCGGGCTCCGGCGTCTATGTGATCCGGCCGGGGACGTCGACGACGGACTTCACCAGGGTGTGAATCCGTCGGCGCAGCGCCCGCGCGGGAAGTCGGCCCGGCCGACTTCCCGCGCGGCACCGGCCCGGGGCGAAGGGGCGCGGGGGGGGGGCGGGCCCCCCCCGGCCCCCCCCCGGGGGCGGGGGGGGCGGGCGCCGCGGGGATGCGCGGCGCGCGGCCGGCGAGGCGCACCACTGGCGCGGCGAGGG
>NZ_JBICVH010000022.1:0-212769 GCF_043198905.1 Kitasatospora sp. NPDC048715 | reverse complement strand
GTCACCTGCGGCACACCCAGACGCTCCGCCAGCAGCGCCGGCAGCACACCCATCGTGCCGTCCGTCGACGCCATACCACCGATCACCAGATCGAAGCCGGTCTTCTCCAGCGCCTTCGCCAGGACCGCCGACGTCCCGATCACGTCCGTACCGTGAATGTCGTCGTCGTTCACGTGCACGGCCTTGTCCGCACCCATCGACAGCGCCTTGCGCAGCGCGTCCTTCGCGTCGTCCGGCCCCACCGTCAGCACCGTCACCTCGGCGCCCTCGTTCGCCTCCGCGATCCGCAGCGCCTGCTCCACGCCGTACTCGTCCAGCTCCGACAGCAGGCCGTCCACACCCTCCCGGTCGGTGGTGTGGTCGTCCGCGAAACGACGGTCACCCGTCGCGTCCGGGACGTGCTTCACACAGACGACGATCCTCAAGCTCATGAGCGGTTCTCCTGTCACGGGTGCACGGGTGCACTGGATCCATGGCCTCAGGCATGCCGAGGGTACTGAGTGCCAAGTCCGGCCCGGCGCGGCCCGCGCACCGCAAGCACCACCTGGACCGGCATACCGTGTCGGCTCTCTTCGACTGGCGTCAGAGGCTCCACGGAGAGAATACGGCACTCAGTACCCCTGGTAAAGGAACTCAGTACCCTTCCCGGCTCCGGGGGCCGGCCGGCGGCGCGGGAAGCGGACACAAGGTTTCCGCAAGCACCGACCAGATCGCGTCATGGAATCCGCCAGACACCCCGGGGACCATCGACCCCGGGGCCCGCGAACGGCCCCGAACCTGGGATCAAGGAGGGGGAGAAGGATGACCTTGGTGCACGGGGAACAGGACATCACCACGACGGACGGAACGCGCCGGACGCCGGCGCCCTGGAGCAACAACGGGCCATGGGAAACCCTGCGGGACCGCAAGGAGGTGCTCGTGGTCGCACAGACCATGGTGTACGCCAAGCGGCTGCACGACTTCTACTCGCTGCTCGCCCCGGACCTGCGGGTCCACGTGCAGTTCACGGTGGCACCGCACATGTTCAACGGGGGCGCCGCGGAGATCCTCCGGGCGCTGGGCGGCACCGTACTGCCGTGGGAGCAGGCGGTCCGGCGCGAGTTCGACCTGATCCTGGCCGCCGGCTCCCAGGGGATCGAGCAGCTGCACGGCCCGGTCGTCCGGCTGCCGCACGGGGCCGGCAACATCAAACTGGCCCGGCGCAGCGCCCCGGACGGCGAGCGGGCGGCCATCGGGCTCGGCCGGGACTACCTCTACTGGGAGGGACGGCTCGTCCCCACCTCGTTCGCCCTGGCCCACGAGGAGGAACTGCTCGAACTCCGGCGCGGCTGCCCGGACGCCCTGCCGATCGCCGAAGTGGTCGGCGACCCGTGCTACGACCGCATCTCCGCGGCACTGCCGCACCGGGAGGACCACCGGAGCGCCCTGGGGCTGCGGCCGGACGAGAAGCTGGTGCTGGTCTCCTCCACCTGGGGCGACGGCTCGCTCTTCACCCGGCTCGACGCCGTGCTGCCCAGACTGACCTCGGAACTGCCCCGGCACGGCTACCGGGCCGTCCTGCTGCCCCACCCCAACATCGCGGCCCAGCACTCGGCCTACGCGGTGCGCTCCTGGGCGAAGGCCACCACCCGGGGAGCCGTCACGGTGATCCCGCCCGAGACGGACTGGCGGCCGCTGCTGGTCGCCGCCGACTTCGTCATCGGGGACCACGGCTCGGTCACCCTGTACGGCGCGATGACCGGCGTCCCCGTCCTGCTCGCCGAGTACCCGCACCGGCACGTCAACCCGCGCTCGCCGGCCGCGCAGCTCGCCCGGACCGCCCCCGCGCTCGCCCCCGGACACCCGCTCACCGACCAACTCGCCTACGCCGCCGAGCAGTACCGCCCGGAGGATTACGCGGCCATCGCCGACCGGATCAGCTCCGAACCGGGCCGATTCGACCGCAACGCCCGCCGGCTGCTGTACCGCGTCCTCGGGCTCGGCCAGCCGGCGCACACCCCGGATCCGGAACCGCTCCCGCTGCCCGAACCGCTGGACGCGATCGCGGCGGCCGACGCGCGGCGGGCCGGATGACCGCCGCGCTGCACACGGTGCGCCTGGCGCCGGTCCGCCCCGGCGCGCACGACGGCTCCGCGACCACGCTGTTCGAGGCCCGGGTGACGTCCACCGCCGGTGTCCGCCACGGACTGCTGGCCGCCGACCCGGCGGCCACGGCGGCGGCGGAGCGGCCGGGGCCCGGGTTCGTGGACGAGCACCTCGTGCTCGACCTCACCGAGCCCGGCGGCCTGCGCTGGCGCCGGCACGCCGACGTGCTGCACCTCGGTCCCGTTCCGGCGGCGGACGCCCACGCGCGGCTCGCGGGACTGCTCTCCGCGCACCCCGGGTGTGCGGTGGCCACGGCCGAACACCGTCCGGGAGCGGTGCTGGTGCTCGCCCGGACCGGGGAACGGCTCGTCCTGCGGGCCTCCGGTCCGGGCGGCGGGCCCGTCCCGCCGCCGGCCCTCGGCTCGCTGGCGCACGCCTGGCTGGCGGCCGGACGGACGCTGGACGAACTCGACCGGGTCAGCGCCGCCGGGTGCCGCACCCCGGGCTCCGGGTGGAACCGGCTCACGCCTCCGGTTCGCCCGGACAGGGAGTGACGGCGCCGTCCACACCGTACGCGGCGAGGCGGCCGGCCAGTCTGGCCGCCTCGGCCGCGGCACCGACCTCCTGGTACCGGGCCCTGGACTGCTCGAACCGGGCCCGCGCCGCGTCCGGCCGGCCGCGCAGCTCCTCGACCTGCCCGGCGAACTCCAGCGTCCGCGCCTCCCAGTGCGCGGACAGCCGGGCCCGGAACCCCGCCAGAGCCTCCTCCAGATGGGCCTCGGCACGCTCGTACGCACCCAGCCGGCCGTGCGCCAGGCCCAGGAAGGCCGTCGCGCGGGCCGCCTCGTAGTCGTCCTCGATCGAGGCCAGCTCGCGGCCCGCCCGCTCGACCGGCTCCACCGCCTCGGCCGCCCGGCCGGCCAGCAGCAGCACCTCGCCGTACGCCAGCCGGGCCAGCGCCGAACCGCGCAGGTAGTCCTCGGCCTCGCGGAGCCGGACCACCTCGTGCAGGCACTCTGCGGCCGCGTCCAGCCGGCCGGCCATCCGGTGGGTCTGGCTGAGCCCGTACAGCGCGTCCGCCTGCACCAGCGGACGGCCCAGCTCCCGGGCGAGGACGAGGGCTTCGCTGAACCAGCGCGCCGCCTCCTCCCCCTCCCCCGCGTTCCGCAGTCCGTTCCCGCCGTCCGTCAGCATCCGCAGCTCGCCGCTGCGGGAACCGGCCGCCCGGGCCGCGTCCAGGCCGATCCGGGTCGCCTCGACCCACAGCCGGGCCGGGCGCAGCCGCAGGAACAACGGCCACATGGCGTCCGCGAGTTGCCACGCCGCCGCGGGGCGGTCCAGCTCCCCGCACCAGCGCAGGACGCCCGCCAGCCGGTCGCGTTCCGCGTCGTACCACTCCAGGGCCGGGACGTCGCCCCCGAACTCCCGCGCCGGATGGACCGGGCGGCTGCGGTAGTCGCGGGCGAGGGTGCGGTGGGTCGGCGAGACGACCGCCTCGGCGGCCGTGGCCGAGGCGAGGTACCAGTCGACGAGCCGGTCCAGCGCGGCCCCGGTGGACCCGGCCGCCCGGACCCGCGCCCCGTGCGCCCGGGCGTGCAGCCGCACCAGGTCGTGGAAGCGGAACCGCTCCGGCCCGGTCTCCTCCAGCAGGTGCACATCGATCAGACCGTCCAGCAGCCGATCGGCCCCGGCCACGTCCACGTCCGCCAGCACGGCGGCGTTCTCCAGGGTGAACTCGGCGAAGGGCAGCAGGCCCAGCAGCCCGTAGAGCCGGGCGGCCTCCGCTTCCAGCACGCCGTAGGACGCGTCCAGCAGGTCCCGCACCGTCTCCCCCTCCACGTTCAGCACCGCCAGCCGGTCGGTGCCGCGGCCGAGCATCTCGGCCGTCGCCGCGAGCGACTGGGCCGGGCGCGCCGCTATGCGGGCCGCCGCCAGGCAGATCGCCAGCGGCAGCCCGGCACAGGCCTCCACCACCTCGGCCGCGGCGGCGCGCTCGTCGACCACCCGGTGCCTGCCGACCCGCGCGGCGAGGATCTCGGTGGAGGCCTCCCGGGCGAGCGGGCCCAACGGCCGGAACACCGCACCGTCGATGCCCAGCCCGGTGAGCCGGCGGCGGCTCGTCACCACGACCACCGTGTGGTCCGAGCCGGGCAGCAGCGGCCGCACCTGGGCGGCCGTCGAGGCGTTGTCCAGCAGCACCGCGATCCGCCGCTCCGCCGCCAGCGAGCGCCAGAGCGCGGCCCCCTCCTCCAGGCTCCCGGGCACCGGGGAGATCCCGAAGGCCCGCAGGAAGCCGCCGAGGGCCTCGGCCGGGTCGGCGGGGCCACCGGGCGCGTAGCCGCGCAGGTCCGCGTACAGCTGGCCGTCCGGGAAGCGGCCGGCCTGGCCGCGCAGCCACTGCGCGGCCAGGGCCGTCTTGCCGACCCCGGCGGGGCCGGTCACCACGAGGGTGACGTCCGCCGCCCCGGCGTCGGGGGCCAGCGAGAGGTCCAGCGCCTCCAGGTCCGCCTCCCGCCCGATCAACCGCCGAGGACAGGGCGGGAGTTGCCTGGGCGTGGGCAGGGCGGACGCGCCGTGCAGGTGCAGCCCGCCATGGATCGTTCCGGCCTGCACCACCGGACCGGCGACCGTCGTGGCACCGGCCAGCGAGTTCCGCACCACTCCGTACGGCAGGTTGACGTCGTTCACCGGCGCCCGCCGACCACGGTCGATCCTGTCACTGGGCCCCCCGGCCTCGGACGAATTACCCCTGCGGCGCTATCACATGACGCTTCGTCATGTCGAGACAATTCCCAAAAGCATGGGCACCGAACCCTGCGGTGGTATGGCCGATTACCTCACGTGCATGCGATGCTCACCCGCGACACGGCAAGCTGGTAGCCAACCGGCGGGGGGCGTCAAGATGCGGGTTCATCTCCTGGGTTCAGTTGAACTGTCGGTAAACACTGAGCAATTGGCGATCCCATCGGACAAGCGACGACAGTTACTGGCGGCCTTGGCCCTGGAGGTCGGAAGGCCGCTGTCCCACACGTCACTCGCGGACCGGCTGTGGGACGACGAACCGCCTCCCAGCGCGCTGGCCAGCCTGTACAGCCATATCTCCCACCTTCGTGCCCTGTTGAGACGGGCAACCCGGTTCGCCGGGGGGCAAAGCCCGTCGGACGCCCCCGCGATCGACACCCGATCGCACACGTACACCCTCAGGGCCGACCCCCAACTGATTGACTGGCATCAGTATCTGGACCTCACCCGACAGGCCAGACTCCTCGCCGAGAACGGGCAGGATCACCAGGCCAGAACCGTACTGAACCGAACCGAGGAGCTCTGGTGCGGTGAACCGCTCGCCGGGCTTCCGGGCACCTGGGCCCAGACCGCCCGCACCGCCATGGCCGACCAGCACTTCACCACCACGCTGCTGAGGGTCGAGGTCGACCTACGCCTCGGCCGGCACCACGAGTTGATCCCCGAGCTCACCGCGCTGCGCGAGGACCGTCCCACCGACGAACGCCTTGCCGGGCACCTGATGACCGCCCTTCACGCCGCCGGCCGACAAGCGGAGGCGCTGGCCGTCTACCCCGCCGTCGTCCGCCTGCTTCACGCCCACTTCGCCACCGAGCCCGGTGGCCCGCTCACCCGCCTGCATCAGCGCATGCTGCGTGGCGAACCGCTCCCCGGTGAACGGGGGCGAGCCGTGATCACTCCACCCCCCTCACTGGCTCCGGCCCCTCGCGCGACACCTCCGGCGCGGGTGCCCGGACGGCACCGCATGGTCGGCAGGGAGGAGGACCTGCGCCGGGTGCTGCCCCGCCCCCACGACCGGCTCGCCCACGGCGGCGTCGTCACCGTCTCCGCGATCCTCGGCATGCCGGGGGTCGGCAAGACCACCCTGGCCCTGCACGCCGCCGACCTGATGTGCGAGTACTTCCCGGACGGCTACGTCTACCTCAACCTGCGCGCCCACGTCGGCAACCAGCCGCCGCTCACCCCGCAGGCAGCGGGCGCCCTCCTGCTCAGACGCCTGGGTGTTCCGGCCACCACCATCCCGCTCGACGCGGAGGAGGTCTTCGCACTGTGCGTGGAGGCCCTGTCCTCGCGTCGGGCCGTCGTCATCCTCGACGACGCCTCGAATGCCACTCAAGTCCGCCCGCTGCTGCCGCCCGCACCGACCGCCCTGGTCATCATCACCAGCCGTCAGCGCCTCACCGACCTCCCGGACGCCAAGACGGTGTTCCTGGACGTCCTGACGGTGGATGACGCCGTCGCCCTGTTCCTGAACGTGGTCGGCCCGGAGCGCGCGGTGGAGCGGGAACACATCATCGAGATCGTGAAGCTCTGCGGCCTGCTTCCACTCGCCATCGCACTGGCCGCCAGCCGCTTCAAGGCACGCCCGTCCTGGACGCTCCCCCATCTCGCGCGGCGGCTGGCCCGCAAGAACGGACGCCTTGCCGAATTCCGCAATGGGTCGGAGAGCATCGCCCGGGTGTTCGAGCTCTCCTACCGCTATCTCCCGCCGAGCGAGCGCTCGGCCTTCCGGCTGCTCGGGCTCCATCCGGGCCCGGACTTCGGGCTCCACGCGGCAGCCGCGTTGCTCGGGCGGCCGGTCGACGTGACCGACCGCATTCTCGAGGCGCTGTTGAACTGCCATCTGATCCAGGAGATCTCACCGGAGCGCTACCAGTTCCATGACTTGATCAGGGAATTCGCCACCGCTCTGGACCCGGGCGAGGAGCAACGGGCGGCGGCCGTCAACCGGCTGTTCCGCTACGCTCTCCACGCAGCTGACGCCGCGGACCGCATCCTCTATCCGCGGCGTTCGAGACTGCCGGTTCCCGAGCCCGTCGGCGGGCCCGACCTGGCCGACCTGCTGACGGACCTCGCCCTGGACTCCCGCGAGTCGGTGAAGGCCTGGCTGACCGCGGAACGTCCGGGTCTGCTGGCCCTGGTGGCGAACTCCGGGGAGCTCGGATTCCCCGAGAGCGGCGCCTGGATCTCCCATGTGCTGGCCGGCCACCTCGAAGCCGAGGCCTACTGGAGCGACGCCCATGACATGCACCGGACGGCCGCAGCCCACTGGCGATCCGTCGAGAACGACCGCTGCGAGGCGCGGGCACTGATCGACCTCGGCGCGACGCTCGCCAACGCGTCCCGCTATCCGTCCGCCGTCGAAGCACTGTCGCACGGCCTGGACCTGGCCCGGGCGGAGGACGACCGGGATGCCGTCGCCAACGCACTCGGGATCCTCGGCCTCGCCCGATGGCACCAAGGGGCGCTGTCCGAGGCCCTGGCTCATCAGGAGGAGGCACTGGGCATCCGCCGGGAGACCGGCGACCACTGGAACGCCGCCCGCTGCCTCGCGAACGTCGGCATCGTGCACAGCTCTCTGGGCAACGCGGAATCCGCGCTGTCGGCCTACAGCAACGCCCTCCCGCTCGCCCGCGACTTCAACGACCGGCCGTTCGAGTTGCGCATCCTCAACAACATCGGCGACCTCCACCTCGGAGCCCGGAACCTCCTCGCGGCCCGATCGGCCTTCGAGCTGGTCCTCAGCCTCGGGAGTGGCCACCTGCCCCAGTTCGACCTCGCCATCGTGAAGATCAATCTGGCGGCCTCACTCTCGATCCCCGGAGAGCTCGACCGCGCCCTGGAGCTGTACGGGTCGGCCCTCACGACCTTCCGGGAGAGCGGTGGCGTGCGAACCGAGGTGAACGCCCTGATCGCCCTCGCGGACACCCTCCGCGCGGCCGGGCGCCACACGGACGCCCGCGACCAGTACACCACCGCACTGGGCCTCGCACGCTCCGTCGGAACCACCCGCGAGCAGGCCATCGCCCTCCGCGGGCTGGGTCTGTGCTCGGACGCGCTCGGCCTGCCCGACGAGGCTGCCGAGCACCTGGCGACGGCCGCCCACCTCGCCGAGCGGATCCACGCGGTCGAGGAGGCCACCCGAGCCAGGGAGGCACTCGCCGAGATCCGCGACCGCCAGGACCGATGCTCCTCGTGACGGAGTACCCCTCGCCCCACAGCTGTCATACATATGACTACCAGTCAAGAGGCCTGCTGCGCAAGCGACTTGATTGACACAGGTGTCTCCTGATGCACTGGTGTTCCGAAGGGGAACGCCCCTTCGAGCACAGCCGAAGGAGAACGACAACCTTGCACCACGCAACATCACCCCGGGTACGTTCGACCTCTCGCACGAGGGCCTCGTTCGACCACAACCACAACCACAACCAGGACGGCTCGTCGTCGTGCGTGGAGTGGTTGCCCATCTGGTGTGCACTGCCCCGGGGCGCCAGCGGCACGCTCCCCAGCTGCTGATGTGAGCGACCCTCCCGCCCTCGTGCCCGCGCACGAGGGCGGGAGGGCGCGGGAAGACCGGGTCGCGCGTACCGGACCGTACGAACCACCGGTCAGGGCCTGCTGCGGACCAACGTCACGGCCGCCTCTCCCGTGTACACCCGGAACGTCAGCGTCTCCTGAAGGTAGAGCTGAATCGTTTCGGCATCGTGGGAGAGGTAGCCCACAGAGGCGTCCTGGCCAAGGAACAGCTCGAAGTCCCCGCCGCGGGCGGAGAGCAGGTAGGCGCCTTCGATGGCCGGGGCCCAGATGATGTCCCCGTCGAGGAGGCGGGCGATGTGGTTGTGGACGGGGTAGCCGTGGTCGCTGGTCTCGTTGACCGCGGTGAAGGCGTCCGCGCCGAGCAGGAGTGAGTACGGGCCGCCGACGCCGGCGAGGCGGAGGGCGGTGAGCCCGCGACTGACGGCCTCGGGGTACTCCCTGACGTCCAGCGGGAGTTGGACCGCAGGGTTGGTGGAGGCGGCGCGGATGCCGTCGATGCCGGCGGCGCGGTAGCCCTCGAAGACGGCGCGGTCCTCGGCCAGGGCGAGCTTGCGACCGGCGTCCTTGACGGGCTGCCAGTCGGAGTCCCGGGAGCCGCGTTCGACGTCGTCCACGGCGTCGCGGCGGACGGTGAAGGGGACGCGCAGCTCGACCACCGGCTGGGCGGCGCGGGCGCGGGCCTGGATGCCGTCGGTCGGGGGGTCGATGGCGGTCAGGTGGCCGGTGCCGACGGCCGCGAGGGTGGCGCCCTCGGGGCCGTTGAGGTCGACCACCCGGCGGCCGGCGATGTGGAGCTTGAAGGTCTGGCGGGCCTCCTCCTCGATCTCCTCCCACGCGGCGGCGGAGATCGGGGCGAGGTCCCGGTGGAGGTTGTTCATGTGCGGGGTCCTGTTCAGGTGGTCCGTCAGGGCGTCAGGTGGTCCGTCAGGGGGTCTGCTTGAGGCTTCCGATGCCGAGCGAGCCGTCCCCGGAACCGGCCACGGGAACGGGGACGGCTGCGGATACAGGGACTGCCACGGGAACGGCCGCAGGGACGGGGACGGACGCGGAAGCAGCCGGCGCCGGTGGCGGGGAGTCGAGGAAGTCGGCGGTCGGGACGAAGAACAGCCCGCCGGTGACGGCGGTGGAGAAGTCGAGCAGCCGGTCGGTGGTGCCGGGCGGGTTGCCGATGAACATGTTGCGCAGCATCTCCTCGGTCACCCCGGGGTCGGCCGCGTAGCCGATGAAGTAGGTGCCGACCTCGCCGTCGCGGCCGGCGGAGCCGAAGGTGCCGTACGGCATGTTGAAGCGGACGATCTGCCGTTCCTCGCCGTCCGGCCCGGTGATCACGGTGAGCGCCACGTGCGAGTCGGCGGGTTTGGCGTCGTCGGACAGCTCGATGTCGTCGAGCTTGGTGCGGCCGACCGCCCCCTCCTGCTGCTCGACGCTCAGCGCGTTCCAGGTGTCCATGTCGTGCACGTAGCGCTGCACGACGACGTAGCTGCCGCCGGTGAACTCCGGGTCCTCGGCGCCGATCAGGGCCGCGCGTTCGGCGGCCCGGCCCTCCGGGTTCTCGGTGCCGTCGACGAAGCCGAGCAGGTCCCGGTCCTCGAAGTACTTGAAGCCCTGGACGGAGTCGACGACGGCGGCCGCCCCGGCGAGCCGTTCGGTGAGTTTCGCGGCCAGTTCGAAGCAGAGGTCCATCCGTTCGGCCCGCAGGTGCAGCAGCAGGTCGCCGGGGGTGGCCGGGGCCCGGTGGCGGGGGCCGGCCACGTCCCGGAAGGGGTGCAGGGCGGACGGGCGGGGGCCGGCGAAGAGGCGGTCCCAGAGTTCGGAGCCGATGCCGGTGACGCAGGTGAGGGCGCCCTCGGGGGCGCGGAAGCCGACGGCGCGGCGCAGTCCGGCGAGCTCGGGCAGCAGGTCGCGGACGGCGTCCTCGCGGCCGGGTTCGACGGTGAGGACCAGGAAGACGGCCGCGCTGGTCAGTGGGGAGAGCACGGCTTGCGGTTCGGTCTGCATGGTCGTGACCTCTCTCAGGACGCCCGGGAGGCGTCCCACTCGGCGCGGTAGTCGGCGAAGATCCGCTGGAGGTGGTGTCCGATCTTCAGGTAGTCGAGGTCGTCCAGGTTCGCGAGCGAGACCCGCACGGACCACTCGGGCCCGTCGAAGCCGCCGCCGTTGAGCAGCACCACACCGGTCTGCTCGGCGAGCCGGAACAGCGGCTCGGTGGGCTCGTAGTTCTTCTCCAGGAAGGTCGCGAAGTCCTTGCCCGCGACCCGCTCGGCCTCGGCCAGCAGGTCGAGTTCGACGTAGTAGCCGGCCCGCCGGGGGTCGTCCGAGATCTTCATCCCGGACCCCTCCAGCAGCAGGCCGAGCCGTCGGCGGACGATGCCCTGCACCCGCGCCTTGTACGCCTTGCCCTCGGGCAGCAGCGCGAACAGCGAGAAGAGCACCATCTGGACCTGCTGCGGCAGGCTGAGACCGGCGGTGTGGTTGAGCGCGACCTGTCGGGAGTCGGCGACCAGCCGGTCGATGAAGCGGATCCGTTCGGGTTCCAGGCTCAGGCTGCCGTACCGCTTGGCGAGGCGCTCCTTCTGTTCCGCCGGGAGGGCGGCGATCATCTCGTCGATCACGTTGTCCCGGTCCAGGCCGATCACCCCGAGGCGGTGGCCGGTGGCGCCGTAGTGCTTGGAGTAGGAGTAGACGAGCAGGGTGTTGCGGGGCAGCTCGGCGGCCAGGCTGCGGAAGCCGTCGACGAAGGTGCCGTAGACGTCGTCGGTGACGATCACCAGGTTGGGGTTGGCGGTGGCCACGATCTCCTTGATCTGGTCGGTGACCTGCCGGGACAGCGCCAGGGAGGGCGGGTTGCTCGGGTTGACCAGGCAGACCAGCCTGATCCCGGGGTCGGCCAGCTTGGCGACCTCCTCGGCCGGGTAGCGCCATGCCCGCACCCCGGTCTCGACCAGCTTGTCGGCCTGGATCTCGACCACCTCGAAGTCGTAGGTGTCCAGCTCGGGGATCTCGATGTACGGGGTGAACACCGGCACCATCAGGGCGACCCTGTCGCCCCGGTGCAGCAGGCCGTTCTTCATCAGCGAGTCGAAGACGTAGCACATCGCGGCGGTGCCGCCCTCGGTGGCGAACAGCTCGGGCTGCAGCGGTGACGCGGGCCGGCGGTCCATCAGCTCCTCCTGGAGGTAGCCGCGGACGATCTGCTCGGCGTGCACCAGCATCCGGTCGGGCACGGGGTAGTTGTCGCCGATGCTCGCGTCGGCGAGCTCGTGGAGGAAGTCCTCGCGCTCGAACCCGAAGCGGTCCACGGCGAGTTCGACGCTGCGCCGGAGCAGTTCGATGCCGGGCAGCTCGGGGTGGCTGCGGACGAAGGCGTCGAAGCGGCCGGCGATGCCGGACCGCTCCGGCATGCCGCCGAGGTCGTCGGCGGTCCAGACCCGGCGGCTCTCCCCCAGCGCGAAGTGGCCGAGCGCGAGGCAGGCCTCGCGGGGGCCGGTGCAGATCCAGTTCGGGTTGCCGCGGCCGGCGTTGAGCATGTGGGCGGTGGACGTGTCCTTCTGCCCGGGCTCGTTGCGCTGGTAGGCCTCGGCGAGCCGGACGAACTCGGCCTTGAGCTCGAAGGGGCTGAGCCGGGCCAGTCGGCGGATCTCCTCGCGGCCGATGCTGGGCTTCGTCATGGCGTTCTCGACTCTCCTCGGGGAGGGCGGGCGGCTGGGGCGTGTCCTGCGGGTCCTGCCGGCGCACCCGGCACAAGGTCCCGCAGGGCACACCTTTGCTGACGGATCGTCATGTCAGGCCCCCAGCATGCCGACCAGGATCGGTCCGGTGAGCGGGAGCAGGAAGTTGGAGATGGTGTAGGTGATCGTGTAGCCGAGCATCGGGATGCTGCTCCGGGCGACGTTGGTGACGGTGGTGATCGCCGGGGTGCTGCACTGCTGGCCGGCGATGGCGCCGACCAGGATCGGCGGCTCGATCTTCAGCAGCTTGCGGCCGACGAACAGCGAGAGCACCGCCGGGACGGTGACCATGAGGATGCCGGAGAGCGGCAGCAGCACCGGGTGGTCCTTGAGCAGTGCGGCCGCGTCGGGGCCGGCGGCCAGGCCGGTGACCGCGATGAAGACGGAGAGCCCGAGGTCCTTGGCGGTCTGCGCGGCGACCGGCGGGTAGGCGCCGAAGGTGGGCCGCTGGGCCCGGACCCAGCCGAAGACCAGGCCGGAGACGAGGCAGCCGCCACCGGTGCCGAGCGAGAGCGCGGCGTCCCCGGCGTGCACGGTGATCAGTCCGATCAGCACGCCGACGCAGATGCCGAGGCTGATGTAGATGTAGTCGATGGCGTCCTTGCTGATGCTGACGCCGGCCTTGGCGGCGAACCGGTCGACGGCCGAGCGGGCGCCGGTGACGGTCACGGTGTCGCCGCGGTGCAGTTCGGTGTCGGTGATCGCGGGCAGGTGCTGGTCGACCCGCTGGACGTCGGTCAGGTAGATCCCGGAGGTCGCGGACGGCTGGTCCGCGGCCAGTTCCCCCGCCGTCCGGCCGACGAAGTCCTTGTTGGTGAGGACGATGTCGCGGACCACCAGCGGGCTGTCCAGGCCGGGCACGCCGGGGGTCTCCGGTCCCAGCTCGTGGCCGGTGTCGATGACCGCTTCGCGGCGGCCGACGAGCAGCACCCGGTCGCCGCGGCGCAGCCGGAAGTCCTGCTCGGGGTGGAGGGTGCGGCCGTCCCGCCGGACGCCCTCGACGGTGACCAGGCTCGGCCGGACCTCCTCGACCCGGGCGATGGTGGAGCCCTCGCCCTGGGAGACCAGGTAGGTGCGACCGACCAGTGGGGGCAGCGCGGGCTGCTCGTCGCCGGCCGGCGCGCCCTTGCCGCCGCGCAGCTTCTGCCACAGCTCGCGGGAGGCGTCGGGCAGCTTGATCCGCATGACCAGCGGGAAGATCTGGCTGGTCAGCAGCACGATGGAGACCAGGCCGAAGAGGTAGCAGACCGAGTAGGCGGCGGCCACGTGGTTCTGCAGTTGGGCGGACTGGTCGGCGCTGATGCCGGAGAGGTTGGAGATCGCCTCCTGCGCGGTGCCGACGACGGCCGACTCGGTGGCCGCTCCGGCGAGGATGCCGGCCGCGGTGCCGACGTCCAGGTCGAAGGCCGTGCCGATGCCGTAGGCCATCCCGACGACCAGCACCGCCTCCAGGACGCAGAGCACCGCGAAGCGCAGGCCCTTGGCGTTGAGGTTGGCGAAGAACTGGGGGCCGGCGATGTAGCCGAGCGAGAAGATGAACAGCGCGAAGGCGACGTTCTTGACGTCGGCGTTGACGCTGACGTGCCGGCTGCCGATCAGCATGGCGACGATCAGCGTGCCGCAGATGCCGCCGAGCCGGATCGGCCCGGCGCGCAGCCTGCCGAGCAGGTAGCCGAGCGTCAGGCAGGTGAACAGCGCGAGGACGGGGTTCTCCCGCAGCAGGCTCATGGCAGCCGCTCCCGGCGTGGCGCGGGGACGCCGGGCGGGGGATGGACCAGCACTGATCCGATCATGGGAATGATTACATCGCAAAGCGGACAATCCGGCACGGCCGGCGCACAGCCGAACGGCCCCACCGGGCGGACCGGACGGCCCCGCCGGAAGCCGTTCCGACGGGGCCGTTCGATGCGGGCCGTTCGACGCGGGCCGTTCGACGCGGACGGGCGGCCCTCCCCCGCGGACGTCGGACGGGTTCAGACCCGCAGCGCCGCCAGCTGCTCGGCGAACGGCACCACCTGTTCGGGCAGCTCCGGCGCCGCCGGGCCGCGCCCGGCCAGCAGCGCCGCCAGCTCCCCGGCCGCCCGGTCGATCCGGCGCGGCAGGCCGTCGGTGAGCCCGTCCCCCGCCGTGCCCCAGTCGTCGGTGGCCGCGTAGACGGCGGTCGGCAGCACCACCGCGCGCAGGTAGCTGAACAGCGGGCGGACGGCGTGCTCCAGGGCGAGCGAGTGCCGGGGCGTGCCGCCGGTGGCGGCGATCAGCACCGGCTTGCCGGTGAGCGCGTCGTTGTCGATCACGTCGAAGAAGGACTTGAACAGGCCGCTGTACGAGGCCGTGAAGATCGGCGTCACCGCGATCAGGGCGTCCGCCTCCGTCACCGCCTCGATCGCCGCGCGCAGCCCGGCGCCGGGGAAGCCGGTGACGAAGTTGTTGGCGATCTCCACCGCCAGGTCCCGCAGTTCGACCACGGTGACGTCCACCTCGCGGCCCTCCGGGGCGAGCCGGCGCACGGTCGAGTCGGTGAGCCGGTCCGCCAGCAGCCGCGTCGAGGACGGCTTGCTCAGTCCGGCGCTCACCACCACCAGCTTGTACGCGGTCACTTGGCCACCTCCGCCTTCTCGTTCTCCCGCGCGTCCCGGGCCGCGACCAGCGCGGCGTGGGTCGGCCCCTGCGGCACTCCGGCCGGGCGGCCCTTGGCGAACTCCTCGCGCAGCACCGGCACGACCTCCTCGCCGAGCAGGTCCAGCTGCTCCAGCACCGTCTTCAGCGGCAGGCCGGCGTGGTCCATCAGGAACAGCTGGCGCTGGTAGTCGCCGAAGGTCTCGCGGAAGGTCAGGGTCTTCTCGATGACCTCCTGGGGGCTGCCCACGGTCAGCGGGGTCTGCTCGGTGAACTCCTCCAGCGAGGGCCCGTGCCCGTAGACCGGCGCGTTGTCGAAGTACGGACGGAACTCGCGCACCGCGTCCTGGGAGTTCTTCCGCATGAACACCTGCCCGCCGAGGCCGACGATCGCCTGCTCGGGCGTGCCGTGGCCGTAGTGGGCGAAGCGCTCGCGGTAGAGGCTGATCAGCTTCTTGAAGTGCTCCTTGGGCCAGAAGATGTTGTTCGCGAAGAAGCCGTCCCCGTAGTAGGCGGCCTGCTCGGCGATCTCCGGGCTGCGGATCGAGCCGTGCCAGACGAACGGCGGGACGTCGTCCAGCGGGCGCGGGGTGGAGGTGAAGCCCTGCAGCGGGGTGCGGAAGCGGCCCTGCCAGTCCACGACCTCCTCGCGCCACAGCTGGTGCAGCAGCGCGTAGTTCTCGACCGCGAGCGGGATGCCCTGGCGGATGTCCTGGCCGAACCAGGGGTAGACCGGGCCGGTGTTGCCGCGGCCCATCATGACGTCCACCCGGCCCTCGGCCAGGTGCTGGAGCATCGCGAAGTCCTCGGCGATCTTCACCGGGTCGTTGGTGGTGATCAGCGTGGTCGAGGTGGAGAGGATGATGCGGTCGGTCTGCGCGGCGATGTAGCCGAGCATGGTCGTCGGCGAGGACGGGACGAACGGCGGGTTGTGGTGCTCGCCGGTCGCGAAGACGTCCAGGCCGACCTCCTCGGCCTTGCGGGCGATGGCCACCATCGCCTTGATCCGCTCGTGCTCGGTGGGGGTGCGACCGGTGGTGGGGTCGGTCGTCACGTCGCCGACGGAGAAGATTCCGAACTGCATGCTGCTCACCCGTCCCAGGTAGTCCAACTTTCAACCACCTTAGCACCCTGGTGCGGCTCGTTGTTCCCGCCGGCCCCGTTCCCGTCGGCCGGCACAGACCGCCGACCCCCGGCCGCGGAACGCGGACCCGCCCCGGGCGGGGCGCCGTAGCGCTCCGCCCGGGGCGGTCACCTGTCCGTTTGCCGTTCTCGGCTCACATTTCGCTCGTGACGCTCACCCCGCTGAAGCCCTGCTGGGCGTAGAGGCTGAAGAAGACGTACCCACCGGCCGGCGGGTCCGTGACGGTCAGCGTCTCGGAGTTGTCCGGGCCGGCCGAGTGCGTGGTGCTGCTCTCGGTGTACGCCCAGCCGGTCGGGTTGTAGTAGAGGTCGCCGTTGCCGGTGCCCCCGCTGGTGGTGATCTTCACCTGCTTGGTGCCGGCCGGCACCAGCAGGTAGAAGTGCGCGTAGTTGCCCGTGGTGGCCGCGACGTTGCTGCGGGTGCAGTTGGCGGCCAGCAGGCGGGTGTCGGTGGCGGTGCACTCGGGCAGCGGGGTGCCCGGCGTGGTGGGCGTGCCGCCCCCGTCGGTGGCGCAGGCGCCCGCGGCGCACCTGGTCAGCCAGCTGTCGAAGTCGGCGTCGTAGCGGGTGCCGATGGTGGTCTTCAGGATGGTGCGGGCACCGTTCCAGTCACCGGCGCGGTACTTGGCGAGGACCGCGTCCATGTCGGAGCGGTGCTGCTCCAGCATGTAGCGCACGGCCAGGTACCCCCAGCGGTACACCCGGTCCTGGTCCCCGTAGGCGGTGTCGAAGAGGTCGCTCAGCCGGTAGGTGTGGCGGCCGGCCGCCGCGATGGCCGCGTCGTTGTTGACCTTGCGGTACGACCAGGAGACGTACTCGGCGAAGCCCTCCACCCACCAGACGGTCGGGGTGGTCATGCCGGCCTCGAAGTCGCCGTACATGTCGAACCGGCCGTCGAGGTAGTGGGTGTACTCGTGGTTGAGGTTCCAGATCTCGAAGGACGGGCGGGCCCACTCGGCCTCGTAGCAGAGGAAGCGCGGCTGGTTGCCGACCGTCGCCGGCTCGCCCTCCAGGTACATGCCGCCGTTGTTGGTGTCGATGCCGTAGATCGCGGCGGCGAGCACCTGGTAGTCGAGCGAGGAGTGGAAGACCACGACCTCGATCGTGCTGTTGCCGTCGTCCTTGACCGGGCCGCTGTCCTTGGCCACCGTGTGGAAGAACGCGTCCTGGCCGTTCAGGCTGGTGCAGGCGGTGCCGACCTGGGTGCTGTCCAGCGCCTGGGCGAGGATCGTGATGCTCGGGCTGCAGGTGTGCTTCACGGTCAGCACGCCGGCCTTGAGCTGGTCGGCCTTGTTGCAGGTGCCGTAGTACGAGCAGTTGCCGGCGTCGTAGTAGTCGACGCCCTCGGCGACCGCGGCCCACTGGTAGACGGTGCGGCCCTTCGGCTCCGAGGTGCCGACCAGCCCCTTGGCGAGGGGGCGGACCTTGGCCTGGAGGGCCGTGTCCTTCAGGAAGCGGGTGAGCTCCTTGGTCGCGTTGTAGACCAGCACGCCGTAGGTGTCGCCGAGCAGGGCGTTGTTGCGGGTCGCGAAGTCGGACAGCGCGTCCAGCACGCTCGGGTCGGCCTCGACGGCGGCGTCGAAGCCGGGCACCTGGTGGCCGCGGAACAGCACGGTGAAGACCGGGTTGACCGCCCACGCCATGCCGGCCGGGTTCCAGGTGTCGGCCTTGTAGTCGCCCAGCAGCCGCTTGACGACCGGCAGGTAGCGGACGTTCTCCTGGGCGCTGTCGATCAGGGTGACGGCCTCACCCAGGATGGGCCCGTTGCCCGCCGCGACGTCGCGCGAGTGCGCGCTGTTGAAGAAGGCGTCCAGGCCGGACTGGATCGCGGTCTTGAGGCCGGCGCCGTACTCGCCGACGTCCTCCTTGTGGTACCACTGCGCGAAGTAGCCGGCGCGCAGGTAGAGCACCAGCTGCTCGACCGACGTGCTGTTGTCACCGGGGTAGTTGGCCGCCGCGTCGCGCAGCGCGTAGGCCACCGTGCTCATCTGCTCCTCGCGGAACGCGCCGCGCGCGTCGCCGCCGGTGAGCTGGAACAGGCTGTTGATGCACTGGATGTCGGCGTCCTTGATGTGCTGGACCAGGTCGCTGCCGGTCCGGCCGGAGAAGTCGCCGACGGTACAGGGCTTTTCGGCCGCCGCGCCGAGGCGCAGGGCCTTGGCGGTCGGCCGGACCTCGGCCGGCCGGGTGTCGACCGGGAGCGGGGCGCGCTGGTCGGCCGAGGCCAACTGCTGCCCGCTGTCGGCTCGTTCGGGGGCGCCGGTGGCGGGCTGCGGGGCCGGTCCGGTGGGGACGGGCGTGGGCGTGCCGCCGGGGGTGGGGGCGGCGGGAGCGGCCTGGGACTGCGGGGCGAACAGGCCGACCGCCAGGAACAGGGACAGGACGAGCGTCAGCAATCGTGCCAGCTGCGGGAGTCGCAGCAGACGTGAAGGACTCACGTGGGGGCCTCCGGGCCGTCGTCGGCCGCGATGTGGGGCGCGACCGGTGGGGGTGTCGAGGACCGCTGGTGACGGCGCCGCATGGGGGCGGTTCCGTCGGGCACGGTGGGGGATGTGACATGTACCATGGCACATCTCACATGGCCTTGGGAACCCGGGGCGTTGTGCGCAGTTTGCGGGGAATTCGGTCAGGACCCGTGATGGCGGTCCACCGACGGACCCGCCCCGGGCGGGGCGCCGTAGCGCTCCGCCCGGGGCGGTCACCTGTCCGATTGCCGTGCTCGGCTCACATTTCGCTCGTGACGCTCACCCCGCTGAAGCCCTGCTGGGCGTAGAGGCCGAAGAAGACGTAGCCGGCCGGCGGGTTGGTGACGGTCAGCGTCTCCGAGTTGTCCGGGTTGGTCGACCGGAGGACGTGGGAGTTGGTGTACGCCCAGCTGCCCGGGTTGTAGTAGAGGTCGCCGTTGCCGGTGCCCCCGCTGGTGGTGATCTTCACCTGCTTGGTGCCGGCCGGCACCGTCAGGTAGAAGTGCGCGTAGTTGCCCGTGGTCGCCGCGACGTTGCTGCGCACGCAGTTGGCGCCCAGCTGCCGGACGTCACCTCCGGCGCACTCCGGCAGCTGCGACTGGCCCGGCGTGTTGGCGGCGCAGGCGCCGGCGGCGCACCTGGTCAGCCAGCTGTCGAAGTCGGCGTCGTAGCGGGTGCCGATGGTCGTCTTCAGGATGGCGCGGGCACCGTCCCAGTCACCGGCCCGGTACTTGGCGAGGACCGCGTCCACGTCGGAGCGGTGCTGCTCCAGCATGTAGCGCACGGCCAGGTACCCCCAGCGGTACACCCGGTCCTGGCTGCTCCTGGCGTAGACCGTGTCGAAGAGCTCGCTCAGCTTGTAGGTGTGCTGCGAAGCCACCGCGACGGCGTCGGTGTTGACGGCCTTGCGGTACGACCAGGAGACGTACTCCGCGAAGCCCTCGACCCACCAGTCGATCGGCTGGACCTGGCCGGCGTCGTAGTCGCCGTAGACGTTGAACCGGCCGTCGAGGTAGTGGGTGTACTCGTGGTTGAGGTTCCAGATCTCGAAGGACGGGCGGGCCCACTCGGCCTCGTAGCAGAGGAAGCGCGGCTGGTTGCCGGCCGTCGCCGGCTCGCCCTCCAGGTACATGCCGCCGTTGTTGGTGTTGATGTCGTAGATGACCGCGGCGAGCACCTGGTAGTCGAGCGAGGAGTGGAAGACCACGACCTCGATCGTGCTGTTGCCGTCGTCCTTGACCGGGCCGCTGTCCTTGGCCACCGCGTGGAAGAACGCGTCCTGGCCGTTCAGGCTGGTGCAGGCGGTGCCGAGCTGGGTGCTGTCCAGCGCCTGGGCGAGGATCCTGATGCTCGGGCTGCAGGTGTGGTCGACCGTCAGGTTGGCGGCCTTGAACTTCGCCGGGTCCTCACAGGTGCCGTAGTACGAGCAGTCGGCCTTGTCCCACCAGTTCACCGCGAGCGCCACCGAGCCGCGCTGGTACATCGTGGGTCCGGTCGGGGCGGACTGCTGGGCCAGGGCCCGCGCGTAGGGGCGCACCCTGGGCAGCAGTTCCGGGTACTGCATGAAGCGGGTCAGCTCGTTGGTCGCCTCGTAGACCGTCCGCCCGTAGGTGCCGCCGTGCAGGCCCTGGTTGCGGGAGATGAAGGTGAACAGGGCGTCCAGCACGCTCGGGTCGGCCTTGACGGCGGGGAGGAAGTCGGCCTCCCAGTGTCCGGCGAACAGCACGGTGAGCACCGGGGTCAGCCCGTAGACCATGCCGGTCGGGTTCCAGGTGGCGCTGTCGTAGTCGGACAGCAGTCGCTTGACGACCGGCAGGTAGCGGGCGCTGTCCTTGGCGCTGTCGATCAGCGTGGTCGCCCGGGCCAGCGGGCCCGCGTTGTCCGCCGTGACGTCCCGCGAACGGGAGTTGGCGAAGAACGCGTCCAGCGCGGAACGGGTCGCGGTCTTCAGGCCGGCGCCGTAGGGGCCCACCACGTCGGGGTTGTAGAACTGCACGAAGTAGCCGGCCTGCAGGTAGAGCATCAGCTGCGAGATCGACGCGCTGTTGTTGCCCTGGTAGCTGTTCGCGGCGTCGCGCACCGCGTACGCCACGGTGGTCATCTGCGACTCGCGGAACGCGTTCGCGGCGTCGCCGCGGCCGATCTTGAACAGCGAGTTGACGCACTGGAGGTCGACGGACTTGATCTGCTGGACCAGCGCGCTGCCGGTCCGGCCGGTGAAGTCACCGACGTTGCAGGGCCGGTCGGCGGCCGCGCCCAGCCCGAAGGCCTTGGCCTGCGGCTGGTCGGCCGTCGGCAGGCCGGTGAGCGGAGCCGTCGGCGACTGGGGTACCAGGTCCTCCGGGCTGAGCCGCTTCCGGCCGTCCGGCCGCGCGGGGGCGGTGTCGGTGCGGTCCGCGCCGATCGCGGGCGGCGGCGCCAGGTGGGCGGGCGCCGTGCCGACGGGCGCACCGGTGGGGGTCGTCCCGCCGGGGGTGGGAGTGGCGGGGGTCGCCTGGCTGAGCGGGGCGAACACGCCGACCGCCAGGACGAGGGTCAGCACGAGCGTCAACAGTCTTGCCAACTGCGGGACTCGCAGTAAGCGTCGGCCATTCACGTGGGGGCCTCCGGGCCGTCAAAGGCCGCGAGTTGGGGCGCGGCCTACGGTGGAGCGAGGTCCGTCGACGGCGGCACCGCGTGGGGCGGTTCCGCCGTGGAGACGGTGGGGATGTGCCATGTACCATTGCACACATCACACAATATTGTGAAGGCCTTTACCCAAGGTCCACCCATCCACGACAGCGGAAAGGGCACGGCGACGAGTCGTCACCATGCCCTTTCCGCTTGCGAAGGAGGGATTCCGGGAATTCCCGGCCGCCCCCTCCCGGAGCGGCTCATTGCGGAGCGGCTCTTTGCGGAGCGGCTCTTTGCGGAGCTGCTACTTGCGGAGCAGCAGGATCACGCCCGCCGTCACCAGGCCGACCACGACGGCGGCCACGCCGTACGCCAGGCGGTGCGCCCGCAGCACCGGCAGGAAGCGGTCCACGGCGTAGCGGCCGGGGCCGGTCAGGGCGAGTGCCGCGGCGCCCGCGGTCAGCAGCAGCTCGTACTCGCTGCCCTTCGGGGCGAAGAAGCCGCCGCCCCAGGTGACGGCTATCGCGTTGACCATCGTGCCGACGATCGCGGCGCCCGCCAGCGGGGTCAGCAGGCCGACGGCGAGGGCGAGTCCGCCCAGCGTCTCGGTGAGGCCGGCCACCACGGCCATGGCGTCGCCGGCCGGGTAGCCGCTCATGGTGAAGAACTGACCGGTGCCGTCGATCCCGCCGCCGCCGAACCAGCCGAACAGCTTCTGGCTGCCGTGCGCGGCCATGGTCAGGCCGAGGGCCAGGCGCAGGAGCAGGAGTCCGGCGTCGTAGGCGTGCGGGGAGGTCGTCGCGGACCCGGTGGTGGCCCGGGCCGGGCTGACGGTGGTGGTGGCGGCGGTCGTGCTCGGGCTGCTGCTCGGCATGCGCGTCTCCATCGATCGGGGTTCGGTCGTCGTCCGGCGCGGCCGGACGTGGTCACGGGTTGTGGTGGTGCGGCGGGCAGGGGTCGTCACCCCCACCGTTGTTCAAATTTGAACCGCCGCTCTTCGACCGTACCGCGAAGTTCGAATTTGAACAACTGACGGATCGTCGGCGACTCGCGGAGCCCGTCCGGGCCGGAGAGGGTGGAGGCATGGCTCAACACAGGCACCACCGACGGGAGGCGCGGACCGGCACCCCGTACCCCGAGGCGCTGGACGCCTTCGGCGAGCGCGTCCGGCTCATCACCCCCGGCCAGTGGGACTCCCCCACACCGTGCAGCGACTGGTCCGTCCGCGACCTGGTCAACCACCTCACCGGCGAGCAGCTCTGGGTACCCGAACTGCTGATGGGCGCCACCGTCGGCGAGGTCGGCGGACGCTTCGACGGCGACGTGCTCGGCGACGACCCGGTCACCGCCTGGACCGACGCCGCCGAGGCCGCCCGGGAGGCCTGGGCCGTCCCCGGCGCCACCGAGCTGACCGTCCACCTCTCCTTCGGCGACACATCCGGCCAGTACTACCTGGACCAGCTCACCACCGACCTGGTGATCCACTCCTGGGACCTCGCCGAGGGCATCGGACGGCTCACCCGGCTCCCGGACGGGCTCGTCGGGTTCGCGCTCGGCGAGTTCGCCGGGTACGGGGACCTCTCCGGCAGCGGGCTCTTCGACCCGCCGGTGCCGGTGCCCGAGGACGCCGGACCGCAGACCCGGCTGCTCGCCCTCGCCGGGCGGCAGGACGGCGGGTGGCAGGACGCCGGGTGACCGGGCGGCGGGTGACCGGGCGGCGGCACGGAGGGTGACCGGATCGCGCGACGGAGGGTGACCGGGCTGCGGCGCGCAGGGCGGACGGCGGCATCCCCGGGCGGGCGGGCGCGACGGAGGGTGGCCGGCCGCGCCCGCGCGTGAACGGGCGCGCCTCCGGGTGAGCGGGCCGGCGCCGGATACTGGAAGGCGACGGGGGAAGTCTTCCGTGCGAGAGGCGGGCGGGCCATGAACCGCAGGCCTGACATCCTCGGCGAGTTCACCGCCGACCACCGGGCGGCGATCGAGCTGCTCGACCGGATCGAGGCCGCACCGGCCGACGACCCCGGGCGCGGCGAGCTGCTCGCCCGGCTGACCGACCTGCTGTTCACCCACTGCGCCGCCGAGGAGGAGCACCTCTTCCCCGTGGTGCAGCACGACGTGCCCGACGGCGGGGCGCTGGTCTTCCGCAGCATCCACGACCACCTGGCGATCGGGCAGTACCTCGCCGACCTCCAGGGGCTCGGACCCGCCGACCCGGCCCTCGGCACCCTGCTGCGCGGCCTCGCCGAAACCCTGCGCCGGCATCTGCGCGACGAGGAGGAGCAACTCTTCCCCGCCGCCCGCAAGGCCCTGCCGGCGGCGGCCCGCACCGCTCTGGGCGACCGGCTGCGGGCGGACCGGGCCGAGCTGGACGCCCCCGGCTGATCGGGCCCCGGGCCGATCAGTCCTTCGGGACGATCGGCTCCCCGGCTCCGGTCAGTCCTTCGGGCCGATCACCGCGAACCGGGCGCCCTCGCGGTCCCGCAGCCGGGCCACCCGCCCGTACGGGGAGTCGAAGACCGGCCCGAGCGCGCCGCCGCCCAGCTCCACGGCCCGGGCCAGCGCCCGGTCGGTGTCCGGGACGGCGAAGGACACCTCCCAGTGCGGCGGCATCCCGGCCGGGCCGCCCGCCTGCTCCTTGGCCAGCGCCGCGACGCTGTGGCCCTCGGCGCGCAGCACCACCCGGTCGTGCTCCCAGCGGACGTCGAAGCGCTCCGGGTCCCGGCCGTCCCAGCGGAACACCTCGCCGTAGAACAGTGCCGCCGCGAACGGGTCCGGGGTGCGCAGCTCGATCCAGACCGGCGCGCCGGGCACGTCCAGCTTCCGGGCCCGGCCCGGCGGGCCCTCCCAGATGCCGAACACCGCGCCCGCCGGGTCCGCCGCGAAGGCCACCCGTCCGGCGTCGAAGGTCAGCGGGCCGACCGCCAGCGTCGCGCCGCGCTCGCGCACCGCGTCGGCGGCGGCGTCGGCGCTCTCCGTCCCGAAGTAGCTGGTCCACGCGACCGGGATCGCCCCGAAGCCGGCGACGCCCAGCCCTGCCACCGCCTCCCCGCCGGTCACCGCGTGCACGTACGGACCGAAGCGGTCCGGCCCGGGCTCGAACTCCCAGCCGAGCAGGGGCCCGTAGAACTCCTCGGCGTCGTCCAGGTCCCGGGCCATCAGGCTCACCCAGCACGGTACGGCCGCCACACAGCGCACCCTGGCGGCCGTCTCACCGCTGCCCATCGCGAACCTCCTCTGCCCACCCGACCGCCGGGCCCCTCCCGGCTCCGACGACCCACCGGCCGCCCGGGACGCCCACAGCCTAGGCCGCCACCCGCACCGCCCCGGGGACGCCATGCCCGGGATCAGCGCACCCAGTTCCTGAGGGGCTCGGTGTCCAGGGAGATGCCCACCGGGTCGGGCAGCTGGACGGCCTTGCCGAAGGGGAGGGTGTGGACCGTCTCGTAGCGGACGCCGTCGGACCGGCTGTGGACGACGACCTCGGCGGAGTCCCGGTCGATCAGGAGGTAGACCGGAATGCCGGCCTCGGCATAGGCCCGGGGCTTCTCCACGCGAGCACGACGGTCGGCGTCGGAGTCGTAGGAGGTGACCTCCGCGACCATCAGGACTGCGCCGGTCGGCGCCCAGTCCCCGTACCCGACGAATGCGTCGGCGTCGGCGAGCGTGCCGTCGGGGCGAGCACGCCCGTCCCGGTAGCCGTCGAGCCTCAGGCCTTGATCATGCAGATAGAGCTCCGGCCGGACCTGGATGCAGATCCGCAGAAGCCACTGGATGATGCGGCCGTGGTCGCCGTCCGGCGCGGGTTTGATCCCCAACTTCCCGTTGATGAGCTCCAACTGGATGCCCTCGACCGTCCGACCCAGGTGACGGGCGAACTCCTCGAACTGCTCGGGCAGAATCTGCGGGCGCTCGGAGATCGCAGCCACGGGCCCCTCCTCCTCCTCCTGGACGCCCTTCGGGGCAACGAGGTCCCCGGCGGGTGGTTACGGGCCGCTCGGCTCCGATCACGGCCCAGCCGGCCGAGGCGCCCCTCGTATGACGCAGGTCACATGGGGGGCGGAAATTCCGGGGACGGATTCCCCGTTTGCGAGTACGTTGGAAGAAGCGGGGAGAATTTCCCCGGTATCCTGATGAGGAGCAGTCGTCGTGACCACCACCGCCGAGTCGGTCCGTCCCGCCGGGAGCGCGCGTACGCCGAAGTTGCGTGCGGACGCGAGCCGGAACCGGGAGCGGATCGTGCTGGCGGCCCGGGACGCGTTCGTCGAGCACGGTGCGGACGCACCGCTGGACGAGATCGCGAAGCGGGCGGGGGTCGGCAATGCCACGCTGTACCGGAACTTCCCGGACCGGGTGGCGCTGATCCACGAGGTGGCGGTGCTCGTCAAGAACCGCATCCTGGCCCTCGCCGAGACGGCGACGGCCGAGGCGGACGCTCCTGACGGCGGCGGCCCGTTCGACGCCCTCCAGCGGTTCGCGCACGCGTCCGTCGGGGAGAAGGTCGGCGGTCTCTGCACCCTGTTCAGCAACCATGTCGACCCGTTCGACCCGGAGTTGACCGAGATCCGGGAGCGCCTGCAGGCCGCCGTGGGCGGGCTGATGGAGCGCGCCCGGGCCGCGGGCGAGCTACGGTCGGACGTCGACCACGGTGACCTGTTCATCGCGATGAGCCAGCTGACCCGGCCACTGCCGAACACCGCCTGCCGACTGCTCGACGACTTCGTCCACCGGCACCTGCAGATCTTCCTGGACGGTCTGCGCGCGCCGGCCGCTTCGGTGCTGCCCGGCCGGGCCGCGACCTTCGAGGACTTCCAGCCCCAGAACTGACCCGACCACCAGTACCGACCGCCCGACGGCGCCCTGTCGCGCCCCGGCACACCCTTTCACCGCACCTTCCCCGTGCGGCAACCCGCCGTTCCCGTACGGCATTCGACCGTTCACGCACACCACACGCACCGTGAAGTGAGTACCCCCATGCCTCAAACCGACGCCCGACCGGCGACGCTGCCCGATCCCCGGCGCTGGAAGGCCCTGATATTCATCGGGCTCGCCCAGCTGATGGTCGTCCTCGACGCCACCATCGTGAACATCGCCCTGCCGTCCGCGCAGCGCGACCTGGGCATCTCCGACGGAAACCGCCAGTGGGTGATCACCGCGTACGCGCTGGCCTTCGGCGGCCTGCTGCTGTTCGGCGGCCGGATCGCGGACCTCTGGGGCCGCAAGCGGACCTTCATCGTCGGCCTGACCGGCTTCGCCCTCGCCTCCGCGCTCGGCGGCGCCGCGGCCAACACCGCGATGCTGCTCGGCGCCCGCGCGCTCCAGGGCGTGTTCGGCGCGCTGCTCGCGCCGGCCGCGCTGTCGCTGCTCGCGGTGAGCTTCACCGAGGCGCGTGAGCGCGCCAAGGCCTTCGGCATCTACGGCGCGATCGCCGGTGGCGGCGGCGCCATCGGTCTGATCCTCGGCGGCCTGCTCACCGAGTACATGAACTGGCGCTGGACCTTCTTCGTCAACATCCCGTTCGCCATCGTGGCCGCCGCGGGCGCCGTGCTGGTGATCCGCGAGCCCGCCGAGGGCCGCAACCGCAACCGGCTGGACGTCCCCGGCGTGCTGCTGGTGACCACCGGTCTGGTCGCGCTGGTCTACGGCTTCACCCGCGCCGAGTCCGACGGCTGGTCGTCCGGCAGCACCATCGGGCTGTTCATCGCGGCCGCCGTGCTGCTGACCGCCTTCGTGCTGGTGGAGCGCCGGGTCAAGGCCCCGCTGCTGCCGCTGCGCGTGGTGCTCGACCGCAACCGCGGCGGGGTGTACCTGTCGCTGGGCATGGCCGTGATCGGCATGTTCGGTCTGTTCCTCTTCCTGACCTACTACCTGCAGATCGTGCTCGGCTACAGCCCGGTTCTGACCGGCGTCGCCTTCCTGCCGATGGTGGCGGGCATGATCACCGGCTCGACCCAGATCGGCGCCCGGCTGATGACCAGGGTCCCCGCGCGCTACCTGATGGCGCCCGGCTTCCTGGTCGCCTCGGTCGGCATGTTCCTGCTGGCCCACATCGGCGTGGACACCTCGTACCCGGCGCTGATCCTGCCCGGCCTGGTCCTGATGGGCCTCGGCATGGGCACCGCGTTCATGCCGGCCATGAGCCTCGCCACCCACGGCGTCCAGCCGCGCGACGCGGGCGTGGCCTCGGCCATGGTCAACACCTCGCAGCAGGTCGGCGGCGCCATCGGCACCGCGCTGCTGAACACCATCGCGGCCAGCGCGACCACCGGGTGGCTGGCCGCGCACGCCACCGCGGCGGCCACCTCGCCGGAGGCCGCCAAGGCGTTCCAGTTCCAGGGCATGGTGCACGGCTTCTCGACCGCGATCTGGGTGTCCTTCGGGATCCTGGTGGCGGCCGCCGCGGTCGCCTTCACCTTCGTCAACGCCGGCCGGCCGGGTGCCGCGGCGGGCTCGGACACGGGCGCGGCGAAGGAGAACGAGGTGCCGGTGCTGGTGCACTGACGGCCGGGGGTTTGCTCGGGTGCGTACGCGGCCCGTCCGGTGTCCTCCAGGACACCGGGCGGGCCGCTCGCCGTTCGGGGCCGCGGAGCCAGGCGACCGGAGGGCCGGGTGACCGGGGGCCGCGGAGCCGGGTGACCGGGGGGCCGAAGCCCCGAAGGGCTCCGGGGAGCCGCCAAGGACCCCGGGGTGGAAGTGGGGATCACTCCCCGATTATGGTGACCCCCAGTGCGAATCGGGGACTCCTCCCCGTTTCCTTCGGACCGAGGTGCGTGCACATGACCCGGAATCAGAGCCCTGGGCGGGGGCAGCGGGCCGCCGACTGGGCGGACGGCCGGCTGGGGATCCACACCCTGGCCAGGGCGAACCTGCGGAAGATCTTCCCGGACCACTGGTCCTTCATGCTGGGCGAGATCTGCCTCTACACCTTCCTGATCATCATCCTGACCGGTGTCTGGCTGACGCTGTTCTTCAAGCCCAGCATGGGCGAGGTGGTCTACGCGGGCTCGTACGTCCCGCTCAAGGGCGTCCCGATGTCGGAGGCCTACGCCTCCACGGTGGACATCAGCTTCGAGGTCCGCGGCGGACTGCTGATCCGCCAGATCCACCACTGGGCGGCGATCGTCTTCGTCGCCGCCATGTTCGTCCACATGATGCGGGTGTTCTTCACCGGCGCGTTCCGCAAGCCGCGCGAGATCAACTGGGTCTTCGGCTTCCTGCTGCTCTTCCTCGGCATGCTGGACGGCTTCTTCGGCTACTCGCTCCCGGACGACCTGCTCTCCGGCACCGGCATCCGGTTCATCGAGGGCTCGATCCTCGCCGTCCCGCTGGTCGGCACGTACATCCAGATGTTCCTGTTCGGCGGCGAGTTCCCCGGCCACGACATCGTGCCGCGCTTCTTCACCATCCACGTGCTGCTGGTCCCGGGCATCATGCTCGGCCTGCTGGTGGCGCACCTGATCCTGGTCTTCTACCACAAGCACACCCAGTGGGCGGGCCCCGGCAGGACCGAGAAGAACGTCGTCGGCATGCCGCTGATGCCGGTCTACCTGGCCAAGGCCGGTGGCTTCTTCTTCCTGGTCTTCGGCATCATCGCGCTGGTGGCCGCGATCGCGACCGTCAACCCGATCTGGGCGTACGGCCCGTACCGGCCGGACCAGGTCTCCACCGACGCCCAGCCCGACTGGTACATGGGCTTCGCCGAAGGCCTGATCCGGATCATGCCCGGCTGGGAGGTCGGGCTGTGGGGGCACACCCTCAACCTCGGGGTGCTCATCCCGTTCGCGCTGTTCCCGCTGGTCCTGGGCGCCATCGCCGCCTACCCGTTCCTGGAGGGCTGGGTGACCGACGACGAGCGGGAGCACCACCTGCTCGACCGGCCGCGCAACGCGCCCGTCCGCACCGCGCTCGGCGCCGCCTGGATCAGCCTCTACCTGGTGGCACTGGTGGCCGGCGGCAACGACCTGGTCGCCACCCACCTGCACCTGTCGCTCAACTCCATCACCTACGCCGCCCGCGTCGGCTTCTTCGCCGTCCCGGTCGCCGTCTTCGTCATCACCAAGCGCTGGTGCCTGGGCCTCCAGCGCCGGGACCGCGACAAGGTGCTGCACGGGCGCGAGACCGGCGTCGTCAAGCGCCTGCCGCACGGCGAGTTCACCGAGGTGCACGCCCGGCTCTCGCCGCGGGAACTGCACCGGCTCACGGCGCACGAACAGCCCCGCCCCCTCGAACTGCCCGCCCCGGTGGACGAGAATGGAGTGGCCCGCCCGGCCGGTGTGCTCACCCGCACCCGGACCCGGCTCTCCCGCGGGTTCCACGGCGAGGGCAGCCGGATCCCCAAGCCCACCGCCGAGGAGTTCCGCGAGATCACCGAGGGCCACGG
This sequence comes from Kitasatospora sp. NPDC048715, assembly GCF_043198905.1. Lineage (NCBI taxonomy): Bacteria > Bacillati > Actinomycetota > Actinomycetes > Kitasatosporales > Streptomycetaceae > Kitasatospora > Kitasatospora sp. NPDC048715. The sequence continues at coordinate 183,403 of NZ_JBICVH010000022.1, read as the reverse complement.
GCACTGACCCGCACCCCCGATGGCACAGGGAGGACAGGTGCACCACCGAACCGACCGGCTCGCCGACAGCAAGTACCTCCTGCTCACCACCTTCGACGAGGACGGCAGCCGGATGGAATCGCAGCTCTGGGTGGTGCCCGACGGCACGGCCCTCGGGGTCTGGGCCCCGGCCCACTCCGGCGAGGCCGACCGGATCCGCCGCCACCCCCGGGTGCTGATCGGCCCCTGCGACGCCCACGGGCGCCCCACCGGCCGCCCGGTCCCCGCCCGGGCGCGGCTCTGCGACGCCGACGACACCGCCCGCTACCGCACCTCGCTGATCAACAAGTACGGCCTGACGGCGCTGGTCGTGCTGGCCCGCAGCCGGTTCCGGGTGGGGCTGGCCGGGACGGTCGGCATCCGGATCACGCTGAACGAACTGGAACAGCGGCTGGTCGGTCCGGACTGGCAGCCGCCGAGCGGCTACTGCGTCAACTGACGGACCGCGTCGACCGACGGGCCGCCGATCCCCATCGAGTGCCGGGGCCCCGGAAAGGGGCGGCCCCGGCGCTCGGCGCTTCCGAAGCCGTTCACGACGGCGGGTGGGAGGTCACGGCGGCGGGCAGGGCGTCGGGGGACGCCGGGACGGGCCCGGGGCCTGCGAGCCGGGGCCTGCGGGCCGGAAGTCAGGACAGCGGGTGCGTCGGGACCGGGCTGACCTCCTGGATCTCGCCGTGGGCCTTGGTGAGCAGCTGCGAGGCGAGCTCGTTGAGCGCGCGGGCCCCCGCGATCTCCTCACCGACCCTCAGCTGTTCCGGGTCGGAGGGGTGGCGGCTGCTGTAGCCGTGGGCGCGCAGTTCGCTCCCGTCGCCGAGCCGCAGCAGTGCGGCGGCGCTGGTCCGCGGCCCCTCTTCGCGGAACTCCATCTCGATGTGCCAACCGACCAGAGTCTGCATGGCGGATCACCTCCATCGGTTACTCCTCCAGAGTGCGCCGCACCCACCGTGAACACCAGGCCAGCCCGACGGGGGCGACATCCGGGGCCGAGTTGAACGCGTTCAACTCGGCCGCGTAGAGTCGGCGGCGCAAGTCATTTGAACACGTTCAAGGGGGTGTGCCCGCAATGGGAAAGGGCACCACGGAGCTGGTCGACCTGCTGATCCTGCTCGGCATGGGCGCCGTCGTCCCGCTCGGCCTCGCCCTCGTCGACGAGCCCGGGCTCACCCGGATCCGCCGGCTCTGGCCGCTCGCCGCCGTACCCGGCGCGCTCTCGCTCTGGCTGCCCCGCGGCGGTCCGGCCACCGGCTGCGCCCTGCTCTACGCGCTCGGCACCCTGGCCGTCGCCCTGCACGCGCCGCTGCGGCTGGCCCGCACCCGCTCGCTCGCGCCCGCCGAGATCGCGGTGCTCACCGCGCTCGCCGCGCCCTCGGTGGCCGGGGTCGCCCTCGTCGCCGAACGCTCCGGGTACCCGCTGTTCGGCTTCGAACCGCACATCCTGGCGCTCACCGTGCCGCACTTCCACTACGCCGGGTTCACCGCCGCCCTGGTCGCCGGACTGGTCTGCCGCGCCGCCCGCCCGGGCTCGGCCGCGGCCCGCTGCGCGGCGCTCAGCGTCCCGGCGGGCACCCTGCTGGTGCTGGCCGGATACTTCCTCGGCAACTGGTGGCAGTTCGCCGGGGCCGCCGTACTGACCACCGGAATGTGGCTGGTCGGCCTGGTCACCTGGCGCGAACTGCGGCCCCGCAGCGGCGATCCCGTCACCGCCCGGCTGCTCGCCGCCTCCTCGGCCGTCCTCGCGCTCACCATGCTGCTCGCCCTCTGGTGGGCACTCGGCCGGGCGGCCGGACTCCCCCACCCGACCCTGACCTGGATGGCCGCCACCCACGGCGTCGGAAACGCGCTCGGCTTCGCGCTCTGCGCCCTGCTCGCCTGGCGCCGGATCGCGGCCGATCGGACCGCCGCGGGCCGCACCGCCATGGACCGCACTGCCGCGGAACGGACCGCCATGGACCGGGCCGCAGCGGCCGGGACCGCCGTCACGGAGACCGCTCGATGAACGACTACAGCTACCCCGAGCAGGGCGCCAGCCGCACCGGCGAGCTGCCCGCCGGCTACAACCACCTGCGGCACAGCGCCCTCATCGGCCACGGCCGCCCCGCGCTGGAGGCCGCCGGCGCCGCCCTGCTCGACTGGCGGATGCACCGGCTCGCGGGCGTCCGGATCGACGCGGCGGCCGACCGGGCCGCCCCCGGCGTCGCCGTGCGGTGCGCCATCGGCCTCGGCCCGCTGCGGGCCGGCGCCCCCAACCGGGTGCTGGCCGCGGTCGACGGCCCGGACCGGTACGGCTTCACCTACGGGACCAGGACCGGGCACCTGGCCCGGGGCGAGGAGACCTTCCTGGTCGAGCTGACCCCGGACGGCGGGGTCCGGTTCTCCGTCACCGCCTTCAGCCGACCGGTCGCCCGGTACGCCCGGCTCGCCGGCCCCCTGCTCCCCCTCGCCCAACGCGCCTTCGCCCGCCACTGCGGCCGCGTCCTGGCCCGGATCGCGGCCCGGGCCGGCTGAGCACCGGCCGCCCCCGCTCGCCCGACGCACCTTCACCCACCACTGCGCACGCGCACCGACCCGGAGCACGGCGCGGGCCGGCCCGACGGCGGGCGGCCCGCAGGTAAATCCGCTCGTCGGGGCGGTGGTCCGTTCGGGATGATCGGCGGATGATGTCGATACGACCGGTCCTGGAGATCTTCGCCCCCGACGGCTTCGCGCTCTGGCCGACGGGCAGCCATGAGCCGTACGGGAGCCTCACGCTGAACGGGCGGCTCACGGCGGCCGAGGTCGGTACGGCGGTGTGGCGGCTGGCCGACTGCAACGACGTCGAGCCCGGGTCCGAGCCGGCCGAGGAGCGCGGGCCGCGCCCGGCGGACCCGCTGGGCGGCTTCCTGCACGGGCTGCTCACCGAGTCGCACCCGTACGCCCCCGGCGGCCTGGTGGTGACCGACTCCGCCACCGGCGCCGTCTTCGAACCGGGCTGCTGCAACGGCCTGGAGGACTGGCGCGAGTGGCTGAACGTCACGGACGGCTCCGGCACGGCCTGGTTCGGGCACGACCCCGACGCCCGGGCCGAGTGCGTCGGCCGGGTCGTCCGGCTGACCCGGAACGCCGAGAACGGCGAGGGCCCGGTGATCGAGCTGCCGGTGGACGAACTGCGCCGGCTGCTCGCCGGAGTCGAGCGGGACCTGCGGGACTTCCTCGCCCTGGCCGCGCGCTGGGCCGGGCAGCAGCTGCCCGAGCACGCCGCCGCCGTCACCGCCGCGCTCGCCCGGGCACTGGACCTGGAACCGGCCCCGGAGCCGGCCCCGGAGCTTCCGTCATGACCAGCTTCCACACCCACCGGGCCCGGGTGCACGACGCCGCGCTCCCGCCGTACCGGCGGCACAGCGCGCTGCGCACCTGTCTGACCCGCTTCGCGCCGTACGGCCTGCGGGCGACGTACCACCACCTCACCGTCAGCGCCCGGATGCCGCGCTTCCTGGAGGCCGACCCGGAGTCGCTGGTCCGCGCGGTGGACGAGCTGCACGAGGCGCGCGAGCTGTGGCGGGCCCGGGCCGAGGAGTACGCGGCGCGGCGCCGGATGCAGAAGCGGGCCGGGCGGCGGCGGGCGCCGGAGACGGCGTGGTGGCACCAACGCTGGTGGGGATCGCCGAACGCGGCCTGGGAGCACGACCCGTTCCTGCACCCGCCGTTGCGGCTGCCCGACTACGTCCGGCGGCAGCACGCGCTGCTGGACGGCGTCGAACTGCCCGGCTGTCCGGCCTGCGGGGAGCAGGGCCCGCCGGTGGGGATCCCGACCGGGCACGGCCGCGCCGAGCTCTGCCGCGGCTGCGCCCGGGTGCTGACGCCCTGCGGCTGCGAGCGGTGGCACACCTTCGAACCCGCGCTGCGGGTCGGCTGGAGCCGGACCTGGCGGCGGGAGCACATGACCGGCACCGGCGAGCCGAGCCCGCACTGGCCGGGCGTGCGGGGCACGGCCCGGGTGGAGCGGCTGGAGTCGTACACGGTCGACCTGGAGTCAGGTGTGGTGCGCCGGGACCGCGACCAGTAGCGCGCCGCTGTCCTGGACCCGGACCTCGAAGTGGTCGATGTCCCCGGGCTGGAGGGCCGCCCCACCGGTGGTGCGCACGGTGCCGTCCCCGCCCCCGTAGCCGCTCGCGGGGACGGACCAGCTGGTGACCGTCTGCTGCTCGCCGGTGCGCGAGACGGCGACCAGCCGGCACGTCAACGGGCCTTGGACGCCGGAGAGTTGCAGGCTCACCCGGGTGCCCCAGGTGGCGCCGTCCAGGCCGACGGTGGCGTGCGCGCCGGTGCTCGGGTCGGTGGCGCTGAACTGCTCGGCCACCGCGACCACGGCGGGCGCGTGCTCGGCGGTGAGCACCGCGGCGGTGACGGCGGGGCCGGCCGCGACCATCGCGGTCGCGGCCAGGGCCAGCACCAGTCGCCGGATCCGGCCCCGCCGCCGGGTGGCGCCGACCTCGGCGACCAGGCGGTCCAGCAGCTGCGGGCCCGGTTGCGGGGCGGGGCCGGCCGGGTCCGTTCCGGCCGCCCGCACGGTGGCCGAGTACTCGGCCAACAGCGGTTCCACGGGGCCGAGTTCGGCCACCTGCTCGGCGCACTGCGGGCAGTCGGCGAGGTGCTGTTCGAAGGCGGTGCGCTCGGCGGGCTCCAGCAGGCCGAGGACGTACGCGCCGACGTCCGCGTGCTCCGGGCCGCCGCCGGGGGTCCGGTCGGGGTCCGGGTCGGGGTGTCCGGTCACGATGTCACTCCCCGTTCCTCCAGCGCGAGCCTGAGCGAGCGCAGCGCGTAGAACACCCGCGAGCGCACCGTCCCGGCCGGGATGCCGAGTTCGGCGGCCGCCTCGACGGCCGTACGGCCCTTCAGGTAGGTCTCGACGATGATCTCCCGGTGCGCGGGCGAGAGGTCCGCCAGTGCGTCCGCGACGGTCATCATCCGCAGGGCCCGGTCGGTCTCGTCCTCGGCGGGCAGCTGCTCCAGCACCGCGGCGTCCACCTCCCGCGGCCGGGCCATGGCGCTGCGGTGACCGTCGACCACGATCCGCCGGGCGACCGTGACCAGCCAGGGCCGCAGCGAGCCGGCCTCCGGGTCGAGCCGGTGGATGTTGCGCCAGGCACGGACCAGCGTCTCCTGCACCACGTCCTCGGCCCGCTGCCGGTCCCCGGCGACCAGGTGGAGCACGAACCCGAACAGCGGACCGGCGTGCTCCCGGTAGAGGGCGCGCATCAACTCCTCGTCCGGCGCCCCCGTACCGCGGCCGCCGGCGCGTCCGACGGGGTGCTCCTCGGTCACCACTTCATCGTTGCGCACCCGGGCCTCCCGGTCGAGGGCGGTCGGGACCGGTCAGTAGCCCGGGGTGCTGGGCATCGGGTTGCTGGGCGCCGGCGTGCTGGGCGCCGGGGTGGCGGGCATCTGCGGGGAACCGGCCGCGGTGCCCGCCCTGCCGCCGCTCGGGGTCAGCGCGAACCAGGTGCCGCCGACGCCCTGGCCCTTGGTGTCGCCGGGCTTGGTGTCCGGCGAGTAGCGGTAGGCCGGCCAGCCGTTCAGGGTGACCTGCTCGGTGCCGTCGGCGCGGGTGACCGTGCCGACCAGCTTGCTGTCGATGCCCTTCACCGTGACGTTGCCGTTGGCGTGCTCGGGCGGCCAGATGACGGCGCAGCTGCCGTTGCAGGAGGACTCCGGCGGGCTGTTCCGGTCCTGGTCGAAGCGGTAGAGCGTGAAGCCGGCGCTGTCGGTGACGATCGTGCCCAGCTTCGGGTCCTGGGCGGTCCGCACGGTGACGCTCGCCGGGGCGCTCGGGCTGCTCGACGGGTGCGACGAGCCGCCGGACGACCCGCAGCCGGCGATCAGGGCGGCGGCCGCGATGCCGGAGGCGGTCAGGGCCAGGGTCCGGCGGGTGCGGAGTGTGGAGGGCATGGGGTGCCTCCCGCGGGGGAAGGGGTCGGGACGGACCGGACACCCTTCTGTACGGGTGGTGGCCGCCGAGTGCTCAACCCCGGCGCCGGGAGTTCCCCGAGCCCCCGCGACTCCCCCGGAATACGCCGCCGACCGGCACCGTTGTGCCGGGCGACGGTCTGAGCCGCCACCTCCGGAAGGGAAGGAATCACGAGATGAGCAGCACGGTCGAGCTGACCAAGGAGAACTTCGACGACATCGTCCCGGGCCCGGAGGGCAAGGACTTCGTCTTCATCGACTTCTGGGCCGGGTGGTGCGGGCCGTGCCGCCAGTTCGCCCCGGTGTTCGAGAAGGCGGCCGAGCGCCACCCCGACCTGGTCTTCGCCAAGGTGGACACCGAGGCGCAGCACGAGCTGGCCGCCGCGTTCGAGGTCCAGTCGATCCCGACGCTGGCGATCGTCCGCGAGGGCGTACTCGTCTTCTCGCAGCCCGGCGCCCTGCCGGAGACGGTCTTCGAGGACCTGATCAACCAGGCCCGCAACCTGGACATGGCCGATGTGAAGCGCAAGGTCGCCGAGGAGCGGGCGGCCGGCGGCCAGGCCTGATCCGGACGCGGCCGGGCCCGGTCCGGACGCCCGAGGGCCCGGGGAGCACCGTCTCCCCGGGCCCTCGCCCTACCCGGCCGCGGCCGCTCAGGCCGGTTCGGCGCCCCAGGCGGCGAGCCGGGCCGCGAGCGCCCGCACCTCGGCGCGCAGCGCGGCGGGCTCCCGGACGGTGAACGGCCACCCCAGGCCGGCCAGCAGCACCGCGACGCCGTCGAGGTTCTGCGCCCGGGCCCGCAGCAGCACGCGGTCCTCGGCGAGTTCGGTGAGCGTGCCGACGGCGGGCGGAAGCCGGCGGCGGGCCTCGGCGAGGCCGACCGCCAGCTCGACCTCCACCCGGTGCCGCCAGGGCGCACCGGCCAGTGACTCCACCACCCGCTGGACCGGGTCGAAGTCCCCGGGCGGCTCGAAGCCCGCCTCGCCCTGCTCGACCCGGGTGATCCGGTCCAGCCGGAAGGTGCGCGGCTCGCCGCTCCGGTGGTCGAGGCCGGTGGTGTACCAGCGCCCGGAGTGGAAGACCAGCCCGTACGGGTCGAACTCGCGCTCACTGGGCCGGTCCTCGCGGTCCCGGTAGGCGAGCCGCACCCGGCGCCGCCGGCGGGCCGCCTCGGCCAGGGTGAACAGCGCTGCGGCGGCCGGGCCCGGGCCGGCGGCCGGGACGGCGGTGAGGCCCAGGGTCTGCTCGACGGCGGAGACCCGGTCGCGCAGCGAGGGCGGGAGCACCCGCTGGATCTTGGCGAGGGCGGTCCCGGTGGCCTCCTCCCCCACCGACAGGCCGGAGCTGCGGCCGGCCAGCAGGCCGAGCACGACGGAGACGGCCTCCTCCGGGTTGAGCATCAGCGGCGGCAGCCGGTAGCCGGGCCGCAGGCGGTAGCCCCCGTAGCGGCCCCGGTCGGCCTGGACGGGGATGCCGAGCTCGGCCAGCCGGGAAACGTAGCGGCGGACGGTGCGCTCGTCCACGTCGAGCCGGGCGGCCAGTTCGGCGCCGGTCAGGCCGGGACGGTCCTGGAGCAGTTCCAGCAGGGCGAGGACACGGCTGACCGGGTGCTCCACCGTGCGTTCCTCCCGTCTCCTCGTCGTCTCCCGCCGGCTCCGAACCGGCTCCGCGCCGCCTCCGTGCCGCCCTTGCGGACGGCTCTTCCGCCGGCCCCTTCCGGACGCCGTCCGGACACCCTCCGGACGCGCGGGGACGACGCGGAGGAAATGCGGGCGACTTCTGTCCGGATCCGATCCTAGAGTCGGCGGTGGAGGAGGCCCCAGCGGGGCGAAGCCCTCCCACGGGCCCCTCGACGCCTCCGGCCCGTCGAGGCCTCCCCCGGCATCCCCACCGACGAAGGAGTGATCCCCATGAGCACGTTCGTACTGGTCCCCGGATTCTGGATCGGCGCCTGGGCCTGGGACGAGGTGGCCGAGCCGCTGCGCGCGGCCGGGCACCGCGTGTACGCCGTCAGCCTGCCCGGGGTGGCCGAACGCGCCGTCGAGACGGGCGAGTTCGGGCTGGAGGACCACATCGCCGACCTCGCCGCACTGCTGGTCCGGGAGGACCTGTCGGACGTCGTCCTGGTCGCGCACAGCGGCGCCTGCGCCCCGGTGGGCGGGCTCGCGGACCGGATGCCGGAGCGGATCCGCCGGGTGGTCTACCTGGACAGCGGCCCGCTGATCGACGGCTCCGCGGTCCAGGACCTCTGGGAGCCCGACTACCGGCGGACGGCCGAGGCCTCGCTGATCGACGGCCGTCTCCCGATGCCGTCCTGGGAGTACCTGGCCGAGCACGGCGCCAGCGTGGCGGGGCTGGACGGGGCCGCCCTCGCGCGCATCCGCTCCCGGGCCACCGCGCAGCCGGCCGGGGCGTTCCGGGACCGGCTGCGGCTGACCGGCGCCGGGGCCGCGCTGCCGCAGGCGCTGGTCTCCTGCTCCTTCCCGCTCTCCCAGGTGCGCGAGCTGATCGCCGCCGGGCACCCGTACTTCGCCGGGATGTCCGGGCCGAACTGGGAGCTGCGCGAACTGCCCACCGGGCACTGGCCGATGCTCTCCCGTCCGGCCGACACGGCGTCCCTGCTGGCGGAGCTGGCCGCGCTCTGAGCCCGTCGGCCCGGCCCGTTCCGTCCGGCGCCGGGCCGACGGGCTGTCCCGTCCGCGCCCAACGGTGTGCCCCACGGCGCCCTCGGCGTGTCCGACCGTCGCGCAACCGCGCCCGGAGCGGCAGGATGGGGCCCACGCCGTACCCGAGCGAGGAGCGAGCACCCGCCCGTCATCCCCGCCGTGCGGGCCGGGGTGGCCATCGAGACGACGGAGGACAGGGCATGACCAGCACCGCCGAGGAGTACGACGTCATCGTCCTGGGAGCCGGCCCGACCGGCGAGAACGTGGCCGACCGGACGGTCGCCGCCGGGCTGAGCACCGTGATCGTGGAGGCCGAGCTGGTCGGCGGCGAGTGCTCGTACTGGGCCTGCATGCCCAGCAAGGCGCTGCTGCGGCCGGTGGCCGCGCTGGCCGACGCCCGCGCGGTGGCCGGCTCCCGGGAGGCGGTCGACGGCCGGCGGCTGGACCCGGCCGCGGTGCTGGCCCGGCGGAACTCCTTCGCCTCCGACTGGAAGGACGACGGCCAGGTGCGGTGGCTGCGGGACACCGGCATCGAGCTGGTCCGCGGCCACGGCCGGCTGGCCGGGGAGCGGACGGTGACGGTGGAGGCCGAGGACGGCAGCGAGCGGGTGCTCACCGCCCGGCACGCCGTCGTGGTGTGCACCGGCAGCCGCCCGGTGCTGCCCGCGCACGTGCCGGGGCTCGCCGAGGCCCACCCGTGGACCAACCGGGAGGCCACCGGCTCGCAGACCGTCCCCGGGCGGCTCGCCGTGGTCGGCGGCGGGGTGGTCGGGGTGGAGATGGCCGCCGCCTGGCGGGCGCTCGGCTCCGAGGTGACGCTGCTGGTGCGCGGTGACGGGCTGCTGCCGAGGATGGAGCCGTTCGCGGGCGAGCTGGTCGCGGAGGGCCTGCGGGCCGCCGGGGTGGACCTCCGCTTCGGCACCGAGGTCACCGCGCTGGAGCGGGCGGACGGCTCCGGGCCGGTGACCCTCGCCCTCGACGGCGGCGGGACGCTGACCGTCGACGAGGTGCTGTACGCGACCGGCCGGGCCCCGCGCACCGCCGACGTCGGGCTGGAGCAGGTCGGCCTGAAGCCGGGCGACTGGCTGGAGGTGGACGACAGCTGCACGGTGCTCGGTGTGGACGGCGAGTGGCTCTACGCCGCCGGGGACGTCAACCACCGGGCGCTGCTCACCCACCAGGGCAAGTACCAGGCCCGGATCACCGGCGCGGCGATCGCCGCCCGCGCCCAGGGGCTCCCGCTGGACACCTCGCGCTGGGGCGCGCACGCCGCATCCGCCGACCTCGCGGGCGCGCCCCAGGTGGTGTTCACCCAGCCCGAGGTCGCCGCCGTCGGTCTGACCCGGGCCGCCGCCGAGGCGGCCGGGCTGCGGGTGAAGACCGTCGACCACGAGATCGGCTCCGTCGCCGGGGCCTCGCTCTACGGCGACGACTACCGCGGCCGGGCCCGGGTGGTCTTCGACCTGGACCGGAAGGTGCTCGTCGGCGCCTGCCTGGTCGGCCCCGGGGTGGCCGAACTGCTGCACTCGGCCACCGTCGCGGTGGTCGGCGAGGTGCCGATCGACCGGCTCTGGCACGCGGTGCCCTCCTACCCGACGATCAGCGAGGTCTGGCTGCGGCTGCTGGAGGACTGCCGGGGGTAGCGACGCACGGTCCGCGGGCGGGCGGGCGGCGCTCCCGCGGGCCGGCACCCGGGCGGCCGGCGCTCCCGCGGGCCCTCGTTCGTCCCCCGGACGGCCCTCGTTCGTGTCGGCCTCCCGGGTGACCGGCGCGGCGAGAGGTGGCCGCCGGTGGTCGGCGGGACACTGGCAGTCGGGGGCCGTCCCGGGGGGCCGTGCACATGACCAGGTGGTGTGAGGCATGACCGAGGTGCTGTTGGCCGTCGGAACCGAGAAGGGCCTCTTTCTCGGCCGCAGCCGCGACCGGCTGACGTGGGAGTTCAGCGGGCCGCACTTCCCGATGAACGCGATCTACTCGGTCTCCATCGACCGCCGCGATGGCCGGACCAGAGTGCTGGTCGGCGCCGACAGCAGCCACTGGGGCCCCTCGGTCTGGCGCTCCGACGACCTCGGCGCCGGCTGGTACGAGCCGCCGCGGCCGGCCATCCGCTTCCCCGAGTCCACCGGCGCCTCGCTCACCCGGGTCTGGCAGCTCCAGCCCGCCGGGGCGGAGGCCCCCGGCGTCGTCTACGCGGGCACCGAACCGGCCGCGCTGTTCCGCTCCACCGACGGCGGCGAGAGCTTCGCGCTGGTCGAGCCGCTCTGGAACCACCCGCAGCGGTCGCAGTGGGGCGCCGGGTACGGCGGCCAGGGCCTGCACACCATCCTGACCGACCCGCGCGACCCGCAGCGGCTGCTGGTCGCCGTCTCCAGCGGCGGCGTCTACCGCAGCAAGGACGGCGGCGACAGCTGGCAGCCCTCCAACACCGGCCTGCGCGCCGAGTTCCTCCCGGAGGAGGGCCAGTACCCCGAGTTCGGCCAGTGCGTGCACAAGATCGCCCAGGACCCCGTCCACCCGGACCGGCTCTACCTCCAGAACCACGGCGGCGTCTACCGCAGCGACGACTGGGGCGCCGGCTGGCACTCGATCGTGGACGGGCTGCCCGCCGAGTTCGGCTTCGCCGTGGCCGCCCACCCGCGCCGGGCCGGCACCGCCTACCTCTTCCCGCTCGGCGGCTCGGACGACCGCATCCCGCCCGGCCGCCGCTGCCGGGTCTTCCGCACCACCGACGGCGGCACCAGCTGGCAGCAGCTCGCCCAGGGCCTGCCCGGCGAGGACCACTACGGCATCGTGCTGCGCGACGCCCTGCGCACCGACGACGCCGACCCGGCGGGCATCTACTTCGGCAACCGGACCGGCGACGTGTACGGCAGCCGGGACGAGGGCGAGAGCTGGTCGCTGCTGCTCTCCCACCTGCCGGACGTGCTCTGCGTCCGGGCCGCGGTGGTGGCCTGAAATAACCGGTTGCCGGACGGCAGAGCCTCGGTGAGCATGGGCCGCCGACGAACGATCGCACGATTGTGGGGTGGGCCATGGCCGAGGACTGGGTGGTCAGGCGGGGTGCCGACGGCGAGCCGGTGCTGCGCTACCTGCTGGACGAGCGGGAGGGACGGCCCTGGGCCGACCTGCTGGAGGTCCTGGACGGATCGGTGGACGCCGCCGGGTTCATCCGGGCCGAGCTGCCCGGCTGGGTGGTCTCCGGCCCTCCCGCGCTCGGGCAGGAGCTGGTGACGCACGGCGCGCGGGTGCTGCGGCACGCCCACACCTTCCGCCGCGACCTGCGCGCCGATCCCCCGCCCGCCGACTGGGCCGGGACGCCGCTGCGCGAGGGCCTGCGGACGGTGCCCTGCGACCGCGCGCCCGAGGAGCTGTACGAGGCCTGGCGGGGCGCGTTCCACCCCGGCCACGTCGACTTCTACCCGGGTGAGAAGGCCCAAGTGCTGGCCGAGCGGCTCGGCCTGCTGCTCGAAGGGAAGGTCATCGGCCCGGTGCTGCCGTCCAGCCTGCTGGCGGTGGACGCCGAGGACCGCGTGGTCGCCGGGCTGATCCTCACCGACCGCGACGGCCGGCCGTGGATCGCCGACGTCTTCCGCCACCCGGAGCGCGGCTACCGCGGCCTCGGCGCCGACCTGCTGCGCCGCACCGTCGGGGACGCCGCCGCGCGCGGGCTCGCCGACGTGACCCTCGTGGTGTCCGAGGGCAACCCGGCCCGCCGGCTCTACGAGTCGCTGGGCTTCCTGCTCCAGGAGACCTCGCTCACGGTGGTCGTGCCCGACGCCGCCTAGCTAGCCCTTGTCCTTGTGCCCGCCCTCGACGCGGGCGCCGCGCACCACGACCATGGTCAGGCCGACCGCGACCAGCAGTTCCGCCCAGAAGAACGCCGCGTAGTCCAGCAGCGAACCGATCGGCGGGTTGCCGGGCGCGTGCTCCGGACGGCCCGCCGGTGCGGCGGCGCGCTCATCGGCCTGCTCCCACGGTCGGCGGTGGCGGCTCCGGGTACCGCCTGTCCCGCCACCCTCCGGGCGGCCGCGGCCGGGGCGCAACGGCACGGGGCCGATCGGGGCGGCCGGACGCCGGCCGAAGACTCGGCAAAACAGGCTGGTCGCAGGGGCTGTGTAGGCTCAACGGTCATGGCGAGGGTGACACGGGACGATGTGGCGCGGGTGGCGGGGACGTCCACGGCGGTCGTGAGTTATGTGATCAACGACGGGCCGCGGCCGGTGGCGGCGGCGACCCGGGCGCGCGTGCTCGCGGCGGTCGAGGAGCTCGGCTACCGGCCGAACCGGGTCGCCCAGGCGATGGCCCGGCGGCGGACCGACCTGCTCGGGATGGTCGTGCCGGACGCCCGCCAGCCGTTCTTCGCCGGGCTCGCGCACGCCGTCGAGCAGGCCGCCGCCGAGCACGGCCGGCTGCTGCTGATCGGCAACTCCGACTACGCCGACGAACGCGAGGCCCACTACATCCGCGCCTTCCTCGGGATGCAGGTGGACGGTCTGATCCTGGTCACCCAGGACCCGGCCACCCCCGGGCTGACCGGCTTCGACGTGGCCGACGGCACCCCCGTCGTACTGCTGCACCACCGGGCGGAGAGCACCGGCGGCGTAGCCGTGGTCGCGGACGACCAGGGCGGCGCCCGCGAGGTGGTCCGCCACCTGCTCGGGCACGGCCACGCCGAGGTGCACTGCTTCGGCGGCACCCTCGCGCTCAGCCCGCACGACCCGGTCACCGGGCGGACGGCCGGCTGGGCCGCCGCGCTGGAGGAGGCCGGGCTGCCCGTCGAGGGGCGGCTCGTCCCGGCCCCGTTCGACCGGGTCCGGGCGCACGCCGAGGCGCTCGCCCTGCTCGCCCGGCCCGACCGGCCGTCCGCCGTGTTCTGCACGACGGACGACCAGGCGATCGGCCTGCTGCGGGCCGCCGACGACCTCGGCATCCGGGTGCCGGAGGACCTCGCGGTGGCCGGCTTCGACGACATCGCCGAGGCGGTGATCGCCGGGCCCGCCCTGACCACCGTCGCCACGGCGCAGGACGAGATGGCCCGCGCCGCGCTGGAACTCGTCCTCGGCGGGCCGGAGCGCCGTGCCCGGGGCGCCCGCACCTTCCCGGCCCAGCTGGTGGTCCGGCGCTCCTGCGGCTGCCCGCCGGCCGCGGCCTGACCCCCGGGGTGCCCGGGGGCGCCGGGGCGAGAGGATCCGGGGCCGCTCAGTCTTCGAGCAGTTCGTCCGCGAGCAGGTCCATCAGCAGGTTGTCGTGCCAGGTGCCGTCCGGGCCGCGCTCGTACTGGCGCATGGTGCCGACGGTGCGGAAGCCGACCTTGGCGTAGCAGCGGATCGCGGCGAGGTTGTCCTCCGCAGGGTCGATCACCAGCCGGTGGTAGTGGTGGTCGTGCACCAGGTGCCTGGCCATCGTGCGCACGGCGTCGGTGCCCAGGCCCAGGCCGTGCACCGTCGGATCGAGGTAGAGGTCCATCCCGGCGTGCCGGTACTCGTCGTCGTTGTTGGCGTACCACTGGATGGCACCGACCACCTTGCCGCCGAGGTCGATCGCGAAGGTCTCGGTGCCGGGAGACTCCAGGTCGTTGGCGACCTCGCCGGCCAGGTCGTCGCCGCCCCGCCAGCGGGAGAACACCTCGGGCGTGCCGCGGATGGCCGCCAACGCCGGGATGTCCTCGCCGGTGGCCGGGCGGAGCGTGACCAAGGTGCCGTGAAGAATCGTCCCCATATGGGGCATGTTGGCACGGAAACCCGGCTCCGGCGAGTGTTTTCGGACCGCCGTCCGGCCCTTCCGGCGTGCGGCCGCCGGGCCGGGGCGGCAGGGCCCGTGGGATGGGCGGCCGGGCGTCAGGCCGCGGGGGGCGCCGGGTCGCCGAGGGGGCCGAGCCAGACGGCGGTGACGGAGCTGACGTAGCGGGCGCCGCAGCGGTCGTCGGGGACGACGAGCTGCGGGCCGGCCGCGTCCAGCGGGGCGCCGTCCATGCTGGTGGCGAGCAGGATCTGCTGACCGCCGAAGTCCGGGTCGATCTCGGCCCAGGAGACCACCGCCCGGTGGCCGTCGGCGCCGGCCACCGAGAGCAGGAAGCGCAGCCGCTGCTTGCGGCCGGAGAAGTCGATCCGCGGGCGGGCGGCGCGCAGCACGTCCAGCAGTGTCGGGCCCTCGTAGCCGTGGCGCTGTTCGCCCGCGCTCCGGCAGTCGAAACCGACCTCGACCCGGCGGGCGGGGAGGGCGCGCAGTTGCGCCACCGTCAGCTCGGCGGGGCGGTCGAGGTGGCCGTGGAGTCGGACGGTGGGTCTCGCCGGGGTCATGGGTGCTCCCTCCTCGCGGGCCACGGCGCCGCGGCCCGCGAGGAGGACTACCCGAGGGGGCGCTCGGGCATTCGCAAGTGCCAGGGCGAATGCCGCCATTCATCCGCAATTGCGATTGCTAAACCCCTGCGCGGCCGGTATCTGCGATCAGCCGCCGTCGAACTGCGGCGCCCGGCGGACGGGGCGGACACCGCCCGGGGCGGACGGCGGACGGGGCGCAGCCGTCGCGGAGCGGGAGGAACCGGAAAGATTCTCCGCGACGTGTCGATCTGGCACCATCCGGTTCGACGCAGGGGTGAGAGGCGGGGAGAGACCCCGCCCGCACGACCGAGGAGTCACCATGCCGCGCTTCATGACGCTGATCCGCATCGACGAGCAGGCCCGCGAGGGATGGGAGCCGGACCCGGACTTCGAGCAGCGGATGGGGGCCCTGTTCGAGGAGATCACCAAGGCCGGCGTGATGCTGGAGACGGCCGGCCTCACCCCGAGCTCCCAGGGCACCCGGCTGACCTGGACCGGCGGAAAGATCGGCTTCACCGACGGGCCGTTCACCGAGACCAAGGAGGTCGTCGGCGGCTACGCCCTCCTCCAGTGCAAGGACCACGCCGAGGCCCTGGAGTGGACCCGCCGCTTCCTGCGGGCCCACCCGGTGCACTGGCAGGTCGAGGCGGAGGTCCGGCAGATCGACGAGATGCCCGAGCCGCGGAATTGACGTCGTGGCCGTGCTTGCCCCCCTCTCCGGCGGCTGCTCTGATGGGTGGCCGTGACGGAGAGGGTTGTTACCCGAGGAACCACGGCGGCGGCCGTCGAGACGGCGTTCCGGATCGAGTCCGCCCGGATCATCGCCGGGGTCGCCCGGATCGTACGGGACGTGGGCATCGCCGAGGAGCTGGCGCAGGACGCACTGGTGGCCGCGCTGGAGCAGTGGCCGCAGGAGGGTGTCCCGGACAATCCGGGCGCCTGGCTGACGGCGACCGCCCGGCACCGGGCGATCGACCTGGTCCGCCGCCGGGAGGTCTACGCCCGCAAGCTCGCCGAGGTGGGACGGACGGCGCAGGACACGCCGCCCCCGGAGCCGGCCGGGCCGGAGGACATCGACGACGACCTGCTGCGGCTGATCTTCACCGCCTGCCACTCGGCGCTGTCGGCGGAGTCCCGGATCGCCCTCACCCTCCGGCTGCTCGGCGGGCTGGCCACGCCGGAGATCGCCCGCGCCTTCCTGGTGCCCGAGTCGACGGTGGCGCAGCGGATCGTCCGGGCCAAGCGGACGCTGGCGAAGGCGGGGGTGCCGTTCGAGGTGCCGTACGGGGAGGACCGGGCGCAGCGGCTCTCCTCGGTGCTGGAGGTCATCTACCTGATCTTCAACGAGGGCTACTCGGCGACCGCCGGGGACGACCTGATCCGCCCCCAGCTGTGCGAGGACGCGCTGCGGCTGGCTCGGGTGCTGGCCGCGCTGATCCCGGCGGAACCGGAGGCCCACGGGCTGGCCGCGCTGCTGGAGTTCCAGGCCTCGCGCACGGCCACCCGGACGGGCCCGGACGGTCGGCCGCTGCTGCTGGCCGAGCAGAACCGGGCCCGCTGGGACGGGCTGCTGATCCGGCGCGGCTTCGACGCCCTGCGGCGGGCGGGAACCGGGCCGTACTCGGTCCAGGCCGCGATCGCCGCCTGCCACGCCAAGGCGCGGCGGTACGAGGACACCGACTGGGCGACCATCGCCGCGCTGTACGAGCGGCTACTGGCGCTGTCGCCGTCCCCGGTGGTGGCGCTGAACCGGGCGGTGGCGGTCTCGATGGCCCGGGGCCCGGCCGCGGCACTGGAGCTGGTGGACGAGCTGGCGGCGGAGCCGGCGCTGCGCGGCTACCACCTGCTGCCGAGCGTGCGGGGCGATCTGCTGGCCCGGCTGGGGCGGGTGGCGGAGGCCCGGGCGGAGTTCGAGCGGGCGGCGGGGCTGACCCGCAACGAGCGGGAGCGGCAGCTGCTGCTGGAGCGGGCGACGGCGCCCGACCAGGCCGGGCCAGGACGCCGGGGCAGGTCGCAGGGGCCGGGGCCAGGGCCGGGGCCGGGGCCGGGGCCCGCGGCAGACTAGGCGTCCTCCAGGCGCAGCCGGGCGCTGACCGTGCCGAGGCCCTCGGCGAGCACGGCGAGCTGCTCGCGGGTGAGCACGTCGATCAGCAGCTCGCGCACCAGGGCGACGTGTCCGGGCGCGGCCTGGCGCAGCGCCTCCCGCCCCTGGTCGGTCAGTTCGGCGATGACGCCGCGCACGTCGCTGGGACAGGAGCGGCGGGCGACCAGGCCGGCCCGCTCCAGCTGGGTGACCTGGTAGGTCAGGCCGCTCTTGGAGGTGACCAGCTTGTCGGCGAGTTCGGTCATCCGCAGCGAGCCGCCGGGGGCCGCGGACAGGTGCACCAGGATCTCGTACTGCTGGTGGGAGAGCCCGGAGTCCTCCTTGAGCTGGCGTTCCAGCCGCCGGTTCAGCAGGTTGCTCGCGACGACGAAGCCCCGCCAGGCGGCCGCCTCGTCCGGGTCCAGCCAGCGGGGTTCGTTCAGTGAGGGCATGGGGTGAAGCCTACTCCTGTTGTTCAAATTCGAACGAAGGTGTACCGTCGATCCCGTAGACGGTTCAAATTTGAACTATCCCTGTCGAACGGTCCCGAGGAGGACGCCATGAGCACCGCGGCCCCCGAGCGCATGCCCGCCCTGTACCTGTCGCACGGCGCGCCGCCGCTGGCCGACGACCCGGTCTGGCCGGGCGAACTGGCCGCCTGGTCCGCCGACCTGCCCCGGCCCAGGGCGGTCCTCATGGTCTCCGCCCACTGGGAGGAGGCCCCGCTCGCCCTCGGCGCCGTCACCACCGTCCCGCTGGTGTACGACTTCTGGGGCTTCCCCGAGCACTACTACCGGGTCCAGTACGCCGCCCCCGGCGCACCGGAACTCGCCGAACGCGTGCGCAAGCTGCTGCGCGCCCCCGGCACGCCCGTCCAGGACATCCCCGAGCGCGGACTCGACCACGGCGCGTACGTCCCGCTGGTGGAGATGTACCCGGACGCCGACGTCCCGGTGCTCCAGGTCTCGCTGCCCACCCTCGACCCGCAGCGGCTGATGGAGATCGGCCGCAAGCTCGCCCCGCTCCGCGACGAGGGCGTGCTGATCGTCGGCAGCGGCTTCTTCACCCACAACCTCCGGGCGCTCAGCAACGACGGCCGGATCACCTCGGTGATGGCCGAGTTCGACGACTGGGGCCGGCGCGCCCTGGAGGCCCACGACCTGGACGCGCTGCTCGACTTCGAGCACAAGGCCCCGGCCGGACGCCTCGCCCACCCCCGCACCGAGCACTTCGCCCCGCTGTTCGTCACCCTCGGCGCCGGCGAGGGCGACCTGGACAGCCAGCGCAGCGTCATCGACGGGTTCTGGATGGGCCTGGCCAAGCGCTCGATCCAGCTGGGCTGAACCCCTCGTGCGGAACCTCCCGGGGTTCCGCGCGAGGAACGGCGGTCGGGGCGCCCGCCGGTGCACCCGGGCTACCCCGACCCCGCCGTCCGGCCTATCGTGTGACGCTCCGTCGAAGGAGTGATCATGCGCAACGGCGACGCCGTACGAACCGCCCTGGAAGCCTCACTGGCGGTCCTCGCCCCGCACACCGCGGACCGCGACTGGGACCTGCCCGCCGGACTCCTGGAATGGAGCTGCCGCGACACCGCCGCCCACATCGCCCACGACCTGCTCGCCTACGCCGGCCAGCTCGCCGCCCGCCCCCGGGACCGCTACCTGCCGCTGGACCTCACCGTCCGGCCCGAGGCCGACCCGGCCCAGGTGCTCACCGTGGTCACCGCCGCCGGACAGCTCCTCGCCACCGCCCTGGACGCCGCCCCGCCCGAGCTGCGCGCCTACCACCACGGGCCCTGCGATCCGTCCGGCTTCGCCGCCATGGGCGTCGCCGAGACCCTGCTGCACACCCACGACATCACCAGCGGCCTCGGCCTGCCCTGGCGGCCGCCCGCCGAGCTGTGCCGCCTCGTGCTCGACCGGCTCTTCCCGCACGCGCCGCAGGAGCCGGCCGCCCACCCGGCGGAGGTCCTGCTCTGGTGCACCGGGCGCGGGGAACTGAACGGCCGCCCGCGCGAGTCCTCGTGGATCTGGCGGGCGGCCGTGGGCGAGTGGCCGGAGTGAGGCCGGCCCGACCGGTCAGGCGGCCCCGGTCGCGACCCGCTCGGCCTGGCTGCGCTCGACGCAGAACTCGTTGCCCTCGGGGTCGGCCAGGGTGACCCAGCCCTTGCCGTCCGGGGTGCGGTGGTCGGCCAGCACGGTGGCGCCCAGGGCGACCAGGCGCTCCACCTCCTCGTCCCGGCCGCGGTCCTGCGGCTGGAGGTCGAGGTGGGTCCGGTTCTTCACCGACTTGCCCTCGGGCACCCGGATGAAGAGCAGCGAGGCGCCGGCGGAGTCCACCAGCGCCTCGTCGTCACCGGGGTTGTCGTCCTCCCCCAGGGTGCCCTCCAGCGCCCGGGCCCAGAAGGCGGCCAGGGCGTGCGGGTCGGCGCAGTCGATCGTCACATGTCGTACCAGAGAAGCCATGCGTCCACTCTCACCTGCACCGTTCGATTTCGTCCAGCCTTTTCCGGGAGTGCCGGTGCCCGTCCAGCGGGTACGGCGGGAAGGCCGGGACGATCTCCGTGAAGGCGTAGCCGCTCTTCTCCGCGACCCGGCAGGAGGCGTGGTTGTCGCCCGCATGGAGCAGGTCGATCCGGCGCAGGCCGTCCTCGGCGAAGGTGGCGAAGGCCCAGGTGGTGAGGGCCTCCACCGCGCGCGGGGCCACCCCCCGGCCGCGGGCCGGGGCGGTCGTCCAGTACCCCACCTCGGCCGTCCCCCCGCCGGGGGCGGGGTACTTGAGCGCGACGTTGCCGACCAGCTCGCCGCCGTCCAGGACGGCGAAGCTGTACCGGGTGCCGGCCGCCCGGCCCTCCTCCTGGGCGCGCAGCCAGTGCGCGGCCTGGTCGGCGTCGTCCACCAGGGTACGGAGGAAGCGGCGCAGGGTCTCGTCCCGGTAGGCCTCGATCAGGGCCGGCGCGTCGGCGTCCTCGAACGGGCGCAGCAGCAGGCCGTCGGCCATCGGCAGTGCGGCGACGGTCACTTGAGGCCCTCCCAGCCCCAGCGCGGGGTCGGGCCGGGATCGCCGAGGTCGGTGCCGACCGGGGAGGCGGAGACGTCCTCGGCGATCCTGGTGCCCCAGTCGAAGTACTCCAGCACCCGGCGGCGCAGCAGCTCGTCCTCGGGCAGCTCGGCGCGGACGGCCTCGGCCATCAGCTCCATCCAGCGCAGCCGCTGCTCCTCGGTGATGGCCAGGCCCAGGTGGGCGCGGAGCAGCGCCTGGTGACCGCCCAGTTCACCGGTGTAGCCCGCCGGGCCGCCGAAGACCTCGGCCAGCCAGACCGCGACGCGTTCGACGTGGGTGGGGGTGAAGTCGGCGAAGACCGGGGCGAGCAGGGGGTCGGCGAGGACGTCCCGGTAGAAGGTGCGGCTGAGCCGGCGCAGGGCTTCGATGCCGCCGACGGCCTCGTAGAGCGGGCCGGACCGTTGATCGTTCATGGGTGTGCTCCCCGTGGTTGGACCGTGCGTTGCGACCTTCCTAGCAGGCTGGGGCGCGAACAGCTGGCCGGGGCCCGCTGTTCGCGCCGGGTTCGGCGAGCGGCGGGTACGGCGAGCGCCGGGCGGGGCTCCCGCTTGACCCTGACGTTGGCGGCAGGGTCGCAGGGTGGGGCCATGGACGACGAGAGCGGGACGCGGGGCAGGGTCGTGGTGGTCACCGGGGCCGGGACGGGGATCGGGCGGGAGACGGCGCGGGCCTTCGCGGCCGAGGGGGCGCGGGTGCTGGCGGTGGGACGGCGGCTCGAACCGCTGGCCGGGACGGCGGCCGCGCACCCGGCGCTGATCGAGCCGCTGACCGCGGACGTGACCGGGCCGGACGCGCCGGAGGAGATCGTCCGGGTGGCCGTGGAGCGGTTCGGGCGGCTGGACGTGCTGGTCAACAATGCCGCGATCGTGCAGAGCCGGCAGGGCCTCGGCGGTTTCGACCGGGCGGGCGTCGAGGCGCTGCTGGCCACCAACCTGGTCGCCCCGGTGCTGCTCGGGCAGGCCGCGCTGCCCGAGCTGGAGCGGAGCCGGGGCGTGGTGGTCAACGTCAGCACGGCCGTCGGGCAGCGGGGCTGGCCGGGCAACTCGGTGTACGCGGCGAGCAAGGCGGCGCTGGAGACGGTCACCCGCAGCTGGGCGGTGGAGCTGGCGCCGCGCGGGGTCCGGGTGGTGGCGGTGGCGCCCGGGGCGATCGACACACCGATCGGCGAGCACTCCGGGTACGGCCCCGAGCAGCGGGCGGCGATCCGGCGGTGGCAGATCGAGCACACCCCGCTGGGCCGGATCGGCCGCCCGGCGGAGGTGGCCTGGGCGATCACCCAACTGGCCTCGCCGCAGGCCTCGTTCGTGACCGGCGTAGTGTTCTCGGTGGACGGCGGCGCGCTGGTGGGCTGACCGGGAGGGGACGGGTGGCGGTGCGGATCGGCGAGCTGGCGGCCCGGACGGGCAGTACCGCGCGCGCTCTGCGGCACTACGAGCAGGCAGGGCTGATCGAGTCCGGGCGGGCGCCGAACGGCTACCGCGAGTACGGCGGGTCGGCGGTCGTCCGGGTGCGCAACATCCGCGCGCTGGTCGCCGCCGGGCTCACCCTGGAGGACCTCCGGCCGCTGCTGGGGTGCCTGGACGGGGACGTGCTGGCGGGCCGGCCGTCCGCACGGGTGCTGGGGATCGCCCGGGAGCGGCTGGCGGTGCTGGAGCGCCGGATCGCCGCCCAGACGGAGGCCCGCGACCGGCTGGTGGCGGCGCTGACGGCGGCCGGGGAGGCGGATCCGGTGCCCGCGGGCACCGACCCGGCGCCCGCTGACGCCGGCCCGGCGCCCACCGGCGGGTGACACCCCCGTTCGGGGGTGTGCAGGGCGCGGACGGGGGAGGACAGTGGGCGCATGCAGATTCCACTCTCCGTGATGGACTTCCTCGACCGGGCCGAGCTGGTCTACGGCGACCGGGTCGGCATCGTCGACGAGCCGGTGCAGCCGGCCGAATCCTGGGGCGAGCTGAGCTACCGCAGGGTCGCCGAGCTGGCCCGGGCCCAGGCCGCCGGGCTGGACCGGCTCGGCGTCGGGCCGGGCGAGCGGGTCGCGGTCGTCTCGCACAACTCGGCCCGGCTGCTGACCTCCTTCTTCGGGGTGAGCGGGCACGGCCGGGTGCTGGTGCCGGTGAACTTCCGGCTGAAGGCCGAGGAGGTGTCGTACATCGTCGAGCAGAGCGGCGCCTCGGTGCTGCTGGTCGACCCCGAGGTCGCCGACTCCCTGCACGGGGTGGTGGCCAAGCACAAGTTCGTGCTGGGCGCGGACAGCGACGCCGTGCTGTACGACTTCGACGGCACCCCGCGGCGGTACGCGGTCGACGAGAACGACACCGCCACCATCAACTACACCAGCGGAACCACCGCCCGCCCCAAGGGCGTTCAGCTCACCCACCGCAACATCTGGCTGAACGCGACGCTGATGGGCCTGCACTACGGCGCGAACGACCGGGACGTCTACCTGCACACCCTGCCGATGTTCCACGCCAACGGCTGGGGCCTGCCGTTCTCGCTCACCGGCCTGGGCGCCCGGCACATCGTGCTGCGCAAGGTGGACGGCGCGGAGATCCTGCGCCGGGTCGAGCGGCACGGGGTGACCTTCCTGTCCGGCGCGCCGGCCGTGGTCCAGATGGTGCTGGACGCGGCCGCCGACCTGGACGGCCCGGTGCCCGGCCGGGACCGGGTGCGGATGATCGTGGCCGGCGCCCCGCCGCCGACCTCGGTGGTGCAGCAGGTCGAGGAGCAGCTGGGCTGGGAGTTCATGCAGCTGTACGGCCTGACCGAGACCTCTCCCGCGGTCACGGTCAACCGCACCCGGGCCGAGTGGGACGCGCTGCCGGCCGCCGAGCGGGCCGAGAAGCTGGTGCAGGCGGGCGCCCCGGCGCTCGGCACCCAGCTGCGGGTGGATCCCTCCGGGGAGGTGCTGGTGCGCTCCAACACCGTCCTGGACGGCTACTGGCAGCAGCCGGAGGCCTCGGCCGAGGCACTGCGGGACGGCTGGTTCCACACCGGCGACGGCGGCACCCTCACGGACGGGCAGCTGACCATCTCCGACCGCAAGAAGGACGTCATCATCAGCGGCGGGGAGAACGTCTCCTCGATCGAGGTGGAGGACTGCCTGTACGACCACCCGGCGGTCGCCGAGACGGCGGTGATCGGCGTGCCGCACGAGAAGTGGGGCGAGACGGTGAAGGCGCTGGTGGTGCTCAGGGAGGGCCACGAGGCGGTCACCGAGGCCGAGTTGATCGCGCACTGCAAGCAGCGACTGGCCGGCTACAAGTCGCCCACCACGGTGGAGTTCCGGGACGCCCTGCCGCGCACCGCCACCGGGAAGCTGCAGAAGTTCCGGCTGCGCGAGCCGTACTGGACCGGGCGGGAGCGCCAGGTCAACTGACGAGCCCTGACTCCCTCGCCGCGAGGGCGAGTTCGGTCCGGTTGCGGACGCCGAGCTTGTGCATCGCGGACTTGAGGTAGCCCGTCACCGTGTTGCAGGTCAGGCCCAGGCGGGCGGCGATCTCCGGGTTGGTCCGGCCGGTCGCCGCCCAGCGCAGCACCTCGTGCTCGCGCGGGGTCAACGGCGGTACGGGGGCGGCCTTCCGGGGCCGCTCGCGACTCCAGGCGGCGGCCCCGGCGAGCGCCCGGGCCGCCGCCCTCGCCAGCGTGCCGACCGCGGAGATCCGCACGTCCCCGAACGGGACGACGGTGCGCAGCGAGGCGTACACCACGCCGTGCACGGTGCCGCCGTCCAGCAGCGGGACGGTGAGCATCGCGTACAGGTCCTCGGCGGCCACGGCCGCGTCGTAGTGGTGCGAAATCGTCGTCGCCGCACGGTAGTCGGGCACCCAGGTCGGCGCGCGTTCGGCGAGCGCCCGGCCGCCGAGGCCGAGTCCGGCCGGGACGGGGACGTCGTGCAGCAGGTCGGCCCGGGTTCCGGCCCAGTGCCGCAGCACCATGCCCTCGCTGTCGGGGCGGCTGCCGGGCAGCGGCTCGGGCACGCCGACCAGGCCGACGTCGACGCCGCACTCGGCCACCACCCGGCGGGCGAGGTCACCGAGCACGGCGTCCCGCACCAGCTCGGCGGCGCGCGCGGCCAGTTCGGGGTCGTCGGGTCGCGCAGCGTCGGCGACGGGTTGCGCAAGGTGGGGGTCCGCAGCCCTGGTCATCGCGGAATTGTCACACGCGGTGGGGCCGGTGGCGAGAGTCCTGACATGCGTGTTTCGTGGAGTCGCGGACACCGGCGGCCGGGCGGGCATAGGGTGCGCCCGTACGCTACCGGCGGGTAGCAACTGCCGGACGGCAACCGCCTTCGACCGGAGGGAAACCGATGACCGACCCGAACACCCCGGGCGACGTCCTGGGCGGACTGCTGGCGGACCTGCGGGACGAGAGCGCGGTGCTGGACGACCTGGTCGCCGGACTGCCCGCCGGGGGCTGGGCCCGCCCGACGCCCGCCGAGGGCTGGACGGTGGCGCACCAGATCGCCCACCTGGCCTGGACCGACAACTGGACGGCCCTGGCCGCGCGCGACCCGGAGGGCTTCGGCGCCTCGCTCGGCGGGCGCTTCACCGAGCTGGTGGCGGCCGGCGCCGACCCGGTCGAGGAGGGCGCCCGCACGGGTGCGGCCGCCGAGCCCGCGGCACTGCTCGCCCGCTGGCGGGCCGGTCGGGCGCAGGTGCTGGCCGCACTCGCCGCCGCCCCGGCCGACGTCCGGCTGCCCTGGTTCGGCCCGCCGATGAAGCCCGCCTCGATGGCCACCGCCCGGCTGATGGAGACCTGGGCGCACGGCCAGGACGTCGCGGACGCACTCGGCGCCACCCGTGAGCCCACCGACCGGCTGCGGCACATCGCCCACCTGGGGCTGCGCACCCTGGGCTTCGCCTTCGCCCTGCACGGACTGCCCGCGCCCGAGCGGCCGGTCCGGCTCGACCTGACCGCGCCGGACGGCGGGACCTGGTCCATCGGCCCGGCCGGGGCCGAGGACGTGGTGTGCGGCCCCGCCCTGGACTTCTGCCTGCTGGTGACCCAGCGCCGCCACCGGGACGACCTCGCCCTCACCGCCACCGGGCCGGTCGCCACCGCCTGGCTCCCGATCGCCCAGGCCTTCGCCGGGGCACCGGGCAAGGGGCGGCAGCCGGAGGCGCGGGCGTAGGGACCGCCCCGCTCAGAGGCCGATCCGGAGCGGGGCGAGCCGGGTGGCGATCAGGTTGGTGGCGCCCCGGTCGCGCTCGATGTGCCCGTGCACCAGCAACCCGGCCCGGTCCAGGGCGGTGCGGCGCTGGGACTCCCAGACCGGGCGGTTGCAGATCACGTTGATCAGCCCGGTCTCGTCCTCCAGGCTGAGGAAGAGCACCCCGCCGGCCGTCGGCGGCCGCTGCCGGTGGGTGACCAGGCCGCCGACCACCACCGCCGTTCCCGGCGGTACGTCCGGGAGCCGGTCGGCGCAGAGGGCGCCGCCGCGCTCCAGCCGGGCGCGCAGGTGCTGGAGCGGGTGGCTGGTGGCGGAGGTGCCGGTGGCCCACAGGTCGGCGATGGTCTCCTCGACCGGGCTCATCCCGGGCAGCTCCGGCGCCTCGGTACCGGGCGTGGTGCCGGGGATCAGATCGGCCGAGATCCCGGCGAACGCCCCTGCCGCCCACAGTGCCTGACGCCTCGTCAACCCGAAGCAGTCGAAGGCCCCGGCCGTCGCCAGCGCCTCCAGGGCGGGCCCGGGCAGGCCGGTGCGGCGGGCGAAGTCCTCCAGGTCGGCGTACGGCTGCCCGGCCACGACCGCCTCGGCCTGCGGGGTGCCGATGCCGCGCACCGTCTCCAGGCCGAGCCGGATCGCCGGCTGCGGGCGCCCTGCCGTCAGCGGCGGCCCGGGGGTCGGCCCCCGGTACGGTTCCAGGGTGGGCCGCGCCCCGCTGGCGTTGACGTCCACCCCGCGCACCCGCACGCCGTGCCGGCGGACGTCCGCGACCAGGCTGAGCGGCGAGTAGAAGCCCATCGGCTGGTTGGCCAGCAGGGCACAGGTGAAGGCCGCCGGGAAGTGGTGCTTCAGCCAGGCGCTGGCGTACACCAGGTAGGCGAAGCTGATCGCGTGGCTCTCCGGGAAGCCGTAGTTGGAGAAGGCCTCGATCTTGCCGTAGACGTCCTCCGCCACCTCGGGCGGGATGCCGCGCTCGGCCATCCCGCCCAGCAGCCGGTCGCGCAGCCGGGCGACCCGCTCGTGCGAGCGCTTGGCGCCCATCGCCTGCCGCAGCCGGTCGGCCTCGGCCGGGGTGAACCCGGCGCAGTCGATGGCGAGTTGCATCATCTGCTCCTGGAACAGCGGCACCCCCAGGGTCTTGCCGAGCGCGTTCTCCATCAGCGGGTGCGGGCAGCCGGCCGGCTCCGCCCCGGCGCGGCGCCGCAGGTACGGGTGGACGGAGCCGCCCTGGATCGGTCCGGGGCGGATCAGCGCGACCTCGACCACCAGGTCGTAGAAGTGGTCCGGCTTGAGCCGGGGCAGGGTCGCCATCTGCGCCCGGGACTCGACCTGGAACACGCCGACGGTGTCGGCCCGGCGCAGCATCGCGTACACGCCCTCGTCGTCGTCCGGAATGGTGGCCAGGTCGTAGCGCAGACCGTGGTGCTCCGCGACCAGGTCGCAGGCGTCGTGCAGGGCGGCCAGCATGCCGAGGCCGAGCAGGTCGATCTTCACCAGTCCGGCGCCGGCGGTGGACTCCTTGTCCCACTGGAGCACGGAGCGCCCGGGCATCCGGGCCCACTCGGTGGGGCAGATCTCGCCGATCGGCTCCCGGGTGAGCACCATGCCGCCCGAGTGGATGCCCAGGTGCCGGGGCAGGCCGTGCAGCTGGGTGGCGAGCTGGAGCACGTCGGCGGGGATGACGGCGTCCGCACCGGGGGCGGAGCGGAAATCGGTCTGCCGGCTGAACGCGTCCACCTGCCCCTGCGGGTAGCCGAGCACCCGGGCGGCGTCGCGGATCGCCAGCCGGGGCCGGTAGGTGATCACATTGGCGACCTGGGCGGCGTGCTCGCGCCCGTAGCGGCCGTAGACGTACTGGATGACCTCCTCGCGGCGGCGGTTCTCGATGTCCAGGTCGATGTCGGGCGGCCCGTCCCGGGCCGTGGAGAGGAAGCGCTCGAACAGCAGCTTGTAGTGGATCGGGTCGACGGCGGTGATCCCGAGGGCGTAGCAGACCGCCGAGTTGGCGGCCGAGCCGCGGCCCTGGCACCAGATGTCCCGGCTCCGGCAGAAGTCCACGATGTCGTGCACGATCAGGAAGTAGCCGGCCAGGTCGAGGTCCTCGATCACGTCCAGCTCCCTGCCGAGCTGGCGGCGGGCGGCGGCGTTGCCGGGGCCGAAGCGGCCCGGGCCGCCGGCCGCGACCAGGGCGCGCAGGTGGCTGATCTCGCTCTCGCCCTCGGGCACGGGGAAACCGGGCAGCTCCGGATCCAGCCGGGCGAAGTCGAAGGCGCAGGCCCGGCCGAGTTCGGCGGTGGCCCGCTGCACCCCGGGGAAGCGGGCCAGCCGGCCGGCCATCTCGCGGCCCGAGCGCAGGTGCGCGGTGCCGGCCGCCCTGGTCCAGCCGACCGCGTCCTGGAGGGTGCGGCGGTCGTGCAGCGCGGCGAGGCTCTGCGCGAGGCGGCCCTGGGCGGGGCCGGCGTGGTGGGCGTTGGTGGAGGCGACGACGGGGAGCCGCGCCGTCGCCGCGAGGGCGGCGAGGGCGTCGTTGCGCCGGTCGTCGCCGGGCAGCCACTGGTCGATCAGCTCGACGTGGACGTTCTCCCGGCCGAACGCCTCGGTGAGGGTACGGAGCCGGCGCTCGGCCTCGCCCCGGTCGGGCAGCGCGGCGGGGACCCGGCCGAGCCGGCAGCCGGTGAGCACCGCCCAGTGGCCGTCGTGCGCCCCGGCGAGCGCCGCGAGGTCGTACACCGGGCTGCCCTTGGCGCCGCCGGCCAGCTGGGCGGCGGCGATCGCGGCGGAGAGGCGGCGGTAGCCGGCCGGGTCGCGGGCGAGGACCAGCAGGTGCTCCTCCGCCCCGCCGCCGCGGACGGTCAGCTCGGCGCCGAACACGGTGGCCAGGCCCGTGCCCCGGGCCGCCTCGGCGAGCCGGACGGCCCCGTACAGGCCGTCGTGATCGGTGATCGCGAGGCTCTCCACGCCCAGCCGGACCGCCTCGGCGACCAGGTCCTCCGGGTCGCTGGCGCCGTCCAGGAAGCTGAAGGCGGAGTGGACGTGCAGCTCGGCCCAGGGCTCGGCGGCCCTCCCGGGGCCGGGGCCGGGGCCGGGACCGGACTCGGGCTCCGCCGGAGCGGGAGGGGATTCGGGAGCGGGGGCAGGCTCGGGAGCGGGGCGGCGCAGCGGGACGACCGTGCGGTCCGGCGCCGTGCCGGTCAGCCGGCGGTGCAGCTCGCTCCAGGGGAGGGTGGGGTGGCTGGTGAAGCCCATCGGGGTTGCCTTCGTCGTTCTCGTGCTCGTTCCACTCCCCCCGGGGTCCGGACCGACCGGACCGCTAGTCGTAGCCGGCCTCCAGGTACCAGGCACCCCCCTCCACGGTGAGCAGCAGCGCCCGGCCACCGCCCACCACGACCTGGAACCGCGCCCGGCGCCGGGCCAGCGACTGGTCCCACCAGTACTCGACCGCCGGCCAGGGACCGGTCCAGCCGTCCACCCGCTCCTCCCGGCCCCGGACCACGACCAGGGCCGGCCGGGCCGACACCCCCGCCCGGCCGTCCACCGTGACCGGCTGCCCGGCCCCGTCCAGCACCCGCACCGGCGCGGGCTCCCGCAGCACCACGGCGGGCCACACCTCCGGCAGCCGCCCCGGCCAGGGCGCGTCGGCCGCCACCGCCGCCTCGTACGGCTCGCCCCACGGCACCTTGACCGCCTGCTCGCCCGGGCCGCGCCCACCCGCCGGTTCGATCCGGCGCAACCCCGCGTGGCCGAGCACCGCCTGCACCCGGGCGACCGCGCGCTCCACCCGGTCGTCCGCGACGGCCTGGCCCCACAGCGCGAGCTGGCGGCCCTGGTCCGGGGAGAGGCCGTCGGGGGCCAGCCGGAGCAGGGTGAAGCCCGCGTCCTCCCCGCCTTCCCCGTTGCCGGCGAAGGTGCCCGCGCCCTGCCAGGCCTGCAGCTGCCAACGGACCCGCTCGGCCAGCGCCGTCGCGGACAACCGGCCCTCGTGCCGCCACAGCCGGGAGGCCGTCCGACCGTCCGCGCAGGCCACCTCGACGGCCACCCGGCGGCAGGTCAGCCCGGCCCCGGCCAGCCGCCGGTGCAACTGCTCGGCCAGCGTGCGGGCGACGAACACCAGCGGCTCGGCCAGCGGCTCCGGCGGGTCGAAGCGCTGCTCGACGGCGAGGTCCGGCTCCTCGTCGCGCGGCACCAGCGGGCGCGGCTGCAAACCGCGGGCCAGCCGGTGCGCGACCGTCCCGGACGGGCCGAAGCGGTCCGCGACCGACTCGGCCGGCAGGGCGGCGAAGGCCCCGACGGTGGGCAGGCCGAGCCGCCCCAGCAGTTCGGCCAGCGTCTCGTCGCCCAGCGCGCTCACCGGGTACGGGGCGAGGAACTCCGCCGTCCGGCCGGCCGGGACCAGCACCCCGGCCCGGGCGGCGAGCACGGCGGCGAACAGGCCGTCGGCGACACCGACCCGGGCCTGCGGGGCGGCTTCGGCCGGAGCGGTCCGGGTCTGCGGGGCGGCTTCCGCGTCCCGGGCCTGCGGGGCGGCTTCGGGGCGGGAGGCGGTTGCCGGTCGGGAGGCGGTTTCGGGTAGGGAGGCGGCTGCCGGTCGGGAGGCGGCTTCGGGGCGGGAGGCGGCTTCGGGGCGGGCCTCGACGGCCATCGCGCCCGGGACGGCGTCCGGGACGAGGGGCCGTCCGAGGGCGTCCGCCACCGCTCTGCCGACCTTGCCGGCCAGCGCCTCCTCGCCGCCGAAGTAGCGGCCCGGGCCCTTCACCGGGATCGCGCACAGTCCCGGACGGATCACCTCCACCCGGGGCGTGAACGCCTCCACCGCCGCGACCACCGGCTCGAAGCGGCGGGTCTCCGCCTCCGGGTCGCGGTCGCGCAGCTCCAGCTCCGGGCAGAGCCGCTGGGCCAGCTTGAGCCGCTGCCCCTGCCGCACCCCGGCCGCCCGGGCGCCCGCCGAGCAGGCGAGGATCCGCCCGCCCTCGGTCACCGCGACCGGGTCGTCGCCGGTGACGGCCACCACCGGCCAGTCCGGGCACCAGATCACCAGCACCCGGGGGGTTCCGTCGTCCGCCATCTCAGACCACCGCCGCCACGCGGGGTGCCATCGGCTCCGCCGCCGGTATCGCCGGTAGTGCCGGTAGCGCTGGTAGTGCCGGCATCGCCGGTTCCGCCACCGGCTGCGGCCGTCCCTGTCGCGGCTGCTCCTGGAGCGGGCGCACCGCGCCGTGCTCGTCGGGCAGCCAGAGCCGGGCCGTCCGGCCGCGCACCGCCGAGCCGCGGCCCTCGGCCACCACCTCCACCTGCCGGCCGACGAGCTGCCCGTGGCCGTCGCCCAGCCCGAACCAGCGCCCGGAACGCACCCCCAGCCGCAGCACCGCGCCCGGCCACGGCCCGGCGACCAGCAGCACGCAGCCGCTGCGCCGCAGCACCGCCGCCAGCCGGGCGGCCAGCTTCGGCGGCACCGGCCCGTCCGGGCGCAGCATGATCAGCTCGACCGCGCCGGCCAGCACCGAGACCACTTCGGCCCAGTGCGGCCCCGGATCGTCCGCGACCAGCAGCCGCCGCAGGTCCAGTCCGTACCCCTCGGCGGCGGCCAGCCCCAGGTCCGGCAGTCCGACCGCCGCGGCCCAGCCGCCCTCGGTCTCCTTCACCCCGGCGGCGAGCGCCAGCAGCAGCCCGGTGTCCCCGCCCGCCACCGACACCGCCGTCCCCCGGCGCAGCCCGGCGTCGGGCAGCACCTCCCGCAGCGCGGACGGCACCGGCAGCAGCCCCCGGGGCTCCGCCGTCCGCCCGGTGGCCGGTGTCGCCCGTCCCTCTCGCTCCTCCCGTTCCCCCGGCTCACCCCGCTCCCCCGGCGCGGCAGCCGGGGACGCCACCGGGCGGAGCACGGGGCGTGCGGGCTGCTCGGCGGTGGATTCGAAAACAGATTCGAAAACGGGCACACCCCCAGGATCGAACATTCGTTCGCAAAGATTCAAGTCCGACCTGGTCAACCCGCCACGGACGCGACGCGCCGAACACCCCGACCCCGGGGGTGCCGTCTCAGCGGCGGTGGCCCCCGGGGGTGATCGGGCCGGTGACCGCGTCCGGTGACCCGGGTACCGCTTCACCCGGGGACGGCTCCAGGGTCCGGCGGACCTTCGCGGTCGGGGTCTCGGTCAGGGGTTTCGGGGTGTGCCCGGCTGGTCGATTCGGCAGCGAGGTCGCGTGCGCAGGCGTCGAGGGCGGCAGCGATCGGTCGGAGCTCGCCGAGCCGGTTGGTGCGTTGCCGGTGGCGGGTCTCGGCGAGCTGTCACCCGGTCGCGATGTCCGCCACCACCCCCTTCCCGGACTGCTCCCCGAGGAGGGCGCCGGAGGCGATCACGGTACGGCCGTCGGGATCGGTGGCCGGCAGCGCAGCACCACCGCGGCCACCGGCTGCGGGTAGTGACGGTAGAAGCACACAGCCTGGTGACCTGCGTCGATGGCGCCGATCCTGCCGTCGGGCCTGGGGACGTTCGGGGTTCCGGCCACGCTCCGACCATCGCCTGCCGCCACCGTTGCGGCGCCCCGGACTGCGTCGTCGGAGGAGGCTGGACCCACCACGCGGGAGCCCGCCGCGCGGCTCACGAACGGCGAGTCCGTGAGCCGCGCGCGGGTACCGCCCCGCACCGAGCCGTCGGCCTACGCCCCGGACACCGCGCGCGACAGACGCAGCGGCGCCTCGACGGCGTCGGCGGCGCCGAGTTCGCGCACCGCCTCCCGCCGCGTCGCCGCGACCGGAGCCGCGAGCCGAGCCAGGGTCGCCGCCGGAGCGTGGACCGTCAGCTCGAAGTCGCGGCGCGCCTTGGCGTCCGGGGCGAGCGGCAGACGGATGCGGCCGTCCGCGACCATCCGGCGGACCCGGCTGCGGCTGAGACCGAGGCCGGACATGAGCAGGCGTTCGACCCGGACCGGGACCGGCAGCTCGAAGCTCACCAGCACCGTCAGCGGGGTCGGATCGTCGATCGCGTGGAGCGGCGTGCGCACCTCCAGCTCCCAGGTGCCGCTCCAGTCCAGGCTGTAGCCGTTCTTGGCGGCGAGCGACGCACTCATCGTCAGTTCCCGCACCACGGCGAGGTCGTTGTTCTCGTACGCCTCCCTGCGGGCGGGTTCCAGCGACGACGTGTGGACGCGCTCGTGGACGGGCACCTTCGAGGTCCGGTCGCAGCCCGCGCAGCTGAGCAGCAGCCAGACGTCGAGGAGCTTGCCGTTGGCGTTGACACGGATCTTGCCCGAGGGCCGGTGCCGCATGCTGGAGCAGTCCGGGCAGCTGCGGACGGCGGTGGGCAGCGCGGACTGGCGCACGGCCCAGCGGGCCTTGCGTTCGGTATGCATGGTGGTCTGTTTCCTGGTTCAGCAGGAACGCGCGCAGGCCGGATCGACTGGATCGGCCGGGGTTCCTGGGATCTGACTAGTGCTCACGAGGGCGCGTGTCATCGCCTCGGGGCGGGTGGCCGCATGGCGGGGCGTCCCGAGGTCGATCGCGCGACAGGTCGTATCTCTCCGTGGCAACTCGCGACGGCGCGTCTCATCGCCTCGGGACATGGCCACATGGCCACATGGCCACATGGCGGCATGACGGCATGACGGCATGTGGCATGGCCGAGCGCCGAGGGCGGTCGATCGCGTGAGCGCGCGTGTCATCGACTCAGCGCGCGGCCGGTGGCTCGGCGCAGAGGTCGATCGCGCAGGGGTGAGTTGCTACGTGGCAGTCGTCAGCAC
Organism: Kitasatospora sp. NPDC048715; assembly: GCF_043198905.1. Classification (NCBI taxonomy): domain Bacteria; kingdom Bacillati; phylum Actinomycetota; class Actinomycetes; order Kitasatosporales; family Streptomycetaceae; genus Kitasatospora; species Kitasatospora sp. NPDC048715. Next base: position 150,391 of record NZ_JBICVH010000022.1, on the reverse strand, counting down.
AGGTACATGCCGCACATCGTGATCCGGGCCGCGCTCCCCCGCAACCGGTTTTTTCGGACCACCACCGTCGGACCACCACCGTCGGACCAGCGCCGCCGGCTCCCCGCGCGAGCCGACGCCGAGCTTCGGACAGGCCTTCCAGAGGTGGTGGCCGACCGTTCGCGAACTCAGGAAGAGCCGGGCGGCGATGTCCCGGTTGGACATCCCCGGGCGGCGAGGCGGACGATCTGCGTCCCCTGAGGCGTCAGGCCGGCGCAGTGCTCCGGTGGTGCGCACGGCGGTCGTCACCCGCCAGGTTGGAGCACCGACCTTGACCAGCCGGTTCGCCGCCCCGGACGGTGACAACCGCCGTGACCGGGCGAGGCAGGTGACAACGATCTCGACCACTTGGTGACAACCACCTCGACCGGTCGCAACTCTCCGTGCACCCGGCCGCTCGCGCAGCCCGTACGGGCCGTGGCACGGCCGCCGGCGCCCCGCCGGGAACCCGGACGACTTTCTGCGGCGCGGGCCGAATCCTTTGGAGCGACCCGCGCCTCTTATAAACGTTCCGACAAACGTCGGGTACGGGATCCGGAGGTAGTGATGATCATCGGCATCGGCATCGCCGTCGCCCTGGTGCTGCTCTGCACCTGCATGCTGGCCGTGAAGCGCAAGCGAGCCGGGCGTGGCTGAATCGACCTGGCCCGGCGAGCAGTTGATCGCCGCCGCGCAGGCCGGCGACGTCGACTCGATCGCCGCGCTGGTGTCGGGATCGCACCCCAATGTGCAGCGGTTCGCCCGTTCCCTCTGCGCCACCCCGGAGGACGCGGAGGACGCGGCGCAGGAGGCCCTGATCATCCTGTACCGCAAGATCGGGATGCTGCGGGCCTCCGGCGCCCTGGCGTCCTGGATGTTCCGCATCGTCCGCAACGAGTGCCTCCGGCGCGCACGGACCCGGTTGCGGGACCATGGCGCACCGCTGCGACAGGACGTCTGCGTGGACTCCGCCGAGGAGGCCGCCCTGCGCCGCCTGGAAGCCGGCACGGTGGCGGCCGCGGTCGCCGCCCTGCCCCCCGACCAGCGCCGAGTGCTGATCATGCGGGACGTCCAGGGCCACAGCGGCCGGATGGTCGCCGACGCGCTGGGCCTCAGCACGGCGGCGATGAAGTCCCGTCTGCACCGGGCCCGTTCGGCGGTCCACCGAACGCTGCGGCCCACCATCTGAATCCGCCCGTGGAGGGAACGATGACCGGAACGAAGCCCGGAACGAAGCCCGGAACCGACGCCGGCCCCGGGGGCCCCGACTTCGCGAGCAAGTCCCTGACCGAACACGTCGTGCGCGGCGTGGTGGGCATCGGCTCGCTGATCGGCTCGGTCGCCCTCGTCCCGGCGGTCGGGCCGGTCGGCCTGGCCCTCCTGCCGGTCGGCCTGCTCGCCCTGCGCGGCTGCCCGACGTGCTGGGCGATCGGCTTGGCGCAGACCGTCTCGCGGGGCCGCCTCCAGCGCTCCTGCGAGGACGGCCGGTGCAAGCTGGCCGTCGCCGACCGCCACGACGAGCACGGGGAGGAGGTGCGGTCGGCGTTCACGGGCTCCACCGTCTGAGCGGCTCCCACCGGAGGGCGGCAGCGGGAAGGCGGGGGCCGAGGGGCGGCGGGAGGGCTCGTCCCGCCGAAGTCCGGGCCTCCGCCCCGCGGCCCCGTGTTCCGCCGGTCGGGCGGAGGCACTCGCCCGACCGGATTACCGACAAGCGTTTTTTCCTTGACAAATTTTTTTGTCGGCTGGATGCTGGAACGGTGCTGGAAGTCGCCGTGATCGAAGAACCCGCCGCGGCCGAGGCCTCGCTGGACCCCATGCGGTCACGCCTCCTCGCCGCCCTGACCGAGCCCGGCTCGGCCGCCATGCTGGCCGCCCGGCTGGGGCTGCCCCGGCAGAAGGTCAACTACCACCTGAAGGAACTGGAGCGGCACGGCCTCGTCGAACTCGCCGAGGAGCGTCGCAAGGGCAACGTCACCGAACGGGTGTACCGCGCCACCGCGGCCTCCTACGTGATCTCCCCCAACGTCCTGGCCGCCGTGAGCCCGGACCCCGCCCGCTCCCCCGACCAGCTCTCCGCCCGCTGGCTGCTGGCGCTCGGCTCCCGGCTGGTGCAGGAGGTCGGGTCCCTGCTGACCGGCGCCTCCCGGGCCCGGCGGCGGGTCGCCACCTTCGGCATCGACGCGCAGGTGCGGTTCGCCTCCGCGGCCGACCGGGCCGCCTTCGCCGAGGAGTTGGCCCAGTCCGTGGCCGCCCTCGTCAGCCGCTACCACGACGAGTCCGCCCCCGGGGGCCGCAGCCACCGGGTGGTGGTCGGACTCCACCAGATCCCCTCCGCACAACCCGGGGCGGAGGCGGGGGCGACCGGAGCCGGGGCCGAACCGGCCGGGACCGGACCGGCCGGGACCGGGCCGGAGACCGACGCCGCCGGCAGCGCGGCAGAAGGCGCCGGCACCGCACCGAACCAGGAGAACCCACGATGACCCACCCGTTCGAGATCGAGCTGGAGACCTCCCTCCCGGCGAGCCCGGAACAGGTCTGGGAGGCGATCGCCACCGGACCGGGACTCGACTCCTGGTTCATGGGCCGCAACGAACTGGACCCGCGCGAGGGCGGCACCGCCGTCATGGAGACCGGGGGCCACCGCGCGGAGGCGGTCGTCACCGCCTACGAGCCCGGCAAGCGCCTGGCCACCCGTACGGCCGCCGGCGAGGACGGCCGGTTCATGGCCTTCGAGTACCTGATCGAGGGCCGGGACGGCGGTGCCACCGTGCTCCGCGTCGTCCACAGCGGCCTGCTCGGCGACGACTGGCAGGACGAGTACGACGCGCTGCGCCGCGGCTGGCCCTTCCACCTCCACACGCTGCGCGAGTACCTCACCCACTTCCCCGGGCGCACCGCCGTCCCCGTCTTCGCCGCCGCGCCGTCGGCCGGCCGGCCGGAACCGGAGGTCCGGGCCCTCCTCGCCCACGCCCTGTCGCTTCCGCTCCCGGTCACCGCGGGCACGCGGGTCCACGGCGAACCGGCGGGCCTGCCCCCGCTGGACGGCGAGGTGGCCTGGGCGGACGACGAACGCTTCGAGGTCCGCACCGCCGACGGGCTCTACACCTTCCACCACGGCTCCGGCCTGGTGCTGATGTTCCACCACCTCTTCGGCCCGGCTCCGGACGGGTCCGAGGCCGCCTGGCAGCAGTGGCTGTCCGGGGTCCTCGGCTGACCTGCTCCTTCCTGCCGTTCGGACCTCCCCGACCGGCCCGTCGATCCGACAGCCCCGACCGGCCTGACCGGCCTGACCGGCCCGACCGCTCCAGATCCGCACGAGAACCGAGGAACCACCCATGCGCACCCTGATCAGCACCGCTTTCATCTCGCTCGACGGCGTCGTCGAGGGCCCCGGCGGCGAGCCCGGCTACCGCAACTCCGGCTGGACCTTCAAGGACATCGAGTTCCTCCCCGAGGCGTTCGAGATCAAGGGGCGGGAGCAGGAGGAGGCCACCGCGATGCTGCTCGGCCGGGTCAGCTACCAGGCGTTCAGCCCGGTGTGGCCGGACATGCCGGAGTTCGCCCGCTACAAGACGCTGCCGAAGTACGTCGTCTCCACCACCCTCACCGAGGACGACCTGGTGCCGAACTGGGGCGGGACCACCATCCTGCGCTCGCTCGACGAGGTCGCCGCGCTGAAGGAGACCGAGGGCGGCCCGATCATCGTCCACGGCAGCGCCGCCCTGAACCGCGCCCTCTCGGACGCCGGTCTGATCGACCGCTACCACCTGCTCGTCTTCCCGCTGCTGCTCGGCGCCGGCAAGCGCCTGTTCAGCACGACGGACAAGGACACCCAGAAGCTGAAGCTGGTCGAGCACGAGGTGTACGGGAACGGCCTGCAGAAGCAGGTCTTCGACGTCGTCCGCTGACCGCTCCCCGGCTGCTCCGCTCCCCTGCGTCGGCGGCGAGAGCGTCGACGGGGTCGGGGCGGGGGCGGCCCTCCTGTCCGGTGTCCCGTGTCCTGTGTCCTGTGTCCTGTGTCCCGTCCCGGACCGTCAACGCTCCTCTGCGGTGCGCCAGATGAACACCTCGCTGCTCGGCTGCCGCTCCGAGAAGAGCCCCGGCGGCGAGGTCCGGGCGAGGAGGCCGCGGAGGTCCGACTCGAAGGCCGGGCGGCGCTCCGCGAAGAGGTGCGGGGCCGAGGAGGAGAGCGCGAAGACGCCCGCGACCGCCTCGTCGGCCGTGCGCTCCAGCGGTCGCCCGCCCGGGACGACGATCCGCTGCGGGCCGGTGAAGCCCGCCCGGCCGAGGACGGCGGCCTCGTCGCCCGGCGTGCCGTGCGGCAGCAGTCCCTGCCCGGCGCGGCGGACCGGGCCGAGGTAGTGCCGGACCAGCTCGCCGATCGCGGCGTACGGGACCGGCGGGTGCGGCAGCCCCTCGGTGGGCCGCGGTTCGCCCTTCAGGTCCGAGACGTGCGCCAGGGCGCCGCCGGGCCGCAGCACGCGCCGTACGGTCGCCGCCACCAGGTCGCGGTCCATCCAGTGGAAGGACTGGCCGAAGGTCGCCAGTGTGAAGGTGCCGAGGCCCGACGGCAGTTCCTCGGCCCGGGCCCGCACCCAGGTGGCCTTGGGTTCCGCGGCGCCGGCCCGGCGCGCCTCGGCGATCATCCCGGCGTCCGGGTCCACTCCGACGACCTCGCCGAACAGGTGCGCCAGGCCCAGCGCCAGCGTGCCCGGCCCGCACCCCACGTCGAGCAGCCGCCCCCGCCCGTCGAGCCCCAGCGCCTCGGCCAGCGCCTCCGCCAGTCCGGGGGCGTACGGGAGCCTGCCGCGGGTGTAGTGGGCGGCCGTTCCGGCGAACAGCGTCTCGTCCCAGGACCAGGGGTCGTCCGTCATGGCTGCTCCTCCAGGGGTCCGGCCGGGGGCGGCCGGGAAATCCGGCCGGGGCGGCCGGGGGTAGCCGGGGGTTCGACCAGGGATCCGGTCTCGGGCGAACGGAGTTGATCCTGACACGAGTTGACTCCTGGCCAGAAGTTCGCGGGGCGGGAAATCGATGGACAGGCATTCCGTGATCAGCAGACTGATCCCATGACCGTGACAGATGACAAGACCGACCTTCGGATCTACATCCAGGACGCCCGCGACGCCCTGCTCTGGAAGCTCGAAGGCCTCTCCGAGTACGACCTGCGCCGCCCGCTCACCCCCACCGGAACCAACCTGCTGGGCCTGGTCAAGCACGTCACCGGCGCCGAGGCCCTGTACTTCGGCGACACCTTCGGCCGCCCCTTCCCCGAACCGGCCCCCGTGTGGATCACCGGCGGGACCGAGCCGAACGGCGACCTGTGGGCGCGGGCGGACGAGAGCACCGAGGAGATCACCGGGCGCTACCGGCGGGTCTGGGCACACTCCGACGCCACCATCGAGGCCCTGCCGCTGGACGCCGTCGGCAAGGTCCCGTTCGGCGCCGGACACGAACAGACCCTGCACCGGGTACTCGTCCACATGATCGCCGAGACCCACCGCCACGTCGGACACGCCGACCTGGTCCGCGAACTCGTGGACGGCGCCACCGGCCAGCGCTCCGACGGCGCCAACACCGCCCCCGGCGACGCCGACTGGTGGCGGGCCCACCACGACCGCGTGGAGCAGGCGGCCCGGCAGGCCGGCGGCCTGGCCTGAGCCGGAGGGGTTGGAGAGCTGGAGGGGACGGAAAGTCGGAGGGACCGAGGGGACCGGAGGGCCGGAGGGGGCCGGGGCCGTCAGCTCTCGTGCGGGGCCGCGTCCGCGCCGACGTGCCGCACCACGGCCGCCGCCCGGTCGGCGAGGGGCCCCGGGGCGATCGGGACGCACACGTACCCGAACCCGGCATAGGCCTCCCGGTGGATCCGCTCGAACCGCAGCGACTCCTCGTACGAGATGCGCCGGGCCTCGGACGGGGCGACGAAGCCCGGGCTCTCCACGAAGAACACCCGCCGCTCGTACACCCCCGCCTCCCGGATGCGGTCGAGCTCCCGGGTGAGGGCCCGGGTCACCGGATGGCCGAGGTACACCGCCAGGGCGTACGTGCACACCGGCGAGCGGTCGAAGAACCGCACCTCCCCCGGCCGGCCGACGGCCTCCTCCTGCCGCCGCCGCTGCAGGTCGACCACCGCGTCCACGAACGACGGGTCCGTCCACGGCTCCGGCTCGCCCTGGGCCTGCCGCAGCGCGATGACGTCCGTCGCGGCCTCCTCGACCACCGGATGGCCCGCCCACTCCAGCCACCGCAGGATCGCCGTCTTCCCGGCCCCCGGGGTGCCGGTCAGCAGGTAGCGCTTCATCCCCGCACTCTACGGGCCGGGTGGAGCGGCAGCGAAGCGGCTCCCTAGGGTGTCGGGCATGGGGACCTCCGGCGTGACGGGTACGGAGCAGGGCGCGAGGGTGACCGTCCGGTGCGCGGACTGCGGCGGCGACGCGGTCCGGAGCTTCGGACAGTTCCTCCTGCACGGACGGGAGTTGTGGTGGGACGCCGAGCGTTTCTGCCCGCAGTGCGGCGCCGCCTGCTGCGAGGACGCGGGCCCGGAGGCCGCACCCCAGGACGTCCGCGAGACGCTGCTGACCACCCACGGACCGGCCCGGCTCCGGCTCACCGGGCCGCTCACCGACCCGGTGGCCGCACTGCGGACGCTCCGCGAAGGAGCGGACACCACACTCCGGCAGGCGCGGGAACTCCTCGACGAGCTGCGGGACTTCGGCCTCAACGGGACAGCCGTCGAAATGGCGTACTGGCGGGCCCGGCTGGCCGGGCGCGGAATCGAGGCGGAGATGGCGGACGGCTTCGGGAGGGCGTACCGGTACGTGGGGCCGCCGGAGTTGTGGGCGGCGGGTGACGGCACCGGCGGTGGCGGTGGCGGTGGCGGTGGCGGTCAACTGGTGCGGACGGAAGGCGAGTTCGCCGCCTGGGTGGAGGGGCGGTCGGCGGAGGAACTCGCGGAACCGTTCACCTTCGTGGTCGACCTCGGCGGCGCGCTGCGGCTCGCTCCGCGCCGCAGCGAGCATGTGGACTGTGCGGGCGGGAAGTTGGTGCTGAGCGCCGGGGAGATCGGGTTCCGGCGGTCACCGGACGGATGGGAGGTCGAGACGGTCAGCAACCACTCCACCGGCTACTGCCCCGACACCACGTCCTGGCCCGCCGTCGCCGCCGCCCTCGCCCGCCTCCGACTGCCGCACCCCGACGCCTTCACCCACGCGGTGGTCTTCCGCCGCTGCCCCCGGTGCGCCCGCTGCAACCTCGTCCGCGAGGAGCACTACGCCTGCGTCTTCTGCGACGCGGACCTGCCCGAGCACTGGAACGTCGACCGGGCCGCGCTGCCGTGAGCCGCCCGGGCGCGCTCCCCTCCGCCCCCGCACGGCGAGCGCCCCGGGCGACCAACCCGAACCACCCCGCCCCCGGCCGGCCGCTCACACCGACCCGCCGCCGCACCCCTCCCCCGCTCGGGAGTCCTCGGTGTTGTCGGGCCGGGCCGCTAGGGTCTGTGGGTCACGGGGCAGGCAGGGAAAGGGTTGGGGCACGTGGGATTTGTGCGGGCGGCGGAGCTGCCGGGTGAGGTGGTGCACGAGGGGAGTCGGGAGTTCCTGGTGCGGGAGGGGCTTCCGGCGACCGGGGCGTTCCTGGACTTCGAGGCGCTCGGGGACGGGGAGCTGACGGCGTTCCCGGCGGAGGCCGAGCGGCTGTTCGTCCTCGGGGAGACGGAGTACTGCACGCCGTTCGCCGCCGGCGGGAGCCTGGTGCTGCTGGACGGGGTGACCGGCGAGGTGTTCCTGGACAACGGTGGCCCGCGGCGCGACCTGCTGGCCTCCGGCGTGGCCGCGCTGGCGGGCCTGGTGCGCGAGGTGGACGCGGTGGCCGAGGGGGCCCGGCGGCCGGAGGCGCTGGACGGGCGGCGCGGGCCCACCGTGGTGGCCGAGGTGCTGGCGGGGGCCGAGCGGCGGATGCGGGAGATCGATCCCGGGCTGTTCGACGACGGGTCCGCGCCGCCCCCGCACTGGGGCACCGCGCTGCTGGTGGGGGCGTTGGGCTGGGGCGCGCTGCCGGGCGGGCCGGGCGGGCCCGCGTACGAGACGGCCCCGGAGCTGGTGGCGGAGCTGGCGGCGCTGACGGACCAGGACGGCGGCCCCGGCCGGGTGCACCGGTTCCGGCCCGAGGAACTGCCCGCAGCTCTCGTGCACGAGCCGACCCGGCGGCTGCTGACCGAGGTCGGCCTGCCGCTGGGCGGGGCGATGTTCGGGGTGTGCGAGGAACCGCTGGTCACCATGGGCGAGGCGTACCCGGAGTACTTCGACGGCGAGGAGGAACGGCCGTACCAGCGGGACTTCCTCGCCCTCGGGGACTGGCCGACCGACCTCACGATCGCCCTGGACGGCGCCACCGGCCGGCTGGAGCTGCCGGACTGGTACGACGACGGCCACCCCGAGGCCTACCTGAACCGCGACCTGTCCGCCCTGCTCTACGCCCTCTGGACCTACGAGCGGCTGCGCGCCGAGTGGGACCGCTGGGACTACGGCCGGGCCCGGGACACCTGGGCGGTGTTCGATCCGCAGGCGCTGCTGAGCGCGGTGGTGGACCGACTGGTGGAGACCGTCGACCCGGAGGCGTTCGCCTCGCCCGGCTGCTCCTGGCGACTGCTCGCCGAGGACGGGCACATGGGCGGCCTGCTCGGCTGAGCGCTTCGCCCGGACGGGCTCCGGTGACGGGCGGTGGCCGGGGCGCCCGGGGACGCGCTGGCGCACCGGCCCGCCGGTCGACGCGCTGCGGGCGGCGGGAGGGGTGGCGGGCGGCGGGAGGGGTGGCGGACCGGTCGACGCGCTGCGGGAGGGGTGGCGGGCCGGTCGACACGCTGCGGGAGGGGTGACCGGCCGGGCGTAGGCTGAGCCGATTCGATCACTTGAGAAGGCGTCGAAGGGAGCTGCGAGGGATGCGCAGCGATACGGGGGAGCTCTACCGCGCGTTCGCGGAGAGGGAGGCGCACGGCAACTCGCCGATCTACCAGGAGCTGGCCGAACGCGTCGCCGAGGACCGGCAGTTGTGTGCGCTGCTGGACGGGCTGCCCATCGCGAAGCGGCAGCCGAACCTGTTGTTCGGCGCGGTCCGGCACCTGGGCGGGCCGGTGACGGAGGGCTGGCCGGCCTTCCACGGCTGGGTGGCGGAGCACTGGGCCGGGGTCTCGGCGACGATGCTGGAGCGGCGGACGCAGACCAACGAGGCGGGCCGCTGCGCCACCCTGCTGCCGCTGCTGGCCGCGCTGCCGCAGCCGCTCGCCCTGATCGAGGTCGGCGCCTCGGCCGGACTCTGCCTGTACCCGGACCGGTATCGGTACCGGTACGTGGCCGGAGACGGGCGCAGGAGTGGGGGCGGGAGCGGGAACCGGAGCGGGAGCGGGAGCGGCAGCGGCAGCGGCAGCGGCAGCCGGGCCGGTACCCCGGTCGCCGAGTTCGGCGCCGAGGCGAGCCCGGTGACGCTGGACTGCGCGGTGAGCGGTCCGGTACCGCTCCCCGGATCCCTGTGGGAGCGGCTGCCCGAGGTGGTGTGGCGGGCCGGGATCGACCTCAATCCGCTGGATGTGCGGGCCGAGGAGGACGTGCGCTGGCTGGAGTCGCTGGTCTGGCCCGAGCAGACCCACCGGCTGGACCGGCTGCGCGGCGCCGTCCGGGTCGCCCGGACCGAACCGCCGCTGCTGGTGCGCGGCGATCTCAACGCGACGGTGGGTGAGTTGGTGGCTCGGGCCCCGGCGGGGTCGACGCCGGTGGTGTTCCACAGCGCGGTGCTCGCGTACCTGTCGCCGGAGGAGCGGGAGGAGTTCGCGGCGACGATGCGCGAGCTGCCCGGGCACTGGATCTCCAACGAGGCGGTTTCCGTGCTGCCGACCGTCGCCCGACGCCTCCCCCGCCCGGCCCCGGCCGGCTCCGGACTGTTCGCGCTCGCGCTGGACGAGCGGCCGGTGGCCTTCACCGGGCCGCACGGGCAGTCCCTGGACTGGTTCGGCGAGGCGTGGCCCGGCGAGGCATAGAGGCAGACGAGGCAGAGAGGCACAGGCGGCGCACGGCGGTGTGCGGCGGTGTACGGCGGTGTGCGGCGGTATGCGGCGGTGTGCAGCGGTGTGCGGCGGTGTGCGGCAGCGGGCAAACCGGCGGGAGTCTCGGGCTTGAAGCTGCCGCAGCGGCAGCTTCTACCGTCGTGACCAGGGCCGGAGAACCGGCCCCGGTCCACGCGAACGTGGGGACGTGGAGAACGAGGGAGGCGGCCATGGCCTGGCCCATCGCCGATGTGGCCCGGATGTCCGGCGTGACCGCCAGGACGCTGCGGCACTACGACGAGATCGGACTGCTGCCTCCGGCCTGGATCGGCTCCAACGGCCACCGCTACTACGAGGAACGGCAGTTGCTCCAGCTGCAACAGATCCTGGTACTGCGGGCACTGGGCGTGGGGCTGACCGAGATCGCCCGGATCCTGGGCGATCAGGTGGACGAGCTGGAGGCCCTGCGGGGCCACCGCCGCCGGCTGGTCGCCGAGCGCGACCGGCTCGACGCCCTGGCCACCACTGTTTCCCGCACGATCGCCGACCTGGAACGCTCCCGGAAGGACGGCACGCCCATGACCATCAACCGCCCCGAGAACCTGTTCGAGGGCATCCAGCCCGACGACGTCGACGCGAGCCTGCGCGACTTCCCCGAGCACGCCGAGGCGGCTCGGCGCGCGACCGCCGCGATGTCTCCGGCCGAGATCGAGGCCGGACAGCGCGAGCGGACCGCCCGCATGATCCACCTGGCGGAGCTGCTGGCGGCCGGCCACCCGGCCGACGCCGAGCCCGTGCAGAGCACGATCGACGAGGAGTACCAGCAGCTCCGCACCATCCGTTCGGTTCCGGCCGAGGAGTACCTGGCGATCGCCCGTTCCTGTACCGAGAACGAGCAGTGGAGCGCCGCGTACGAGGCCATCGCCCCGGGCCTGGCCGCGTACCAGCGTGCCGCCATGGAGGCGTACGCGGCGGCGCGGCTGTCCTGAGCCGGGTCGGGCCGGACCGACCCGGCCTGGCCCAACCCGGTCCGGTCCGGGAGCCTTACGGGGGGCTCCCGGACCGGGCCGGACGCCGGGTGGCTCCGCTCCTGGTCCTTTCTCCTTGTCACTCCGTGCGCAGCGCCGTGACCGTCCGGGTGCGGGCCGCCCAGGTGGCCGGGAGGGCGGCGCCGAGCAGGGCCAGCACCAGGCCGCCGAGTATCAGCGGCCCCGCCACCGGCGGGGCGAACACGGCGAGGTCGGCGTCCGGCACCCCGATTCCGGCGGCCCTGGCCATCGCGGGCATCACCTGGTGGTGCACCAGGACACCGATCGGGACTCCGATCAATCCGGCCGCCAGCCCGCTGCCGCAGACCGAGGTGAGCACCATGCCGACCGTCTGCCGGGGCGCCATCCCGAGCGCCTTGAGCACCCCGAGGTCGTGCACCCGTTCCCTGGTGTCCAGCAGCACGGTGTTGAGCACCCCGAGCCCCGCCACCACGGAGAGCAGCAGTGTGAGCACGCCCGCCAGGGTGTTCATCGCCAGCACCACGATGTTGAGGTCCTCCCCGCCGGGTTCGGCGCCCAGGCCCATCGGCTTCACGGCCTGGTCCAGCCCGTCGGCGTAGGACTGCGCGTCGGTGCCCGGGGTGAGGTCGACGTGGAAGGCGAGCGCCTCGGCGTGGATCGCGCCACCGAGCGGCGCCAGCGTGGCCCGGTCCGTGAACACCACGTCGTGGGTGGTCATGACCTCGCCGGTGATCTTCGCCGGGGTGCTGCGGCCGTGGTCGGTGAGTGTGACGGTGTCACCGACCTTCGCCTCGTTGGCCCGCAGGTAGGCGGCGGCCACCACCACCTCGCCGGGGCCGTGGAACCAGCGGCCGGAGACCAGTTGGAAGCCGCTCCAGGAGGCGTCGCCGCTGAACGCGACCACCTCGGAGCGCCCGGTGTTCCCGGCCAGGGCGACCGGGGCCGGGGCGGTGCTGTACCAGGCGCGGGTGCCCGGCCGGGACTCGACGGCCTCGGCCACGGCCGCCTCGTCCACGTGGTCGACGGGCTGCGCGGCGCCCTCGATCGGGACCTGGACCACCACCTTGCCCGCGCGGTCGGCCGCCAGGCCCTCCTGGATGGAGCTCAGTGAGAGCGTCAGACCGACGCAGAGGGTGACCCCGACCGTGCCGAGCACCACGGCGGCACCGGTGGTCGCCGAGCGGCCCGGCCGGTTGAGCGGGGAGGCCAGCCCGAGGCTGAACGCACGTGGTACCGGCAGCCGGCCGATCAGGTCCTGCGCCCGGGACAGCGGACCCGCCGCCCCCGCCCCGCCGGCCGTGCGGCGGGCGGCCGCCCGCTTGGCGCCGGGAGCCGTCCGGCCGACCGCGAGTGCCTCCACCGTCCGCAACCGCCCGGCCCGCAGGGCCGGTACCACCGCGGTGCCCGCCACGGCCGCAAGCGCCGCCGCCGCGACCACGGCGTCCACCCAGACCGGGATGCCGAGCAGCCCGCCGCGCAGGGCCTTGTGGGCCAGCCCGAGGACCGGTACGGAGAGCAGGTTTCCGAGGAGCACGCCGAGCGCCGTGCCGAGCCCGGCGGGGATCAGCGCCTGGCCGACGTAGGCGCGTGCCACCTGGGCGGGCGTGAAGCCCAGGGACTTGAGGATGCCGATCCGCCGGGTGGCGGCACTGACGGCGCCGCTGACCACGACACCGATGATCAGCACCGACATGGCCAGCCCGAGCACCCCGAAGGCCGTGACGAACGGGACGAAGGTCGAGGCCGTCCGGTTCGCCTCCTCCCGGGCGGGCCGGTATGAGGTGACCGCGGCCAGCGCGTCACCGGGGACGGTGGCGGCCAGCGCGGCGCGGTCCGCGGCCACCTCGGCGTCGTCGTCGGCGTGGGCGAAGCGGTAGAGGTACTGGACCGCGGGCGCCGTGCCGGGCGCCGCCAGCCCGGCCACCTGCTCCGGGGCGACCCAGCCGTCCGCGCTCCAGGAGACCGAGGCCGCCAGGCCGACGACCTTGAGCGTCGGGTGCCCCGGCCGGTCCGGGAACTCCATGCTGTCGCCGACCGCCAGCGGGGAGCGCCCGTCCAGGAACACCACCTCACCGGGGCCCGCGATCCAGCGGCCTTTGGTGATCCGCAGGCCGTCCAGTGGGCCGTCCTGGGCACGGCCGACCAGCGTCATCGGCGGCAGCGGGCTCCCGGCCGGCGGGATCCGGGTGTCGGGGCCGGAGCGCGGCTGGACGGTCACCGCCTGGTAGGGGCCGGCCGTGGCCGTCACGCCGGGCGCGTGGGCCGTCGCGGCGAGCTGGGCGGGGCTCGCTCTCTCCCCGTCGTACAGCACGCCGAGGTGGGCGCCGCGCTGGTCCGCGAAGGAGCGCTGGTAGGGGCCCTGGGCGGCGACCAGCAGCCCGAGCGCGAGGATGCACGCCGTCACGGACACCATCGTGGTGAGCACCATCACCAGTGTCTGCACCCGCCGGCGGCCGACCCCGGCGCGCACCACCTTGCCGAGCGCGCTCATCGGCCACCGCCCGGCGCCGGCGCGGCCGCCGTGTCCCGCACCAGCCGGCCGTCGAGCAGTTCGATCGTCCGGTCGGCACAGGCGTCGGCGAGCGCGGTGTCGTGCGTGACCAGCAGGATCGTCTGGCCCTCCGCGTTGAGCCCGCGCAGCAGGTCGCGGACGTCGGCGGCCGAGGCGGTGTCCAGCGCTCCGGTGGGCTCGTCGGCCAGCAGCAGCGGCGGACGGTTCATCAGCGCCCGGGCCACCGCGACCCGCTGGCGCTCGCCGCCGGAGAGCCGGCCGGGGAAGGCCTTGGCGTGCCGGGCCACTCCCAGCCGCTCCAGCAGTTCCCCGGCCCGGGCCCGGGCCGGCTCCCGCCGCATCCCCGCGAGCTGGGCCGGGAGCAGCACGTTGTCCTCCGCGGTCAGGTCGTCCAGCAGGTTGAAGAACTGGAACACCATGCCGATCCGCGCCCGCCGGTACTCGGCCAGCGCGGCCTCGCCGAGCCGGTGCACGGCGACGCCGTCCACCTCCACCTCGCCCTCGCTCGGGCGGTCGAGGCCGGCGACCAGGTTCAGCAGGGTGGACTTGCCGCTGCCCGATCGGCCGAGCACGGCCAGCGCCTCGCCGGCCCGGACCTCCAGGTCGAGCCCGGCCAGGGCGGGACGGGCGGCGTCGGATCGGTCGTACGTCTTGCTGACGCCGCGGATCCGGATGATCGGCGCGTTCACGGGCCCTCCACTGTTCGGGGTCCGGCCCCGGGAACCCCGGGCCGGCTGACGGGACATGACGCTACGAATCCGCGGCGGGGTGCCGACAGCCGTCTGGACGGCCTCTGCGGGGTGTATCCAGATACACCCCGAACTGGGTGTTCAGGCCTAGAGCGCCGGGCGACCCGGACGGGCAGACTGACCCGTCGAAAGATCGGAACCGGGGTCCGCGGGGCTTCGGGGCGACGGCTTCGGGTCCGCCGCTCCGGGCCCGCGGCTCCGAGGTCCCCGGACGGGGGCCGCGGAAGGGAGAGGGGGCGCGTCATGAACGCGGGAGTGCTGGAAGAACTGGCCCTGAGGGTCGGCCGGGCGTGCGCGGACGGAGTGCGGGCCTGGTACGCGGCGACGCTGGCCGTGACGGGCTTCCTCGCGCTGCTGGCGGGGCCGGTCCTGCTGGCCTCCGCGCTGTTCGGACCGGACGATCCCCTGGACCTCCACCCGGGCGGACCGCTGATCCTGCTGGTGCCGATGGGGCCGGTCGCCCTCTGGGCGCTCTGCTGGGCCACCGGGGGCGGCGGCCGGGCGGTCGGCGCCGCGCTGTTCGCCCCGGGGACGATAGCGCTGATGGCGACGCACCTCTACGGGGGTGCCGCGCCCGGCGGCCGGTCCGGCTCGCTCTGGCTGGCGCCCTCGCTGCTGGTGCTCGGGCTGTTCGGGGCCCGCTGGGTCGCGACCGAGAGCAGGCGGACGGTCGGGAAGTGGAGCGGGCGGCCGATCCCGGTGCCGTACCGTCGGCCGGTCGGGGCCGGGCCCTGGCGACGGCTGCGCACCGGCGGCTGGCTCACCGACCCGGCGACCTGGCGGGACATCGCCTGGACCCTGCTCACCGGCGCCGCCGTGCTGCTCACCGCCGCGATCGTCCTGCTGACCCCGGTCGCCCTGGAGGTCTTCGGCCGGAACGGCCGGTTCTTCGCCCTGGGCGTCGTCTACGGGATGGGTCTGACCGTCGCCCCGTTGGCCGTGCTGTGGGCCGCCCCACCGGTCCTGCGCTTCCACGAGAAGGCCGCCCGGGCCCTGCTCGGGCCCTCCCGGCGGGCCGAGCTCGCCCGCCGGGTCAGCCACCTCGCGCGGACCAGGGCGGACACCATCGACGCCGGCGCGGCCGAGCTGCGCCGGATCGAACGGGACCTGCACGACGGGGCGCAGGCCCGGCTGGTGGCCCTGGGCATGCTGCTGACCGTGGCCGAGCAGCTGAAGGACGATCCGGACGCCCTCGGGCCGCTGCTGGCCGAGGCCCGGCTGTCCTCGGTGAAGGCGCTGGGCGAACTGCGGGACCTGGTCCGCGGCATCCACCCCCCGGTGCTCGCCGACCGCGGCCTGGCCGACGCGGTTCGGGCGACGGCGCTGGACATGCCGCTGCCGGTCGGCTTCAGCGGCGACCTGCCCGGCCGGGCATCCGCCCCGGTGGAGTCGGCGGCCTACTTCGCGGTGACGGAGCTGCTGGCCAACGTGGTCAAGCATGCCGGGGCCTCGCAGGTGTGGATCGAGATAGGGCACAGTGACGGACTGTTGCGGATATCGGTCACCGACGACGGGCGCGGCGGCGCCGACCCGTCCCGGGGAACCGGCCTCAGCGGAACCGAACGCCGACTGGCCGCCTTCGACGGGGTGCTCGCGATCAGCAGCCCGTCCGGCGGGCCGACCATTGTGAACCTGGAGATCCCGTGCGCGTTGTCATCGCCGAAGACCTCTTCCTCCTCCGGGACGGCCTGACCCGGCTGCTGGAGGCCAACGGCATGAAGGTCACCGCGGCGGTGGAGGACGGAGAGCAGCTGCTCTCCGCGGTGGCCGCGGACCGCCCCGACATCGCCGTGGTCGACGTCCGCTTGCCGCCGGGCTTCACGGACGAGGGCCTGCGGGCCGCACTCGCGGCCCGCCGGGCCCACCCGGGCCTGCCCGTCCTGGTGCTGTCGCAGTTCGTGGAGCAGCTCTACGCGCGCGAGCTGCTCGCCGGCAGCACCGGCGGGATCGGCTACCTGCTCAAGGACCGGGTGATGGACGGCACCCAGTTCATCGACGCCGTCCGGCGGGTCGCCCAGGGCGGCACCGTCATGGATCCGGAGGTGATCACCCGACTGCTCACCCACAACTCCTCGGCCGGCCCGGTCTCCACCCTCTCGCCGCGCGAGCGGCAGGTGCTGGCGCTGATGGCGGAGGGCCGGTCCAACGCGGCGATCGCCCAGCAGCTGGTGATCACCGAGCGGGCGGTCGCCAAGCACACCGCGTCGATCTTCGTCCGGCTCGACCTCCAGCCCTCCGATGACGACAACCGTCGGGTCCTGGCCGTCCTGGCCTACCTCAACAACTCCTGAAAGGAGCCGCCATCGCCCGCGCTCCGGCATCGACCCCGCACAACTTGATAGATCACCGACAAGTGGTGAGTGGCCCTCCGCCGCACGGGGCTCGCCTGCTGCAGAACGGGTCAATTAGGCTGGTGAGGTGCTCATCCTTGTTCGCCGCCGCCACGTGGACCTGCTCCGCGTGACGACCATGTCCTGTCGACGCTCCGGCTGAACCTCGCGCCACCCACCCTCACCGGCGGCCCCTGCCCGGCCGCCACCACCTCCCGGCTCCCCGAGCACCCGCCGCACCAGGCGCTGCTCCCGCCGTCCCCGGTCGACCACCGGGACCAGCCGGGACGAGACCCAGCGGATGTCACACATGACGCAGCAGTACACGCCCATATCCGAGACCGGCACCGACTCCGCCCCGGCGGACGCCCTCCCGGTGATCGACCTGTCGCTCGCCGACGGCAGCCCGGAGGACCGTCGCCGCCTGCACGACGAGCTCCGCGACGCGGCCACCGGCGTCGGCTTCTTCCAGCTCGTCGGCCACGGTGTCACCCCGGACGAGACCACCGCACTCGCCCGGGCCATGCGCGCCTTCTTCGCACTCCCCGAGGCCGACCGGCTCGCCGTGAGCAACCTCAACTCCCCCCACTACCGGGGCTACACCCGCACCGGCGACGAGCGCACCGGCGGCAGCCAGGACTGGCGCGACCAGCTGGACATCGGCGCCGAGCTGCCCCCGCACGTCCCCGGCACCGGCGAGCCCCCGTACTGGTGGCTGGAGGGGCCCAACCAGTGGCCCGAGGCGCTCCCCGAGCTGCGCACCGCCGCGCTCGGCTGGATCGACCACCTCGGCGGGGTCGCCCGCCGCCTGCTGCACGAGCTGCTCACCGCGATCGGCGCCCGCCCCGACTTCTACGACGAGGCCTTCGCGGGCCACCCCCACCTGCGCCTCAAGCTGGTCCGCTACCCCGGCAGCGCCCCGGACGGCACCGGTCAGGGCGTCGGCACCCACAAGGACTACGGCTTCATCACCCTGCTGCTGCAGGACACCGTCGGCGGCCTCCAGGTCGAGCGCGCGGACGGCACCTTCCTGGACGTCCCGCCGCTCGACGGCGCCTTCGTCGTCAACCTCGGCGAGCTGCTGGAGGTGGCCACGGACGGCTACCTCAAGGCCACCAGCCACCGCGTGGTCAGCCCGCCCGGCGCCCGCGAGCGCTTCTCGGTGCCGTTCTTCTACAACCCCCGCCTCGACGCCCACATCGAGCCGCTCGACTTCCCGCTCGCCCACCACGCCCCCGGCGCCACCGAGGACCCGGCCAACCCGCTCTTCGCCGACTTCGGCCTCAACGAGTGGAAGGGCTACACCAGGGCCCACCCCGAAGTCACCCGCCGCCACCACGCCGCCCTCGCCTGACCCCCGCGGCGCGGAGCCCGCACCGCACCGATGCTCCCCACCGGCAGCCCTCCGGCCCGGGCGCCCCACGCGGCGTGCCCGGGCCGGAGGGGTCCGTCGGCCCAGCGCTGTGGAGCGGCGGCAGGACCGACACGGTCGACACGACCGACATCACGTAGCGGATCGCCGGCAGCGCCCCGAGGCGGAGACGATCGAGCTCACCGAGGCGCTGGTGGACGTCGGACTGCTCGTCTCCCCCGCGCCCCGCCGCTGCGCCTACCCCCACGACCTGCTCCGCCGCTGCGCCCGCGGCCTCGCCACCGGACGCCGGCCGTCCTCCTGAGCCGGTGCACCGATGGACCCGGGGCGACGGGCACTGTCACACTGCTGCTGTCACAGCAGGAGTGTGCCAGCGCGGGAGGCGGCGGGTGGGGGAGCACGGCGGAGTGGGGGTCGGGTTGCGGCTGACGGTGGACGAGCTGGCGGCGCGGGCCGGAGTGACGGTGCGGACGGTGCGGTTCTACGGGACGAAGGGGCTGCTGCCGCCGCCGGAGCTGGGGCCGCGGCGGGTGGGGCTGTACGGGGCCGCGCACCTGGACCGGCTGGAGCTGATCGAGGAGTTGCAGCGGCAGGGGCTGACGCTGGCGGCGATCGAGCGGTACCTGGCGCGGTTGCCGCAGGACAGCTCACCGCTGGACCTGGCGATCCACCGTGCGCTGGTGGCGTCCTGGACGCCGGAGGCCCCGGAGGAGGCCACCAGGGCTCAGCTGGAGCGGCGGGCCGGGCGGGGGCTGACGGAGGAGCAGGTCGGGCGGCTCGCCGCGATGGGGGCGCTGGAGCGGACGGCGGATCCGGAGGTGTTCCGGGTGGATCCCGGACTGCTGCCGCTGGGCGTGCGGATCCTCGACGTGCCGATCCCGTTGGAGACGCTGCTGGCCGCCCGGTCGGTGGTGGTGGAGCACAGCCGGGCGACGGCCCGGGAGCTGCAGCGGCTGTTCCGCGAGACGGTGTGGAAGCCGTACCGGGAGAGCGAGCCCGCGCCCCAGGAGCTGGCCCGGATGCGGGCGCTGACGGACCACATCCAGCCGATGGTGGCGCAGGCGCTGGTCACGGCCTTCCAGCGGTACCTGCGGGAGGAACTGGGCGAGGAACTGCGCCAGGAGCAAGGGCAGGAGCAGGCCCAGGAACAGGAACAGGCCCAGGAACAGGTACAGGCATAGGGGTACGGGTAGGGGCGGAGGCCCGGTGGGGCCGTGCGGCGCACGGCCCCACCGGGATCCGAGCAGGGCGTCGGGTCAGTCCGTGAAGGTCCGTCCCTCGGCCGCCACCCGCTCCAGCAGCGCCGGGGGCGCGAACCGCTCGCCGTACGCGGCGGCGAGTTCGCGGGCGCGGGCCGCGAAGCCGGCCGGGCCGCCCTCGTAGCCGTTGATGTACTGGAACACGCCGCCCGTCCAGGCCGGGAAGCCGATGCCGAGGATCGAGCCGACGTTGGCGTCGGCGACCGAGGTCAGCACGCCCTCCTCCAGGCAGCGCACCGAGTCCAGCGCCTCGCTGAACAGCATCCGCTCCTTGAGGTCCTCGAAGGGGACGTCCGCCGCCCCTGCGGGGAAGTGCTCCAGCAGCCCCGGCCAGAGCCGCCCGCGCCTGCCGTCCTCGCCGTACTCGTAGAAGCCCGCGCCGCCGCTGCGTCCGGGGCGGCCGAACTCGTCGACCATCCGGTCGACCACCGCGTCCGCCGGGTGCGGCGTCCAGGTGCCGCCGACGGCCTCGACCGAGCGCCGGTACTCGTCCCGGATCTTGCGCGGCAGGGTGAGGGTGAGCTCGTCCATCAGGGAGAGCACCTTGGCGGGGTAGCCGGCCTGGGCGGCGGCCTGCTCGATGCTGGACGGGTGGACGCCCTCGCCGACCATGGCGACGCCCTCGTTGAGGAACTGGCCGATCACCCGCGAGGTGAAGAAGCCGCGCGAGTCGTTGACCACGATCGGGGTCCGGTCGATCTGCCGGACCAGGTCGAAGGCGCGGGCCAGCGCCTCGTCCCCGGTCCGCGGGCCGCGGATGATCTCGACCAGCCGCATCTTGTCGACCGGCGAGAAGAAGTGCAGCCCGATGAAGTCGCCCTGGCGCTCGACGCCTTCGGCGAGCACGCCGATCGGCAGGGTGGAGGTGTTGGAGCAGAGCAGCGCGTCGGCGTCGACCACGCCCTCGATCTCCCGGAACACCTTGTGCTTGAGCTCGGTGTTCTCGAAGACGGCCTCGATCACCGCGTCGCAGCCGGCCAGGTCGGCGGCCTCGGCGGTGGGGGTGATCCGGGCCAGGAGCTCGTCGCGCCCGGCCTCGGTGGAGCGCCCGCGCGCGACGGCCTTGTTCAGCAGCCCCTCGGAGTAGGCCTTTCCGCGTTCGGCGGCCTCGACGCTGACGTCCTTGAGCACGACGTCGATGCCGGCCTTGGCGCAGGCGTAGGCGATGCCCGCGCCCATCATCCCGGCGCCGAGCACCGCGACCTTGCGGACCGGCCGCTTCTCGACGTCCTTCGGGCGTCCGGCGCCGGAGTTGACCGCCTGCATGTCGAAGAACAGCGCCTGGATCATGTTCTTGCTGGTCTGTCCGCAGACCAGCTCGGTGAAGTAGCGGGCCTCGACGGCCATCGCGGTGTCGACGTCCACCTGGGCGCTCTCCACGGCGGCGGCCAGGACGTTGCGCGGGGCCGGGTAGGGCGCGCCGTTCAGCTGCTTGCGCAGGTTGGCCGGGAAGGCGGGGAGGTTGGCGGCGAAGGCCGGGGTGGCCGGGGTGCCGCCGGGGATCCGGTAGCCCTTGACGTCCCAGGGCTGGACGGCGCTCGGGTTGGCCTCGATCCAGGCGCGCGCCCGGGCGGCCAGCTCCTCGGGGGTGTCGACCAGTTCGTGCACCAGTCCGTGCTCCAGCGCCTGCGCCGGACGGTACTGGCGGCCCTGGAGCAGGAACTTCAGCAGGGCGTCGGTGATGCCGAACAGGCGGACCGTACGGACCACGCCGCCGCCGCCCGGCAGCAGGCCGAGGGTCACCTCGGGCAGGCCGATCCGGCCGGCGGGGGTGTTCAGCGCGATCCGGTGGTGGCAGGCGAGGGCGATCTCCAGACCGCCGCCGAGCGCGCTGCCGTTGAGGGCGGCGACGACCGGCTTGCCGAGGGTCTCCAGCGTGCGCAGCGAGCGCTTGATCCGCATCGACTTCTCGAAGACGGCCGCGGCGTCCTCGGGGCGGGCGGCGGAGAGCATCCGCAGGTCTCCCCCGGCGAAGAAGGTCTTCTTGCCGGAGGTGATCACCACGCCGCGCAGCGCGTCCGAGGACGCCAGGGCAGCCAGCCGCGCGACGACGGTCTCGAAGTCGGCGGCGAAGGCCTCGTTCATGGTGTTGACGGACTGGGCGGGGTCGTCGAGGACGAGGGTGACCACGCCGTCCTGGTCCTGCTCCCAGCGGATGGTGGTGGTGTCGCTCATGGGTTCACGGTCTCCAGGTCTACCGGTCTGCGGAGGAGGTGCCACGCCCCGCGTGTCCCGGGAAGGGTGGCGGCGGGCGACGGGCTGGCTCAGATGCGCTCGACGATGGTGGCGATGCCCATGCCGCCGCCCACGCAGAGGGTGATCAGGCCGTAGCGCAGGTCGCGCCGCTCCAGTTCGTCGATCACGGTGCCGAGCAGCATCGCGCCGGTGGCGCCGAGCGGGTGGCCGAGCGCGATCGCGCCGCCGTTGACGTTCACCTGGTCGTGGCGGAAGCCGAGTTCGCGGATGAAGCGGAGCGCGACCGCGGCGAAGGCCTCGTTGATCTCGACCAGGTCGATGTCGGCGGCGGTGAGCCCGGCCTTGGCGAGCGCCTTGTGGGTGGCCGGGGCGGGGCCGGTGAGCATGATGGTCGGCTCGGAGCCGGAGACGGCCGCGGAGACGATCCGGGCGCGCGGGCGCAGCCCGTACCGTTCGCCGACCTCGCGGTTGCCGATGGCCACCAGCGCCGCGCCGTCCACGATGCCGGAGGAGTTGCCCGCGTGGTGGACGTGGTCGATGGCCTCGACCCAGTGGTACTTCTGGAGGGCGACGGCGTCGAAGCCGCCGGCCTCGCCGATGGCGGCGAAGGAGGGCTTGAGGCCGGCCAGGGTCTCGACGGTGGTGCCGGGGCGGATGAACTCGTCGCGTTCCAGCACGACCAGGCCGTTGCGGTCGCGCACCGGGACGACCGAGCGGTCGAACAGGCCGTCCGCCTGGGCCTTGGCGGCGCGGGCCTGGGACTCGGCGGCGAAGGCGTCCACGTCGGTGCGGGAGAGGCCCTCGATGGTCGCGATGAGGTCGGCGCCGATGCCCTGCGGGGCGAAATTGGTCTCGTAGGCGGTCATCGGGTCGGCGAACCAGGCACCGCCGTCGGAGGCCATCTTCACCCGGGACATCGACTCCACGCCGCCGGCCAGGACGAGGTCCTCCCAGCCGGAACGGACCTTGGCGGCGGCCAGGTTGACGGCTTCCAGACCGGAGGCGCAGAAGCGGTTCTCCTGGACGCCGGCGACGGTGTCGGGCAGGCCGGCCGCGATGGCGGCGATCCGGGCGATGTCGGAGCCCTGGTCGCCGACCGGGCTGACCACGCCGAGCACGATGTCGTCGATCGCGGCCGGGTCCAGCCCGGGGTAGCGGTTGCGCAGCTCGTGGATCAGTCCGACGACCAGGTCGATCGGCTTGGTGCCGTGCAGCGAGCCGGAGGCCTTGCCCCGGCCGCGCGGGGTGCGGATCGCGTCGTAGACGTACGCTTCGGTGGTCACGGTGGAACGCCTTTCAGCGGGTTTCGGGGCAGGGGGTGGGCGGGGTCGCCCGAAAGCTCGGGGGGGGAAGGTCAGCCGAGGAGGGAACGGCCGACGATCTCCTTCATGATCTCGGTGGTGCCGCCGTAGATGGTCTGGATGCGGCCGTCGGTGAACGCCCGGGCGACCGGGAACTCACTCATGTAGCCGTAGCCGCCGTGCAGTTGGAGGCAGCGGTCGGCGGTGCGCTTCTGCAGCTCGGTGGCCCACCACTTGGCCATCGAGGCGTCCGCTGGGGTGAGCGCCCAGCGGTTGTGCTCGGTGATGCAGCGGTCCACGAAGGCCCGGGTGACGGCGCACTCGGTGGCCAGTTCGGCGATCTCGAAGCGGACGTGCTGGAGCCTGGCGAGCGGACGGCCGAAGGCCTCGCGCTGCTTGACGTAGTCGGTGGTGATCTCGACCAGGTACTCGGCGCCGGCGATCGCCGCGGCGGCGATGGTGAGCCGCTCCTGGGCGAGGTTCTGCATCAGGTGGACGAAGCCGCCGTTGAGTTCGCCGATCAGGTTCTCCTTCGGCACCCGGACGTCCTCGAAGAACAACTCGGCGGTGTCCTGGGCCTTCTGGCCGATCTTGTCGAGGTTGCGGCCGCGCTCGAAGCCGGGCGTTCCGCGCTCGACGGCCAGCAGGCTCAGCCCGTGCGCGCCGCCCTCGGGGGTGGTGCGGGCGACCACGATCACCAGGTCGGCGAGGATGCCGTTGGAGATGAAGGTCTTGGCGCCGTTGAGCAGGTAGTGGCCCCCCTCGTCGACCGCCTGGGTGCGGATGCCCTGGAGATCGGATCCGGTGCCGGGCTCGGTCATCGCGATCGCGGTGATCAGCTCGCCCGAGCAGAAGCCGGGCAGCCAGCGGCGCTTCTGCTCCTCGGTGGCGAGCGAGGTGAGGTACGGGCCGATGATGTCGTTGTGCAGGCCGATCGCCAGGCCGGAGGCGCCGGCCCGGGCGAACTCCTCGGCCAGCACCGCGGCGTAGCGGAAGTCCGGGGTTCCGCCGCCGCCGTACTCCTCGGGGACGGCGAGGCCGAGCAGGCCCTGGCGGCCGGCCGCGAGCCAGGCGGAGCGGTCGACGATGCCGGCCTTCTCCCAGCGGTCGTAGTGCGGCAGCACCTCCTTGGCCAGGAAGGCCCGCACGGTGGCCCGGAAGTCGTCGTGCTGCTCGGTGAAGATCTCGCGCTGCAACGCTACTCTCCTTGCTCTGCCGAAGGGTTGGGGGACGGGATGCCGGGGCCGAGTGGCGGGGCGCCGGGCTCCGGGGAGGGGGCGCCGGGGTCGCGGGGCGGGGCGCCGGGTTCCGGGGAGGCGACGTCGGGATCGAGGGAGGGGACGCCCCAGTCGCGGGCCACCTCGCCGGTGTCCGCGCCCGGCCGGGCCGGCGGGCGGCGCAGGGCGCCGGGGGTCGCGGAGAAGCGCGGGGCCGGGGCGGGCTGGGTGACGCCGTCCGCCTCGACGTACGTCCCGCGCGCCGACAGGTGGCCGTCCACGGCGGCCTGACGCATCGTCAGCACCGGCTCCACGCAGGCGTCCGAGCCCGCGAAGACGGCCTCCCACTCGGCCCTGGTCCGGGTGGCGAAGCGGGCGGCGATCAGGGCCCGCAGCTCGGGCCAGCGGGCCGGGTCGTACTGGCCGGGCGCGTCCGGGCCCAGCTCCAGCAGCCGGGCGAACTCGGCGTAGAAGCGCGGCTCCAGCGCGCCGACGGCCAGGTGCCCGCCGTCGGCCGCCCGGTAGAGCGCGTAGAACGGCGCGCCGCCGTCCAGCAGGTTGACGCCCCGGCGGTCCTGCCAGTGACCGGCCGCCAGCAGGCCCCACAGCATGCTGCCGAGGTGCGCCGCGCCGTCCACGATCGCGGCGTCCACCACCTGGCCGGTGCCGGTGGCCCGGGCGTGGTGCAGACCGGCGAGCAGGCCGACGACCAGGTAGAGCGAGCCGCCCGCGTAGTCGCCCAGCAGGTTGGCCGGGATGCCGGGGGCCTCCTCGGCCCCGCCCGGCGCGGCCACCATCCCGAGCACCCCGGCGACCGCCGCGTACCCGAGGTCGTGCCCGGCGGTCGCCGCCCGGGGGCCGTGCTGCCCCCAGCCGGTCATCCGCCCGTACACCAGCGCCGGGTTGCGCGCCAGGCACGCCTCCGGCCCGACGCCGAGGCGCTCCGCGACACCGGGCCGGTAGCCCTCGATCAGCAGGTCCGCCCGCTCGACCAGGTCCAGCACCCGCCCGGGGCCCTCGGGGGACTTCAGGTCGATCAGCACCGAGCGCTTGTTGCGGTTGCTGAGGTCGTACGCCGGATCGGTGCCGAGCGGAGAGGGCTCCGGCCGGTCCACCCGCACCACGTCCGCCCCGAGGTCCCCCAGCAGCATCGCCGCGAAGGGCCCCGGCCCGATCCCGGCGAGCTCCACCACCCGCACACCCGCCAGCGGCCCCCCGGCCTCCGGCGCACCGCTCGCGTCACCCACTGGCAGCTGAACCCTTCCCGACAGGT
Organism: Kitasatospora sp. NPDC048715; assembly: GCF_043198905.1. Lineage (NCBI taxonomy): Bacteria > Bacillati > Actinomycetota > Actinomycetes > Kitasatosporales > Streptomycetaceae > Kitasatospora > Kitasatospora sp. NPDC048715. Next base: position 125,124 of record NZ_JBICVH010000022.1, on the reverse strand, counting down.
TTGACAGTAAAGCTGTAACACTCGGGATGATAGGCAAGCGACTCGCCAGTAACAAGACCTCCGCCCACGCGCCGAACCGCCAATTCCCCCTCGGCCGGGCCCCGCTGAGCCCGGCCACTCCCCGCGCATCCGGAATGACGGAGGGTGGGTCAGTGCACTGACAGTGCCCCCCTGTACGGTCGTCATGCCGCAGGGGAGCGGCCGCATCGCCGAATGGGGAGGATTTCCGCACATGGGTAGCCCGAACTTCGTCACGGGACCGGTCGCACCGGCCAAGGACCCGATGCCGGGCCCGGTGTCCACGTACGCCGCGAAATCGCCGTACGCCAATCCGGCACAGCCGAGCGACACCACCGTGCCGCCGCTCCCCCTCATGCCGCCCGGCAAGGCCACCACCCGGCTGGACACCCCGTACGAGCTCACCGCCTCCGCCGCGATAGCCCGCCAGATCGCCACCGACCTCGACAACGCCAACGGCAAGGCGGGCGCGGGCGCGCACAGCCTCACCGAGTACGCGAGCACCGCGTCGACCAGGATCCGCGGCTTCTCCTTCGGCGGCGCCCTCACCGGCAGCACCGAACGCTGGCTGCAGCAGTGCAAGACCCTGCACGGCAAGCTCGGCAGCGCCGCCAACAACCTCGACCGGACGCAGCAGTACTACCAGTCCAACGAAGCCGCCATCGCCGCCGGCTTCCGCCCGGGTCGGTAGAAGGCAAGGGGGAACGAAGAGATGGTGTCCTTCAAGGAACTGCACGAGGCCGACTTCTCCGGGGTGAACGAGGCCGCCGAGGCCTGGGCCGGCGTGGCCAAGGCCCTCACCTCCATGGACGGCCGGGTCGCCAAGGACCTCACCAGCACCGCCCAGCGGGCCGGCTGGAAGGGCGACGCCGCCGACGAGGCGACCAAGGCGATGCAAAGCATCGACGGCGACTTCAAGCAGGCCTCGGCCGTCGCCACCGCCCTCGCCGCGATCATGAAGACCGCCGCCGAGGACTTCGCCGCCGCCCGCCGCGACCTCGACACGGCACTCCACGACGCCCAGGCCGACACCACCCTGAGCGTCACCGCGGACGGTGCGGTCAACTGGACCGTGCCGAAGGAGTCCAGGAACGACCCCGAGGCCGAACGCACCATCCGGGCCAACGCCCAGGCGGTCGCCGACCGGCTCGGCAAGGCCGTGGAGAAGGCCTCTGCCGCCGACCAGCGGGCCACCGCAGCCCTCCAGGGTGACATCGGCACCAGCACCACCGCCTTCAACGCCGCCCCGTACGGCGCCGGCCCGGTCGCCGACGCCAAGCGGGCCACGGACCTGATGTCCAAGGCCGGCAGCCTCTCCGACGACCAGCTCAAGCAGTTGCAGGCCCTGATGGCCGCCAACGCGGAGAACAAGGACTTCTCCACCACCCTGCTCAACGGCCTCAACGCCGGCGGCAAGACCGGCCCCGAGGCCCTGCTGGAGTACAGCAAGGTCTACGACGGCCTCGCCCACGGCAACCACAACGCCGCGGGCTACCAGGACGTCTACAAGAACCTGTCCGTCGCCCTGGCCAGCGCCACCCGCGACGGCGGGATGGGCAAGGAGTGGGAGGACGGGCTCTTCGCGGCAGCCCGCCGCCCCGGCGGCTCGGCGGCCGGGTGGAACGACAACTACCCGGCGCTGACCTCGCTCATGGAGGCGAAGGGGGACTTCGACAAGGCCTTCGTGCGCCGGGTCGGCACCGACCTGCTCGACTTCGAGGCCTCCAGCAAGGTCAAGGGCGAGGAGCTGTGGGGTCCGAACTGGGTCAACGACCCCCAGAAGGGCGACCCGCTGGCCCCACTGTTGAGGATGATGAAGGGCGACGTGGCCACGACCCAGGAATTCCTCGACCCGAGCAAGAACCAGAACCTCGTCTACCTGCTCAAAGAGCGTAACTGGCTCGACGAGGGCCAGGAGAGCAAGCTTCCCCAGAGCGTCCTGCGCGACACCTCCCACCGGATGTTCGCGGAGATGCTGGAGTCCGCCGCGACCGGCCATGGCCCCGGCCAGCCACCGGTGCGCCCGCACGACGCGACGATGACGCGGATCACGGATACCGCACTCTCCACTCTGGGCGGGGACAAGGCGGGCAACGAGAACGCCATGTACTCCGCGCTTCGCCGTCCGATGGCCAACATGATCAGCGAGTACATCACCGACACCCACGACATCCTCAGCAAGGACCTCCCCGGCCCCTCCGAGCCCGGCGAACTGAACACCACCCGCGAACAGCTGCTCCGGGTGATCCGGGGCACCGCCGAGGACCCGGAGTCGTACTCCCTGATCCACCTGGCCGAGACGCAGGAGGTGGCCCGACGGATGGCCGAATACGGACCGGAGGCCTTCAAGGACGTCAACGGCCGCCCGGATCCGAAATTCGAAGACTTCGTCAACCAGGCAGGCAAGGCGTTCGGCGCGCTCGACGCCGTCCAGGCGGACACCATCACCGACCACAAGTCCGACTTGCAGTTCAAGGCCAACTGGAAGGCCAAGATGGACTACCACTACGTCGGCACGTTGGCGAACATGTTGCCGGGCGCCAACTGGCTGCCGGTGGGGGACATAGCCCAGCGGTACGTCGACGTTGCCACGTCCGAGTGGGCGGCCAAGGTCAGCTCGGAGATCGACACCAAGGCACAGGGCGACCTGAGCAAGCTCTACACCTTGGGCCGGTCGCAGGTGCAGGCCATGCTCCTCGACAAGGCTCATCAGTTCGGCATACCGGACCGCGACCTCCTCCTCGGCCAACTGGCCGACTCGGCCAACGTCCACTACCAGACGTCGATCACCCAGGCCCACACTGCGGCCTTCGGAAAGGGGTGATCCTGTGTCGGGACAACAGCGCGAGACCTCCAACGGGCCGGTCGGCAAGGTCGATGCCGCACTCGACCGACGGGGCTTCACCACGTGGCCGCTGCGGGTGCGGGCGGCGGTCGCCGTGGCGGGGGTAACGGTGGTCGCGGCAGGAGTGGGGGCATTCCTCACGGACAACCTGAGCAATGCGTTCGGGCCGGACAGCGTGTGCGACGGTGCGATGAGTGCGGCTGCCCTGAACGACGCGCTCGGGTCCGGACCGGTCGACAGCGAGACGAACGGCGCCTGGCAATCACCCAGTGGCGGGGCGTTCTGCACGGCAACAGTGAGCCACGGGGTGTTCGGTGACAGCCGGTCCGTCTTCGTGCAGGTCCTTCAGGCCGACGACCTCGGCCCTTACCTGGCCTACTCGGGAGACCGGTTGTTCGCCGCCTCGGCGAACGGTGGCGCGACCGGGGCGGCCCGCGACGACCGGGCCTGGGCGCTCCTCCCCGAGGGGTGCGGCAACGGGTTGCGGGTCGAGGTCAGGTCGGGCGACAACGGCCGACCCGGTGCCGGGAAACTCGCCCGACTCGCCGTGGCTGCGGCGAACGGCCTGGCAGCGGACAAGGGGTGCGGGAAGTCGCCGCTCCCCGCACCCCACGAACTGTCGGCGGCCGGACAGGAACACGAGCTGAACTCCGCCTCGGTCTGCGGCCTGCCCGGGTTCACCGCCTCCGGTACTGCCGGGGGCAAGGAGTTCAAGGAGAGCGTGAACACCGCGTTCGATCCGCTGTGGGTCTGCCGGATCGGCACGGACCAGGACCGTTCGGCGATCTCCTTCTCCATCGGAACCGAGCCCCGGGTCCGCGGCCCGCTGTCCGAGAAGGACGCCTCCCCCGCATTCGGCCGATCGCGTTGGGCCGGCTCCCCCATGACGAACAGGGAAGTGGTGGCGACCTGCCAGGGCAGGCCGACCTACTTCCGGATGGACTCCGACATCACCGTCCAGGGGCCGCTCCCCGGCACCAGCGAGACCTGGGAGCAGTTCCTCACCGCCGGGGGCAAGGCGATCGGCTGCGAGCCGATCCTGTAGCCGCCCCCTCCTGCGGGCGGCCGGTTCCCTACCAGCCGCACGCAACAATCCAACCGACTGAGCAGCAAACGGGGAACAGCGCATCGTGGAAGACACGCACGAGGTCAAACCCGACGAATCCGCCACAAGCCTCACCGGACGCGTCGACGCCGCGCTCGACCGGAAGGGGTACACCACCTGGGGGCTTCGGGTGCGGGCGGCGGTCGCCGTGGTGGCGGTGACCGTGGTCGCGGCAGGGGCGGGGACGTTCCTCGTGGACAACCTGACCAATGCGTTCGGGCCGGACAGTGTGTGCGGGGGCGCCGTGAGCGCGGATCTGCTGAACGACGCACTCGGGCCCGGCAAGGTCAGTGATCAGGCATTCGGCGACGGGCACTTGCGCAACGGATCCGCCCTCTGCATGGCCAAGGTGAGTTCGGGGGTCTTCGGCGACGAACGGTCCGTCACCGTGGAGCTTCGCAAGAACCCCGACCTCTCCGTCGTCGCGCAGGACTCGGAGGCCAGGCTGTTCGGCGCTTCGGCCAACGGCGGTGCATCCGGCGCGGCATTCGACCACCGGGCCTGGGCGCTGCTTCCCCAGGGGTGCGACAGCGGGCAACGCGTCACCGTCAGGGCGGACCGCGGCGAACGACCCGGCGCCGGGAAGCTCGCCGCACTCGCCGTGTCGACGGCCGACCGCATCGCGGCACAACAGGGGTGCGGCACGTCACCGATGCCCGCACCGCGTCAGCTGTCCCCGGCCGGCCAGGACCACGATCTCGACCGGAACGCCGTCTGCGGCCTGCCGGGGGTCACCGTCCCCGAAACCCCGGGAGGCCCCGCTTTCAGGGAAACGGTGACCACCGCGACCGACCCGCTGTGGACCTGCCTCATCCACTCCGACGCGAACCCGCAGTCCTCGATCACCTTCACCATCGGCACCGAGCCCCGGCTGCTGCTCCCGGCTCCCCCGAAGGACGAGCCGGGCGTCGGCCGGGCCCGTTGGATCAAGCCCGGCGAGATGGTGGCGACCTGCCAGGGCCGGCCCACCTACTTCCGGATGGACCTCAACGGCTTCTGGGACCTCGTCCCGGACAGCAAAACCACCTGGACGCAGTTCCTCACCGCCGGGGCCAAGGCGATCGGCTGCGAGCCGATCGTCTGACCGGTCCGACCGACAAGCACGCAGACGAGGGAGCGAGCACACGATGGGGAGCGAAGACGTGGACAAGGCCTCCGCAGGCCTCGCCGGGCGCGTCGACGCGGCGCTCGACCGGCGGGGGTTCACCACGCGGGGCCTGCGGTTGCGGGCGACCGCCGTGGTGGTGGCGCTCTCGCTCGTCCCGGTGGGGGCGGCGGGGTTCGCGGTGTACCGGCTGACCAACGTCGGCGGGCCGGACAGCGTGTGCGACGGGGCCGCCACGGCGGACCAGGTGCACGACCTCCTGGGCTCCGGGCGGATCGGCGAGCGCCGGAGAGGATTCTCGGCCACGGAGGAATCCACCGGGAACAGCTGCACCGCGACGGTCCGTTCCGGCTTGTTCGAGACCTCCGAGAAGGCCGTGCGGTTCACCCCCGTCCGCAATGCGAAGGCCGGGCCGGGCGCGCTGGCCGCCTCCGACGCCCGGCTGTTCTCCGGCGGCTCGGTCGGCTCCGTGACGCCCGACGACGCGTGGGCGGTGCTCCCCGAGGGGTGCGACAAGGGCGTGCGCGCCGAGGTGCGCGCCGACGTGCAGGGCCACGACGAGACCAGGGCCCGTCTGGCCGCGGCCTTCGCCGATGGCCTCGCCAAGGCACGCGCGTGCGGCAACGGGGCACTCCCGATGCCGACGACCCTGTCGGAGAAGGGCGCCGAGACGGACCCGGACTGGGCCAACCTCTGCGGCCTGCCCGGGTTCGCACCCGCCAGGAACCCCGAGGCCCTGTGGCGCATGCCGCAGCAGGTCACCACCGCCACCGCTCCGATCTGGTCGTGCCGGATCGGCGGGGACCCGCGGTACGACAGCCGGGTGCAGGAGTTCGCGATCACGACCGAGCCGCGGACCACCGCCCTGGCCCGGAAGGAGAGCACGGCCCCCGATTTGGGTCGGGCCCAGTGGGTGGCAGACGGAACGCTCGTCACCACGTGCCAGGGCAAGGACGTCTTCTTCACCGTCACCGGCGGGATCACCTCGGGCCTCGAAAAGCCGTTCCTCTTCCCCGACCAGAAGGACCTGGTGCGGCAGTTCGTCACCGCCGGGGGCAAGGCGATCGGCTGCGAGCCGATCCTGTAGCAGCCCCCTCCCGCGGGCGGAAAATGGGCCGACAGGCCTCCGGGTAATGGCCTATCTTGCGATGGAACTATTACGCGAGACACGGGGAAACGCCATGACCACCACCACCGACCCGACCTCCCGCACGATCGTCGCCGTCTCCGAGCGGCTGGTGCTCACGCGGCCCCAAGAGGGGGACCTGGAGGCGATGTTCGCGATCCACGGGGATCCGGAGACCAACCGGTACAACCCGAACGGGCCGCAGCGGGACATCGCCCAGGCGCAGGAGATGCTGGACGGGTTCGTCGCCGACTGGGTGCGGGACGGGGTGGGGTACTGCGCCGTCGCCACCCGGGAGGACCCGGGGGCGGTGATCGGGTTCGCCGGGCTCTACCTGCACACCCTGGACGGGGAGCGGGTGTTCAACCTCTACTACCGGTTCCGGCCGTCCGCGTGGGGCAAGGGATACGCGGCGGAGGCGGCCCGGGCCGCGATGGCCGAGGGGCTGCCGCGCCACCCCGGCATCCCGGTGATCGCCCTGATCCACGCGGACAACCTGCCCTCGCGCCGGCTCGCCGAGCGGCTCGGGCTGGTCGCCGACCCGGACGGCCGCACCGACGAGGAGGACCGGGTGATCCACCGGATGGCCACGGCCGTCGCACCGGCCTGAGCCGGAGATCCCCCGCCGGGGGGATCGGGATCGGACCGTGGGTGGAGGCCCCGGGGCGGGGCCCGGCGGGACGGTGGGGGCATGAGGATCAACGAGCACGCGGTGCGGACCGGGGCGGCGTGGACGGCGGTGGCGGCGACCGGGCCGTACCTGACGCTGAAGCTGCTCTGGCTGACCGGGCACCCGGTGGGGTCGGACGCCCCCGGTGAGATGGACCGGCTGTGGCTGGTGAACCTGCTGACCTTCGGCATGGACGCGATCGCCGTGGCACTGGCGCTGGCGTTCGCCCGGCCGTGGGGGCGGCGGGCGCCGGCCGGACTGGTGGCGTTCCCGATGTGGGTGGCGACCGGGCTGCTCGGCACGATCCTGATCGCGCTGCCGCTGTACCTGCTGAGCGTCCTGGTGCTCGGGCCGGAGCGCGGCGACCCGGACGACAAGGGCATCGGCGACTGGGTCTTCCTCGTCGTGTACGGCGGCTTCGCCGTCCAGGGCCTCGCCCTGCTCACCGCCTTCGCCCTGTACGCCCGGCGGCGCTGGGCCGGGCTGCTGCGGGAGCGGATCGGCGACCTGCCCGACTCCCCCACCCTGACGGTGCAGCGCGTCCTCGCCTGCGTCGCCGCGCTGCTCGCCGCGGGCGTCGCGGCGGTCCGCGCCTACTGGGCGCTCGGCGGCACCGCCGGACTTCCGCGGGACATGGCCGAGGCCCGGAGCCGGGGCGTGGCGGTGATGGACGGGGTGGCCGCGGTGATGGCGGTGGCCGCGGCGGCGGCGCTGCTGGTCCTGGTCTTCCGGATCCGGCCGGGGCGCCGGGCGCTCGGGCCGCTGCTGGTGGTGTGGACGGCGGCCGGCTCGCTGTTCGGCTGGGGCTGCTGGCAGTTGGTGGCCTTCGGGGTGACGACGACCCGGGTGACCGAGCTGCGGACGGCCGTGCCCGGGCTGACACCTCTGGTGCAGAGCGCCCAGGTGGTGGCCTCGGTGCTGGTCCTGGTGGTCGGGGCGACGGCGTTGACCGAATGGGGCGCCCGCCGGCGCGCCGCTGCCGTAGAGTCGCGCGGGTGATCACGGGGGTGGGCCGCCGGTTGCGGCGTGCGGCGGGGGCCGCGCTGGGGCGTCGGGCCCGCCTGCGCTGGGTGCACCTGGTGCTGGGCGGCGCGCTGCTGATGCCGTACTGGATGCTGTCGGTGGTGCTGTACGGGGCACTCGACCCGGACCAGTCGCCCGCCCGCCAACTGCTGATGTACGTCCTGTCGTTGCTCACCTCACTGCCGATGGCCGCGATCACCGCGCTGGTGCCGACGGTGCGGGGCCTGGAGGGCGCGGCCGCGCGGGCGCTGTGCGCGGTGGCCCGGCCGGAGGAGCTCGCCACCGGACCGGCCCGCTCCTGGACCGCCCGCCGGCGCACCGCGCTCTGGTACGTGCTGCACGTCCTGTTCGGCGGGGTGGTCGCCGGGATGACGCTGGCCGGCACCCCCTTCGCGGTGGTCCTGGTCCTCGGCTTCGCGGGGACCGAGGAGTTCGTCCGGATGTGGGAGCGGCACTTCCCCGGCTGGCTGGTCACCGGCCCGGCCCTCGGCCTCGGCGTGCTGCTGCTGATCGTCGGCACCAACGCCGTCTGCGGCGCCCTGCTTGCCCGCTGGGCGCCCGTCCTGCTCGGCCCGACCCCCGAGGAGCGGGTGGCCGCGGCCGAGCGTCGGGCCACCGTGCTCGCCCAGCGCAACCGGCTGGCCCGCGAGCTGCACGACTCGGTCGGGCACGCGCTCAGCGCCGTCGGCATCCAGGCCTCGGCCGCGGCCCGGGTGCTGCGCAGCAACCCGGACTTCGCCGCCGAGGCGCTCGCGGCGATCGAGGAGACCGCCCGGGGCGCCGTCGCCGAACTCGACGCCGTCCTCGGTCTGTTGCGCGAGGAGGACCCGGAGGCCGCCGAGCCGTCCGGGCCCACCCTCGCCGGGCTCGACGACCTGCTGCGCCAGCTCGGCCGGGCCGGGGTCGCGGTGGACGCCGAGCTGGCGCCCGGGCTGGGCGGCCTGCCCGGGACGGTGTCCCGCGAGGCGTACCGGATCGTGCAGGAGGGCCTGACCAATGTGCTGCGGCACGCCGGGCCCGCGTCGGCCGGGCTCCGGGTCGGGCTGGCCGGCGACCGGCTGGAGATCGAGCTGACCAACCCGCTCGGCCCCGCCCGGCCGAGCCGCCCCGGCGGCGGACGCGGACTGCGCGGGATCGCGGAACGGGCGGCGGCCCTGCACGGCGGCAGCACGGCGGGGCCCGGCGAGGACGGAACGACGTGGCGGCTGGCCGTCTGGCTGCCGGTGGGAGGGACGACGTGAACGAGCACGAAGGCGCGGACGAAGGCGTGAACGAGCACGAAAGCGCGGGCGAGCGCGAAGGCGCGGACGCAGGCGTGGGCCGGGCCGCGGACAGCATCCGGGTGGTGATCGCGGACGACGAGCGGCTGGTCCGCCTGGGCCTGCGGGTGGTGATCGACAGCGAACCGGGCCTCACCGTGGTCGGCGAGGCCGCCGACGGCGCCGAGGTCGTCCCGCTGGTGCGCGAACTGCGCCCCGACGTGGTGCTGATGGACGTCCGGATGCCCGGAATCGACGGCATCCGGGCCACCGAACAGCTCGTCAACGGGATGGCCGCGCCGCCGCGCATCCTGGTCGTCACCACCTTCGAGCACGACGACCACGTGTACGACGCGCTGCGCGCGGGCGCCACCGGGTTCCTCCTGAAGCGGGCCCGGGCGGAGGAGATGGTGCAGGCGGTGCGGCTGGTCGCGCGCGGCGACTCACTGCTGTTCCCGGCGGCCGTCCGCGAACTCGCGCTGCGCCACGGTGCGGACCGGCGCCGGGAGGCCGAGCGGGCGGACCGGGCGGGCCGGGGGCCGATCCGGCGGCTGACCGAGCGGGAGAGCCAGGTGCTGCGACTGATGGCCTCCGGGCTCAGCAACGGCGAGATCGCGCAGCAGCTGGTGGTGAGCCCGGAGACGGTGAAGACGCACGTCGGCAGCGTGCTGGCCAAGCTGGGCGCCCGGGACCGCACCCAGGCGGTCATCGCGGCGTACGAGTCGGGCTTCGTACTGCCGGGCTGACACCCGCTCAAACGGCTTTCTCGGCGCCGCGCGAATCGAACGTGGATTCCACCCGATCGTCACCAGCGAGTAGAGTGCGGGTTTCCCCCGAAAACCTCCGATACCTCCCGTATCGCCTGGAACGAACTGGTGGCCGCATGACTGTCCGGACCCGGCCCGCGCTGTGGTGGCGCATGGGCATCGTGCTCTCGGCGGGCCTCGGCCTGATCCTCGGAACCGCGCCGCTGGTCTACTTCACCGTGCAGAGCAACGTGATCGTGTTCGGCTACTTCATCGGCGCGGTGTACTGGATGCTCAAGCGCGGCACCGTGGACGCGCCCGCGCCCCGGCTGCGCGGCGCCGCCACGCTGTACATCCTGATCACCGGGCTGGTCTCGCACGTCCTGCTCGAACACGGCGCCAACCCGCTGCCCGGGCTGGTGAGCGGACCGGACAGGCTGGCGCACTGGTCGTCGTTCTTCCTGCACTACGTGACGCCGGTCCTGGTGATCGTCGACTGGCTGGCGCTCAAGCCCCGCAACGCCGCGGCCTGGAAGGACATACCGCTCTGGCTGGGCTTCCCGCTCGGCTACGCGGCGGTCGTGCTCGCCCGCAACGCGCTGTTCGACGACTACCCGATGCCCTACCCCTACTTCTTCTTCGACCCGACCACCAAGGGCTACGGCTACGTCTGGGGCCAGATCGCCCTGCTGACCGTCGAGTTCGTGGTGCTCGCCGCCCTCGTCGTCGGACTGGACCGGCTCGGGACCCGGATCGCGGGCCGGCTGCGGCCCGCGCCGCAGGCCTGACGCCCGTCCGCCGCGGAGACCTTCAGCCACGCGGACCTTCGGCTGCGGGGACCTTCCGCCACGCAGACCTTCAGCCGCGGCGAACTCCTGCCGACGGCGCACCGGTCCGCTGTCGAGACCACCGGGGACCATTCCTCCCGGGCCCGGATGAGCCCTGAGGAGGAAGCGGATGGGCCCGCAGGAGGAAGCGGCTGCGGCTCGCCGGATGACGCCCGGGCGGTGGGGCCCGCCGTAGCCTCGGCCGGGAGCGGTGGCGGAGGGGTTCCGCGGGGGAGACCGGGGTTCGGCGGAGGCCGGAGATGACACGCAGGAGCACGGGCAGGGCGACGGCCGCGGCGGTGGCGCTCGCGGCGGCGGTGGGGTTGGCGGCGCCGGGGGCGGCCGCGGCCCAGGAAGGGCGGGCGAACCCGCTGGACGGGATCTGGCGGACGGAGGGCTACGGCCTGCTGGTCGCGGTCTCCGGGGACCGGCTCACCACCTACGACGTGACGGCGCACAGCTGCGTGCCGGGGTGGATCACCGGGACGCGGACCGCGGCGCCCGGCCCGGACGGCACCACTCGCTACGGCATGGGCGACAACGCCCTGACGCTCACCCCCCGGGGCCGGAACCGGGCGGTGGAGCGCGAGGAGGGCGGGGTCGGCAGCAAGACGCTCAGGCGTCTGGACGCCCTGCCGCCGCTGTGCGCCACGCCGGCCGCGAACGACCCGCTCGCGGTCTTCGACCGGTTCTGGGAGAACTTCGAGGAGAACTACCCCTTCTTCGCCGCCAAGGGAATCGACTGGCACGCCGTCCGGGACGAGAAGCGGCGCACGATCACTCCGACGACGACCGTCGACCAGTTGCAGGCCGTCCTCGTGGACATGCTCCGCCCGCTCGGCGACGCCCACACCTCACTGGCCCGGACGGTCGACGGCCACCCCGAGTTGGTCTTCGGCGGGCAGCGGCCCGGGTCGACCGAGGAGACCGAGGAGCTGACCGCCCGCGCCCGGCAGGCCTCGGCCGCCCGGCTCACCGGTCCGGAGCAGCTCTTCGCCAACGGCCGGCTCGGCGTGGGCCGGCTCCCCGACGGCATCGGCTACCTCCGGGTGAGCAGCTTCGGCAGGTACGCCGCGGGCGGCCACCAGAGCCAGCTCGACGAGCTGGACCGCGCGCTGGACGCCCTGCTGGCCGGCCCGGACCGCCCGGCCGGACTGGTCGTCGACGTGCGGCTGAACGGCGGCGGCTCGGACGCGCTCGGGCTGCACATCGCCGCCCGGCTCACCGACCGCCCCTACGTCGCCTACCGGAAGGTGGCGCGCAACGACCCGGCCGACCCGGCGAGGTTCACCCGGCCCGAGCCGGTCACCGTGCGCCCCTCGGCGGGCGCGCGCTTCAACGGCCCGGTGGCGGTGCTCACCTCCTCGATCTCCACCAGTGCGGCGGAGACCTTCACCCAGGCCATGATGGGCCGCTCCCCCAAGGTGCTGCGGGTCGGCGAGAACACCCAGGGCGTCTTCTCCGACGTGATGATCAAGAAGCTCTCGCCGGACCTGATGGTCGGCCTGCCGAACGAGAAGTACCTCACCCGGAACGGCGGCACCTTCGACGGACCGGGCATCCCGCCGAACGTCCGCACCCCGGTGTTCACCCCGGACGAGCTGGCCGCGCTCAGGGACTCGGCCCTGAGCACGGCCCGCCGGATGCTCGTCGAGGACGCCCGGGGCCGGCAGGACGCCCAGGCCGACCAGGGCAACCGGGCCCGGCAGGACGCCCAGGCCGACCAGGGCGACCAGGGCAACCGGGCCGACCAGGACACCCAGGGCGACCGGGAGTAACAACGGCAGGCACGGCAGCGACGCCAGGCGCTACATCGGCTTCACCGCCCGCAGTTCGCCGTCCAGCTCCAGCCACCGGGTGAGCCCCAGGCCGCGCAGGAACGGCAGGTCGTGGCTGGCCACGATCAGCGCCCCCCGGTAGGCGGCCAGCGCCTGGGTGAGCTGGCGGACGCTGGCGAGGTCCAGGTTGTTGGTCGGCTCGTCGAGCAGCAGCAGCTGCGGCGGCGGGTCGGCCAGCAGCAGGGCGGCCAGTGTCGCGCGGAAGCGCTCGCCGCCCGAGAGGGTGGCGGCGGGCTGGTCGGCCCGGGCCCCGCGGAACAGGAAGCGGGCGAGCCGGGCGCGGACCGCGTTGTCCCCGGCGCCGGGGGCGAACAGCTTGACGTTCTCCACGACCGAGCGCTCGTCGTCCAGCAGGTCGAGCCGCTGCGGGAGGTACCGCAGCGGCACCGGGGTGACGACCTCCCCCGCCAGCGGGGCGAGTTCGCCCACGATGGTGCGCAGCAGGGTGGACTTGCCGGCGCCGTTGCGGCCGACCAGGGCGATCCGCTCGGGCCCGCGCAGGTCGAGGTCGGCGGTGGCGCCGTAGGGCAGCCGGACCTTGTCCAGGGTGAGCACGGTACGGCCGGCCGGGACGGCGGTGCGCGGCAGGTCGATCCGGATCTCGGCGTCGTCCCGCACCGCCTCCTCGGCCACGTCGAGCCGCGCCCTGGCCTCCTCCAGTCGCTCGGCGTGCATGCCCTGGAGCCGGCCGGCCGTCTCCTGGCCCTTGCGCTTGAGCATTCCGGCGAAGATGTGCGGGTCGTTGCGGGTGACCGAGCGCTTCTTGCCGTACGCGGCGCTGCGGTCCAGCCGGACGCGGGCCTCGGCCAAGTCCCGCTTCTGGCGCTGGACGTCGGCCTCGGCGTTGCGCAGCAGCCGCTCGGCCGTCTCCTGCTGGGCCGCGAGGGTGCGTTCGTAGTCGTCGAAGTCGCCGCCGTACCAGGTGACTTCGCCGTCCCGCAGGTCGGCGATCCGATCGACGTGCCGGAGCAGTTCGCGGTCGTGGCTGACGATCAGCATCACGCCGTTCCAGCCTGCCACCGTCTCGTAGAGCCGCTCGCGGGCGGCCCGGTCGAGGTTGTTGGTGGGCTCGTCGAGCAGCAGGACGTCGGGGCGGGCCATCAGCAGGGCGGCCAGCCGCAGCAGCACCACCTCGCCGCCGGAGAGTTCGCCGGTGGTGCGGTCGAGGCCGAGGCGGTGGAGGCCGAGCCGGTCGAGGGTGGCGCGGGCGCGCTCCTCGACGTCCCAGTCGTCGCCGATCGCGTCGAAGTGGCGCTGGTCGGTGTCGCCGGACTCGATGGCGTGCAGGGCCTCGCGGGCGCCGCGGATGCCGAGCGCCTCGTCCACCCGCAGCGTCGTGTCGAGCGTCAACCCCTGCGGCAGGTAGCCGAGTTCGCCCTCGACCCGGACGGTGCCGCCGGTGGGGGTGAGCTCGCCGGCGATCAGCCGCATCAGGGTGGACTTGCCGGCGCCGTTGAGACCGATCAGGCCGGTGCGGCCGGGGCCGACGGCGAGCTGGAAGCCGTCCAGGACGGGCTTGCCGTCGGGCCACTCGAACGAGAGCTCGGTGCAGAGGACGGCGGTGGTGGTGGGTTGGTGTGCCACAAGGGCCTCCCGGGGTGGTTGCCGAAGGGGTGGTGAGCAACACGGGGAGACACCGCGGGTGCGGAACCGGGGACGGCCGAAGGAGAACGAAGGGGTGGCGTCACGCAGAGGGGCGCCACGGGCCGTGACTGAGGTCGCACACTCGCGCACCGCGCAACGGCAGCAGGGCCTGCGCGGCGGGGGCGGTGTCCCGGGACCTCAGTAGAGCAACGGCCTTCTCCTTGTCTGGCTGATGACCCGGACCACGTTAGGCAGCCCGTACGGCACCCGCAACCGATTTACCGGCCCCGAGGTCGCGGCGGGACGCACCCCCGACGAGGTCCGGCGGGGACGACCCCCCGACGGAGGTCCGACGGGGAGCCGGCGGGGGCCCGGTGCCGATCCGGTGCCGATCCCGTGACGGCCCCGTCCCGGTCAGGGGCGGGTGTCAGGAGTCCCCCGGCCGCATGGCAGACTCCTCACCTGCCATGCCGGCGGCCGAAGCGGGCCGCACCCGGGGATCGGGTCGCATGGCGGTAGTCAACAGGGGGATTTGAACTCATGTCACCGATATCCCGGCCGGGCCGTGCCGTCCTGGGCGCCTCCGTCGCCGCGCTGACCATGGTGGTCGCCACCGCGTGCGGCCCCGACAACGCCGATCCGGCCGTGACCGCGGCTCCCAGCGTCGCGGCCAGCGCCGCCGGCACCCCGGGCGCGGCTCCGATCAAGCTTCCGACGCTCGAAGAGCTGAAGACCTGGAAGCTGGAGGACTGGGACAAGTGGGCCCAGGCGAACGTGATCACCCCGGCGGTCAAGGGCTACTGGACCCTGCAGAAGCTGCTGGAGGCCAAGCCGAAGCCGCTGCCCCAGCCCGCCCCGGAGGCGACCCAGCCGCCCGCGCAGCCCACCGGCGCCGCGTCGGCCACCAGCGCGCCCACCAGCGCGCCCACCGCTGCCCAGCCGGGCGGCGGCGCGGACCAGCTGCCCGCCGTGGTCCCGGCCAAGCCCGTGGCGCACCCGTTCCCGAAGAACATGCACGTCAACGGCAAGATCTTCTTCAAGGACGGCAACGAGGACTACGTGTGCTCCGGCACCGTCGTCTCCGACCCGGCCAACCCGGGCAAGAGCAACCTGGTGTGGACCGCCAGCCACTGCCTGCACGGCGGCAAGGGCAACAAGTACTACACCGACATCACCTTCGCCCCGGCCTTCAACAGCAACGGCGTGCTGAGCAACGGCAACAAGCAGGCCAAGCTGGAGGACGCCGAGCCGTACGGCGAGTGGACCGCCACCTCCGGCATGGTCTCGCCGCAGTGGGCCGGCGAGGCCGACCCGGAGAAGGGCGGCCCGTGGAGCCAGTACGACTTCGGCATCATCAAGGTCTCCAACCCCAACCCGGGCGGCAAGTCGCTGGAGGAGACCGTCGGCGGTTCCGTCCCGCTCTGGTTCAACGCCCCGCGTGACCAGGTCGGCGCCGTCAGCAACTACGGCTTCCCCGAGGGCAAGCCCTTCGACGGCGTGGAGCTGGAGCACTGCGACGGCGGCAAGCCGTCCAAGAAGACCGGCGACCCGAGCCGCCCGGCGATGCTGCTGATCGGCTGCAACATGACCGGCGGCAGCAGCGGCGGCGGCTGGTACGCGACCAAGGACGGCAAGCCGGCGCTGGTCAGCGACACCTCCATCGGCAACGGCGCGAACACCTACGAGGCCGGTCCGTACCTGGAGGACGTGGCCCAGCACATGTTCGAGTACTTCTCGAAGAAGGCCAAGTGATCAAGGCCCGGTGATCAAGTCCGGGTGATCAAGGCCCGGTGATCAAGTCCGGGTGATCCGGGGGCCGCGGCAGGACAGCCGCGGCCCCCGCTTTTTTCCGTCGAGCGGGCCGCTCCTCCTACAATCGGCCCCATCATGAGCGCGACACTCGTAGTCAAGGACCTCAGCGCCGGCCACGGCGAACGCACCCTCTTCTCCGGCCTGGACCTGGTCGTCGCCCCCGGCGACGTGATCGGTCTGGTCGGCGTGAACGGCGCCGGCAAGTCGACCCTGCTGCGGCTGCTGGCCGGCCTGGACGCCCCCGAGGGCGGCTCGCTGCGGCTGAGCCCGGCGAGCGCCAACGTCGGCCACCTGCCGCAGGAGCCGGAGCGGCGCGAGGGCGAGTCGGTGCGCGACTTCCTGGCCCGCCGCACCGGTGTGGCGGCCGCGCAGGCCGCGCTGGACGAGGCCACCGAGGGCCTGGTCGAGGGCCGGGCGGGCGCCGACGACGCGTACGCCGTCGGCCTGGAGCGCTGGCTGGACCTCGGCGGCGCCGACCTGGAGGAGCGCGCCGAGGAGGTCGCCGACTCGCTCGGGCTGAAGGTCTCGCTGGACCTGCCGATGACCGCCCTGTCCGGCGGCCAGGCCGCCCGGGCCGGCCTCGCCTCGCTGCTGCTCTCCCGCTACGACGTCTTCCTGCTCGACGAGCCCACCAACGACCTCGACCTGGACGGTCTGGAGCGCCTGGAGGCCTTCGTCAAGGGCCTGCGCACGGGCACCGTGCTGATCAGCCACGACCGCGAGTTCCTGGCCCGCACCGTGACCAAGGTGCTGGAGCTGGACCTGCACCAGCAGCAGGTCAACCTGTACGGCGGCGGCTACGAGGCGTACCTGGAGGAGCGGGCGGTGGCCCGTCGGCACGCCCGCGAGGAGTACGACGAGTACGCCGACACCAAGGCCGGGCTGGAGGCCCGGGCGCGGATGCAGCGCGGCTGGATGGAGAACGGCGTGCGCAACGCCCGCCGCAAGTCCTCCGACAATGACAAGATCGGGCGCGCGATGCGCACCGAGTCCACCGAGAAGCAGGCCGCCAAGGCCCGGCAGACCCAGCGGATGATCGAGCGGCTGGACGTGGTCGACGAGCCCCGCAAGGAGTGGGAGCTGCGGATGGAGATCGCCACCGCGCCGCGCTCCGGCTCGGTGGTCGCCACCCTGCGCGGGGCGAGCGTGCGGCGCGGGGACTTCGCCTTCGGCCCGGTGGACCTGCAGATCGACTGGGCCGACCGGGTCGCCATCACCGGCGCCAACGGCGCGGGCAAGTCCACGCTGCTGGCCGCCCTGCTCGGCCGGCTGGAGCTGGACGGCGGGAGCGCCTCGCTGGGCTCCGGCGTGGTGGTCGGCGAGGTGGACCAGGCGCGCGGCCTGTTCCTGGGCGGTGAACCGCTGCTGGAGGCCTTCGCAGCCGCCGTACCGGAGCTCGCGCCGGAGGACGTGCGCACCCTGCTGGCCAAGTTCGGCCTCAAGGCGGTGCACGTGCTGCGTCAGGCCGCCACCCTCTCCCCCGGCGAGCGCACCCGGGCCGCGCTGGCGCTGCTGCAGGCCCGCGGGGTCAACCTGCTGGTGCTGGACGAGCCCACCAACCACCTGGACCTGCCGGCGATCGAGCAACTGGAGACCGCGCTGGGCTCGTACACCGGCACCCTGCTGCTGGTCACCCACGACCGGCGGATGCTGGACACGGTGTCGGTGAACCGCCGGATCGAGGTCCGGGACGGGCGGGTGCACGAGCTCTGAGCCGGCGCCGACCGGCGATTGGTCTCCATCTCCCGGTCTGCACCTCCCGGTCTGTACCTATCGGTCTGTACCTCTTCCCGGAGGGGCCGTCATGTGCTGTGCTGTCCGCCATGGTTGACAGCACAGACAGCGCCGTGGCGGGGACGTCCCACCCGACCGTCCCGCTCGCCCCCATGACGGTGCCCGCCCACGAGGCCGAGGCCCGCAGCAGGTCCTTCCACGACGTGATGGCCCGGCGCCGGACCGTCCGCGACTACTCCACCCGCCCGCTCCCGGACGGGGTCGTCGAGTGGGCGATCCGGACGGCCGGCACCGCGCCCAGCGGCGCGCACGTCCAGCCGTGGCGGTTCGTGGTGATCACCGACCCGGAGCGCAAGCGGCGGCTGCGCGAGGCGGCCGAGACCGAGGAGCGCGAGTTCTACGGCCACCGGGCGTCGGAGGAGTGGCTGGCCGCCCTCGCCCCGATCGGCACCGACTGGCGCAAGCCGTTCCTGGAGGACGCGCCGGCCGTGATCGTGGTGTTCGAGGTGCACAAGGGCCCCGACTCGCCGCGCCCGTACTACACCAAGGAGTCGGTGGGGATCGCCGTCGGGCTGCTGCTGGCCACGCTGCACCAGGCCGGGCTGGCCACGCTGACCCACACCCCGAGTCCGATGAAGTTCCTCAACGAGGTGTGCGACCGCCCGGCGGAGGAGCGCGCGGCGTACGTGATCCCGGTCGGCTACCCGGCCGAGGGGGCGCGCGTGCCGGACCTGCGGCGCAAGGAGCTCGACGAGGTGATGGTCCGGCTCTGACGCGCCGGGGCGCGGGCGGGCGCGCCCGCCACCGGGGGGACATCGGATGGTGACAGGTCCCGGCCAAGGACATAATCGCCGTCATGAGCCAAGCACAGTCACGGTCCTGCGGCCTCGCCCCGCCGGTGGCGGCGGTGACCGCCGGGCGGCCGCCGGAACGGCTGCGGCTGCCCGGCGGCCTCTGGCTGCGGCGCCGCCGCAGCACCCACGCGGCCGCGCTGAACCGGGCCGTCCGCGCCAACCTGGACCACCTGCGGCCCTGGATGGAGTGGGCGGCCGAGGCCCCCTCCCGGGCCCGGACCGCCGAGCTGACCAGAGCCGGCGCGGCCGCCTGGGAGGCCGGCACCGACTTCATGTACCTGGCCGGCCTGGACGCCGAACCCGGCGGCGTGATCGGCGCCTTCGGCCTGCACGGGCGGATCGGGCCGGGCGCGCTGGAGATCGGCTACTGGGTCGCCACCGGGCACGTCGGCCGCGGCATCGCCACCGCCGCGGCCGGGGCGCTGACCGAGGCCGCGCTGGCACTGCCCGGGATCACCCGGGTGGAGATCCGCTGCGACCGGGCGAACGGCGCCAGCGCGGCCGTCCCGCGCAAGCTCGGCTACCGGCTAGACCGGGTCGCCGAGACCGCCGTCCGGGCTCCGGGCGAGACCGGACGGCAGCTGGTGTGGGTGATGGAGCGCTGACTCCCGGCGCCGCACCGACCACCGGCGCGGCACCGGCTCCCGGCCCCCGGCGCGGCACCGGCCCCCGGCGAGCACCGATCCGCCGGCACCGCCCGCGCTCGCGGCGCCCCGTCAGTAACGCTCGCCGGTCGCGGCCGGGAGCGCGTCCAGCTCGGCCAGGTCCGCCGCCGAGAGTTCGATCCCGGCCGCGCCCACGTTGTCCACCAGGTAGCGCGGCGTCCGGGTGCCCGGGATCGGGAAGACGTACCGGCCCTGCGCCAGCACCCAGGCCAGCGCCACCTGCGCGGGGCTGGCGCCGGTCCGTCCGGCGACCGCCCGGACCCTCTCGACCAGCGCCAGGTTGGCCTTCAGCGCGTCCTGCTGGAAGCGCGGCAGCCGGCGGCGGAAGTCGTCGGCGGCCAGCTCGTCGAAGGAGGTGATGCCGCCGGTCAGGAAGCCCCGGCCGAGCGGCGAGAACGGCAGGAAGGCGATGCCCTGCTCCTCGGTGTACGGCAGCACCTCGGCCAGCACGTCCCGGGTCCACAGCGACAGTTCGGACTGCACCGAGGCCACCGGGTGCACGGACTGCGCCCGCTTGATCTCCTCGACCGTCGGCTCGGAGAGCCCGATGCTCCGGGCCTTGCCGGCCGCGACGGCCTCGGCGAACGCGCCCCAGGTCTCCTCGATCGGGACGTCCGGGTCGACCCGGTGCAGCTGGTAGAGGTCGACGTGGTCGGTGCCCAGCCGGCGCAGGCTCTCGTCGATCGAGCGGCGCACGTGCTCGGGCCGGCCGTTGCGCTGCTGCTGGCCCGCACCGCCCGGCACGATGCCCACCTTGGTGGCCAGGAAGGCGCGCTCCCGGTACGGCCCGGCCAGCGCGGCGCCGACCACCTCCTCGTTGGTGTACGGGCCGTACATGTCGGCGGTGTCGATCAGGCCGACGCCGAGGTCCAGCGCCTGCCGGATCACCCGGACGGAGTTCTCGTCGTCCCGGCTCCCCATGTCGTAGGCCCAGGTCATGCCCATGCAGCCGAGGCCGATGACGCCGATCTCGGGGCCGCCGGTACCGAACGGGGCGTTGCGCATGAGGGTGCTCCCATCGTGGATTCCGCGGCTTCCGTGGCGGTGGCCGCAGCAGTGGTTCGCGTGGTGGCGCGTTCGATGCCCTCAGCTTTCACCTTGGAGTGCACTCCAGGTCAAGTCCCTTTCGAAGCCCGCCCCGTCGCCGTCTTAACCGTTCCTAAAACCTGCCCCCGGTGGGGCGTCCGGGGCCGGGAAGTGCTTGACGTGCACAGCTGGTCTAGTCCAGTTTGATGCTCAGCACCGCACTCCCCCGCACCGCACTCCCCCGCACCGCGCTCCCCACGCCCGGAACACCCCCAGGCCGCCGCCCGCCCCGTGTCTCCCCCCTCGCGGCGCGGGCGGCCCCACCACGTCCCGAGAGGCACCCCCATGCCCAGCGCGCCCCTGCACGCCCCCACGCACCGCCGCCCCGCCGGCCGGACCACCCTGCTGAGCCTCGCCGCCGCCACCGCGCTCGCCGCCGGCGGCCTGGCCGTCCTCGCCGGGAACGCCGGCGCCGCCGACGGCAACCTGCTCGCCAACGGCGGCCTGGAGAGCGGCGCGGTCGGCCCCTGGAGCTGTTCCGCCGGCACCGGGAGCGTGGTCAACTCCGGTGCGCACAGCGGGACGTACGCACTCAAGGGGGCGGTGGGCGCGAGCGACACCGCGCAGTGCGGCCAGAGCGTCGCCGTCCAGCCCAACACCAAGTACACCCTCAGCGCCTGGGTGCAGGGGCAGTACGTCTACCTCGGCGCG
Organism: Kitasatospora sp. NPDC048715; assembly: GCF_043198905.1. NCBI lineage: Bacteria > Bacillati > Actinomycetota > Actinomycetes > Kitasatosporales > Streptomycetaceae > Kitasatospora > Kitasatospora sp. NPDC048715. Next base: position 104,176 of record NZ_JBICVH010000022.1, on the reverse strand, counting down.
ACCGGCAGCGGCTTCACCGACCCGGCCACCTGGACCGCCGGCGGCCCCGGCTGGCAGCAGCTGTCCACGAGTTTCACCACCGGGCCCGCCACCACCAGCGTCACCGTGTACCTGCACGGCTGGTACGGCCAGGGCGGCTACCTCGCCGACGACATCGCGCTGACCGGCCCCGGCGGCGGCAACCCGACCACCCCGCCGCCGAGTTCGACCCCGCCGGGCCCGACCGGCACCCCGACCGGCACGCCCACCGGCGGACCGACCACCCCGGCGCCGAACGTCGCGCTCCCGGTCGCCCCGTACATCGACATGGGCGCCTGGCCCACCCCCTCGATGCCCGACCTGGCCAAGGCCGGCGGCCTCAAGGGCTACACCATGGGCTTCGTCACCGGCGTCGGCTGCAAGGCCAGCTGGTTCAACGCCTACGACCCGCGCACCGCCTGGGCCAAGGACCAGGTGGACGCGCTGCGCGCGGCCGGCGGCGACGTCAAGGTCTCCTTCGGCGGCGCCGCCGGCACCGAACTCGCCGCCGCCTGCACCACGGTGGACTCGCTGTTCGCCGAGTACGACGCCGTGGTGAACGCCTACAACCTGCGCTACGTCGACTTCGACATCGAGGGCGCGGCCATCGCCGACACCGCCGCCAACGACCGCCGCTCCGCCGCGCTCGCCAAGCTCCAGCAGGCCCACCCGGGCCTCAAGGTCTCCTTCACCCTGCCCGTCCTGCCGGAGGGCCTGACCGCCGAGGGCGTCGCCATCGTCAAGTCCGCCCGGGACGCCGGGGTGGCCGTCGACGTGGTCAACATCATGGCGATGGACTACTACCGGAGCGGGACCGACTACGGCAACGCCGCCGTCCAGGCCGCGCAGTCGCTGTTCGGCCAGCTCAAGGCCCTCTACCCGGCGAGGACCGACGCCCAGCTGTGGGCCATGGTCGGCGTCACGCCGATGATCGGCGAGAACGACGACCACCAGGTCTACAACCAGGCCGACGCCCAGCAGTTGGTGGCTTTCGCCCGGCAGAACCACCTCGGGATGGTGTCCTTCTGGGACGCCACCCGGGACGCCAACGCCTGCACCGGTGGCTCGCTGTCCAAGTGCACCAACATCCCGCAGCAGCCGTACGAGTTCGCGAAGATCCTCGGCCAGTACGCGGGCTGAGCCCACGCCCGCGGCGACGGCCCCGACGGCGGACCCGGCGGCGGACCCGGCGTCCGCCGCCCACCGCTCGCCGCCCACCGCCCACCGCCCACCGCCCACCAGCGGAAATTGGCATCTCATCGTCCCGGGCCGTCCACTACAGTCCCTCCCACCTGTACGGCACGAGGGGGCGGACATGACGGTCCGGGACGACCATCACCAGCTGATCACCATCCATCCGGCGAGCGACGCCGCCGGGGCGGCGGGCCTCACCGCCGAGGAACTCGCCGCGTTCAGCCGCACCCTCGGCCGGCTGCGCGCCCTCCCCGCCCACGACCGCACCCGGCTGCACGCCGAGCGGCAGCTCGGCTCCTTCGTCATGGAGAGCCGCAAGCGCCGCCGCCAGGAGGCCCGGCAGGCCGTGCGGCAGGCCGACGCCGACCTGCTCGCCACCACCGCGACCGGCAGCCGGACCCGCCGCGAGGACGCACCGCTGGCCGCCGCGGACGGACCGGTCGGCGAGCTGCTGGTCCCGCGCAAGTGCTACGTCTGCAAGCAGGCCTACCGCTCGGTCGACGGCTTCTACCACATGCTCTGCCCGGACTGCGCGGCCGACAACACCGCCCGCCGCGCCCTGGGGACCGACCTGCGCGGGCGCCGGGCGCTGCTCACCGGCGGGCGGGTGAAGATCGGCTTCCAGCTCGCCCTGATGATGCTGCGCGACGGCGCCGAGCTGATCGTCACCAGCCGGTTCCCGCAGGACACCGTCCGCCGCTTCCGCGCCGCCGAGGGCAGCGGGCAGTGGTGGGAGCGGCTCAGCGTGGTCGGCATCGACCTGCGTGACCCGCGCCAGGTCATCGGTCTGACCGACCGGCTGCGCGCCGACGGGCGCCCGCTCGACATCCTGGTCAACAACGCCGCCCAGACCCTGCGCCGCCCGCCCGAGTCGTACGCGCCGCTGGCCGCCGGCGAGCTGGACGCCCTGCCCGCCGCCGACCGCCGGGCGATCGAGCACGCCCCCGGGTTCCGGCCGGTCGCCGGCCTCGCCCGGCTCTCCTCCGGCGCCGGGTCGTTGCTGGACCTCACCGACGAGTCCGGGCTGCTGCCCGACCTCGCGCCCGCCAACTCCTGGTCCGCCGTGCTCGGTTCGCTCGACCCGGCGGAGGTCCTGGAGACCCAGCTGGTCAACGTGCTGGCCCCGGCCCTGCTCTGCGACCGGCTGCTGCCCCTGCTGCTGGCCTCCCCGCACCCCGCCCGCTACATCGTCAACGTCACGGCGGTGGAGGGCCGGTTCGCCGTCCGCAACAAGACCGCCCGGCACCCGCACACCAACATGGCGAAGGCCGCGCTCAACATGCTCACCCGTACCAGCGCGGCCGAACTCGCCCCCCGGGGCGTGCACATGTGCGCCGTCGACACCGGGTGGATCACCGACGAGAACCCGGCCCCGAAGAAGGCCCACCTCGCCGCCCAGGGGTTCCGCACCCCGCTGGACATCGTGGACGGCGCGGCCCGGGTCTACGACCCGATCGTCCGCGGCGAGGCCGGGGACCCGGTGTCGGGGGTGTTCCTCAAGGACTACCGGGTGGCGCAGTGGTGAGGCCCGGACGGGCCGGGGCGGAAGCTCGGGTGTCGTAGTGGCCCGCGCGCCCGCCCCCGCGCGGTGCGGGGGCGGGCGCGCGGGGGGCGGGGGCGGACTCACGCGATGCCCGGCCGGCGGCGGCGGTGGTAGGCCCAGGCGAGGGCGAGGGTGATCGGCCCCCAGAACATCGCCGTCGAGGTGCAGATCCGGCCCAGGAGCATCCACCAGCCGTTGCTGTAGCCGACCTCCGCGAACACGCCCAGCCAGGCGAGCGGCATGCCGTCGAAGAGGGCCACCAGGGTCAGGCCCCCGAGCACGGCCGGGACGAGCGCCGCGAGCGGCGGCACCCGCCGGCCCCGCAGCACGGGCACCCAGCGCGGGAACACCTCGCCCCAGCCGCTGACCAGCCCCAGGGTCAGCAGCGTCAGCGCCTCGGTGACCACGCTCAGACCGATCACGTACGGGGCGGCCCACCAGACGTAGGGCGGGGCGGCCGGGTCGACGGTGCCCATCCGGAAGTCGAAGGCGAACGGCAGGCGCCACAGGCAGTGCGGCAGCACGATCAACGGGAGGGCCTTGGCCAGTCGCAGGGCCCAACGGGGAACGGGGCGTTCGGTGTCGCCCACCGGGATGTCCTTCAGCATGGCTCCACCGTCCCGGACACCACCCCCGCCGCACGTCCACCGCACGGCCCGCCCGCCTCCCCCGCGCGAGCCAACCCGCCGTCGGCCCAGCGGTGGAGAACGGACGTCAGCCCTTGGACCCCAGGCCGTACGCGGTGGTCAGCAGCCCGAGGAGGTACGGGGTCTCGGCGCCGTTCAGCGCGGTCGGGTCGACCGAGTACACGACCTTGCGGGCGAGGTCCTGGGTCGCGAAGACACCACTGGTGGAGCCCGGCCGGGACCCGGTCTTGCCCCAGACCACGATGCCGCCGGCCGTGAGGCGTTCGAGGCCCGTGCTCATGCAGGCCGTGCCGTCCGGGCAGTGGCCGCCGTGTCCGGCCATGGGCACCGCCGGGACCGTGAACAGCAGTTCCTGCTGGGCCGGCGGCAGGAGGCGGCCCCGGAACAGCGCCGTCATGAAGCGGTCCAGGTCGGGGGCGCTGGAGATCATGCCGCCCTCGGCCCAGGGCCACGGGCTCTGCTCGGTCACGTCCACCCGGTGCGAGCCGCCGTCCGCGTCGGGGACGGTCAGGTACGGGCGGGTCGCGGGGTGCCGCAGCCGCGGGTCGTCGGCGTCCGGGAGGGAGGTGTCGTGCAGGCCGAGCGGGCGGACGATCCGGTCGCGCAGCTCGTCGGCGTAGCGGTGGCCGGTGACCTTCTCCACGATCAGCCCGGCGACGAAGGTGTTCATGCCGTTGTACTGCTGGGCGCTGCCGGGCGTGAAGCCCAGCGGCTGCCCGGCCATCGTGGCGAGGACCTCCTCGGGGGTGAAGGAGTCGAACCGGTGCTCGGCGAACCAGCCGGTGGTGCCGTCACCCCAGGGCACGTTGGAGCCGCCGGGCAGTCCACTGGTGTGGTTGAGCAACTGCCCCACCGTGACCGACGCGTAGGGGAAGTCCGGGAGGTACTGCCGGACCGCGCCGTCGAGGTCGATCCGGCCCTCGCCGGCGAGCTGGAGGACGACGGTGGTGGTGAAGACCTTCGAGATCGACCCGATCCGGAACCGGCCGTGCGGGTCCACCCGCATACCGCTCTCCGCCGAGGCGCCCTCGAAGCTCCCGGCGGAACCGGTGACCCGCAGGAACGCGGCGGACACGTCGGCGGCGGGCCGCTGGGCGAGGGCGGCCCGGAGCGCCGCCGGGTCCAGCGGCGGCAGTGCGGACGGGCTCGCCGCCGCCGGGGCGGCGACGGAGGGCGTCGTGGCGAGGGCCGGGCTGCCCGCCCCGACCGTCAGCGCGGCCGCGAGGGCGCCGGCGGCGGCCAGGACGGCCCAACGGGTGCGGTTCGTGTGCGCGTTCATGCGGGTCCGGCTCCAGGATGGTCGTCGTCCGGACCGGTGGTTCCCGGCCCGGCGACGAGTCTTCCGGCCCCGGCCGCCCCGGACATCAGGGGCGGGGAGCCGTCGTTCCCCGACCTTCCGTCAGGGTCGGCCCGGAGGGGTGGCGCAGGGGGGCGGCCGGTCGTCGGCGAAGGAGGCCCAGGAGACGCAGGAGACGCAGGAGACGCAGGAGACGCAGGAGGCGCAGGAGGCGCAGGAGGCGCAGCCGCCGTCCTGCCCGGCGAGCGGGCCGGTTGCCTCTCCAACTGCGTATCGGGGGCTACCCTCGTCGCAGTCGTCCGCTCCGCCCGCGCCTCGCGGCCGGTGCTCCGACGCCGCGCCGTCGCTCCCGGGAGGTCGGGAATGTCATCGCCGGACGCCTGCGCTCCGATCCGTCAGGCCGTGATCCTCGCGGGCGGACGCGGCAGGCGACTCGCCCCGCACACGAACCTGCGCCCCAAGACGATGGTCGAGGTGAACGGCACACCGCTGCTGCGCCACCAGATCGACCGGTTCGCCGACGCGGGCGTGGAGACGGTGGTGGTCTCGGCGGGCTACCGCTCGCAGGTGATCACCGACTACGTACGCACGGCGACCCTGCCGATCCGCACCACCGTGGTCGTGGAGGCCTCCCCGCTGGGGCGGGGCGGAGGACTGAAACTCGCCGCCCGCGCACTTCCGGCGCCGCGGGAACCGTGGTTCGCCGTCTACGGCGACATCTGGGCCGACTTTCCCCTCACCGCGCTGGGCGCCCACCACCTGCGATGCGGGGTACTGGCCACGGTCGCGCTGGTCCCGCCCCGGCTGCCCCGGGGCACGGTCCGCTGCGACGCCCTGGGGAGGGTCGCCGAACTCGCCGCGCCGCCCCCGCCCGTCTGCACGGTCAACGGTGGCGTGTACGCCTTCGAGCCCGGCGTCGTCCCCCTGCTGCCGGACCGGGGGGACCACGCGAACACGACTCTCCCGCACCTGGTGCGGCTGCGGCAGCTGGCGGGATACCGCGCCGACGGCTTCTGGTGCGCGGTCAACACCCCGCACGACCTGCGGGAACTGCGCACACGCGGGGCGGCGCCGACCCGCCCGGAACCGATCCGGCCACCGACCGCCGCCACGGGAGCGGATCCGGCTTCCCGTTGACCCGGGCCGTCACGCCCGGCTCCGTCACGCCCGACTCCGCAGCACCCGGCTCCGCAGCGCCCGGCTCCGCAGCGCCCGGCTCCGCAGCACCCGGCTCCGCAGCACCCGCTCGATCGGGACGTCCGCAGGCTCCGTGAGCGGATGGAGCAGGCTCGGGAAAAGTCCTGCCCGACCGTCACATCCCGTGCCACAGTGGACGATCCGGCGCGCCGACCTCATGCGGGCCGGAAGGATTCTCGAAGGTCTGGGGGACGAGTGGGATCCGGAACCGACATGACCGGCGACGGCCGGCCGACCGTGCTGGTGCGTGACGTGGTGCGATCGGTCGTGGAGACCCTCGCACCGGAGGAACTGTTCCTGGTGGAGGGGCTCCGCCGCTTCGACGACGCCACGGTGGTGCGGCGGCTGAGCCGCGGTGGAGGGCGGCGCGAGCCGCTGGGGTTCGGGATCGGGGAGGTCGCCGCCCTGGTGACGCCCGTCGTCTGGCTGGTGCTCGACGAGGTGGCGCAGCGGATGGTGGCCACGACGGTGGACCGCGCCTCACGAGGGGCCACGGGCCTGGTGCGGCGGCTGTTCCGGCGACCGGCCCGCGCGGCCGAGCTCCAGCCGCTGACCAGGGAGCAGCTGGCCGAGGTGCGGGCCCTGCTCCTGACGGCGGGCGAGCAGCGCGGCCTCGCGCCCGATCTCACCGAGGAGATCGCCGACAGGGTCGTGGCCCGGCTGGCCCTGTCCCGCGCACTGGACCCGCCCACTCCGCCCACCCCACCGGCCCCGGAGCCCCCCACCGACCCCACCGGCACCGGGCAGGACTAGGTGAACGCCACCGGGGCGCCGCCCGGACGGCCGCGGATCGACGAAAGGGTCCTCGGCGCGGGCACGGGCCCCCGGTTCGTCGTCCTGCTGCTCCTGATGCTCACCGCCGGCGGCGCCATGATCCTCGAAGTGGTCAGGGTCCTGGCCGACGGGGACGAGTCCGGGTGCAGCCTCGCCGCGGGCGTGGACCCGGCTGACGGCAGCTACTGGAAGACGTCGCTCAGCATCTCCGGCCAGGTCACCGCCTCCCGCTTCTGCCTGTCCCTGTGGGCGCCCGCGCCGCCGTGGTGGCAGGTGGCCGCCTGGCCGCTGCTCCTGCTGGTGGTGGCCGCCCTGCTCTTCGCCGCGCTGCCGCACTGGAAGGCCCGGCGCGGCCGCGTCATCCCGCTGGCCGCGGTCGATCCGGACGGCGAACTCCTCGCCCTGCTCACCGAACTGTGCACGGCGACGGGCGTGGCGCCGACGCCCCGGGTGGTGGTCGACCCCGCGGCCGCCTCGGTCAGCGCGGTGGTCTTCGGCCGCACCCGCCGCCCGGTCGTCTGCCTGCACGGCGGCCTGCTCGCCGTCCGGCGGCGCGATCCGAAGCGGTTCCGGGCGGTGCTGCTGCACGAACTCGCCCACATCGCCAACCGGGACGTCACCCTGACGTACCTCACGGTCGCCCTGTGGCGGGTCTTCCTCGCACTGGTGCTGCTGCCGTACGTGCTCTGCCTGGGCTACGTGATCTACGGCGTGGTGGCGGACGGCCGGGTGCCGCAGCTGGACCGGGCCGTGGCGCTGGCCGTCGTCATGGTCGTGCTGCTGTACCTCGCCCGCTCCGACGCGCTGCGCAGTCGGGAGATCTACGCCGACCTGGCCGCGGTGCGCTGGGGCGCGGACCCGCACGGCTGGTCCGTCGGCGCCGCACCGTCCGGGAGCGCGGTGCGCCGCCTGCTCGACGCTTTCCTCGACCTGTGGCGCACCCATCCACGGTGGGGCCTGCGCCAGGGGGCCCTGGTCGATCCCGCCCCGCTGTTCCGCACCTCGGTCCTGCCGCTCTTCCTCATCGGCACCGTGCCCGTCCTGGCCGTGCAGCAGGTGCTCCGGCAGATCGCGCCGTACCGCGTGAACTTCACCAACAACCTGATGACGCTGCTCGTCATCGTTCCCGGTGCCCTGGTGACCGGCGTGATCGTCGTCGCCCTGTGGCGGGCGGTGGTGTACGCCGTCCTGACCGGAACCCGGGTGCCCTCCGGGGCGTGGGCCGGGGGGTGGCTGGGCGCCGGCATGTCGGCCGGCCTGGTCCTCAGCGGCTGGGGCGCGGGCTGGGCCTGGCAACCGCAGCGGCCGCTGGTCCTGCTGGTACCGGTGGCGGCGGGAGCGGCCTTCGGCTGGTGGACCACCCAGTGCGCGCACCTGTGGACCCGCACCTCACGAGGCCGGACCCCGCGCCCCGCGCTCACGCTCTGCCTGGCCGCCGGCTGCGTCGCCATGACGTCGTGGCTCACCTGGTGGATGCTCGCCGGAGCCACGGCGCTGAACAGGGACTTCCCGGGCGCCCAGGCCGTCGCCCAGTCCGTCCTGCAGTGGCTTCCTTCCAAAGCCCCGACCGGGGACCTGACCAGGATTCCCGGCATCGCCACGGTGCTGCCGCAGCTGTCGAACGTCGCCGACACACCGATGGGCTCACTGGCCGTCATCGTCCTGTGGGTCGTGCCGCTGCTCGCCTGGGCGTCCGGCACCGCGGTCCGGACCCCTCGTTGGATGCCGGACCGGGCGCCCCGGCCGGAACGTCCCGTGGCGCCGCTGCGCAAGGTCGTGCTGCCCGGACTGCTGGGCGGAGCACTGGCGAGCCTGGCCGTCGTCGGCGTCCAGGCCTGGATCCACACCGCGCAGCCGGTACCGGACGCGCGGGGCGGGCTCTACGCCCTGCGGTACGCGTGCCTCCTGCTGACGGCGCTCTGCCTGCCCGCAGGCCTGGCCGCCGCCGTGGCGAGCGCCGCCGACCGGCGCTTCCGGCTGCTGGGCGCCCTGACCGCCGCCGGGACGGCGACCGTGCTGGGGGCCGCCGCGATGACGCTCCTCGTCTCGGTGGACGGCTGCGTCGCCCCGCTCAACGTCCTCTCGGACAGCTGCGCCTGGCGGCCGGCCTGGTGGAGGCCGTTGTTCCCGTTCACATTCGTGCTGAACAACGCCCTCGTCCTCTCCGGGCTCACCGCCGTCGTCGCCGCGCTCACCGCTGCCGCCGTCACGGCCGTCCGCCGTCGACGGCGGCCTGACGCACGCGTCTCCGTCCACCCCGAGCCCCAGGCCGGTGGGCAGGGAGCCCGTGGACCGCGCGCACGCCGCCTCGCGGTGATCCTGCTGTGCGTCGTGGCGGTCGCGGGCACCGCGGCGGACGGCGGCTTCAGGAGGTACCAGCTGGGCTTCATGGTCAACGAGCTCACGTCCCAGCGCTCCCTGGTGCAGTTCTGGGGGCTCCCGGACCCGCCGCGGTCGGAGTTGACCCGCGTGCGGCAGATCCGGGCCTGGTACCGCCTCAGCGGCGACGACCTCATCGACATGGCGGTCTCGTACGACAGTCGCCTGACCGCCGCCGTCCGGGAGGCCCAGGGCGCCAAGGACAGTTGGGACGCGCTGGACCGCCGCCTCCGGCCGGCCTGCACCCAGTGGGGGAGCGCCGCCTGGTTCGAGACGGTCTGGTTCCGCGTGCCCGCCGACCCGCGCCTACGGGCCGACTGGCACGCGCTGACCACCAAGGCAGACAACGGCAGTCGCGGCTGCGCCCAGGCACTGACCGCCCGCGACCAGGCCGGCCTGAGAAGCGCCCTGCTCGACCTGTATGCGGCCCGCCGCTGCGCGGAATCGGTCAACGCCGGGATCGACGGGATCCTCCGCGCGGGCGGCTTCCGGGGCACCACCCGCCCGCCCGCGCAGGGCACCGCGGCGGTCTGCGACCGCCCGGCCTCCTAGGGCGTGTCTTCCTCCGTCGGTGACGACCGGCGAGCCGGGGGGCTGTGCCCGGGCGGCGGTCAGCCGTCCACCGGCCGCAGCACGTTCTGCCGGTAGGCGGCCGGGTCGTCGATGTTGCCCGGCTCCTTGTACAGGCACACGATGTACGACTCCAGACCGTCCTTGGTGTCGGCCGTCCCCGCGCCGGCGGCCCGGGCGCAGCCGATGCGGGTCGTTGCCTTCCACACCACCTGGGTGAACCCGCCCGTCCCCGGGTTCTGGTCGTAGCCGGGCTGGTCGTACCGGTAGTCGCGGCCCTGCTGGTACCAGCGGTCCACGGCGACATGTGCCGCGGCCGGCTCGGTGCCCGGCTCGACCGACCCGATCCAGCCCCACCAGACGTTCTCCCCCACGCCCTTGACCCGGCCCTCGTTCACCAGGTCGAGCTTGTGACCGGTGCTCAGGCGGGTGACGCGCTGCTCGGCGTACCCGACGAGCTCGGGATCCTGCGTCAGGGGCGGGGCGCTGTGTGCGGCACGGTACCGGTTGTGCGTCCGGAGGGCATCGTCGTGGAACGCCTGGTCCGTCACGAGCGGAAGCGCGGGGCGGGGAAAGGCCTCGGCGGCCCGGACCGGCTGCGCCGGCACGAGCACTCCCATGACCGCCGCCGCGCTGCACGCTCCCAGGACGGCGTTGCGGATTCGACGTCGTTCCACGGCGGTCTCCTTCGCGTTCCGAGTGATCGTCACCGGGTTAACGCCACCGGGGGCCGAGAGGGCACGGGACGCCGGGCGGGCACCACGCAGAAAGGAGTGGGAAGTCGGACCGGCCGACTTCCCACTCCTGCCCTGTGGCCCATTGGGGTGCTGAGGCGCTCGGGGCGCCAGGGGCCGCGGAGGCGGTCAGCCCCCCATGCAGGCCCTCCACTGGCCGCGGGCGAAGGACTCGCCACCGGACCAGTAGTTGACGTTCCACGCCGCGGTGCACTGCTCCCTCTTGGACAGCTGCCGCGGGTAGGCGTTCGCCTCGGCGCCGGTGGCCAGGACGAGCACGGGGGCCAGCACTGCCGCGGCGAGCGCGGTGGCGGCCAGTCGACGGATCTTCATGGATGTGGATCTCTCTGCCGGAGAGCCGGGTGCTCCGGCGCAGCCCCGCGACAGCCCGCGGAGCCCGAACTCCGAAGCCCGGCCGGAGCGTTCGGCTCCGTGCGGCACATCCTGGCAGCGGCGGTCGGCCTGGGGACATCCCACAAACCTGGGATGGTCCGGGCCCAGGGCATCGACAGGAGGAGTGGGAAGTCGGACGGGCCGACTTCCCACCCCTGGTGACTCGGAGGATCGGTGGGGTCTCGCGGGGTTCAGGGCGCGTCGGGCCCGTCGGAGGCCTCGGGCGCCTCGGGGGCCTCGACGAGGTCGAGTTCGGCCCAGACGGTCTTGGAGTTGGGGTGACGGGGGATGGTGCCCCAGCGGTGGCAGAGGGCGTCGACGAGGGTGAGGCCACGGCCGGTCTGGGCGTTCGGGGTGTGGACGGCGGGGAGGACGGGGAGCCTGTCCCCCCGGGGATCGCTGATCTCGATGCGCAGGGTGGCGCCCCGGCGCACGGAGGTGGTGAGCGAGAGGTGAACCTCGAACCCGCGCCCCGGAAGACGCCCGTGCGTGATCGCGTTCGCGGCCAGCTCGGCGACGATCAGCAGCGCGCAGTGGAACGGTTCCGTGTGCGTGGAGTCCAGCTCCCAGTCCATGAGTTGACGTCGCGCCAGGCGACGGCAGATGGCGGCGCCCTTGGGGGAGGCGATGAGGGTGGCGGTACGGGACCGGGGGTTGTCGAGGGGGTTTTCGGTCGTCATGGGAGTAAGCGTGGCGGGGCGGAAGTACCCTGGCCAGGAGCCGGGCGAGCACGGAGAGTGCCTGTACGGACACGGAGGGCCGACTTGTCGGTCGGCTCGGATCAATCGGTCGCAAAGGCGGGTGGTACACATGGCTGGCGTCGAACGCACGATGTTCGATGACGGTGAGACGGCGGAGAACTCGGACGGGGTCGCGGAGTTCTACAGCGCGGTGGGCAAGCTGATCAAGCACTTCCGCGAGAGGGCCGGGATCACGCAGAAGGAGCTGGCCAAGCTGACCGGCTACAGCGAGGACCAGATCGGCGCGATGGAGCGGGGGGTGCGGACGGCGAGGATCGAGTTCCTGACGAAGGTGGATCCGATCATCAACGCGGGCGGCGCCCTGCGGGTCATCGCGGACGACGTGATGAAGGCCAAGGTCCGGGTGAGCGAGCGCCACCCGGCCTACTCCAAGGCCTTCACCTCGGAGGAGCACCGGGCCATCGAGATCCACAACTACGACACGATGGTGATCCCGGGACTGCTCCAGACCGAGGCGTACATCCGCGCCCTGTACGAGATGCGCCGGCCGATCCTCTCGCCCGAGCAGATCGACGAGTGGGTGGCGGCGCGACTGGCCCGGCAGGAGATCCTGACCCGCTGGCCGCTGCCGGTGGTGACGTGGGTGATCGACGAGAGCGTGCTGCGGCGCCCGCTGGGCGGGTGGAACGTGCACAAGGAGCAGCTCCAGCACCTGCTGAAGGTGGGGCAGATGCGGGGCCCCGAGCTCCAGGTCATGCCGCTCGACCGGATGAGCCACGCGGGCATGAGTGGCTCGTTCGCGCTGCTGACCCCGCCCGGTCGGCCGCAGATCGGCTATGCCGCGGCGCAGCACGTGAATCGTCTGATCACGGATCCGGCGGAAGTCCGTAATATGGCCGCACGGTACAGCAGTATCCGGGCCCAGGCCCTGGGGCTGAGGGAGTCCCTGGCCCTGATCGAAGCGATTCTGGGAGAGCGGTAGGCATGGCCGAGCTGGCGTGGTTCAAGAGCAGCTACAGCACCAACGAGGACGCCAACTGCGTCGAGGTCGCCGGCACCCCCGGTGTCGTCCACGTGCGTGACTCCAAGGACAAGAGCGGCCCCCAGCTGGCCTTCGAGCCGGCCACCTGGGCGGCCTTCGTGAAGTTCGCCGCCACCACCGAGGTCTGACACCTTCCGGACCTCCCCGCAACGGCCCACCGCCTTCCCGGCGGCGGGCCGTTGGCGTACCGGCTGCCACCCGACCCCACCCGACAGATCCGCTCTGTACGGGCCCGGGCCGGCGTGCGTCAGCCGCTGACACTCTCCTTGCCGTTCTCGATGTGGCCCATGAAGCGGCGCCGGTAGGAGGAGTCCCCGTCGACGGTGAGGGTCAGGTCGTACCAGCCCTGGGCGTCCTCGGTGTCCCAAGTCACCACGACAGGCTGCCCGTTCGCGGGGACGTCGTACTCCTTTGCGGGAACCTTGCTGTAAGCGTTCGCAGTCAGCTTCACCTTGAGGGCCGACGCGCCCCGGTTGGCGATCGACAGCTTCAGCTCCCGGGTGGCCCCGTCCGCCGTCGTGGCGACATCGACAAGCGCCGCGTCACCCGTGGTCTCGCCCGCGAACTCGCGGCGGAAGCCGTTCGGCCCGGTGAGGGTGAAGTTGTAGGCGCCATTCTTGACCGGCACGGCCTCGGCGGCGGTGCCGAGGACGTCGAAGTGCTGGGGGGTGTCGTACTCGCCGGCGTACGGGTAGAGCGCGAGGTGCGCACTGGCCTTGCCGCTGTTGTACATTCGCAGGAAGAAGGTCTGCGCGGCGGCGTCGAGCATGCCGTAGGCGTCGGGCTGGTAGGGCAGCGGCCGCGCCGGGCGGGGGCCGGAGCCCTTGTACGGGTTCGTGACAGCCGCAGTGCGGTCGAAGTCGAAGACCGACGACAGGTCGCCCGCCACCGTGCGGCGCCACCGGCTGATCGCCGGCTGGCGCACGTCCAGCCAGTTCGCCAGGAACCGGACCTGCGAGGTGTGGTCGAAGACCTGGGAGTTGACGTAGCCACCGATCGTCCACGGGGAGACCGCGATCATGGGAACCCGGGTCCCCAACCCGATGGGCACGTTGTCCACGAACTCGTCGGCCCACTGTCGCGCCGGTACCGGAGGCGGGACGTGGTCGAAGAGGCCGTCGTTCTCGTCGTAGCTGATCAACAGGATGGTGGAGTCCCACACGTCGGGTTTGGAGGCGATGGCGTCCAGGACCTGGTAGACGATCTGCTGACCGAAGCCCGGGGACGAGTTCCCGGGGTGCTCCGAGTCCCGCGCCGAGGAGACCAGGTACGACACCTGCGGGAGCTTGCCCGCCGTGATGTCGTCCTTGAACGCCTGGACGAAGCCGCGGACGTTGTCGACGCCGCCTCCGTTCTTGCTGGGCCGCTGACGGCGCAGCGCACGCTCGAACAGGCTCCGGTCGGCATCGGAGAGCTTCTTGACCTGGGTGTCCAGAGCGTCGAGATCGGGTTGGCTGATGTCGTCCGGCCCGGGAGGGAATTCGTCTTTATCCACGGGGTGGTAGAAGTTGTACGTGCTCGCGTAGGTCTTGGGCATCCCCTTCAGGACGGCGGCGGCAATCCGTCTGAACCTGTCATGGAATTCCAGGTTGTTGTCGTAGAAGTTGTCCCACTCCTGGTAGACCTGCCAGGAAACGCCGTTGGCTTCCAGCATTTCCGGGTAGCTCGTCCAGTTGTAGGCCCCCGGGGCCCCCGGAGGCCTCTCCCGCCCGTGGGCTTCGGAGCCGGTCACGCGCTCCCCGGTGGGCTCCCAGCCGCCGAATCCGGAGAAGAGGTAGTTGCGGTTGCTGGTGGTCTCGCCCATCACGGACGAGTGGTAGCTGTCGCAGATGGTGAAGGCGTCAGCCAGTTTCCGGTAGAGCCCGACCACCTCGGGCTGATCGTAGTAGCCCATCGTGTCGACCGTCTTGACCGCCACCCAGCGGTCGTACCAGCCTCCGTGCCAGGCGTCGTGGCCGCCGTCCCAGTTGTGGTTGAGGCCTTTGTCCACATCTCCGGTGGGAATCTCCCACTGCTCCGGCCCCTGTGAGCCCGGCTGCTCCAGGACCGACTTCTTGCCGTCGGGCAGGAGGACCATGTTGCGGTCCTCGAACCCCCGCACGCCGTCGACCCCCTTGCCGAAGTAGTGATCGAACGAGCGGTTCTCCTGCATCAGGAGGACCACGTGCTTGACCGCCCCGAGCCCTCCGGCCGGCGGCTTGCGCTTCATCGCCTCGATCACCGAGGGCGGAAGGTCGGGTGGGACTGTTTTGTCGGACATTCTCGTCTCCCTGGGTGCTTTCGCGGCTCCGCGCGGACCGCCCGGCCGGGTAACCGGCCGGGCGGTCCGCCTCGGCGAAGCGTCAGTTCTGGGTGAGGCTCTTCCACTCGCTGAGCGGGGCCGGCCCGTAGACCTTCTTGTCCTCGTGCGGTTCGCCGTCGGCCACGTTGATGCGGACGAACTGGTCACCGGAGAAGACCCAGTACTCGTTGCTGCCGTCCGGAACCTTCATGACGGCGTCCACCGTGGTGAAGTCGGACAGGCTGGGCCAGTCCGACCGGATCGAGCCCTCCTGGATGAACCTGTCCCCGTACGGGTGCGTGCTCTTGACCTCGATCTCGATGCGCCGGTACTTACTGCCGGAAAACACCCAGAACTGGGTCGGCTTGTCAGGGACGGCCATGACCGCATCCACGTGACTGAATCCCATGATGGATCCCTTTCAGGGTCGTGTGTCTTTTCGGCGCCCAGCGGTCGATTCGGGTGACCGCGCTTCAGCACCACAGTCAGCGTACGCCCGATCACTGCGGGTCGCATTTTCGGGAAATCGACAGAAGTTCGTACAGGATTAATCTTTCCCGGGGAGCAAGATTTCCCTTTTCAGTGGACGGCGTCGACCTGGTCGGGAATCACGTCGCCCGCGTCGTCGCGCACCGGCCCCGCCGCGCCGTCCGACCCGGTGTAGGCCGTGGTGGAGCAGGGGTACCGGCAGGGCAGGGCGGGCAGGGGGTCGATGAACATCGGGTTCACCAGCCACTTCCCGTCCTCGTTGCGGTAGGCGTGGCACATCAGCTCTGGCGCCTGCCGGTTGATCGCCAGACGGAGTCCCGTCGCATCGCCCACGAAGGTAACGTCGGTGGTGGAGTCCCCGGCGGCGAAGGCCTGGCGCTCGGCCTCGGGCGCCCGCTGGAAGGCGGCCTGGCCCTGGATTCCGCGGATGTCCTGGTTGATGAAGCAGCGCTTGCCGTCGATGTAGGTGATCACGGAGTCCGCCGGCGCGCCGCCGCAGTCGGCCAAGTGGGCTGTCAGCTTGCCACTTTCGGTCTTGTTGCGGATCCCGATCACCTCATCGGCGGCGAACTCCAGGTCTTCGGCCCAGACCCGCACCACGGGTTCCGGGGAGGCGGAGACGACCCGCACGTCGAAGCCCGCCCGCCGCAGGGTGCCGACCAGGTCGCGCATGTGCTCGTAGTACCGCACCCAGACGGTGCGGATCGCCTGCGCGGAGTCCGACGGGGACGCCGCCAGGCTCTCCGCCCGGGCCTGGCGGGCGAACCCCGCGACCTCGTCGAGCGTGTGCCCGGCAAGGAGTTGCGCGCCCCACGCGTAGGCGGGGTTGATGCGCCGGTGGTCGTAGCCCGCGAAGGCCGCCGCACCGCCGGTGGTGGTGTGCTCGGCGTACACCGAGAGGATCTCGGCCGCGCACCCGGCGTTCGTGTTCGTGAGGAACGGGCTCCCGGCCGCGACGGCGTCCCCGCAGGCCTCGCTCAACGCCGCGACGGCCTCGGTGGTCAGATAGCGGCTGGTGGTCGACCAGTCCTGACCGGCGGGCTGGAGGACCTTGTCGTTGCGCAGCAGCCAGGACATCGTCGCGTCGCCGACGTCGTTCTTCACCAGCGTGTTGTCCCAGTCGAACAGGGCCAGCGGGTGCGCACCGGGGTGGGTGCAGCCGCCGGACGCGTCGATGAACTCCTGGAGCTTCTGCCGGTTGTCCCCGTACCAGGTCAGCCGCGTGTCCAGCGTCGGACAGTTCGCCGCCGAGGCCGACGGGGCAGAGGCGAGGGGCGGCATACCTGCCGCCAGGGCGGCGGCGAGTGCGACGCGGACCGCCCAGCGGGGAGCCCTCACGTGGTCGCGGCGGGTCTGCGGTCGAGGTAGATGTACGCCCCGCCGACGCCCTTGTTCAGATCGGTGTCGATCCTGCTGTAACCGGACGGCGGCTCGACCTTCGGGTCGTGCTCGCCCCAGGAGGTGATCAGCAGGTCCTCGATGGGCCCGTGCCCCGCGACGGCCGTTCGGGTCACCGCCATGAAGAGCGGATGAGGTTTCGAGTCCTTGTCGACAGCACCCTTGTTGAGGTCCACGGGGATCTTTTCGTAGCCCTCGGACGGCTTCTCGTCCCCGACGAGGATGCGGATGTCCGTGATCGGGCGGTCCTGGTCGCACCGCTCGTAGACGAGGTACAGGAAGTCGCCCGACGCGCCGCTGTTGAGGTCGGTGTCGAGTTTGTGCCAGCCGGTGGGCACCTGAACCGGTTGATGCTCGTAGGGATCGAGGATGTTCACGTCCGTGATGCAGCGGCTCATGGGGGCGGCTCCTTCGGCGTACCGGATGACCCCGTTCGCCCGGGCGGCGTCGCGGATCGCGGAAGGATCGGCCGGGCTGGGGAACGGTTCGATCGTCCCCGATCCGATGCCGGCTCGCGCGGGAGCCTGCACCCTCCCAGTGAATCCCGGCAGGCCGCGCCGGTGCGGGGCTCAGCGTCCGCTCGAAGCGCGGGCCAGCAAACACACGTAGGAGCGGTCCTCCCGCTGCGGGTTCGGCTGTTCCACCCGCGCCGTGACGGTGAACCCGGCCTGTTCGAGGAGTTCGACGAGCCGCCCGGCCGGGACGAGGTGCGAGGCGTACGTCACCGGGTGGCCGTACGCCCGGGCCGGGCGCAGCAGTTGGGGCTCGCCGACGTGGCCGCCGAGGAGGAGGTGGCCGCCGGGCGCGAGGAGGCGGGCGAACTCGGTGAAGAGCCCGAGCAGTTGATCTGCCGGGGTGTGGTGGACGGAGTACCAGGCGAGGATGCCGCCGAGGGCGCCGTCGGGCAGGTCGAGTGCGGCCATCGAGCCGTGCAGGAAGCGCAGTCGGGGGTGGGCCCGGCGGGCGAGCGCGACCATCCCGCCGGACACGTCCACCCCGAAGGCCGACAGCCCCAACCCCGCCAGGTACGCCGTCACCCGCCCCGGTCCGCAGCCGAGGTCCGCGACCTCGCCGCCGCCCGATTCCCGTACCAGCTCGGCGAAGGCGGCGAGCATCGCCCGGGACACCGGGTCCATGCCCTCCGGCGGGACGACGAGGCGGAGGTAGTCGGCGGCGACGGTGTCGTAGGAGTCCCGGACGGCGGCGAGGTGCGCGGGGTCGTTCGACGCGGGGTCGGTCAACGCGCGGCCTTGGCGGCCCTGGTGGCGCGCTCGGCGAAGACCTTCTCCCGGCGGTCGGCGGTCTGCTTCATCATCCGCTTGCGGTCGCGGGCGGAGAGCCGGTCGATGTAGAGCCCGCCGTTGAGGTGGTCGGTCTCGTGCTGGAGGCAGCGGGCGAAGTAGCCGGTGCCCTCGATGGTGACGGGCTCGCCGTGCTGGTTGAACCCGCGCACCACGGTCCGGGCCGGGCGGGCGAGCCCGGTGTTGGCGCCGGGGACGGAGAGGCAGCCCTCGGTCTCCTCGATGAGCGCGCGCCCGGGCTCCTGCTCCTCGACCACCGGGTTGAGGATGTGGCCGATGTGCCGGACGCCGTCGTCGTCGGGGCAGTCGTAGACGAACAGGCGCAGGTCGACATCCACTTGGTTGGCGGCGAGGCCGCAGCCGTCGGCGACGTGCATGGTGGCGAACATGTCGTCGATCAGCCGGGCGAGGCGCTCGCTGCCGAAGTCCTCCTCGGTGGCCGGGCGGCAGGTGCGGCGCAGGATCTCCTCCCCCACCTCGGTGATCCGCAGGACGGTCGGGCGTTCGCGCAGCTCGGACACAGGCACTCCCTCGATGGACTTGCTGTCAGCTTTGCAAAGTAGCAGACTTTGCAAAGTGACCGAAGACCTCGTCAGAACCGGCTCCCTCCCCGAGCACGCCGTCCGCACCGCGCTGCTGGAACTGCTCGCCGAGCACGGCACCGTCACCTCCACCGAGGCCGCCGCCCGGCTCGGCCTCAGCTCGGGCCTCTGCTCGTTCCACCTGCGGCAACTGGCCCGGTACGGGCTGATCGAGGAGGCCCCGGCCACCGACGGGCGGGCCCGGCCGTGGCGGCTGCCGACAGCCCGACGGGCGGAGACCGACGGCGGGTTCGGCGAACTGGCGCGCGGTCTGGAGGACGAGAGCCACCGGCACTGGCTCGCCCGGCGCGCCGAGGCCCCGGCCGAGTGGCAGCAGGACGAGGCGTTCAGCGCCGTCGTCCATCTGACCCCCGCCGAACTGGCCGCCGTCGCCGAGGAGTTCCGCCGGGTGCTGGCCCGCTACCGGGGTCGCGACACCGACCCGGCCACCCGGCCCGCCGGGGCCCGCCCGGTCGCCGCCGTCGCCCGGCTCTTCCCGCTCCTCGACCAGTAGCTCAGACAGCGCGCGACCGCGACCGCACCGCCCGCACCAGCGGCCCCGCCACCAGCCCCAGCGCCGCCCCCAGGACGACCCCCTGCACCCCGTCCCAGACGTCCTGCACATCGCAGGCCCGCCCGATCGCCGGCACCGCGTAGTGCACCGCCGACACCGCGAACGGCAGCACCGCCGCACCCACCAGCGCCACCACCGCCCGCCGCCGCGTCCCGGCCAGCGCGGCCGCGAAGCCGACCGGGGCGTAGGTCGCCAGCTTCAGCTCGATGTGCCGCACGTGCAGCAGCTCGTACGGCGAGCGCGGCCTGCCGCCCTCCACGGCGCAGTGCCGGACGGCGCCCTCGGTGAGCCGGAAGGCGTCCGGCAGCAGCGTCGCCACGACCACCCCGCCGAGGCCGAGCAGCAGCACGAAGCCCACCACCCAGTGGGCTCGCAGCAACCGCCCCACCGGCCGGTTCCACAGGGCCGCGGGCACCAGCGAGAGCAGCAGCCCGGGCCAGAACATCGGCATCCCGCCGAGCACCGTACTGATCACGCCTCAGACGGACGCCCCGGGCACCCGCCCGGTTCTCGCTCCGACGGGGAAAAACCGACCGCGGCACCCCTGGCCCGGAGGCCGGGCCTCAGTGCGGGATCGAGGAGATCAGCTCCTGCGCCCCCTGCCGCTTGAGCGCCAGCGCCACCGAGGTCCCGAGGTCCTCCGGGCTGAGCGCGCCCGCCCACTCGTGGGCGTCCAGCACCCGCTTGCCGTCCGGGGTGAAGACGCGGCCGCGCAGCGAGAGGCGGCCGTCCCGCTCGGCCCGGGCGTAGCCGGCGATCGGGCTGTTGCAGTGGCCCTGGAGCGCGTGCAGGAACATCCGCTCGGCCGCCGCCTCGCGCCAGGTGTCGCGGTGGCCGAGGCCGGTGACCGCCTCGATGGTCGCGGTGTCGCCCTCGCGGCACTGCAGGACGAGGATGCCGGCGCCGATCGGCGGGCACATCGCCTCGATGCCGAGCACCTCGGTGATCCGCTCCGGCCGGCCGATCCGCTCCAGGCCGGAGACGGCGAGCAGCAGTGCGTCGACGTCCCCGGCGTCCAGCTTGGCGAGCCGGCTGTTGGCGTTGCCGCGGATCGGGACGCACTCCAGATGGGGGTGGGAGGCGGCGAGCTGGGCGACCCGGCGGACGGAGGAGGTGCCGATCCGGGTGCCCGGCGGGAGGGCGGCCAGCGGCAGGCCGCCGGGGTGGACGAGGGCGTCGCGGATGTCGTCGCGGCGCAGGTAGGCGGCGAAGACGGTGCCGGCGGGCAGCGGCCGGTCGGCGGGTACGTCCTTGAGGCAGTGCACGGCGACGTCGGCCTCCCCGGCGAGCAGCGCCGCGTCGACCTCCTTGGTGAAGGCGCCCTTGCCGCCGAGTTGGGCGAGATCACCCGTCCAGCGGTCGCCCGAGGTGGTGACGGGCACCACCTCGGTGCGCAGGCCCGGCTGCAGGGCGGCGAGTTCGGTGCGGACCCGCTCGACCTGGGCGAGCGCCATGGGTGAGGAGCGGGAGACGATGCGGATCAGCTCAGCGGTGGCCATGGCGCGATGATAGGCGTCCGCACAGCGGTGATTGAGCATGCGTCAGCCGGTATGACACACGCGGCGCGGGATTCCGCAAGCTCGGACAACACGGGCGGCCGGTCGGGAGTCCCGACCGGCCGCCCACCGCTCGCCCCCGGCGGGGCCCGCGGGCTCACTCGTTGTGCAGCACCTCGGCGATCGGCAGCCGGGCCGCCGAGCGCGCCGGGACGAGCGCGCCGAGGACGGCGATCGCGACGCCGGCGAGGGCGAGGCCGACGAGCAGCGGGGCGCCCCAGACGTCCATCGTCGCCTCCGGGAAGTTGATGATCCGGACGTTCTCGGCGATCAGCCGGTGCACCACCACCCCGACCGGGATGCCGACGATGCCGCTGACCACGCCCTGCCAGGCCACCGAGGTGACCGTCATCGCGACGACCTGCCGGGGCGTCATCCCGATCGACTTCAGCATGCCGAGGTCGCGGCGGCGCTCGCGGATGGTGAGCAGCAGGGTGTTGAAGACGCCGAGCGCGGCGACCACCGACAGCAGGACGCTGAAGGTCGTGCTGAAGGTCTTGATCGCGACGACGGGCCCTGCCGAACCCGCCGTGACGACCGAGGACGAGAGGCTCGGGTCGGCGGCCGTGACGGCCTTCCGGTACGCCTCGGCGTCGGCGCCGTCGGCGAGCCGCACGTCGTACTCGACCACGTGCGGGTCGGGGGTGAGCAGGGCCCTGGTGGCGTCGTTCGAGGAGATCGAGTTGGCGTTGCCCTGGATCTCCTCGCCGACGACGGTGACGGTGGTCTGCCGGCCGTCCAGGACCAGGGTGAGCCGGTCACCGAGCTTGATCCCGTGCTGGTCGAGGAAGGCCGGCCCGGCCTCGACCTCGTTCAGCCCGGTCGCCGGGCGGCCCTCGACCACGTCGAGCCGCCGGTGGTCGACCATGGCGTCGCCGCCGTAGAAGTTCGCGAAGACGGGCTGGGGCTGTCCGACGACGCCGATCCGGACCAGCCCGCGGACGGAGACCCGCTCGGCGCCGGGGGCGGCGTGCAGCATCGCCTCGGTCTGCTCCGGGGTCAGCCGGGGCTCGATCCCGCTGCCCGCGAAGTGGCTGGTCTGCACGTTGACATGGGTCCTGCCGTCGGCCGAGTCCATGACCTTGGTCAGGGTGCTGCTCAGGCCGGTGGTCACGGTCACGGTGACCACCCCGAGCGCGATCGCCGCGATGGTCAGCGCGGTCCGGGCCGGGCGGGCGAAGGGCTGGCCGAGACCGAGGCTGACGGCGCGCGGCAGCCGGGTGCCGCTCAGCCGGCGCTGGACCTTCAGCCCGCGTCCGGTGCGCGGCGCGCTGCCGGCCGAGATGGCCTGGGCGGCGGAGAGCCGGTGGGCGCGCGAGGCGGGGACGAGCGCGGCGAGGACGACCAGCAGCGGGACGCTGATCAGGGTGGCGGCGGGCAGCCAGCCGGCCGGCTCGATCACGGCGGAGCCGGTCGAGATCCCGGAGAACGCGGTCCGGAGGATCGGGTACGCCGCCGCCCAGCCGGCCGCCGTCCCGAGGACGGTGCCGACGACGGCGGGCACCGAGACCATGGTCAGGTAGACCGTGACCACCTGGCGCGGGGTGAAGCCGATCGACTTCAGCACACCGATGTGCCGGTAGCCGGAGACCACCGCGCCGCTCACCACGTTGCCGACGATCAGCGCGGCGACGATCAGACCGAGCACGCCGAAGACCGTCATCAGCGGCAGGTAGGCGTCGGCGCCCGCCGAGAAGGCCTGCTTGAGCACCAGGTACGACTGCGTGCTGGTGAGGGCGTCCTTGGGCGCGCCCTCGGTGGCGGTGCCGAGCGAGGCGGTCAGCTGCTGCTCGGTGGCCGCGTCGGTGAAGCGGTAGAGCATCTGCCGGGCGGTGGGGTGCAGGGCGGCCGCCTGCGCGGGGGTGACCCAACCGCCGGAGGACTGGCTCATGCCGGTCGCGAAGCCGACGACCGTGAGCTTCAGTCCCGTGCTGGTGACGAGCTGAGAGCCGAGGTTCCTCGTCCCGGCGCCCCCGGCCGGGTTGTTGACGACCACCTCGCCGGGCGCGGTGGCCCAGCGGCCGACCAGCAGGTCCACCCGGTCCACCGGCGCGTCCGCCGGGTCGGCCCGGCCGACCAGGGTCAGCGGTCCGGGCGGGCGGCCGACCCAGTCCGTGGGGATCTCCACCACGGCCTGGTCGAACGGTCCGGCGGCCGCCTCGACGCCCGGCCGGTGGGCGGTGGCGGCCAGTTGCTCCGCCGAGGCCTTGGCCGGGTCGAAGGCGGCGGTGACGTGCGCACCGCGCTCGGCCTCGAAGGCCGCGTCGAACGGCGCCCGGGCGGCGCTGATCACCGCGAGGGCGAGCAGCACCGTCGCGGTGGAGCAGAAGACGACGAGGCCGATCACGACGGTCTGCACCCGGCGGCGCTTCACGGCCGCCCGGGAGGCCCGCCACACCGCGCCGGTCATGACTGCGGCTCCAGCATCCGCTCGTTCGCCACGCGGCCGTCCGCCATCTCGACCAGCCGGCTGGCGCAGCGGGTGGCCAGGCCGGGGTCGTGGGTGACGATCAGCAGGGTCTGCCCGATCTGGTTGAGGTCGATCAGGAGGTCCATCACCTGCTCGCCGGAGCGGCTGTCCAGCGCGCCGGTGGGCTCGTCGGCGAGCAGCAGGGCCGGGCGGTTCATCAGGGCGCGGGCCACCGCGACCCGCTGGCGCTCGCCGCCGCTGAGCGTCGCCGGGTAGACGTCCTTGCGGTGGGCGACGCCGAGTTCGTCCAGCAGCTCCAGTGCCCGGCGGCGGGCCTGGCGGGCGTTGGTACCGGTCAGCTGGGCGGCCAGGGCGACGTTGTCGAGGGCGGGGAGGTCGTCGATCAGGTTGAAGAACTGGAAGATCATGCCGATGTGGCGGCGGCGGAGGAGGGCCAGTCCGTTCTCGTTCAGCCCTCCGAGGTCCTGGCCCTGCACCCGGACGGTGCCGGCGGTGGGCCGGTCGAGTCCGGCCACCATGTTCAGCAGGGTGGACTTGCCGCAGCCCGAGGGGCCCATCACGGCGACCGCCTCGCCCGCGCGGATCCGCAGGTCGACGCCGTCGAGCGCCTTGGCGTCGCCGAACTCCTTGTGGACCCCGGACAGCTCGACGACGACCTGCGCGTCGCCCGGCCGGGAGGTCCCGTCGTGGTCGTTGCTCATGGTGGACGACCGTAGGCGCGGGGCCGTCGCCGGCACGTCCCACCCCGGGTGTAACCGCGGGCGGCCGTAGTACCCGGGATGTACGGGGGCGGCACCCCCGGATGATGTGGATCATGCCGTGACCTGGGAGGCTGGTGCCGTGTGGGGATCGGGGTGGGAGTGGGCGGCCTTCGCGACGGCCGGGGCGGCGGCCGCGGCGGCCTGCTGGCTGGGCGTGGCGCTGGCCCGGGCGCGGCGGCTGCACCGGGCGGCCGTCGGCGAGCGCGGCTGGCTGCTGGAACGGGAGCGGGAGAGTGCCGCCCGGACCGCCGTGGACGCCGAACGGGCGCGGATCGCCGCCGAGTTGCACGACATCGTGAGCCACAACGTGAGCCTGATGGTGGTGCAGGCCGGGGCCGCGCGCGAGGTGCTGACCACCATGCCGGAGGAGGCCGCGGCGGCGATGGCCGCGGTCGAGGCGGCCGGGCGGGACGCGATGACCGAACTGCGGCACCTGCTCGGCCTGCTCGCCCCCGCCGCGGACGGCGGCGAGGAGCCGGCCGCGAACGGGTTCGCGCCGCAGCCCAGCCTGAGCCGGCTGAGCCCGCTGATCGACCGGTTCGCCTTCGCCGGGCTGCCGGTCGAGGTGCGGATCTCCGGCGAGCCGCGGCCGCTGCCCGGCGGCATCGACGTGACGGCGTACCGGATCGTCCAGGAGGCACTGACCAATGCGCTCAAGCACGGGGACGGGGTGACGGCGGAGGTGACGGTGCGCTACGCGGACCACTACCTGCGGGTGGAGGTGCTGAACAGCGGTCCGAGCGTGCTCTCCGGGGCACCCGCCGCGCCGGCCGGGCCGGGGCCGGACGGCGCCGGGCGCGGGCTGCTCGGCCTGCGCGAGCGGGTCGCGGTGTACGGCGGCGACCTGGACGCCCGGCGCCGGATCGGCGGCGGCTTCCGGGTCCGCGCCCGGATCCCGCTGGACCGGCCGTGACGGGGGGCCGCACGGACCCGGAGCAGCCGCCGGAGCGCCGTCCGCGGGTGGTGATCGCCGATGACCAGGAGCTGGTCCGCACCGGCTTCCGGATGATCCTCACCGCGCGCGGCATCGACGTGGTCGCCGAGGCCTCCGACGGCGACGAGGCGGTGGCCGCCGCCGTGCTGCACCGCCCGGACGTCGCACTGCTGGACATCCGGATGCCCGGCACGGACGGCCTGGAGGCCGCCCGGCGCATCCTGGCCCGGGTGCCCGGCTGCCGGGTGATCATGCTGACCACCTTCGACCTGGACCACTACGTCTACGCCGCGCTGTCCGCCGGGGCCAGCGGCTTCCTGCTCAAGGACGTCACCTCGGCCCACCTCGCCGCCGCCGTACGGCTGGTGGACACCGGGGACGCGCTGCTCGCCCCCTCGATCACCCGGCGCCTGGTCGAGCGTTTCGCGGCCGGCGCGCCGCGGCCGGCCCCGGGCTCCGAGGGCCCGGCGCTGCACCGCGACCTCGCCCCGCTGACCCCGCGCGAGGCGGAGGTGCTCACGCTGCTCGGGCGCGGGCTGTCCAACACGGAGCTGGCGCGCGAACTGACGCTCAGCGAGTCGACGGTGAAGACCCATGTGGCCCGGATCTTCGCCAAGCTGAACCTGCGCGACCGGGCGCAGGCGGTGGTGCTCGCCTACGAGACCGGGCTGGTCGCGCCTGGTGGCGGCTGACCGTCAACTCGCCGCCCGTCCGCACCAATTCGCGTGACTATCATCCGAATCTCACTCATTGGAGTTAACTCTTCACCGAATTCCCCTTTTTGCCAATTCATGGGGCACCATCTGCATGTCCACGCCCGAGCCGGACCGACACACCTCGGGCGCCACCCCCCGGCACGACGACAACACTTGGACCGGCCCGTGACCACCAACCCCCCCGTGTGGGACTGCCCCTTCCACCACACCGACGGCCTGGAGTTCGACCCCCTCCTGAAGCGACTGCTCACCGAGGACCCGGTCGCCAGGATCCGGCTGCCGCACGGCGAGGGCGAGGCCTGGCTGGCCACCCGCTACGAGGACGTCAGGGTCGTCACCACCGACCGCCGGTTCAGCCGCGCCGCGGGCATCGGCCGCGACCTGCCCCGGATGACGCCCGCCCCGATCGCCCAGGCCGAGGCCATCAACCTGATGGACCCGCCCGCCCACAACCGGCTGCGCCGGCTGGTCGCCCAGGGCTTCACCAACCGCCAGGTCGAGCGGATGCGCCCGGCCACCCAGCGGACCGTCGACGGCTACCTCGACGAGATGACCGAGCACGGCGCCCCCGCCGACCTGATGCGCTTCCTCGCCGACCGCCTCCCGCTCGCCACCATCTGCGAGCTGCTGGACGTCCCCGCGGCCGACCGCGCCGAACTGCGCGGCCACGCCGTGGCGATGATGCGGATGGGCCCGGGCAGCCGGGACGGCCAGGAGGCCGCCAAGACCGCCCTGCGCGGCTACTTCGCCGAGCTGACCGCCGAACGCCGGGCCCACCCCGGCGAGGACCTGATCAGCGCCCTCGCCACCGCCCGCGACGGCGACGAACTGCTGGACCCGGACGAGCTGACCGTCATGGCGATGGTCCTGCTGGTCACCGGCCACGACACCAGCACCTACCAGCTCGGCAACCTCACCTACACCCTGCTCACCCACCCCGAGCAGCTCGCCGGGCTGCGCGCCCGGCCGGAGACGCTGCCGCGCGCCCTGGAGGAGCTGCTGCGCTTCGTCCCCTTCCGCCAGGGCGTCGGCATCGCCCGGGTCGCCACCGAGGACGTCGAGCTGGGCGGCGTGCCGATCCGGGCCGGCGAGGCCGTGCACGTCTCCTACCTCACCGCCAACCGGGACCCGGCGGCCTACGAGCGCCCCGACGAGCTGGACCTCGACCGCGACGCCGGGCCCGTCAACATGACCTTCGGGCACGGCCAGCACCGCTGCCCCGGCTCGCACCTGGCCATGATGGAACTGCAGGTCGCCATCGGCACCCTGCTGCGGCGCTTCCCCGGTCTGCGGCTGGCCGTTGACCCCGCCGAACTCGACTGGAACTCCGGCTCGATCTGGCGCTTCCCGCGCACCCTGCCGGTGGCCTGGTAGCCGACTCCCCCACCTGCCGCCGCCCCACCTGCCGCCGCCCGCCCGCCGCCGCCCGTCACCCGCGGCCGCGCGGCGCCCGTACCGCTCCACGCATCCACCGGCCTGCCACCAGGCCCCCAGGGGAGACCCACCCATGGCAACTCTCTGCCGCCCGGCGATCGGCGTGCCCGAGCACGTCATCACGCTGGACGAGACCCTCGACCTGGCCCGCACCCTGCACGCCGGCCACCCCCAGCTCGGCCTGGCGCTGCGGCTGATCGAGAACACCGGGGTGCGCACCCGGCACCTGGTCCAGCCGATCGAGCGGACCCTCACCCACCCGGGCTTCACCGTCCGCAACGAGGTGTACGAGCGCGAGGCCAAGCGACGCGTCCCCGAAGTGGTCGAACGCGCCCTCGCCCACGGCGAGTTGACCGCCCGGGACATCGACCTGATCGTCTACGTGTCCTGCACCGGCTTCATGATGCCGTCGATGACCGCCTGGCTGATCAACACCATGGGCTTCCGCGCCGACACCCGCCAGGTGCCGATCGCCCAGCTCGGCTGCGCGGCCGGCGGCGCCGCCGTCAACCGGGCGCACGACTTCTGCCGCGCCTACCCGGGCGCCAACGTGCTGATCGTCGCCTGCGAGTTCTGCTCGCTCTGCTACCAGCCGACCGACCTCGGCGTCGGCTCGCTGCTCTCCAACGGCCTGTTCGGGGACGCCGTCGCCGCCGTGGTGATGCGCGACAACGGCGGGTACGGCGTACAGGTCGAGCGCAACGGCTCGCACCTCGTCCCGCACACCGAGGACTGGATCTCGTACGGGGTCAAGGACACCGGCTTCCACTTCCAGCTGGACAAGCGGGTGCCCGGCACCATGGAGATGCTCGCGCCCGCGCTGCGCGCCTTGGCCGGGGAGCACGGCTGGGACGTCTCCGGGCTCGGCTTCTACATCGTGCACGCGGGCGGCCCGCGCATCCTCGACGACCTGTGCCGCTACCTCAGCCTGGAGCCGGCCACCTTCCGCTACAGCCGTGCGACGCTCACCGAGCGCGGCAACATCGCCAGTGCCGTGGTCTTCGACGCCCTGGCCCGGCTGTTCGCCGACGGCGGCGTGCCCGAGGGCACCACCGGACTGATCGCGGGCTTCGGACCGGGCATCACCGCCGAGATCTCACTGGGCAGTTGGGTCGGCGCACCGGCCGAGGCGCCACGCCCTCGCCGCCCACGAGCCATCTCCACCTCCGACATTGCCCTCGTCCATCCGACCGCCCCCCGCCGTTTCCCGGCCGGCACTACCATCGCCGAATGACTGACACCACGGACCGCGCCGACACCTCCGCCAGAGCCGCCGAACTCGCCGCGAGGTTCCCGGCGTTGCACGCACCGCAGTACTGGAGCTGGGGACGGTTCGACGCGCAGTTCTCCACCGAGCTGCCGCCGGACGCGCTGGTCACCAACATCCACCTGGTCGGCTTCGCGGACGGTCGGGTGGTGCTCTGCCGGGACGACCGGGACCACTGGTTCCTGCCCGGCGGCACCCGGGAGCGGGACGAGAGCATCGTCTCCTGCCTCGCCCGCGAGCTGGGCGAGGAGGCGGGCGCCCGGCTGCTCGGCGAGCCGCACTGGCTGGGTGCGCACCGCTGCCGCACCGAGGACCCGACGCCCTACCGGCCGTGGCAGCCGCACCCGGAGAAGGCCTGGCTGTGGGGCTGGGGCGAGGTGGCGCTGGACTCCGCGCCGACCAACCCGACGGACGGCGAGCAGGTGGTCGAGGTCCGCGCGGTGCCGCCCGCGGAGGCCCAGCGGCTGCTGCTGACCGGGCACGACGCCTGGTGGGGCGAGCTGGTCGCGCTGGCGGTGGAGCTGCGCCGACAGGCCGGCCTGGGCTGAGCGCCCGGCCCCGACGGCCGTTCCCGCGGCTGCGGAAGGTCACTTGAACGGCGGAACACCAAGTGAAGATGTCCGTTTTGTGATGGTATTACTCAGCCATGGACACCACTTCACTGGCCGTGGACTACCCGGTGCTCAACATCTTCTGGACGATGCTGGAGTTCTTCCTCTGGGTCCTCTGGTTCTTCCTGCTCTTCAAGATCATCACGGACATCTTCCGCAGCCACGACCTCAGCGGCTGGGGCAAGGCCGGCTGGCTGGTCCTGGTGATCATCCTGCCCCTGATCGGCGTCCTGGTGTACCTGATCGCCCGCGGGCAATCGATGACCAAGCGCGACCTCCAACAGGCCCAGGAGAACCAGGCCGCCTTCAAGGCCTACGTCCGGGACGCGGCAACGTCCGGGCCCGAGGCCGCCGGCCGCAGTCACGCCGACGAACTGGCGAAACTGGCGGACCTGAAGGAGAAGGGCGCCATCTCCGAGGAGGAGTACCAGAAGGCCAAGGAGAAGGTCCTGGCCTGAACGTCCGGACGGTCACCACGATCCGGACGGTCGCACGGCCGGGGCCGGTCGACGCGGTGGTACGCGTCGACCGGCCCCGGCCGTGATCCGTCCGTCCCGGCTCAGCGCCGCCCGGAGCGCCGGTCGCCCGAGCCGCCGTCGCCACCGCCGGTCAGGCCCGCGCGGCGCAGCGCGTCCGCCATGGCGCTGTTGGCGGGCGCACCGCCGCCGGAGCCGCCCCGGTCGTTGCCCCGGTCACCGCTCCCGCGCCGGTCCTGGCCGCCACGGCCGCCCTGACCGCCCTGGTTGCCCTGACCGCCGCCGCGGCGCTCCTGGCGCGGCGGGCGGCCCTGGCGGTCGCCCCGGTCGCCCCGGTCACCGCGGTCGCCGCCGCGCTCGCGCCCGACCTCGTCGTCCAGCCGCAGGGTCAGCCCGATCCGCTTGCGCGGCACGTCCACCGTGAGCACCCGGACCTTGACGATGTCGCCGGGCTTGACCACCTCGCGCGGGTCCTTGACGAAGTTCTTCGACAGCGCCGAGACGTGCACCAGCCCGTCCTGGTGGACGCCCACGTCCACGAAGGCGCCGAAGGCGGCCACATTGGTGACCACGCCCTCCAGCACCATGCCGACCTCCAGGTCGCCGATCTTGTCGACGCCCTCCTTGAAGGTCGCGGTGCGGAAGGCCGGGCGCGGGTCGCGGCCCGGCTTGTCCAGCTCGCCGAGGATGTCGGTGACGGTCGGGACGCCGAAGGTGTCGTCGGCGAAGTCCGCCGGACGCAGCGCCCGCAGCCGCTCGCCGTTGCCGATCAGCTCGCGCAGCTCCCCGCCGGTGGCGGCCAGGATCCGGCGCACCACCGGGTAGGCCTCGGGGTGCACGCTGGAGGCGTCCAGCGGGTCCGCGCCCCCGGGGATGCGCAGGAAGCCGGCGCACTGCTCGAAGGCCTTGGGGCCGAGCCGGGAGACGTCCTTGAGCTGCTTGCGGGTACGGAACGGGCCGTTGGCGTCGCGGTGCGCCACGATGTTGTCGGCCAGCGTGCCGGTGATCCCGGAGACCCGGGTGAGCAGCGGGGCCGAGGCGGTGTTGACGTCCACGCCGACGGCGTTGACGCAGTCCTCGACCACGGCGTCCAGGGAGCGGGAGAGCTTCACCTCGCTCAGGTCGTGCTGGTACTGGCCGACGCCGATCGACTTGGGGTCGATCTTGACCAGCTCGGCCAGCGGGTCCTGGAGCCGGCGGGCGATCGAGACCGCGCCGCGGATCGACACGTCCAGCTCCGGCAGCTCCTGCGAGGCGAACGCGGAGGCCGAGTACACCGAGGCGCCGGCCTCGCTGACCATCGCCTTGGTGAGCTTCAGCTCGGGGTGGCGCCCCAGCAGGTCCTCGGCGAGCTTGTCGGTCTCCCGGGAGGCGGTGCCGTTGCCGATCGCGACCAGGTCGACGCCGTGCTTCGCCGCCAGCGCGGCCAGGGTGGCCAGGGCCGCGTCCCACTTGTTGGCGGGCTGGTGCGGGTAGATCGTGTCGTACGCGACGACCTTGCCGGTGGCGTCCACCACGGCGACCTTCACGCCGGTGCGGAAGCCCGGGTCCAGGCCCATGGTGGCGCGGGTGCCGGCCGGGGCGGCGAGCAGCAGGTCGCGCAGGTTGGCGGCGAAGACCCGCACCGCCTCCTCCTCGGCCTCGGCGCGCAGCCGGGCCCGCAGGTCGATGCCGAGCCGGACCAGGATGCGGGTGCGCCAGGCCCAGCGGACGGTGTCGCCGAGCCACTTGTCGGCCGGGCGGCCGCGGTCCGCGATGCCGAAGCGGGCGGAGATGCGCTGCTCGTAGTCGTTCCCGCCGGGCAGGTCGCCCTCGGACTCGCCGTCGTACGGGGAGAGGTCGAGGTCGAGCACCTCCTCCTTCTCGCCGCGCAGCATCGCCAGGATGCGGTGCGAGGGGAGCCTGGTGTACGGCTCGGCGAAGTCGAAGTAGTCGGCGAACTTGGCGCCGTCGCCCTCCTTGCCGTCGCGGACCCGGGCGACCAGCCGGCCGCGGGTCCACATCCGCTCGCGCAGCGAGCCGACCAGGTCGGCGTCCTCGCCGAAGCGCTCGACCAGGATCGCCCGGGCGCCCTCCAGCGCGGCGGGGCCGTCCGCGACCGACTCGTTCAGGTACCGCGCGGCCAGCGCGGCCGGGTCCTGGCCCGGGTCGGCCAGCAGGGTGTCGGCGAGCGGCTCCAGGCCGGCCTCGCGGGCGATCTGCGCCTTGGTGCGCCGCTTCGGCTTGAACGGCAGGTAGATGTCCTCCAGCCGGGCCTTGGAGTCGGCGGCGAGCACCCGGGCCCGCAGCGCGTCGTCCAGCTTGCCCTGGGCCTCGATCGACTCCAGGACGGCCGCCCGGCGGTCCTCCAGTTCGCGCAGGTAGCGCAGCCGCTCCTCCAGGGCGCGCAGCTGGACGTCGTCGAGGGAACCGGTGACCTCCTTGCGGTAGCGGGCCACGAAGGGGACGGTCGAGCCGCCGTCTAGCAGGTCGACGGCAGCCTTCACCTGCCCCTCGCGGACACCCAGCTCCTCGGCGATCTTCCGCTCGATCGCCTGCTGGGCCTGCCGGGCCACCTGTTCGACTGCCGTGGTCACGAAGCCGGTCACCTTCTCCATCAGTGCTTGCGCCGTACGCCCTGCATTCTGGCAGGTGCCGACGACGACGCCCGGCCGCACCCGGGACGGCCGGGCGTGGCGCGCCGTCCGGTGCCGTGCCGGGCGGCTCCACCGAGGCTTGAGCGGGGCCCAGTTGCCGCTTCCTAGGCTGGCGGGCATGGACACTCTGGATGCCGCCGCCGAGTTGGAGCGGCTCGCCGCCGCCAAGTACCTGCTGTTCACCACGTACCGGAGGAACGGCACTCCGGTCGCCACCCCGGTGTGGGTCGCGCGCGACGGTGACGCGCTGGTCTTCACCACCGTCACGAAGACGGGCAAGGTCAAGCGCCTGCGCAACCGTTCGGACGTGCTGGTCGGGCCGAGCGACATCCGCGGGAACCTGCTCGGCGCCCAGGTGCCGGCCGCCGCGGTGCTGGACCCGGACCGGGCGCCCGCCTACCGGAAGCTGCTGCGGCGCAAGTACGGGCTGCTGTGCGCGGTGGCGCTGACCGCCAACGTGCTGCGCTTCGGCAAGGGCGGCACCATCGGGGTGCGGGTCACCTTCGACTGATCGTCCGCCGATCGCTTTCGAATGGCCTTCGGAATGTGCGCAGTTCGGGAATCGGGCTGAACGGTAACGACCAGCGCTGTACGCTGCCGGGCATGTGCGCTGCCACCCGGATGCACCCCGACGGGCCGGTGGTCGACGCGGCCCTGGTCCGTCGGCTGATCTCCGTCCAGTTCCCGCAGTGGGAGCGCCTTCCGATCACCCCGGTCCCCGCTCCCGGGGCGGACAACGCGATGTTCCGCCTCGGGCCCGAACTCGCCGTCCGGCTGCCCCGGGTGGAGTGGGCCGCCGGGGGCCTGCGGCGGGAGCAGCAGTGGCTGTCCCGGCTGGCGCCGCGACTGCCGCTGCCCGTCCCGGCGCCGCTCGCGGTCGGCCGGCCCGCCGCCGGCTACCCGTGGGAGTGGTCGGTGCTGCACTGGCTGGACGGCGCCAACCCGGCCGTCAACGCGCTGGCCGCGCCCCAGGCCCTGGCCCGCGACCTGGCCGGCTTCGTCAACGCGCTGCGCGCCGTCGACCCGGCCGGCGCCCCGCCCTCCCAGCGCAGCGCCCCGCTCGCCTCCCGGGACGGCGCCACCCGCGCGGCCATCGCCCAGCTCTCCGGCTCGATCGACACGGGCGCCGCAACCGCCCTGTGGGACAAGGCGCTTCGGCTGCCCGAGTACGCCGGCCCGCCGGTCTGGATGCACGGCGACCTCACCCCGGGCAATCTGCTGCTCGCCCCCACCGGGCGGCTCTCCGCCG
Source organism: Kitasatospora sp. NPDC048715 (assembly GCF_043198905.1). Taxonomy (NCBI): domain Bacteria; kingdom Bacillati; phylum Actinomycetota; class Actinomycetes; order Kitasatosporales; family Streptomycetaceae; genus Kitasatospora; species Kitasatospora sp. NPDC048715. The sequence continues at coordinate 70,992 of NZ_JBICVH010000022.1, read as the reverse complement.
TCATCGACTTCGCCCTGATGGGCGTCGGCGACCCGACCGCCGACCTGATCGTCGCCTGGAACCTGCTGCCCGCCGCCGCCCGTCCGGCCTTCCGCACCGCCCTGCGCGCGGACGAGGCGATGTGGGCCCGCGGCCGCGCCTGGGCGTTCTCCATCGCCCTGGTGACGATCCCGTACTACCGCCACACCGACCAGGCGCTGACCGCCAACGCCCGCCACGTCGTCCGCGAGGTGCTCGCCGACCGCAGTGTCTAGGCTCCGTCCGCCGTACGCGGTGGCGGCCCTCCCGGGCCGGGACACGCCCGCCGGAGGACCGGGTCCAAAACCTGTCCCGGTCAATCCCCGCTGCTAGCCTGAGGCGCATGACGGGACTGCGGGAGCTGAAGAAGGAGCGGACCCGGCGGGCCATCTCCGAGGCGGCCATCGCGCTGTTCCTGGAGCACGGCTTCGACCGGGTGTCGGTGGCCGACGTCGCGGCCGCCGCCGAGGTCTCCAAACCGACGCTGTTCTCCTACTTCCCCACCAAGGAGGACCTGGTCGTCCACCGCTTCGCCGACCACCAGGAGCAGGCCGCCGAGGTGGTCCGCGCCCGGCCGCCCGGCGAACCGGTGCTCGACGCGCTGCTGCGGGACTTCCTGGCCGGGCTCACCCGGCGCGACCCGGTCACCGGCCTCAACGACCACCCCGCGGTGCTCGCCTTCACCGGCCTGGTCCACGGCACCCCCAGCCTGGCCGCCCGGGTCGGCGAGTACGTGGCCCGCGCCGAGCAGTCGCTGGCCGAGGCACTGCGCGCGAGCCCCGGCCTGCCCGGGCCGCAGGAGCTCACCGCCACCCTGCTCGCCGCCCAGGTCACCGCCACCCAGCGGGTCCTCGCCCTGCACAACTGGCGCCGCATCCGGGACGGCCGCACCGCCGACGAGCTGTACGCCGAGGCCGTCGGGGACGCCACCGGCGCCTTCGGCCTGCTCGCCCACGGCTACGGCCCACCCCGCGGCGAGCGGCCCGCCGCTGACTAGAGTGCGCGCATGACGACGCGTCACCACTCCTTCGATGCCCTGCACAACTTCCGCGACCTGGGCGGCTACGCGGCCGCCGGCGGACGCTCCGTCCGGTGGGGGCTGCTGTACCGCTCCGACTCGCTCGGCAAGCTCGACTCCCCCGCGGACCTCGACCGGCTGCACGCCCTCGGCGTGCGGACCGTGATCGACCTGCGCTACCCCTGGGAGATCGCCGCCAAGGGCCGGGTGCCCGCGTTCGAGGGCCTGGAGTACCACAACCTCTCGATCGAGCACCGCCCGTACGACCAGGCCGAGATCGACCCGGAGCTCGACCCGTGGCGCTACCTCGCCGACCGCTTCGCCGAGGTCGCCGAGGACGGGGTGAAGGAGATCCGCCAGACCCTGGACGTGATCACGGCCGCCGACGCCCCGGTGGTCTTCCACTGCGCCTCCGGCAAGGACCGCACCGGGCTGATCGCCGCCCTGCTGCTCACCCTGCTCGGCGCCGGCGAGGACGACATCGCCGCCGACTTCGCCCTCACCGAGCTCGCCACCCCGCACTTCGTCGCCGACTGGCACGCCGCCCACCCCGGCCGCACCCTGCGCTGGCCCGCCTTCGGGCGCGCCCCGGAGGCCGTCATCCGGCTCACCCTCGCCGGCCTCGCCGACCGCTACGGCTCGGTCGAGGCCTACCTCACCGGCACCCTCGGTATCGACCGGGAGCAGACCGCCGCTCTGCGCGCCCGCCTGCTGACCGGCTGAGCCCCGCATCCCCGCGCGGGAAGTCGGCCGGCCCGCCGGGGCTTCCGGAGGTGTCGGAGACGCCCTAGCGTCGGCGTCCGCCCCGGGCGGGGCGGCTGCCGCCCTTGCCGGAGCGGGGCCCGGCCCCTCCTCCGGCCCGGCCGCCGGCCGCCGGGGCCGGGGCGGTCTCGGGCCAGTGGGCGGGCCGGGTGAGGCCGTCCGGGAGGCGGGTGGTGGCGTCGCCGCGGGCGGCGTTGAGCTGGGCCTGGGTGAGGAAGAGGGCCGTGCCGAGGTCCGCGCCGGCCAGGTCGGCGTCCCGCAGGTCGGCGCCGACCAGGTCGGCGAGGCGCAGGTCCGCGCCGGAGAGGTCGGCCGCGACGAGCAGGGCGCCGCGCAGGTTGGCCCCCCGCAGGTCGGCGCCGCGCAGGCGGGCACCGAAGAGGTCGGCGCCCCGGAGCTCGCGGCGGCGCGGGACGGCGGCGCGGACCAGTTCACCGGCGCGCAGCAGCAGCTCGCTGACCCGCTGCCGGTGGGCCGGGACGTCGACGGCGAGGATCTCCTCGGGGGTGCCGCCGGCCAGCCGCTCGGTCTGCGCCAGCGCCTGCCGCAGTTCGTCGTGGACGGGAGCGGCGGCGGCGAAGGTGAGCGCCTCGGTGAGGTGGCGGAGCAGCTCGTGCAGCTGCCGCACGACCGGGAAGACGTCGAACATCGCCTTGGCGCTGTCCGGCTCCTCGCGCCAGCTGCGGCCGCCGAAGGTCACCTGGGAGACCCGCTGCCCGGCGCCGAAGCAGTCGTAGACCGTGCAGCCCTGGAAGCCCCGGTCGCGCAGCTGGGCGTGGATGCCGCAGCGGAAGTCGGTCCGGAGGTTGTGGCAGGCGCTGCCGGCCGCCTTGTTCATGGCGAAGTCGCTGCCGGCGGCGAACGGCAGCGCGACGCAGCAGAGGCCGAAGCAGCTGCCGCAGTCGGATTCCAGCGGGGTCGGCGCGGCCGCCGTGGGGTCCTGCGGCGGCTCGGTCTCGCGCACGTTCCGGGGTCCTTCCAGCAGTCGGCGCCGGGCGGCGCCGTGAACCCGGAAATCCTACTGGCCCGACGGCCCTCGCTGCCGGTAAGCTGTGCACTGCCTTTGAGACCATTACACACGGGGGTGGGCGACATGCGGGAACCGGACACCAGGGACCTGGTCCGGATGTGGATCTCCGGCTGGGCCGTCTCGCGCGGCTCCGCCGAACCGGTGGACCAGCCCTGGGGCTGGAGCATCGACGTCGGCGCGCCGGCCGGCGAGGTGGGCCGGCACGTGCTGCCGGAACCGACCGAGGCCGACGTCCGCAAGCTCGCCGAGACCGTCACCGCGCCGACCACCTGGCTGAAGCTGTTCGCCGAGGACGCCACGGTGCGCCCCTGGCTGGACGAGCGGTGGCGCCTGGACGCGCCGGGCTTCCTGATGAGCGTGCCGCTCGCCGCCGAGCGGCCCGAGGTCCCGGCCGGGTACACCGTGACCGCCTGGGAGCGGGGCGGGGTCCTCCGGGCGCTGGTGCGCACCGGGGACGGGCACCTCGCCGCGCGCGGCCAGGCGGGCCTGGCCGGCCCGGTGGCCGTACCGGACCAGATCACCACCGTGCCCGAGCACCGCCGCCGGGGCCTGGGCGTCCTGGTGATGCGAACGCTCCAGTCCGCCGCGCACGAGCGGGGCGCGCACACCGGCGTACTGGTCGGCACGCCGGAGGGACGGGCGCTCTACGAGGCGATGGGCTGGACCACCCACGCCCCGATGGCGAGCCTGGTCCTCGACGCGCCGGGCGCCGGCGCCGGGGAGTAGCGGGCCTCAGCGGTACGGCAGCAGCTCCGGCCGCTTCGCCGGGCGGCCGTCGCCGGAGGAGCGGCCGGTGAGGCGGCGGCCGATCCACGGGCCGACGTGGGTGCCCAGCCAGCGGGCGTCCTCGCGCAGCCGCTCGGCGCGGCCGGCCGGGGCGGCGGCGGGCAGCGGGGCGCGCCAGTCGAAGGCCGCGGGGCGGCCGAGCGCCTCCAGCACTCCCGCGGCGACCCGGCGGTGACCCTCGGGCGAGAGGTGCAGGCGGTCCTCGGCCCACAGCCGGCGGTCGTCGAAGCAGGGCGCGGAGAACAGGTCGACCACGGCGAAGCCGTCCTGCCGGCCCAGCTCCTGGACGAAGGCCTTCATCCGCAGGATGGCGGGCAGCAGCCGGGCGCTGCCGGCCATGCGCCGGGTGGGGTCGGTGCTGGTGAACAGCACGACGGTGGCGCCGGTGGCGCGCAGCCCGGCGGCGCAGCGACCGAGCAGCCGCTCCACCGCGTCGATGTCGCAGCCGGGGCGCAGCACGTCGTTGAGGCCGCCGGCCAGGGTGACCAGCTCGGCCCCCATCGCGGTGGCGGCGGCGAGCTGCTCGTCGTGGATCTGGCCGATGAGCTTGCCGCGGACGGCGAGGTTGGCGTACCGGAAGCCGGCGTCCGGGGGCTGCGCGTCGGTGCGCTCGGCGGCCAGTGCCGAGGCGACCCGGTCGGCCCAGCCCCGGTAGTGGCCGTCCGGCAGCAGGTCGTCGCCCATGCCCTCGGTGAAGGAGTCGCCGACGGCGACATAGCTGCGGTAGGGGGTGGGCACGGGCTGGCCTCCGCTCTCCTGGAACGACTCCGGCGGTCCGACGGTCCGACGATCGTACGTGCGTGCCCGTCCGGGGCGGCGACGGGCCCCGGCGCTCATCGCACGCCGATCGTTCGTTTATCGGCCCGGGACACACTGAGGGCACACGGGGCGGCGGTCGGCGACGGGGGCCTTGCCGCCGCCCCGTCCGGGCGTCCGGGCACGCCCGCGGTCGTCAGCCGGCCGCGACCGCCGCCGGCTCCTCCGCCACGCGGGGCGTGAACCAGTGCTCGCGCACGGCGTCGGTGGGCCGCTGCTCGCCGAGGGCGGCCAGCCCCCACTGCCCCAGCGCCTCGACGACCGGCCGCAGTTCACGGCCCCGCCCGGTCAGTTCGTAGACCGTCGCGTTGGCGGGCCGCTCCAGCCGGCGGCGGGTCACCAGCTCCTCCGCCTCCAACTGCTTGAGCCGGGCGGCCAGGATGTCGGTGGAGACGCCGGGCAGGTCGGCGTGCAGGTCGGTGTAGCGGCGCGGGCCGCCGAGCAGCTCACGGACGATCAGGAGGCTCCAGCGCTCCCCCACCGCGTCCAGGGCGCGGGCGACGGCGCAGTACTGGTCGTAGCTTCGGCGTGACATGTGGATCAGCATAGCCAAGAGGTTGGACTTTCCAAGTACACACTTGGTAGAACAAAGCTGAAGCAACGGAGCGGTGGTGACGGTCGGGAGGCCGCAGATGGAGTTTCGACAGTCCAGCAAGCTGAATGACGTGTGCTACGAGATCCGGGGCCCGGTGGTCGACCAGGCCAACGCCCTGGAGGAGGCCGGGCACAGCGTGCTGCGGCTGAACACCGGGAACCCGGCCCCGTTCGGCTTCGAGGCGCCCGAGGAGATCATCCAGGACATCATCCGCAACCTGCCCAAGGCGCACGGCTACAGCGACTCGCGCGGCATCCTGCCGGCCCGCCGGGCGGTGGTGCAGTACTACCAGCAGCGCGGGGTCCAGGGCGTCAGCGTCAACGACGTCTACCTCGGCAACGGCGTCTCCGAACTGATCCAGATGGCCGTCACCGCGCTGGTGGACGACGGCGACGAGGTCCTCGTGCCGATGCCCGACTACCCGCTCTGGACGGCCGCGGTCCGGCTGGCCGGCGGCAAGGCCGTGCACTACCTGTGCGACGAAGAGGCCGAGTGGTACCCGGACCTGGACGACATCGCCGCCAGGATCACCGCCCGCACCAAGGCGATCGTCGTCATCAACCCCAACAACCCCACCGGCGCCGTCTACCCGAAGGAACTGCTGGAGGGCATCCTCGACCTGGCCCGCCGCCACCACCTGATGGTGCTGGCCGACGAGATCTACGACAAGATCCTCTACGACGGCACCGAGCACCACTGCCTGGCCGCCCTGGCCGACGACGTGCTGACCCTCACCTTCAACGGCCTCTCCAAGTCCTACCGGGTGGCCGGCTTCCGCAGCGGCTGGCTGGTCGTCTCCGGCCCCCGGCAGCACGCCACCGACTACCTGGAGGGCCTGACCATGCTCTCCGGCATGCGGCTGTGCCCCAACGTGCCCGCCCAGTACGCCGTGCAGGCGGCACTCGGCGGCCACCAGTCCATCAACGACCTGGTGCTGCCCGGCGGCCGGCTCACCGAGCAGCGCGACATCGCCGTCAAGGCGCTCAACGAGATCCCCGGCGTCAGCTGCGTCAAGCCCAAGGGCGCGCTGTACGCCTTCGCCAGGCTGGACCCGGCGGTGCACCGGATCGTCGACGACGAGCGGTTCGTGCTGGACCTGCTGCTGCGCGAGAAGATCCACGTCGTCCAGGGCACCGGCTTCAACTGGCCGCGCCCGGACCACTTCCGCTTCGTCACCCTGCCCCGGGCCGACGACCTGGAGACGGCCGTCAACCGGATCGGGCGCTTCCTGGCCACGTACCGCCAGAGCTGACGCCCCGGGACACACCCTTAGGCTCGACGGCATGACCGTCCTTCGCTCCGTCGCCCTGTTCGTCCTCGCCGCCGTCGCCGAGATCGGCGGCTGCTGGCTGGTCTGGCAGAGCGTGCGCGAGCAGCGGCCGTGGTGGCTGGCCGGCCTGGGGGTGGTGGCGCTCGGCGCGTACGGCTTCGTGGCCGCCCTGCAGCCGGACAGCAACTTCGGCCGGGTGCTGGCCGCGTACGGCGGGGTGTTCGTGGCCGGCTCGCTGCTGTGGGGCGTGGTGGTGGACGGCTTCCGCCCGACCCGCTACGACGTCCTGGGCGCGCTGGTCTGCCTGGCCGGGGTCGGCGTCATCATGTACGGGCCCCGGCGCTGAGGTCCTCCCTCACCGCCGGGGCCCGTCGGGCGCGTCCGGGGAGCGCCGGCCGCTCGGGGACTACCAGCCCCAGCCGCCGCCCTGGCCGTCGTCGTCGCGGTTCGAGTCCCAGCCCTCGCCGACCGTGCGCAGGATCGTGTAGTTGTCGATCTGCGTGCCGTCCTCGGCCAGCGCGGTGACCTTCATGACCGACTTCTGGCCCAGGTGCTTCGGGGTGACGTCGACCTTGATGAAGGAGTAGCCGGTGTAGCGCACCCGCGACCACTGGATGGTCTCGGGGGTCTTCACCTTGCCCTTGCTCCAGTAGTAGGTCTTGACCTCGTCCTGGTGGTTCTCGTGCCCCTCGTAGGTGTCCGGCACGTCGAACTTGTACAGGCTGCGACCGGCCGCACCCGCGGTGACGTAGACCACGCCGTCCTTGGCCGGCTCGATGGTGGCGCCGCTCGGCACCTGCTTCGAGACCTTGTTCCCGAGGATCGCGTCGGTGCGCTCGTAGATGTGGTTGTGGCCGTTGATGACCAGGTCCACCCGGTACTTCTCGAACAGCGGCACCCAGGCCTCGCGGACACCGCCCTCGGAGGCGTGCGCGACGGTGGTGGAGAAGGCGCAGTGGTGGAAGAAGACCACGACGAAGTCGACGGTCTCGTCGTTGCGCAGGTCCTTGAGGGTGCGCTCCAGCCACTTGGTCTGCTTGTTCGCCGAGACGCCCAGGTTGGCCGGGATCTCGTAGGAGACGTCGTTGGCGTCCAGCGAGATGACGCCGACGTTCTTGTAGCGGAAGGTGTAGACGCCGGGGACGGCGCGCGGGTCCGGGCCGTTGTTCGGCAGGAAGAAGCGGGCGTTCTCGCCGCCGTAGCCGTTCGGCGAGTACCAGGCCTCGATGTCGTGGTTGCCGTACGCGACCATCCACGGGATCTCGGCGGCGACCGTCTCGGTCTGCACCAGGAAGTCGTCCCAGGTCTTCGCGTTGAAGACGGACTTGTCCGGGTCGGTGCCGGAACCGGCCGGGTCGGCGTAGCAGATGTCGCCGGCGTGCAGGTGGAAGGCCGGGTTCTGGGCCTTGATGATGTGGTCGTTGCCGGCCGCGTGCGCGCTGACGCCCTGGTCGCCGAAGGCGGTGAAGGTGAACGGCTCGTACACCTTGCCCCAGCGGTGGTCGCGGGAGGGCGCGGTGCGGAAGGTGTGCAGGGTGGAGATCTGCTGCTGCGAGGCCGGGTCGAAGCCCTCGTGGCCGACACCGTAGTAGTAGACGGTGTCGGGGCGCAGGTCCTCCAGCGCCACGTGCAGGTAGTACTGGTCCACCGGCTGGCTGTTGGGGGTCAGCGCCGGGGTGTGCAGGGCGCGGACCTCGGCCTGGACCTTGTGGCTCAGCTCCCACGGGGTCTTTCCGAAGCGCAGGAACGGCTTCTTGACCGGGGCCGGCACCTGCCAGGAGACGCGGAACTGGGTGTCCGGCTCGGGGCCGAACTGGAGGTGACGGCCGGTCGGCGCGACCAGCGCGCCGTCGATGCCGCTGGTCGTGCCACCGGTCAGCAGCTGCGGGCCGGCCGGGGCGGCGAAGGCCGTCCCGCTGCCCAGTGCGCCGCCGACGGCGACGGCGCCCACGGTCACGGCACCGGCGCGCAGCATCCGGCGGCGGGAGAAACGGGCCCGCAGGTACTCGTGCTGCTCGGCCATGCTCATGCGGTCGGCAAGCTTGGCCGGCACGCCCATGTTGGGGATATCCATGCGCGGGACTCTTCCAGCGGCACGTTGATCGCGCACGGACGCCGGGTGAACGGGTCGCAGCGTACCCGTCATTCGAACGCCAATGTTCGACCATGATTCGGTAAAGGGCGTACCCGTACCGTCTCGACGCCGCATCATGGCCCCCACCGGTCCCCCGGGCTGAGTGGGCGTCACCGGACCCGGGCCGGGGCCGTCCTCAGCCGGAGGGCTCGTCCCACTGGGTGGCGGCCCGGTTGCCGGTGCCGTCGCAGGTGCGGCAGATCTCGTCCCGGTAGGCGTGCTTGGCCCCGGTCGCGTCCACCCGGTAGCGCACGTACACCCCGGTGCCGTCGCAGAGGAAGCAGTTGCCGCCCCCGCCGCCCACCTCGGTGGTGCCGGTGCCCTGGCAGGTCCGGCAGCTGAGACCGGCGGTCCGGCCGGTGCCCGCGCAGATGCGGCAGACCGTCGTCATCGGCTTCCTCCCTCGCGCGGAATCGGCTCGGCGCCGTCCGCGAGGGCCCGGCGCCACCGGTCATGGTAGTGGTGAAGGCACCCGGACCGACCCGGGTTCGCCCCGGGTAGACATGATCCGACGATCATCCGGTAGGACCGGGGGCCGACCTCAGCCGGAGCCCGACCTCACTCCGGCAGGCCCTCGCGGACCCGCCGGGACACCGAGATCAGCTGGAGGTCCAGCAGCCCCGGTGGATCGGCCAGGCCCGGGCCGCCCGCGCGCACCCAGGCGCCGATCTCGTCGATCATCTCGTCCATCAGCACGAAGCCCAGCCAGACCGGCCGGCCGCCCGCCGCCCGGCCCTCCGCCGAGGGGCCGACCACCACCACGTTCGACTGGGTGCACACGTCCAGGCACTTGACCGCCCGGACCCGGCCCGCCGAACCCACCGCCGTCCGCAGCCGCTCGTACTGGCCCGCATGGTCCACCCCGGGGTGCTTGGCCTCGGTGCCGCAGCAGCAGCCCCGGCAGACCGTGACGGTCACGGGGGCACCGGCGCCCCGCTTGCGGTCCCGGGCACCGTCGCGCTCTCGGCGGCTCATCGGCTCTGCTCCCCCTCGTGGTCGGCGGCGCGCTCCGCACCGGCCCCCGCACTGTACCCGCAGGCCAGGGGGCGCCCGCCAGACCCTTAGGATGCGCACGGCCCACGGGCCGCAACACGAGTCACGAACGACAAGGGGAGGACGGCCGGATGCCGAAGCGAAGGGGCCGCCGCGGTACACGGATATCGGTGGCCGTGGGAGTGGTCGGGATCCTGTGCGCCGTGCTCGGGTTCGCCGTGGTCGGCTCCGGCTACGGCTACCACCGCATGACGGGCGAGACGATGTCGCCGGAGCTGCGGTCGGGCACCGGGCTCTGGACCGAACGGGTCCGGCCCGCGGACGTGCGCCACGGCGAGGTCTACGCCGTCGACTCCCCCTGGACGCTGCAGGGCATGGTCGTCCAGCGGGCCATGGCCCTGGGCGGCGACCGCATCGCCTGCGCGAACGGGCAGTTCAGCCTCAACGGGAAGCCGGTCGACGAGCCGCCGGCCCGGCAGGCCCACACCTGCTACCTCGACTTCGACGTCACCGTCCCGCCGGGCCGGGCCTTCCTCATGGGGGACCGCCGCGCCGACGCCTTCGACTCCCGGATCAACCTGGCCGACCAGCAGGGCACCGTCGACCTCGCCAAGGTCGGCGAGCGGGTGGTGTGGCACAACGGCGCCGGCGACGAGGCGCTGCCCGGCAAGCTCGCCGGGGCACTCGTCCTGGCCGCGCTCGGGCTGCTGCTGGCCGTCATCGGCCTGATCGCGGCGATCGTCCTCGCCGTCCGCGGCCGGGCCGCCCGGCCGCTGGGGCTGGAGCCGCCGGCCACCTTCTGACGCCGCCCCCGGCGCCGCTACCCGACCGCCCGGGCCGCCGCCCGTCCCGCCGTACGGCCCGAGAACAGGCAGCCGCCCAGGAACGTCCCCTCCAGGGAGCGGTACCCGTGCACGCCCCCGCCGCCGAACCCGGAGGCCTCGCCGGCCGCGTACACCCCCGGCAGCACCTCGCCGTCCGGCCGCAGCACCCGCGAGGACAGATCGGTCTCCAGTCCGCCCAGCGACTTGCGGGTCAGGATGTTCAGCCGGACGGCGATCAGCGGCGCGGCGCCCGGGTCGAGGATGCGGTGCGGGGCGGCGGTGCGGATGAGCCTGTCGCCGAGGTGGCGGCGGGCCCCGTGGATCGCGGTGACCTGGAGGTCCTTGGCGAAGGGGTTGGCCAGCTGCCGGTCGCGGTCCTCGACGGTGCGGCGCAGCTCGTCCGGGTCGATCAGCGGTTCGCCGGTCCTGGCGTTCATGCCCCGGGCGAGGTCGGCGAGGTCGCGGGCGACCACGAAGTCCCGGCCGTGCCGCAGGTGGCCCTGGACCGGGCCGGGGGCGCCGGGCAGCGCGCGCCCGAGCACGCCGCGCACCGACTTGCCGGTCAGGTCGGGGTTCTGCTCGGAGCCGGAGAGGGTGAACTCCTTCTCGACGATCCGCTGGTTGAGCACGAACCAGGTGTACTCGTACCCGGTGGACATGATGTGTTCGAGCGTCCCGAGGGTGTCGAAGCCGGGGAACAGCGGGACGGGCAGCCGCCTGCCCCGCGCGTCCAGCCAGAGCGAGGAGGGGCCGGGCAGGATGCGGATGCCGTGCCGGGCCCAGATCGGGTCCCAGTTCTCGATGCCCTCGGTGTAGTGCCACATCCGGTCGCCGTTGATCAGGCTGGCCCCGGCCCGGCCGGCGACCTCCAGCATCAGTCCGTCCACGTGCGCGGGCACCCCGGAGAGCAGCCTGGCGGGCGGGGTGCCGAGCCGGGCCGGCCAGGCCTTGCGGACCAGGTCGTGGTTGCCGCCGATGCCGCCGGAGGTGACGATCACGGCCTGGGCGCGCAGCTCGAAGCTCCCGGCGGCCTCTCGCGAGCTGGCCTCGCCCCGGCCCGCCGGGCTCGGCACCAGCACCTCGCCGGTGACGGTGTCGACGGCGCCCGCGGTGGCGGACAGCCCGGTGACCCGGTGCCGGAAGCGCAGGTCCACCAGGCCGCGCGCGGCGGCGGCGCGGACCCGCCGGACGAAGGGCGCCAGCAGCCCCGGCCCGGTGCCCCACGTGATGTGGAAGCGCGGCACCGAATTGCCGGGCCCGTCGGCGAGGTAGCCGCCGCGCTCGGCCCAGCCGACCACCGGGAAGAACCGCACGCCCATGCCGTGCAGCCAGGAGCGCTTCTCGCCCGCCGCGAAGTCCACGTACGCCTCGGCCCAGCGGCGCGGCCAGGCGTCCTCGGGCCGGTCGAAGCCGGCCGTACCGAGCCAGTCCCGCAGGGCGAGGGCGTGCGAGTCGCGGATCCGCATCCGGCGCTGCTCGGGCGAGTCGACCAGGAAGAGGCCGCCGAAGGACCAGTGCGCCTGGCCGCCGAAGGAGGCGGCGGGCTCCTGGTCGAGGAGGATCACCTTCCGTCCGGCGTCGGCGAGTTCAGCGGTGGCGGCGAGGCCCGCGAGGCCCGCTCCGATGACGATGACGTCGGCGTCCAGGGCCATGCGCAGTCCTCCGTCGGGGCTCGCGGTGGCGGCGCGTCCGGGACGCGTCGCCGCTGTGCGCCCGATACTGCGGTCTGCGGTGACGTCCGGTCAACCGGCGGGTAACAACCGCCCGCGTGAATTCCGCTCCGGGCCGTTTCGGAATTGCCGCCGGCAGTGGCGCGATAGCCGTTCGAGAGCCGTGCGATAGCCGTTCGGCACCCGGTGGGGCGAAATGCGGAATTCCGTCCGGGCCGGTCTGACGGAATGTCGGCAATTTCCGCGCAAACCATGGACGTCCGGGAAACCTGGCAGTAACTTACCTGCGAGTAGCTGTGGCCCGGCTCGATGCGACCCCCACCCGTCGTTTCTCTCCCCCAGGAGGAATCGTGCTCCGCCCTGCCCGGAAATCCCGGCACCTCCGGAATTCCACCGCGCTCGCCGCCGTCGCCCTCGGTGCCGCACTCGCGCTCACCTCCACCAGCGCCCAGGCCGCCGGCGCCGCGCCGAAGCACTACGTGGCGCTCGGCGACTCCTACGCCGCCGGCGCCGGCGTGCCGGGCCAGTCGGCCGGTCTGTGCCTGCGCTCCGACCGCAACTACGGCCACCTGGTCGCCGCCGCCCTCAAGTCCGGCCGGTACACCGACGTCACCTGCTCCGCGGCCAAGATCAAGGCGATGACGCAGCCCCAGTACGACGCCTTCATCAGGGTCAACGACCCGCAACTGGACGCGGTGACCGCCGACACCGACCTGGTCACCCTCGGGATCGGCGGCAACGACCTCGCGGCCAGCGACCTCGGCCTCGGCGAACTGGTCGCCACCTGCATCGCCGGCGCCGTCGTCAACCCGCTCGGCACGCCCTGCAAGGACGTCTACCACCACGGCTACTGGGACTGGAGCAGCATGTCCTGGCAGTACGGCACCGACGACCTGGCCGAGCGGATCCGCACCACCATCGCCCCGCAGCTGGCCGACACCCTCAAGCGCATCCACGCCAAGGCGCCCGGGGCCAGGGTGCTGCTGGTCGGCTACCCGTCCGTGCTGCCCGCCGACGGCTCGAAGTGCATCCTGCGCCAGCCGGTGACGCCGGGCGACGTCGAGTACATGCACGGCGTGCTCAACAAGCTGAACGCCGCGCTGAAGTCCACCGCGGCCGCGAACGGCGCGACCTACGTGGACACCGCGACGCCGACCCTCGGGCACGACGTCTGCTCGGACGACCGCTGGATCGAGGGCGCGCTGCCCGGCTCGCCCGCCGTGCCGTTCCACCCCAACGCGACCGGCGAGCAGGTGATGGCCCAGGCGGTGCTCGCCGCGCTGAAGTAGCGCGGCCGCGGCGCCCGAACCGCCGCCCGCGCGGGTGCCGCGCCCCTACCGCCGCCCGCGCGGCGCCCGCCCGGCGCGCCCCCGGAAAGCCCCGAGGGGCCGGTGACCGAACCCCCGGTCACCGGCCCCTCGGTCCTGCGCGCCCTACTCGGACTTCGCGGAGGCGGAGGCGGAGGCGGCACCGGCGGCGGAAGCGGCGGCCAGCCCGGCCGACCACTTCTCCTCGACGTTGCCGAGCTTCCAGTAGGCGATCGCCGCGGCCCAGGTGAGCACGAACAGTCCGACGATGGCGTAGCCGACGAAGTTGAGGTCCAGTGCGCCGATCCAGGCGACCGGACCGCTGGTGATGTCCAGCTTCTCGCCGAGCAGGCCGATCAGCTCGATCGAGCCGATCACCAGCGCGACCAGCACCGACAGCCCGGTGACGGTCAGGTTGTAGTAGATCTTGCGGACCGGCTTGGAGAAGGCCCACTCGTACGCGAAGTTCATGAACGAGCCGTCGATGGTGTCCAGCAGGCTCATTCCGGCCGCGAACAGGATCGGCAGCGTGAGCAGCGCGTACCAGGGCAGCGAGAAGGCCGCCGCGCCGCCCGCCAGCACCAGCAGGGACACCTCGGTGGCGGTGTCGAAGCCCAGGCCGAACAGCAGGCCCACCGGGTACATGTGCCAGGGCTTGGTGACGGCCCTGGTGACCCTGCCGAGGATGCGGTTCATCAGCCCGCGCCGCTCCAGCTGGCGCTCCAGCTCCGCCTCGTCGTAGTCGCCCTCGCGCATCCGGCGGAAGACCTTGAGGATGCCGTTGAAGGCGCCCAGGTTGATCAGGCCGAGCAGCAGCAGGAAGGTGCCGGAGACGGCGACGCCGATCAGGCCGGTCATCTCGTGCAGCGTCGAGTCGTCGGACTCCACCTGGCCGGCCAGCGAGCGGATGCCGAGGGCCAGCAGCGCGCAGAGGCCGAAGACGATCGACGAGTGCCCGAGCGAGAACCAGAAGCCGACCGACAGCGGCCGCTTGCCCTGGCCCATCAGCTTGCGGGTGGTGTTGTCGATGGCGGCGATGTGGTCCGCGTCGAAGGCGTGCCGCATGCCGAGGGTGTAGGCGGTCAGGCCCATGCCGGCGCCGAACACCTGGCCGCCGACGTCGTAGTGCTCGGGCTCGACCACCGCGAGCAGGGTGAACCAGCCGATGACGTGGAGCGCGAGGATGAATCCGCCCATTCCGGCCAGGCGGATCCACTCCTCACGGGTGAGCCGGTCGCGCCAGCGGGGGGCGGTCATCGTCGTGTCCTTTCGGTCGGGCGGTCGAAGCTGGGCCATCTTTCCGCCTAGGTGCGCGCAGTTGCAAGTCATGCGCAATTACGGATTCGCCTCTCCCCGGTCTCCCCCGGCTTCCACCCCCCTCCCGGAGATCGTCACGACCCGTACAAGGCTTCGTAACCTCGGAGGGCTTTCACCCTGCGCTCTACGCGCGGATACTCCCGTTCTACGCGCGAAAACCTGAGCGCTGCCCCCTCAACTCCCCACGGAGGAACGGCACATGACGATCCGCATCCGAACCGCCGCGGCTCTCGCCGGAACGGCCCTGCTCACGGCCGGTCTCACCACCCCCGCCGCCACCGCCGCGCCCGGCCCCGCCGCGCCCGCCGCTCTCACCGCGCCCGCCGCTCCCGCCGCCAGGACCGCCACCGTCGGCGCCACCCCGCACCGGGTGCTGTTCGACAACAGCAAGGCCGAGACCGCGGGCAACGCCGACTGGATCATCAGCACCAGCCAGCCCGACCCGCTGGCCCAGAACGCCAACCCCACCACCGAGAAGAGCTGGACCGGCGCTCTGTCCGCCTGGGGCGTCGCCCTCCAGAAGACCGGCCAGTACAGCCTGAAGACCCTCCCGGCCGGGTCCACCATCAGCTACGGCACCGGCGCCGCGCTCGACCTCGCCAACTTCGACACCTTCGTGATCCCGGAGCCCAACACGCGCTTCTCCGCGGGCGAAAAGGCCGCGATCATGAACTTCGTGAAGAACGGCGGCGGGCTCTTCCTGGTCTCCGACCACACCAACAGCGACCGCAACAACGACGGCTGGGACTCCCCGAAGATCATCAACGACCTGCTGACCAACAACGGGGTGAACAACAACGACCCCTTCGGCTTCTCGGTCGACCTGCTCAACATCACCACCGACAACCCGCGCGCGGCCGACGCCCCGACCGACCCGGTGCTGCACGGCCCCTTCGGCACCGTCACCGGCTCCATCCTGCGCAACGGCACCACCTTCACCCTCAAGCCCGCCGACAACCCGAACGTCAAGGGCCTTGTCTACCGGACCGGCTACAGCGGCACCACCGGCGCGTTCTTCGTCACCAGCACCTTCGGCTCCGGCCGGGTCGCGATCTGGGGCGACAGCTCCCCGATCGACGACGGCACCGGCCAGTCCGGCAACACCCTGTACAACGGCTGGGACGACCCGGCGGGCACCGACGCCGCCCTCGCCCTCAACGCCACCGCCTGGCTGAGCAAGGCCTGACCTGGGGCGCCCCACCGGGGCCCCGCTCATCAGGCCCCTCTCATCAGGAAAAGGGCCGCTCCCTCCCCTACTGTCGGAAATACCGAACCGTCGGAAGGCCGACGCCCGGGACCGATGGGAGCGGCCATGCCGTCCTACCCCTTCCACACCACCCGCGAGGACCTGCGCATCCCGCTGCCCGACGGCACCCGGCTGGCCGCCCGGCTGTGGCGGCCGGTCGGTGACGAGCCCGGCCCCGCGCTGCTGGAGTACTCCGGCGGCCGCCTCACCGACCGGACCGCCGCCGAGGACGCCCGCCGCCACCCCTGGTACGCGGGCCACGGCTACGCCGCCGTCCGGGTCGACACCCGCGGGCACGGCAACTCCGAGGGCATCCCCGGCGAACCCGGCGGCGAACAGGAGCTGGCCGACGGCGCCGCCGTGGTCGACTGGCTCGCCCGCCGCCCCTGGTGCAACGGCCGGCTCGGCCTGCTCGGCACCGGCACCGCCGGCACCACCGCCCTGCGGCTCGCCGCCCGCACCCCCGCCACCGTCGGCGCCGTCGTCACCGCCTGCCCCGAGGGCGGCCACCGGCTCGGCGGGGCCGTGCTCGCGGCCGACCTGCACACCCGGCTCACCGCCCTGGTCGCCGACGCCGCC
The DNA here is from genome assembly GCF_043198905.1 of Kitasatospora sp. NPDC048715. Lineage (NCBI taxonomy): Bacteria > Bacillati > Actinomycetota > Actinomycetes > Kitasatosporales > Streptomycetaceae > Kitasatospora > Kitasatospora sp. NPDC048715. The sequence goes on along the minus strand of NZ_JBICVH010000022.1, from coordinate 54,627 downwards.
CTGCCGCCGGACCCGCGGCACGTCGGCGACGCCTGGCGGGCCGCCTGGCTGGCCCGGCTGGAGGCGCTGCAGCCGCCCGTCGACGACTGGCTCGCACCCCGCGAGAGCACCGTCCCGGTGTCCGTGCCCGCCCTCGCCGTGGCCGGCTGGGGCGACCCGTCCTGCTCCTTCGTGCTGCGGCTGCTCGCCGAGTCCCCCACCGCGCGCGCCCTGATCGGCCCCTGGCCGCACGGCCTGCCCGAGGCCGCCCTGCCCGACACGCTGCGCTGGTGGGACCACTGGCTGCGCGGCATCGACAACGGCGCCCTCAAGGAACCCGCCCTGCGCGCCTGGCTCGCCACCCGCTGGACCGGGGACGAGGCCTGGCCCTCCCCCGACGTCCGGGAGATCCACTACGGCCTGGACGGGCCGCTGCGCACCGCCGGCACCGCCGCCCACGACCGGTACGTCCCGGTCCGGTCCCCGCAGCACACCGGCCTCAACGCGGGCGCCTACGTCCCCCACGGCCGCCCCGCCGACCGGCCGCCGGACCAGCGCGAGGAGGACGGCCGCTCGGTCTGCTTCGACTCCCAGCCGCTGCCCGAACCCGTCGAACTGCTCGGCGCCCCGACCGTCCGGCTGCGGCTGCGCGAGGACGGGGCACCCGTCCAGGTGACGGTGCGGCTGTGCGCGGTCGGCCCGGACGGCACCTCGGAGCTGGTCACCCGGGGCTTCCTGGTCGCCGACGGACCCGACGCCGAGGTCGAGCTCGCGGCCTGCGCCTGGACGGTCCCGGCCGGGCACCGGCTGCGGCTCGCCCTCTCCTCGGTCTACTGGCCCTGGGTCTGGCCCCCCGCGGAGGACACCGGGTACGGCGTCGACCCGTCCCGCTCCACCCTGAGCCTGCCAGTGCGCCACCTCGCCGCCGACGTCGGCGCCCCGCCCGTCACCTTCGAGCCCCCGGTGCTGCCCGCACCGCTCGACATCCACCTCACCGAACCGCTCACCGTCCGGCCCGAACACCTCACCGTGCACGACATCGGCCGCCACGAGTGGCGCACCGAGCTCTCCCCCGCCACCGACGGCACCCGCACCCACCCCGACGGCCTGGTCCGCGACGAACACACCGTCACCGCCTACCGGGTGCTCACCGGCGCCCCGCTCAGCGCCCAGGCCCGCACCGACCGCACCGTCCGCCTGGAGCGGCCCGACATCGGCTGGGACGTCACCGTCCAGACCCGCACCCAACTGCGCTGCGATGCCGAACACTTCATCAGCGTCGTCCAGCTGCGGGCACTGGAGGCGGGCTCGGTGGTGTTCGCCCGGGAGTGGCAGCACCAGGTGCCCCGAGGGCCTTCCTGAACGAGACCGTTCGTGATGTGACAATGCCCTTACCGGAAGCGCGAGTCGGGGAGGGCGGGCATGCTGGACGAGACGGTGCACCGGACCGAGGACGTGGCGCCGCCGGACCGCCTGGAGTACTGGCGGCACCGACTCTCCGAGATGAGCGCGCCGATCGAGGCCAGCACGGGACACGCCGCCGACTTCCGGGCGGAGCTGCGCGTCCTGACGCTCGGTGAGATGCAGCTCTGGAACATGGAGAGCCCGTCGATCACCGTGCGCCGGCCGGCGCGCCTGATCCGCTCGTCCGACCCGGAGTTCTACCTCCTCTCACTGCCGTTCCCGGGTGCCGGGCCGGCGGCCCGGCACGACGGCCACGGCGAATGGCGCCCGCAGGACCTGGTGATGTACGACAGCGTCCGGCCCATCGCCCTCCAGGTGAGCACCGACGATCCGCGCCGGCAGATCCGCGGGGCCTGGCTGACCCTTCCCCGGCAGGCCGTGCCGCTGCCACCTGACAAGGTGGCCGGGCTGATCGCCCGCCGAATGCCCGGGGGCGAAGGGGTGGGCGCCCTGCTCGTCCAGCTGCTCAACGGCATCGCCGCCGACACCGGCGCCTACCGGACCGGCGACGCGCCCCGGCTGGGCACCGCCGCCCTCGACCTGGTGTCGGCGCTGCTCGCCCACCACCTCGACGCCGAGGACGCCGTCCCGCCGGAGAGCCGGCGCCGGGCACTGGTCCAACGGATCCGGGCCTTCGTCCGCGCCCACCTGCACGAACCGGACCTCAACCCCGGCGCCGTCGCCGCCGCGCACCACATCTCGGTCAGCTACCTGCACCGCCTCTTCGAGGGCGAGGAGGAGACCGTCGCCGCCTGGATCCGCCGCCAGCGCCTCGAACGAGCCCGCCGCGACCTCGCCGACCCGGCCCTGGCCGCGACGCCCGTCCACGCCATCGCGGCCCGCTGCGGATTCCCCCGCGCCGCCGACTTCAGCCGCGCCTTCCGCGGCGCGTACGGCCTGCCACCCAGCGACTACCGCCACGGTGCCACCGCGACGGCCACGGGTGGACGCTGAGCGAAGCGGACGTGGACCGGCTGCTCACGACAACCCCCTTGGGGGGTCGGCAAGCTGATGCTGTGTCCACCACGGGGGATCAAGTGGTGGACGCGAAGACACCAGCACCCTCGAAGGGGGACCATCCATGTCCAGCAACGGACTCCGCAGCACCCGGCGCTCCGCCGCCGCCGTCGGCCTCGCCGCCCTCACGCTCACCCTCAGCGGCCTCGGCGGCGGCCAGGCCGTCGCCGACTCGCACGCCGGCCTCACGGGAGCGATCGAGATCAAGAACGACAACGGCAAGTGCCTGGAGATCACCAGTTCCTCCACCGCGAACGGCGCCAGGGCCCAACAGTGGGACTGCAAGGGCCAGGCCGGATCGAAGTGGCAGTGGCGGTCCGCGGGCAACGGCTACTGGAACCTCGTGAACGCTCACAGCGGCAAGTGCCTGGAGATCCAGAGCTCCTCCACCTCGAACGGCGCCGAGGCCCAGCAGTGGTCGTGCAACGGCCAGGACGGCGCGAAGTGGTGGACGGTCCAGGAACGGACGAACCGGTGGACGATCCGGAACCACAGCGGCAAGGTCCTGGAGATCACCAGCTCCTCCGACACGAACGGGGCCAACGCCCAGCAGTGGGAGTACAAGGGCCAGTCCGGCGCGCTCTGGTCCTGGTAACGAGCCGCCGACCGCTCCCCTCCCGTCGCCTCGCGGGCGGGGAGCGGCCCGCCCGCTTACGTGTGCTCGGCCAGACCATCCGCCCCGAGGGGGGTTCGCCCGCTACGAGTTCGCGACGGCCGGCCGCCGGGGCCACCCGCGCAGGGCCGCGCGCGCCCGGGCGACACCGCCGGGGGTGGCGGGGGCGCCGGTGCCGACGGCGACGGTTCTCGCGTCGAGGCCCGCGCAGGTGCGGCAGATCCCCGGCCGGGGCACGGGGTCGTGGCAGCGGCCGCACTCGGCGTACGGCGTCGACGGGGGCGCTTCGGGGCGTTCCGGCGGCAGCTTGCGTTGCAGGCGGTCCCGGAGGATCGCCGCCGGGGAGTGCATCGGCTGCGGCAGCCCGGGGAGCAGGGCGTGTGCCAACTCGGCTTCGCCGCAGCCTCGTTCCAGCCACTGCGAGACGAGCGGAGCCAGCGCCTGCGCCTCGGCCTCGCCGAGGCGCAGACGCGGTTCGGGCCGGATCACCCGGAACAGGGTGGCCACGGCCGCCCGCGTCCGTTCATCCGGGAGGGTGGGTTCTTGCCCCGGGTCCTTTACGGGAGGGGTGACAGTGCGGCCGGTCCCTCGCCCACCGGAGGCCGGGCGGGGGACAGCCGGTTCGGGCTGCGGGGTGTCGAAGACGTGGGCCTCGGACCGGACCGTTCCGTCGGCCATCCGGACCGTGTCGACCCGGTAGTACCCGGCGTCCTTCAGTTCTTTGAGCGCCCGCCGGACGGCGCCCCGCCCCTGCGGACTGCTGTCCGCCATCTGCCGCCCGTCCTCCCGCCAGCCGCTCGGCCGGGAGAGGAGGTCGGCAAGGAGGCCCCGAGCGGTGTAGCTGAGCCGCCGGTCCTGCAACAGGCCGTTGGGAAGCACGGTGAACGCGCGCGTGTGCGCGCTACGATGAATCTGCATCTGGAGGTTCGACTCCTGGTGCCCGACCCCGGGGTGTGTCACCACCGCCGGGGTCTCCTATGTTCTGTTGATGATGCGGAAAGTAGCACAACGACTACACGGAGTGCGAACCGTTTGCGGATTACCGGCTACCCGCCATGGGGCGGGCGCGCTCCAGGAGTTCGCTCACTCGGGGGTTGCGGCGGTGTGGCCGGGTCGCGGAGAGCATCGAGCGGAAGCGGTCGTCGGCCCGGCCGGACTGGATGGTCGGGTAGTCGTCCAACGCCCGGTGCCAGTCCGCGCAGGCTTCTTCGAGGCGGCCGGCCTGCAGCTTCCACTCCGCGAGCATGCCGGTCATCCGCACCCGATTGCGAATGTATACGGAGTACCGCAGGCGGTCGGACGTCTCCATCGCGCTGATGGCACCAGTCTTGTCCCCGAGCTCCCAGCGGACCTGGGCCTCGTGGTAGGCGAGGGAGGACGGATCGTAGGAGCCGAACGCCTTCGCTTTGGACTCGGCCTGCTCCATCGCGACTTCTGCTGTTCGCAGGTGGTGCAGGGCTCCGGCCCTGTCTCCGGTCTGGGCGAGGGCGTGGGCCTGCTGGCCGGCGAGGAAGGCCCTCATGCGAGGGCCGGCCTGGGGGGAGGCTGCCGAGGCGGCGTCCGCGAACCGCAGGGCGGTACTGCCGTGGCCGAGGTCGACGGCCTGGACGCTCATGCCCCGCAGGGTGGTGCAGTACGTGAGGTGGTCGCCCGCGTGCCCGGCCAGCTCCAGGGCCTTCAGGTAGTAGTGCTGAGCCAGGGAGTCGTGGCGTTCGTCCATGGCCATGTAGCCGGTCAGGTAGCAGTGGTCGGCGGCGGCCGACAGCATGGCCTTGCGGACGTCCTCACCGGCGTCCGCCCGAAGGTACGGGACGATCGTGTTCACCAGGAACGAAGCTGCCATCGGGCGGGCCATCCGGCCGCCGAACTGGTCGTCCAGGTCACTGATCCGCCCGGTCATCGCCGCGACCGCCCGCACCTCCGCCATGCCGATCCGCAGGTGAGGGTCGGTTCGCAGCCTCTCGAAGCGGCCCACCGCGTCGGGCCAGCCCGGAATGGCAAGGGCCGCCGAGTACAGGCCTGCCGTGAGGACTCCGCGCCGCGATGGGTCCATATCGAGGCTCCCCAGGTTGGTCAGCCCTGACACCGCATCCGTCGGCTGGTCAACGGTGGTAGGTGTCTCGCGGAATCCGGCCTCGAAGGCGGTGATGGGTCGCTTGAGCCTCCGCGCCAGCGTCTCCAGGACGATCGGCAGGGCCTTCACCGAAGGCGAGGTGCCGCTGAGCCAGTGGGAGACGGCCGAGGCATCGTACTTGAGTCGCTGTCCGGTCTCGGTGCCGGCTCGGTTGATGGCCCGCGCCAACTCGCCGTTCCCCCAAGCGGCTTCAGTCATCAATGAGGCGAGCTTGCGGTTCGGCGCACGGTCGGTTCGCACGACAGTTCCCCCTTGCAGTCGGGTTTCAAGGGTTTCAACGTCCCGGCTTGGCTCGACCATAGCCGACCGCAGAGCAGGGCGGTTGACTGTTCGTCATCGGCCGATCACCAGCAGTGGCAGGGCCTCTCGTTGCGGGGTCATCCGGCCGCTCCTGGAAATCGCGCCCGGACTCCTGTGGGGAATCGCCGCCTCGTTGGCTTTTCGTAATCCTTTAAGTCCTCGTATCTGGAGCAGAGTTGAGCAGGACCCGCATCATGAGCAAGCCCCCGGCCCGCCGGTCGGGTCAGCAGATCTTCGCCCTGCGCGAGAACCCCGACGGATCGGGCGAACTCTCCGCCCTCCTCGTCGATCCGATCTACATGGACGGACTGATCCTCCCCGGCGGCAGCGCCGAGCAGGACGAGCTCCCGCACCTCGCGGCCCGTCGGCACCTCGAAACCGAGACCGGTCTCGTCCTTCCCCTGCGCACCGTCCTCACCATCGACTACATGCCCGCCGCCGAGTTCCCCGAGGGCCTCAACCTCGTCTATGCGGGCGGAATGCTCACACCCCAGCAGGCCAACACCGCGACCCACCACCAGCCCCCGGAAGAACTCCGCGCCCTCCACTGGGCCCCCCGCCACCAGCTCCGCGACCTCATGGCCGACGAGCAGTGCCGCCGCGTCGAGGATGCCTGGGACGCTTGGGAACACGGCGACGGCCTGCCCCTCCTCGTCCGAGGCGTGGCGGTCCCGGTCGGCTGACCAAACGCCCGACCCGACGGCGACATCCCAGGGCCGGACCTCCGTGAGTGCGGTCCGGCCCCACCTTCAGCAGCACGGCTACAGTCCCTTGAGGTACTCCCCCATGCTCAAAACCCACCGCCGCCCCCGCATGTTCGTCGCGCGCCTCGACTCCCGTATCGAGTCCACGCCCCTGGCCCGCTACCTGCTCCGTGCCTACCTCTCCGGCATGCCCTCCGGCGAGCGCTACTCCGACACCGCCGAGCTCCTCCTCGGCGAACTCTTCGCCAACGCCGTCCAGCACTCCGATTGCCCCGACGGCGACCACATCGAGATCCGCTTCACCCTCACCGGCTCCCGCCTGCGCCTCGAAGTCCACGACGCCGGCACCAACCACCCCAACGTCCGCACGTCCTCCCCCTCCGACGAGCACGGCCGTGGCCTGCTCCTCGTCAACGAACTCGCCGAGCGCTGGGGCTGCGAATCCCGCCCCGGCGGCATCGGCAAGTACGTCTGGGCCCTCGTCGCCCCCGCCCCCATCCTCGTCACCGCCTGAGAACACCAACTCCCATGCACCTCACCACGCTCGCCCGGCACGCCCTCTCCCGCGGCCGCACCCCCGCCGACACCTACGCCCTCCTCGCCCGCCGCACCCACAAGCCCCTCCCCTGCGCCCGCGCCGTCTGCCTCGCCCTCACCATCCCCCTCGCCGAAACCACCCGCCGCCTCAACGAGTGCCACGACGCCCTCCTCGCCAACCCCCGCCCCGGCTCCGAGACCGACACCGGCGAACTCCTCGAAGCCCTCGGCGTCTTCGACGTCCCCGCCTTCCTCACCGACACCGAACTCGCCGTCGTCGACTTCTTCCTCGTCGCCATCGACGCCATGGGCGGCATCCGACCCGGCCACCAGCACGGCCTCCACCGCTGGTTCACCACCGGCAACCTCACCGCGGCCTACCTCTCCCTCGCCGCCGCCCGACCCATGCCCCGCACCGGCAACCCCACCCTGTACTGGACCACCCTCGTCACCGCCGGCGAACTCCTCACCACCGCCCCCAACCCCGACACCCGCCTCAAATACGCCCTCACCCACTGCCGCACCCAAGCCAACCGCCCGTAAGCGCGGGAAGTCGGCCCCGCCGACTTCCCGCGCATGTGGTTGCGGCTGCCCCGGCCATCCGTGGCCGGGGCAGCTGTCTTGACCAGGGCTTCTGGGTTGCCTCATTTTCGGGCGGCCCGGCCAACCTTGGCCGGGCCGCCCCGCACCTTGTTGACTCTGTGGGAGGGGCGGGTGGGCGGGCGTTCGGTGTTTGAGGGCGGGGCCGCGTGTTCATCGCAGGTCCCGCCCTCGTCTCGACCTGGCTCGCTCATCCTCTGCGCAGGAAGTCGGTCTGGCCGACTTCCTGCGCAGGGAGTGGTGGTGCGGCGAAGTGAGTGCTGCTTGGCGGTGGTTTCGGCGGGCCTGGCCAAGCTTGGCCAGGCCCGCCGTTGCTCTTGCGGTTCCTGGAAAGGGCGGGGGGTGGAGGGCTTCCGTCTCTTTCGTTTTTTCTTTGGGCGGGCCCGCGTCAGAGGACGCGGGCCCGCCGGACTTCATTGATCGGTCGCCGGACCGGATCGGCACGCTCACGGCCCGCCGGATGCCCAGGGGCGAAGGGGTGGGCGCCCTGCTCGTCCAGCTGCTCAACAGCATCGCCGCCGACACCGGCGCCTACCGGACCGGCGACGCGCCCCGGCTGGGCGCCGCCGCCCTCGACCTGGTGTCGGCGCTGCTCGCCCACCACCTCGACGCCGAGGACGCCGTACCACCGGAGAGCCGGCGCCGGGCGCTGGTCCATCGCGTCCGGGCCTTCGTCCGCGCCCACCTGCACGAACCGGACCTCAACCCCGGCGCGGTCGCCGCCGCGCACCACATCTCGGTCAGCTGCCATCGCGGCCCGCTGCGGGTTCCCCCGCGCCGCCGACTTCAGCCGCGCCTTCCGCGGCGCGTACGGGCTGCCGCCCCGCGACTTCCGGCACGGCGCCGCCGCGACGGCCACGGGTGGACGCTGAGCGAAGCGGACGTGGACCGGCTGCTAACGACAACCCCCCTGGGGAATCGGCAAGCTGATGCTGTGTCCACCACGGGGGCTCCTCCGGTGGACGACCGACACCAGCACCCTCGAAGGGGGAACATCCATGTCCAGCAACGGAACCCGGCCCCGCACGACCCTGCGATCCGCCGCCGCCGTCGGCATCGCCGCCCTGACGCTCGCGCTCACCGCCCTCGGCGGCGGTCAGGCCGTCGCCGCGCCGCAGGCCGACCCGCTCACGATCGGGACGCCCGTCACCCTGTCGGAGTCCGCGATCGCGGCGGACAGCCTGCCGTGCATCACCAGCCCCGGGGTCAAGACCTGCTTCGACAAGGCCGGCGACAAGGTGCTCGTGCTCGACACCGCGAAGGACGGCTTCTCCGCCGTCGGCCGGTGGAGCACCGACTACGGCCGCACCGGCGCGTGCCGCAACGCCCTCGGCGTCGGCCAGTGGGCGGAGTGCAACTACGACATGCGCGAGACGGGGCACATCCAGCTGAACAACGCCCTCTACGACGGCGACACCGGGCTGTTGGTGCTGACCAACACGTACTCGGGCTGGCTGTCGATCGGCTGACCCGCCGGCGGCCCTGCCGCTCTCCGCCCGTACGACGGGCGGGGAGCCGCAGGGCGCGGCGCCCGTCCCGCTACGCGTGCTCGGCCAGGACCTCGGCGATGACGTGGCGGGCGATGGCGGTCATCCTCGGGTCGCTGTCCCGGTAGTAGGCCACCTCCAGCAGGGCGATCGAGAGGGCCCAGCCGCGGGCGCGGGCCCAGGCCGCGTCGTCGGGGGCCGCGGCCGCGCGGAACGCCTCACGGGCGGCGGCGGGCAGGACGTACCAGGCCGGGATCAGGTCGACGGCCGGTTCGCCCAGGCCCGCGCAGCCGAAGTCGATGACGGCGGCGAGCCGGCCGTCCGGGGAGACCAGCAGGTTGCCGGGCTGGAGGTCCCCGTGGAGCCAGACCGGGGGGCCGGCGGGCGCGGGGGTGGCCAGGGCGTGCTCCCAGGCGGCGGTCGCGGCGGCGGCGTCGACCAGGTCCGGCACGGCCGCGATCGCCTTCCTCGTCCCGGTGTCCCGGTCCGCCAGCGACTCGCTGCGGTAGGCGGCGGGCGCGCCGGCCGGGTCGAACCCGCGCATCGCGGTCACGAAGTCCGCCAAGTCCCGGGCCAGCAGCCCGGGTTCGGCAGTCCGGCCGGCCGTCGGGGTGTCGCCGTCGATCCAGCGCAGCACCGACCAGGGCCAGGGGCAGCCGTCGACCGGCCCGCCCACGGCCAGCGGGACCGGCACCGGGACCGGCAGCCGCGGGGCCAGGCGGCGCAGCCAGACGTCCTCCTTGGCGATCTCCTCGACCACCCCGGGGATCCGCGGGATGCGCACCACCAGCTCCGCCCCGAGCCGGTACATCGCGTTGCTGGTCCCGGCCGGTTCCACCGGCTCGACCGGCAGAGCGGCCCACTGCGGGAACTGCTCGGCGACCATCCGGCGCACCAGGGCCTCGTCGATGTCGAGTTCGTCGGGGTGCAGCTTGCGGGAGGCGGCCATGGTGTCCGACCCTGCCACCCGCCGGCCGCGCCGGGCAAGCGAATTGCCGCCGGACCGACGGCCGCCGGGGCCCGGCGTCAGGCTCGGCGCGCGGCTCCCCCGGGCTTCCGCTCGTTGGCGTGGATCCAGCGCCGGTTGGCGGCGCAGGTCACGAACGGGACGATGAAGGCGAGCAGCCACCACAGGAGGCCCAGGGCCCGCTGGTGGTCCATGTCCCCCCAGCGGCCCGGGAGCAGCGGAAGCGGGAGCGCCACCACCAGGAGCACCGCCCAGGTCGCCATGCACGTGATCACCCTGCGCGCCCCAACGCCCATGCGTCCCCCAGCCCGAGCCATGTTTGAACGTGTTCAATATAGCGCTCGGGGTGCCGTCGGGCGAGCCGCTAGCCCGGGTGGACCGCGCCTGCCGCGATCAGGCCGGGCAGCTTGCGCATGTCGTCGAAGACCACGGTGCCCGGCCCGGCCAGCCGCTCCGCGACCGTGACGCCGCCCGCGTAGCCGAGCGCGCGCATGCCGGCGGCGCGGGCGGCCTCGACGCCGGGCCGGCTGTCCTCGACCACCACGCAGGCGGCCGGGTCGACGCCCATCGAGCGGGCGGCGTGCAGGAAGAGGTCGGGGGCGGGCTTGCCGCGGCCGACCTCGGTGGCGCTGAAGATCCGTCCGGCGAAGTGGTCGTGGAGGCCGGTGCGGCCCAGGGTGTGGCGCATCTTCTCGTGGGTGCCGCTGGAGGCCACGCAGGTGGGCAGGGTGATCGCGGCCAGGGCTTCCGGCAGGCCGGCCACGGGGGTCAGCCCGGCGTCGACCGCCTCGGCGTGCAGTTCGACGAAGCGCTTGCTCCACAGGACGGCCGTCTCGGCGCCCAGCCGTTCGGCGACCGTCGCCCGGTTGGCGGCCTCGGACCGTCCGACGAAGAGCTCGATCGCCTCCGCCCCGGTCAGCGGCCAGCCGTGCTCCGCCCCCAGGCGCACCAGCACCCGGACGGCGATCACCTCGCTGTCCACCAGGACGCCGTCGCAGTCGAAAATCACCAGCTCTATCGGCTTGATCATCCGACCAGCATAGGCCGGTGCGCACCCGAGGGCGGTGACCGGCGAACCGGCCACCGCCCCTTGGCCGTTACCCGGTCAGCCGGTCTGGACGGAGGTGTCGTCGATCACGAAGCTGGTCTGGAGCGAGGCGTCCTCGGTCCCGGCGAACTTCACGGTGACGCTCTGGCCCGCGTAGGCCGACAGGTCGAAGGTGCGCTGCTGGTAGCCGGCCGCGGCGTCCACGTTGGAGTAGGTCTTCAGCGCGGTGCCGTTGACCGACACGGTCAGCTTGTCGTACGCGGTGGTGCCCGACTCGGCGGTGTCGATGTGCAGCCAGAAGCTCAGCGTCGCCTTGCAGCCCGACGGGATGCTCACCGTCTGCGACAGCGAGTCCGAGTGGGTCGAGCCGTAGCCGTTCATCCACGCCTTCCAGGAGCCGCCGTGGGCCGCCTGGGAGGAGCTGTTGTCCACCACGCCGCTCGACGTCGTCCACGGGGTGGCGGTGCCGGTCTCGAAGCCCGCGTTGCCCAGCAGCTGCGCCGGGGTGCAGCTGCCGCCACCGGTGGAGACCGCCCAGGTGAAGGAGGTGGAGGCCGACGTGCCCGCAGCGTCCGTGACGGTGACGGTCACGGTGGAGCTGCCCGCGGTGGAGACGGTGCCGGCGATGACGCCGGTGGAGGAGTTGATCGACAGCCCGGCGGGCAGGCCGGTCGCGGCGTAGGACAGCGGGGCGGTGCCGCCGGTGGCGCCGATCTGGAGGTTCACCGCGCCGCCGACGACGGTGGACTGGTTGCCCGGGTTGGTCACCGTGACGGTGCCGCTGCCGGCCGGCTTGGTGAGCAGGCAGCCGGAGACGTTGAGGTCGATGGCCCGGCTGGAGTTCAGGCAGGTGGTGAACCAGTACGTCTCCTCGCCGTAGCTCTGGCCCTTGAAGGCCTTGGTGGTGCCGTCGGCGGCCACCTCGCACGGATTGTTGAGGGTGCACATGGCGCCGTCGTCATTGCCGGTGTTGTTGATGCCGATGATCCGCCCGCTGGCGGACTCGACGATCGGCGAACCGGAGGTGCCGTGCGTGGTGTTGCAGCCGGAGCTGTAGCGCAGCGAGTCGTGCCAGGTCCACTCGTCCTCGCGCAGGGTCGGCACGAAGCCGTTGACGGAGCAGTTCCAGACCTGCTTCCAGTACGACGAGGGTATGTACATCGACGCGCCGTCGGTCGGGTGCGAGTCGCTGATGGTCAGCGCGGTGGCGCCGTACTTGGAGCTGATCGACCCGTAGGTGTCGGTGAGTTGGTAGAGCGCGACATCGGTGCCGGTCATCGTCGCGTAGAGCACCTTGTCGGCCTGGACGGTGCCCAGGCTGTTGCCCGCGCCGTTCAGCAGGGTGCCGCTGCGGCTGGCGGTGGCGTTCTGGATCACCTGGCCGGCCGAGGGCATGGTCGGCAGGCAGTGCCCGTTGGTGAGCATCAGCGCGCGGTCGCCGGCCACCGAGGTGGGGTAACGGACCAGCGAGGCGGAGCAGTTGCTCAGGGCGATGGTGGACGTCAGGTCGGCCGCCTGGACGGCCTGCGCGGGGGCGGCGGCGAAGGCCAGCCCGCCCGCGACGACGGCACTGGTACCGGCCACCGCGACAAATCTCTTGAACATGGCTCTCCTTGTGGGGGATCGCGGGGTGTACGACTGGTCGCCGACGCCCGCGCCGCACGAAAGTGCCATGGCCACTTCAAGAGGTCAAGGATTGTGACCGAACTCGCCACTGCCCGGCACGGGTCGTGCCATCCGAAGGCAACGACCCGTCCCGGTATGCCCGTTACGGGCAGAGGCTACGCGGCGGCTACGGCTGCGGAGCGGTGGCCGCGTTCAGCTGGTCGGAGTTGACGTTGCCCTTGCCGTCCCGCGCGTTGGACGTGACCGTCCAGGTCGTCCCGGACGGCTCGAACTCGTGCTTGTCACCGACCTTGACGAACCGGCAGCCCTGGGTGAACTGCTTCACGTCGGCGTCCCAGTCCACTCCGGCGGTGTAGTGGAAGTCGTACGAGCCCGACTTGATGCCGTCCATGGTGGCCTTCTGCCCCTTGACCACGTACATCGAGGCCACGGCCTGGCCGTCCTGGACGACCGAGACGACGATGTCCGCCGCACCGTTGTTGTCGAAGGTCAGCTCCCCCTTGCCGCGGTTCCCGCCGTCGCGGACCAGGGAACCGTTCTCCAGGACCCGCGGCTGCGGCTGCGGCTTGGGCAGTTGCGGGACGGTGAGGGCGGCCGGCTGGCCGGCCGTCGCCAGCTTTGCGAGCGCGGCGGGGACCGCCACCAGCCCCTGGCCGCCGCCGAGCTGCGCCTGGATGACGCCGACGGTGCAGTACTTCTTGAGGTTGAGGTCGGTGCGGATCGTCAGCGCCTCGGCGGAGAGCGTGTTCAGTCCGGTCACCAGTTCGGTGCGCGCCGCGTCGACCCCGTCCGGTGCGCCGGCGGCCTTCAGGCTCCGGACCGCGCGGTCGGCACTGGACTCCACGATGGCGAGCGCGGTCTCGACCTCCTTCATGGTCGTCGCCGCGGCCACCTTCGACAGCCCGGTGCCGACCGGCTCCAGGGACTGCGCGAGCGTCGTCCCGAACGGCGTCGCCGAGGCGCTCGGCACGACCGTCGCCGAAGCGCTCGGCGCGGCGGCACCACCACCCCCGCCGGAGCAGGCCGCGAGCAGCAGCACCCCGCCGACCGCCAGACCCGCCCCACCCGAAGAACCCGCGAACCGCATCGACTTCACGACCCCACCCCACTGTCATCCGCCGCGCACTCCCCGTACGCGTCGGGGCGACATGCTGCCGAGCACGAACCACCCGGGTCAACCCGATAAGGACGATCATCGGAAGGGGCCGCCCCGGGGCCTCCACGGAGGTCAACTACGATCGGGCTCGTGCTCAGTCTCACCGGACTCCCGCTCCAGATCATCGCCTCCCTCCTCGCGATCGCCGTCTTCGCCGCCACCATGTGGCTCTGGCCGCGGTTCGGCGGGAAGGGCTGGAAGGCGTGGCTGGGCCGGATCGGCGCGTTCCTCGCCACCCAGGTGTCGGTCCTGGCCGCGATGGGCCTGATCGCCAACAGCTACTTCGGCTTCTACAGCTCCTGGACCGACCTGCTCGGCACCAGCGGCGGGCTCGGCACGGTGGTCGACCACCAGCCCAACGCCTCCGGGGTGGCCGTCACCGGCGAGCAGAAGTTCTACTCCGCCCAGGGCTCGGACCCGGAGCGCTCCGGCCTGATCCAGAAGGTCGACGTCAAAGGGGCCGGCAGCGGTCTGACCACCGAGGCGTACGTCTACCTGCCGCCGCAGTACTTCCAGCCGGACTACGCCAAGCAGCGCTTCCCGATGGCCCTGGTGCTGACCGGCTACCCGGGCACCCCGGAGAAGCTGATCTCGCTGATGCAGTACCCGGCGTCCACGCTGAACGCGATCGAGCAGAAGAAGCTGCCGCCGACCGTCCTGGTGATGACCCGCCCCACCCTGGTCGGCGACCGGGACACCGAGTGCGTGGACGTGCCGAACGGCCCCCAGGTGGAGACCTTCTTCACCACCGACCTGCCCAAGGCCCTCGCCACCACGTACCGGATCGGCACCGACCCGGCCAACCGGGCGGTGATCGGCAACTCCACCGGCGGCTACTGCGCGCTCAAGTTCGCGCTGCGCAAGCCCGACGCCTACCGCTCGGCGGTCGCGCTCTCCGGCTACTACAGCGCCGCCCACGACGCGACCACCGGCGACCTGTTCGGCGGCAACGACCGGCTGAAGCAGGAGAACGACCTGCTGTGGCGGCTGAAGAACCAGCCGCCCGCCCCGGTCAACCTGCTGCTGACCACCGCGTACGACGAGAACAACTACGACGAGACCAAGGCCATGATCGCGGCCTTCAAGGCCCCCACCACGATGTCCTCCATCACGCTGGACACCGCCGGCCACAACTTCCACACCTGGACCCGGGAGATCCCCCCGGCCCTGGAGTGGCTGGGCAAGCACCTCGCCGTACCGCCGTCCGCCTGACGTTCCGGATCACACGCGCCTCACACCCCCGTCTCACGGTTCTCTCAGGCACGCCACCGACGGTATGGCGCATGACCACGAGCAGCTACTCCCCTCCGGCCGGCGAACCGTGGCCCGAGGCCGCGAACTTCCCGCCACCGGAGGTGCCGCCCGGCCCGGCCCGGCCGGACCCGGCGCCGCTCTTCCCCGAGCAGCCCCTGCCGCCCGCCGGCCCCAAGGGTCCGGCGTCCTGGTCCGGCCGGCTGCGCACCCTCCCGGCCCGCGCCTGGCGCGGGCGCGCGGACGACCCGCGCTGGGTGCGCCCGGCCCTGCTGGCGCTGCTGGCCGCGACCACCGTCCTCTACCTGTGGGGCCTGAGCGCCTCCGGCTGGGCCAACTCCTTCTACTCGGCCGCCGTGCAGGCCGGCTCCCAGAGCTGGAAGGCCTTCTTCTTCGGCTCCTCGGACGCGGCGAACTTCATCACCGTCGACAAGCCCCCGGCCTCGCTGTGGCCGATGGCCCTGTCGGCGCGGATCTTCGGCCTCTCCTCGTGGTCGGTGCTGGCCCCGCAGGCGCTGATGGGAGCGGCCACCGTCGGCGTGCTGTACGCGACGGTGCGCCGCCGCTTCTCCCCGCTCGGCGGCCTGCTGGCGGGCGCCGCGCTGGCGCTCACCCCGGTCGCGGCGCTGATGTTCCGCTTCAACAACCCGGACGCGCTGCTGGTGCTGCTGCTGACGCTGGCCGCGTACGGGCTGGTGCGCGCGGTCGAGGCGGCGGGCACCCGGTGGCTGGTGTTCACCGGGGTGGTGTTCGGCCTCGCCTTCCTCACCAAGACCCTGCAGGCCTTCCTCGTGCTGCCCGCGTTCGCGGTGATCTACCTGGTCGTCGCGCCCACCGGCCTGTGGCGGCGGGTGCGGCAGCTGCTGCTCTCGGGCGCGGCGATGGTCGTGGCCGGCGGCTGGTGGGTGGCGGTCGTCGAGCTGCTGCCCGCCTCGGCCCGCCCGTACGTCGGCGGTTCGCAGGACAACAGCTTCCTCTCGCTCACCTTCGGCTACAACGGCCTCGGCCGGATCAACGGCGACGAGACCGGCAGCGTGGGCGGCGGCGCCCGGATGCCGGCCGGGCTCGACCTGCCGGGCGGTGCGATGCGCGGCGGCGGCCACGGCTGGGGGCAGACCGGGCTGACCCGGATGTTCGGCACCGACATCGGCGGACAGATCGCCTGGCTGCTGCCGGCCGCGCTGATCCTGCTGGTGGCCGCCCTCTGGGCGACCCGCCGCTACGCCCGCACCGACACCGCCCGCGCGGCCTTCCTGGTCTGGGGCGGCTGGCTGCTCTCCACCGCGCTGATCTTCAGCTTCATGTCCGGGATCTTCCACCAGTACTACACGGTGGCGCTGGCCCCGGCCGTCGCGGCGCTGGTCGGCATGGGTGTGGACGGCCTGTGGCGGGCCCGGCACCGGCTGCCCCGGGCGCTGGTGCTGGCCGGGACGCTCGCGGTGACGGCGGTCTGGGCGTTCGTGCTGCTCGGCCGCAGCCCGGACTTCGTGCCGTGGCTGCGCTGGGCGGTGCTGGTCGGCGGGCTGCTCGCGGCGGCGGCGCTGGCCGCCGGTCCGCTGGTCGCCGGCTCGCCGGTCGCCGGGTCGCCGGCCGGGCGGTTCTCCGGCAGGACCGGCGCGCGGATCGCCTCGGTGGCGGGCCTGGTGGGCCTGGCGGCGGCGCTCGGCGGTCCGGCGGCGTACGCGGTGGACACCGTGAACACCCCGCACACCGGCTCGATCGTGACCGCCGGGCCGGGCGTGGACGGCGCGTTCGGACCGGGCGGCACGGGGCGCAAGGGCGGCAAGGGCTTCCCGGGCGGCGGCAACGGGCGCGGCTTCGGCCAGGGCTTCCCGGGCGGCCAGAACGGTCAGCCGGGCTTCCCCGGCGGGCCGGGCTTCCCCGGCGGGCAGGGCTTCCCGGGCAGCGGCGCGGGGGCGGGCACCGACCACGGCAACGGCCGCCACGAGCGCGGCAACGGCACCGGTGGCGGCACCGGTAACGGCACCGGCTTCCCCGGCGCGCAGGCCCCCGAGGGTACGGGCACCGACGGCCTCCCCGGCGGCGCCACGGCCGGCGGCCCGCCCCCCGGCGGCATGGGCGGCCTGCTCGACGGCCCCAAGGTGACCGACGAGGTCGCCGCCATGCTGAAGGAGAACGCCGACCACTACACCTGGGCGGCCGCCACGATCGGCTCGCAGACCGCCGCCGGCTACCAACTCGCCACCGGCGAACCGGTGATGGCCCTCGGCGGCTTCAACGGCACCGACCCCTCACTGACCCTGGACGGCTTCCGGACGTACGTCCAGGAGGGCAAGGTGCACTGGTTCATCGGCGCCGGCGGCTCCCACCGCGGCTTCGGCGGCGCGGGCGGCGACGAGGGCGGGCAGCAGAACGAGTCCGCCCGGATCGCGTCCTGGGTGACCGCCCACTTCACCGCGAAGACCATCGGCTCGACCACCTTCTACGACCTGACGGCCCCCACCTCCTGACGGTGGGCCCGCAACCCCGGAGGGGGCGTGCCGCGTTCGCGCGGCGCGCCCCCTTCCGCCGTCCCCTTCCGCCGTCCCCGGCCGCCCGTCCTCAGTCGGTCGCGCAGTGGGTGTCCGCCTCCGGCAGCCGTCCGTCCACCAGGTAGGCGGCCACCGCGTCCCGGACGCAGCTGCTCCGGTAGTAGGCCATGTGCCCGTCGCCGTCCCGGGTGAGCAGCACGCCGTGCTCCAGCCCGCCGGCCAGCCGCTGCGCCCAGGCGTACGGGGTGACCGGGTCGCCGGTGGAGCCGATCACCAGGACCGGCGCGCTGCCCTGCGCCCGGACGGGCTGCGGCACCTCGGGCGAGCGGTACGGCCAGGCCCGGCAGTCCGGGACGAGCAGGGTGCCCGTCGGGTCGTGCCCGGTGGTCAGCGGGGCGCGGGCGGCGAGTTCGGCGAGGGCCGGGCGCAGTTCCGCGTCGGTGGGCGGCGGCGGGCCGTCCGCGCAGGAGATGGCGGCGAAGGCGTCGGCCACGCTCTGGTAGCGGCCGTCCTCGCCGCGTCCGTAGACGCTGTCGGCGAGGGCGAGCAGGCTCTCGCCCTCGCCCCGGGTGACGGCCGGTTCGATGGCGTCGCGCAGCCCGGACCAGGACTGGTGGCCGTCGGCGAGCGCGTCCAGGACCGCGCCCCAGCCGAGCGCGGCGGTGAGCGTACGGCCGTCGGCGGTGCGCAGCGGGTGCTCGCGCAGGCCGTCGAGGAAGCGGGCGAGGCGCTGCGGGGCGGCGGCCGGGTCGGGGCCGAACGGGCAGGAGTCCCCGTCCTCGGTGGCGCAGTCGGCGGCGAAGGCCCGGAACCCGTCCTCGGCGGCGACGGCCTGTTCGATGCCGAGCCGGGCGGTGGGGACGCCGTGCTCGACGGCGCCGTCGAGGACGAGCCGGCCGGTGCGCTCGGGGAACTCCTCGGCGTAGCGGGCGCCGAGGTGGGTGCCGTAGGAGAAGCCGAGGAAGTCCAGCCGGCGTTCGCCTAGGGCGCCGCGCAGCACGTCGAGGTCGCGGGCGGTGTCGCGGGTGCCGAGGTGCGGGAGCAGGTCGGCGTGCCGGGCCTCGCAGGCCTCGGCGAGGACCCGGCCGCGGCCGTAGTCCGGGTCGTCGGTGGCGTCCCACTCGTCGCGGGTGGAGTCGTCCAGGCACTGGACCGGGACGGTGTCGCCGGTGCCGCGCGGGTCGAAGCCGACCAGGTCGTAGCGGTCGTGCAGCGGCCCCTGATAGTTCTTCCAGCCCCAACGGACCATCTTGACACCGGAGTTTCCGGGCCCTCCGGGGTTGAGCAGCAGGGCCCCGAGCCGGTGCTCGCGGTCCGCGGCGGGCACCTCGGTGACAGCGACGTCGATGGTGCGGCCGCCCGGATCGGCGTAGTCCAGCGGCACCTTGAGGGTGGCGCACCGCACGACGGCCGTGTCCGGGTCGGTGCCGTCGTCGCCGGGGCAGGGCTGCCAGTCGATGTGCTGGTCGTAGAGCGCGCGCAGGGCGGGTGTCGCGGTGGCGGCGACCCGCTCGTCCAGCGGAGGCCGGGCGACACCGCCCGTGCAGCCGCTCGACAGCGCGAGGGCGAGGACGGCGGCGAGGGCGGGCACGGCGCGCCCGGACGAGCGGGGGAACCGGGAAGTGATCGGGGGCACCGCCCACGAATACCATCCGACCTGCGTCCGAAGCACATCGCACCCGCCCCCGGCCGGGGTCGACGGTCCGTCAGCCGTCGCACTGCTGGAGCATGGCCTTCTTGTCGGCGTCGGTGACGGGCAGCTGGTACTTCAGCGAGACCTGGGCGAAGCGCACCGCGTAGGAGCAGCGGATCCCGGTGTCGGCGGGCAGCCAGGCGGCCGGGCCGGAGTCGCCCTTGGAGGCGTTCTGCGAGCCGTCGGCGGGGATCAGGTTGAGCGGGTCGTTGGCGATCTGGACGCGCTTGGCCTTGTCCCACTTGCTGGCGCCCATCTGCCAGTCGTAGGAGAGCGGCATCACGTGGTCGATCTGGATCTTGGAGGCCTGCTGCTTGGTCCACTGGACGCTCTTGCCGGTGTACGGGTCCCAGATGGTCATCGCGGTGACCGTGCAGTCCGAGCCGTCCTTGTGCTCGACGCCGGTGCCGTCCCGGGCGAGCAGGTCGTTGCGGGTGTCGCACTTGTTGCCGCCGAACGGGACGCCGTCGACGTTGTCCGTCCAGGCGGGGCCGAACTCGTTGCGGTCGTAGCCGTCCTTGGTGCCGACGGCGGCGGTGGCGACCTTGGCGATGACGTCCCGGCCGGCCTTCCGCTCCTCGGGGGTGGTCAGCGGCGCCAGGCCGGGCTTGGTGCCGTCCGGGTTCTGCAGCGGGCTGGTGCCGGTGGCCCCGGCGACAGCGCCGCCACCGGGCTTGGGGCCGGTCGACTTGTGGTCGCGGCCGCCGATCAGCCAGCCGACCAGCGCGAGCGCGCATATCAGGAACACGGTGGCGGCGGACAGGGTGGTGCGGCGGGCGGGCACGGAGAACTCCCGGGATCAGGGGCGGGGTGACGGCGAACCAGCAGATCAGCCGCCCCGAGAGCAGGTCAAGCCGACGCCACGGGCCGGCCCGGAGCATGTCGAAGCTCACACCCGCTCAAGCCGCCCCGCCCCACCGGGGCGTTCAGCCGCCGATGGCCGACATCGGACGGTCGGGCCGGACGAACCGCGCGCTGCCGATGGCGTGCCCGGGCCCCTTGCCCGCCACCGCCACCCGCCAGGCCGCCTCGATCGCCGCGTCGTCCGCCCCACCGCGCAGCAGCGCCCGCAGGTCCGACTCCTCGGTCGCGAACAGGCAGGCGCGCAGCTGCCCGTCGGCGGTCAGCCGCACCCGGTCGCAGCCGCCGCAGAACGGCCGGGTGACGGAGGCGATCACCCCCACGACCGCGTCCGTGCCGGCGATCCGCCACTCCTCCGCCGGGGCGTTGCCGGGCCGGCCGACCGGCCGCAGGTCGAACCGCTCCCCCAGGCGCGCCAGGATCTCCTCCGCCGTCACCATCGCCGAGCGTTCCCAGGCGCCTTGCGCGTCCAGCGGCATCGACTCGATGAAGCGCATCCGGTACCCGTTCGCGAGGGCGAAGGCGGCCAGCTCCACGATCTCGTCGTCGTTCACCCCGCGCACCGGCACCGCGTTCACCTTCACCGGCCCCAGCCCGGCCGCCTTCGCCGCCGCCAGCCCCGCGAGCACGTCACCGATGCGGTCCCGCCGGGTGATCGCCGCGAACCGCTCCGGGCGCAGCGTGTCCAGGCTGACGTTCACCCGCCCCAGCCCCGCCTCGCGCAGCCCGGCGGCCGTACGCGCCAGCCCGATCCCGTTCGTCGTCAGCGACAACTCCGCGCCCAGCGCCGCGATCCGCCCGACCAGCCCGGTCAGCCCCCGCCGCAGCAGCGGCTCCCCGCCCGTCAGCCGCACCGAGCGCACCCCCAGCCGCTCCACCGCGATCCGCACCAGCCGCACGACCTCGTCGTCCCCCAGCACCTCGGCACGCGCGAGCCAGGCGGGCCCCTCCGCCGGCATGCAGTACGTGCAGCGCAGGTTGCAGCGATCGGTCAACGACACCCGCAGATCGGTGTGGACCCGGCCGAAGCGGTCCACCAGCGGGCGGGGCGCGGCCCCGGGTACGGGCGGGGGTGCGGTGTTCATCGCCCCAGTACAGGGGGCCCGGGCCCGGCCCGGCCAGCGGCCGAACCGCCGGGCCGCGGCCGCCGCGCGCGGCTTCCCCTTGTGGCTTCCCACAATGCGCGCCCCGGCCCCGACCGGGCAGGCTGGCCCCATGCAGACTGCGCCGACACCCGCCGGACCGGGCCCGGTCGCCGCCCTGGTCCTGGCCGCCGGGGGCGGGCGGCGCCTGGGCGGGCGGCCCAAGGCCCTGCTCCGGTACGGGGGCCGGCCGCTGGTGGAGCACGCGGTGGCGGTGGTCCGGGCCGGCGGCTGCGCGGACGTCACGGTGGTGCTGGGCGCGCAGGGCGGGCGGGTGCGGGCCACCGCGCACCTGCCGGGCTGCCGGCTGGTCGGCAATCCGGACTGGGCGCAGGGCATGGGCTCCTCGCTGCGGGCCGGCCTGGCCGCCCTGCCGCCGCACGCCACGGCGGCGCTGGTGATGCTGGTGGACACCCCGGGCGTCACCCCGGCCGCGGTGGCCCGGCTGCTGGCCGCCCACCGGGCGGGCGCCGAACTGGCCGCGGCGGCCTACGGCGGGCGGCGCGGGCACCCGGTGCTGATCGGCGCCCGGCACTTCGCCGAGGCGGCGGCGGGCGCCCGCGGCGACGCCGGGGCCCGCGCCCTGCTGACGGCGCACGCGGCGGAGCTCGTCCTGGTCGAGTGCGCCGACGTCGCCGCCCCGGACGACCTCGACACCCCCGCCGACCTGGCCCGCTGGTCCGCCGGGTGAACGTCCCGGTCCGACCCGCCGGACATCCCCCTCGGGGAGGATTCCGCCCCCACCCGAGCGGGCAGGATTCCCTGATCCGTCCCTGAGGATTGCCTCATTCCGCGCCCGGCGCCGGACATTTCGGGGAGCATGGGAAACGTCCCACCCACCCGCCCCCGACGGACGGAGCCCGCGATGGCCGGACTGCCCGACGACTTCACCGGACACGACCCCACGCGGCCGGGGCCGGGCGGTGGCGCCCGGGCGATCCGCTGCCCCGCCTGCCGCCGCGAGCACCTCTACGAACCTCCCTCCCTGCCCTGCCCGTGCGGGGCCTCGCTCAAGGTGCCGCTGCTGCGCGGCGGGGTGCCGGTGCAGGTGCGCTTCCGGTCCTGGGAGGACTCCTGGCTGAGCATGCGCTGCCCGCACTGCGGCCGCTCCGACCAGTGGCCGCAGCCCGAGTTCACCTGCAACTGCGGCGCGACCGTCCGGCTGCCGGTGGACCGCGCCACCCGGCTGGGCGGCGGCACCGCCGCCCCGCTCGCCGCCCCCGGCCCGCAGGCCGCCCGCCCGTACCCGGCCCACCCGATGAACGCGCCCGCCCCGGCCCCGCCCGCACCGCCCTCGGCCGGCCGCCCCCGCCCGTTCCGCCACCGCGCGCCGTTCCGCCCCCATCCGGTGCGCACCTCGCAGGACGCGGTGTTCACCGCCGCCCGCTACCTGGAGTGGCTGGGCTTCGACGACCTGGAGCTGACCGAGGCCCAGGAGCGCGACGGGGTCACCCTGCTGGGCAGCCGGATGGTCGCCCAGGTGGACACCTGGACCGAGCCCGCCGACGTGAAGTCGGTCGAGTGCCTCTGGCTGCAGACCCTGCACGCCGAGGAGATGGCCGCCGCGATGTTCACCCTCGCGGGTTATTCGCACCAGGCCACCGTGCGCGGCGAACAGCTGCTGGTCGCCCTGTTCAGCCTGGACCTGGCGGGTGTGCCGCAGCCCGCGAACGGCGCCGCCGAGGCCCTGATGGAGACCGGCTGGACCTCCTGACCCACCGGGCGGCCCGCCGGGCCGCCCCCACCTCCGCCCCCACCTCCCCCTCCCGTGTCTCCTCCGGCGTCTCCTCCCGTGCGCACCCCTAGATCATTTTTCCTCCAAAAGCAACAACCTTCGCTCGTGATCTGGTGCACAAGCTCACCCCCGTGTTGAATTGCGGCCACAGCGCGGGCCTTTCGCCCTGTCGTCGCCATGCGTGCGGGTCGTGGCGGCAGGGCCTCAGGGGCAGGTCCGCGCGCTTGCCGGATGGCGCACACAAGGAGGTGGCGTTGTCGGAGCACGGATGGAACCCGAGCGGCCCGGAGGAGCGGGGGCGGGCGGCAGCGGAGGAACCGGGCGACACCGTGTGGCGGCTGAGGTCCCGGGGGTGCTGGCAGGAGGCCGCCGAACTGCTGCGGCCGACCGCCGAGCACGACCCGGAAGCGGCCCTGGGGCGGGCCGAACTCCTCATCGAGCAGTGCCTGTTCACCGCGGCGCACTGGACCCAGGCGGAACAGGCGCTGCGCCTGGCGGAGGCACTGGCCTCCGGCACCGAGCAGCGCGCGGCCGCCGCCTGCGCCCGCGGCTTCCTCGCGTACGTGGCGAGCGTGCTCGGCCCGCGGGACCGGCTGGACGAGGCGCAGGCCGCCCTCGGCCGCACCTCGGCGCTGCTGCCGCCGGACGCCCCGGGCCGACCGCTGCTGGACTTCCGGCGCGGACTGGTGGCCGAGAACCTGCTGCGCGACCGCAGCGCCGCGTGGATCGCCTACCGCCGGGCGCACGAGGGCGCCGGCGAGCGCGGGGACGAACTTCTGCGCTCGTACACCTGGCGGCACCTGGCCGCGCTGGCGCTCTCGCGCGGGGACCGCGGGAACGCCCGGGAGGGCTTCGAGGCCTCCCTGCGGCTGCGCGAGCAACTCGGCTTCACGGTGGGGGTGGCACCGGCGCTCGCGGCGCTCGCCGAGGTGTCCGAACCGCCCGAGGCCGCGCGGCTGCGGGCCGAGGCGGCCCGGCTGGTGGCCGGCCTGGGCGGCGTGCCGGTCTGGCTCGCACGCCAGTTGGCCGCCTCCCGTGCGCCGGGGCCTCCCTCGGACGGGCGCATCGCGAGCGAGACCGGAGGAACAATCAGCTAAGGTGAGGCTAACCTGGCCGGGGGGAGCAGTACCCCGGCCAGGTCGCCTTGCCGTTCCCCGGGCACCGCCATGCCCCGGTCCGGCCGCGTCCGACGGGCCCGTGCCGCCGGGCACCGCCGGGCGGACCATGGGCGCCCCGGTCGACCCGATGGGGCCGCCCATGACCGCGAGCAGCACCCGGCCCGGCCCCAGGCCGCGCGTCCCCCGCACCACCGGGACGCGCACCGCCGTCCCCGCCCCCGCTCCCACCACACCGGGCGCCCCCTCGTACCACCGGCTGTCCGGACTCACCCCCGTTCTGACGGTGCGCTGCGCCCCGCCCCGGCGCCGCGACGGCTGGCTGCCCGCCGCCGACCTCACCACCCACCCCGAGGCGGTGCGCGAGCTGATCGCCCACGACGCCCGGCAGGGCCTCGCCCGCTACGGGCAGCCGCTGCGCCCGGACGTCGCGGCCGGCTTCGGGCTGCACCGCTTCGTCTGGCCGGTCTCACTGCTGTTCACGCTGCCGTGGTTCCTGGAGCGGCGCGTCCCGCTGCTCGCCCTGCGGGACGTCGCGCTGCGCAGGCGCCCCGACGCGGTCGAACTGACCGTCCGCGCGACGGAGTTCGCCTGCCTGCCGGAGGACCCGGCGGCCGGCTCCGGGCAGGCCCGGACGGCGCCGGACGAGCCGGCGCTGGCCGCCGCCCTGCGGTCCGCCCTGGGCGCCTTCCTGGCCCCGGTGCTCACCGCCTTCGGCCCGGAGGCCAGGCGCGGACCCCGGGTGCTCTGGGCGATGGCCACCGACGCGGTGGTGGAGGGACTCTGGTACGCGGGCGGGCTGCTCGGGGAGCAGGAGCGGGCGCGCACCGAACTGACCGCGCTGCTGGCGCCCGGCGGGGCCCTCGACCCCGCGCGCACGCCCGGCGCGGACGACCGTCCCGCCCCGGCCCCGGCACCCTTCACCCCGGGCGCCGGCTTCGCGCCCCCGGCGCCCGGGGCGGAGAGCGCCCCGCCCCCGGTCCGGTCCCGGGCCAGCTGCTGCCTCGTGTACACCGCCGATCCGAGGGACATGTGCGGCGGCTGCCCGCGCGTCACGCGGCGTTGACGAAAAGCCGTTCGACATCGGGTTCGAAAAGCCCGCCATTCCTGGAAAAACCCACGTCGCATTCCTATGACCATGCGATGGTCACCGGGTCAGAAATCCCTCTCCTCAGCGCATTGACGGCGAATCGGCCATTCCTCCGCGCGGAATCCGCCATGATGGTCCCCGCCATCACGGCGCAGAAAAGCGACGCAGGAAAGCGAGGCTGGTTCCGGCGATGAAATTGTCCGACATACCGCTCGGATGGGCGATCACCGTGGTCGTGGGGCTGCTGGTCAGCGCACTCCTGGTGGCCCTGCTCCGCAGCCGGGGGGCCACCTCCTCCACCGCCGGCCCCGATTCCTGGGAACGTTCCGAGGAACGGCGCCGCCGCAAGGAATCCCTGTACGGCGGCGCCTCCTACACCCTGTTGTTCTGCTGCGCCGGCGTCGCGGCCGCCCTCTCCTTCCACGGCCTGGTCGGCTTCGGCGTGCAGAACCTCGGCCTGTCCGGCGGCTGGGAGTACCTCGTCCCGTTCGGGCTCGACGGCGCCGCGATGTTCTGCTCGGTACTCGCCGTCCGCGAGGCCAGCCACGGCGACGCGGCGCTCGGCTCCCGGCTGCTGGTCTGGCTCTTCGCCGGCGCCTCGGCCTGGTTCAACTGGGTGCACGCCCCGCGCGGGCTGACCCACGCCGGCGCCCCGCAGTTCTTCTCCGGCATGTCCCTCTCGGCGGCGATCCTCTTCGACCGGGCGCTCAAGCAGACCCGCCGGGCCGCGCTGCGCGAACAGGGCCTGGTCCCCCGCCCGCTGCCGCAGATCCGCATCGTCCGCTGGCTGCGCGCCCCGCGCGAGACCTACGCGGCCTGGTCGCTGATGCTGCTGGAGAACGTCCGCAGCCTGGACGAGGCGGTCGACGAGGTGCGCGAGGACAGGCGGGAGCGCACCGTCGAGAAGCAGCGCCGCAGGCTGGCGGGGCGCCGGGAACGGGCCGAGATCCGGGCGATCAACCGCTCCAACAGCGCCTGGCGGCGCGTCGGCGGCGCGACGGCACGGCGGCTGGAGGCCGGCCCGGAGCCCGCCGTGGCCGCCGTGGCCCCCGGAGCGGGGCGTCCCGGGGTGGAACGGTCCGCGGCGGAGCGGGTCCGGACCGAACGTCCCGGAGTGGAGCGGGCCGCCGCACCGCGCGAGGTGGAGCCGGCCGAGGGCGCGGTCGTCCAGCCGGGCCTGCCGCCGCGTCCGGAGCGGCGAACCATCGACCTCACCATGGAGGAGGACACCGTCACCCTGCCCCGGCTGGACTCGCTGGAACGCAAACTGAAGGACCTGGAGCAGCAGTTCGGCTGATCCCCTCCGGCCCGGTCCCCCCGGGCGGCGCGCCGCCTCCCCGGGGAGCCGGAACCGGACGGGGGGTCAGGCCGCTGCCGCCGTCCCGCTGAGTTCGAACCACATCCGCTTGCCGGTGCCGCGCGGCTCCACGCCCCAGGAGTCCGCGAGCGCCTCCACCAGCATCAGCCCGCGCCCGGAGGAGGCCTGCTCCCCCGGCGTCCGGCGGGTCGGCCAGAGGTCCGACTCGTCCTCCACCTCGACCCGCAGCCGGGCCCGGCCGCCGTCCGCCTCCGGCTCCCGGTAGAGCCGGGCGGTGAACATGGCGTCCCGGTCGGTGTGCCGGATGGCGTTGGTGACCAGCTCGGAGGAGAGCAGCTCGGCGGTGTCGATGAACTCGGCCACGCCCCAGCGGCGCAGCGCGTCGCGCAGCTCGGCCCGCACCTCGGCCACCCGCGCCAGGTCGGCCTGGCCGATCCGGCGGCGCAGCTGCTGGGCGGTCAGGCCGCCGGCCGGGCCGTCCCAGCGCAGGAGCAGCAGCGCTATGTCGTCCTCGCGCTCGCTGGAGTCGGCGGCCTGGGAGGCGATCCGGTCGGCCAGCTCCTCCAGCGGGTCGCGGGCGGCCTGCGCGGCGTCCGGCAGCGGGCGGGCGAGCGCCCGGGTGAGCCGGGCGACGCCCTCGTCCAGGTCCATGCCGCGCGCCTCGACCAGGCCGTCCGTGCAGAGCACCACGGTCTCGCCCGGGTCCAGGCTGAACCGGGTGACCCGGTACTCCTGGTCCGGGTCGATGCCCAGCGGCAGCCCGCCGGCCACCGGCACCACGGCGGCGGTGCCGTCCGCGCGGCGCACCACCGGGTCGAGGTGGCCGGCCCGGACGGCGTAGACCACGCCGTAGTCCACGTTGACCTCGGCGTAGGCGCAGGTCGCGAAGTGGTCGGTGTCGAGGTCGGCGAGGAAGCGCGAGGCGCGGGCCATCACGGCGGCGGGCGGGTGGCCCTCGGCCGCGTAGGCGCGCAGCGCGATCCGCAGCTGACCCATGATCCCGGCGGCGTGCACGTCGTGCCCCTGGACGTCGCCGATCACCAGGCCGACGTGTCCGCCGGGCAGCGGCACCACGTCGTACCAGTCGCCGCCGATCTGGAGGCCGGAGCCGGCCGCGAGGTAGCGCACCGCCGTGGTCACGCCCGGGACGGACGGGACGGTGCGCGGCAGCATCACCCGCTGGAGGCCGGCCGCCAGCTCGTGCTCGGCGTCGTGCAGCCGGGCCCTGGCCAGCGACTGGGCGACCAGCCCGCCCAGGGTGGTGAGCAGGGTGCGCTCGTCCGCGTCGAGCTCGCGCTCGTCGTCGAAGCTGACCACGCACACGCCGATCGCCCGGCCGCTGGCCACCAGCGGCAGGTACGCCCAGGAACCCCGGCCGGTGCGGCTGGTCGGCTCCCACACCTCGGGGTAGCCCTCGCGGAACTCCTCGCGGGTCGAGACGAAGACCGGCGTACGGTGGCGCAGCGCCTCGGCCGCCGGGTGCCCGGGCGGCAGCACGGTGCGGTCCCAGACCGCCAGCGTGTCGGCGCGGTAGCCGGAGGCCCCGAGGATCTGCGCCCGGCCGGCCTCGAAGGAGGCCAGCACCAGGCCGTCCGGCGGCAGCCCGGGCAGCGGCAGCTCGGTGAACACCCGGGCCACGTCACGCACGGTGACGGCTTCGGAGAGGGCGCGCGCCGCCTCCTTGATGAACCGGGAGCGCTCCTCGCGCAGCAGGGCCATCCGGTCGGCGTGGTCCCGCTTGTGCAGCTCGACGGTGGCGTCCCAGACGAAGCCGACCATCCGGGAGGCCCGGCCGAAGGCGTCGGCGAGCACCCGGCCGCGGAAGCGCACCGCGCGCATGCCGCCCCTCGCCCCGACCGTGCGGTAGTAGGCGCCGCACTGGCCCAGCTCGGCCACCGCGCGCTCGACCCGGCGGCGCACCACGGGCGCGTCCTCGGGGTGCAGCAGGGCCAGGAAGGAGGCGGCGGTGCGGTCGAAGCGGCCCTGCTCCAGGGCGTCCAGTCCGACGATCGTGCAGGCCCGCTGGTCGCCCTCCAGGACGTCGCGGCGGATGTCCCAGTCGAAGGAGCCGATGCCGTTGGCCGCCATCGCGGGCTCCAGCCAGTCCGGCATGGTGTCCGCGGAGGACGGCGGCAGTCCGCCCGACAGCACGGGCGCCAGGCGGGCGGCGGCGAGGCTCGGCGACGGGCGCACCGCGGAGCCGCGGCGCGTGGTCTGGGCGGGCGGGCGGGCCCGGCCGGTCCCGGTGGTGGTGGCGCCGACGGGCTGCCCGGGAGTGCGCGGCTCCGGGGCGCCCGGCTGCTCGGCGACGCGCGGCTCGACGGCCCGCTGTCCGACCGCTCGCGGCCCGGCGGCTCTCGGGTCGGCGGTGCGCGGCTCCACGCTTCGCGGTTCCACGGTTCGCGGCTCGACGGCGGGCGCCGCGCCGGGAGGAAGTGCCGGCCCCGGCGACTCGGGCTCAGTGGGCATGCTGCTCCTGCCGCTGCCGTGGCGGACCGCGCCGACCGTCCGGACGGGCCGCATGGCGGTGTGATGGGTCGTGCTGGATAGGACGGTGCGACGGACGGTGGCCAGTCGAGGTTCGGTCTCCCCGCTGCTTCCCGCACGTGGACACACATTCCCACCATCCTGGCCAATGTTCGGCCGAGCGGCAATGCCAACGGGCCGGAAACCTTCCGTTCCGCCTTCTGTTCCGGGCTTCCTTCGACAGCGAATCAATCGACGGCGAACAATCGTACGACCCCGATGGCGGGCCCGGCGGCGACCCGGCGACCCGGCGACCCGGCGACCCGGCGACCCGGCGACGAGAGACTGTGCCGGCGCCGGGGCCGGGATCAGGGCGTGGCGAGTTCGAACCAGGTGACCTTGCCGTCGCCGCGCAGCTGTACGCCCCAGGAGTCCGCGAGCGCCTCCACCAGCAGCAGGCCGCGCCCCGAGGTCGCGTACTCGGCCTCCGGATCGCGGCGGCGCCCGGGAAGTCTGCTGGTGCCGTCCTGCACCTCGATCCGCAGCCGGTGGTCCGGGTCGAGCACCGCGTCGAACACCGCGCCCTTGCCCGTGTGCAGCAGCGCGTTGGTGACCAGCTCGGAGGAGAGCAGCTCGGCGGTGTCGGACAGCTCCGGCACCCCCCAGTGGCTCAGCGCCGAACGCAGCCGCCGCCGGACCGCGCCCACCCCGACCAGGTCCGCCGGGTCGAGCGTGAGGTGCAACCGCCGGTGCAGGGCACAACCCGGAGCCGGTGCACCCGGCAGGGTCGTCCCGGTGCTGCCGGTCGGCCCCTGGACCGGCCCGGACCGGTAGGCGTCGCCGGAACTCGTCCGCTGCCGCGGGAATCGCGACTGACCGTCCATCAACCCATGCCCCCGCCCTGAAATCCGGGCCCCCGCCTCCGGATCCCCCGCCGGCCGGGTGGCCCCCTCGTTCTGACCACTCATCCTCATGCCCAGTTGACGGCGTTTGCAACAGTGTGCGTCCGATCACGTGGGGTGAAAGGGGCACGGGGTGGTTCGCGTGATCCAACTGCCCGCGCCGGACAGGTTTGCGAAGCGCAGAGGCGATTTTCGAGGGCGCCGTCACCCGATCCCGCGCACACCCGGCGCCCGTACGGACCGTGCGCCCGACCGCGCGCCCCCGCCCCGCTCCCGCCGCGCGCCGGCCCCGGGCGGCGGGTCTGCACTCCGGGCCTACACTCCGGGCCTGCACTCCGGGCCTGCGCGGCGGGTCCGGGCGGCGGTCCGCGGACCCTCCCGGCCCGCCGCCCCGTGCCACCCCTCACCCCCATCCCCCGCCCAGCAAGCCGAACCCCCGCGGAGCGGCAACGCTGGACAGGGCGGCCCGGTGCGGGTTCAATGACCCGAGATGTTTGAACGATGTTCTAACATCGCCCCCGACAGCCCCCAGGGCCCCGAGCCGACCCCGTCCCCGGCGACCGCGAGCGAGGAACCGTGCGACTGACCCCCACCGAGCGGGACCGGCTGCTGATCTTCACAGCAGCCGAGCTGGCCCGCGCCCGCCGCGCCCGGGGCGTGCGCCTCAACATCCCCGAGGCCACCGCCCTGATCGCGGACGCCGTCTGCGAGGCCGCCCGCGACGGCCGGCGCCTGGCCGAGGCCATCGAGGCCGGCCGCTCCGTGCTGACCGCCGACGACGTCCTGCCCGGCGTGCCGGACGTGGTCACCGTCGTCCAGGTCGAGGCCGTCTTCGAGGACGGCACCCGCCTCGCCGTCGTCAACGACCCGTTCAAGGGCGCCGGCTCGCTCGGCGACGAGGCCCCCGGCGGCGCGCTGATCGGCGACGGGGCCGGCTACGACCCGGTCGAGGAGACACTGCTGCTCCCCGTGCACAACACCTCCGCGGTGCCGATCTCGGTCACCTCGCACTTCCACTTCTTCGAGGCCAACCCGCGGCTCGCCTTCGACCGCGCCGCCGCCTACGGCACCCACCTGGCCGTCCCGGCCGGCTCCTCGGTGCGCTTCGACCCCGGCGCCACCGTCGAGGTCGGCCTGGTGCCGATCGGCGGCGGGCGGGTCGCGATCGGTTTCGCGGGGCTCGTGGACGGCCCGCTGGACGCGCCCGGCGCGAAGGAGGCCGCCCTGGCGAAGGCCCGCGCCACCGGCTACCTCACCCACTTCGACGACGCGGAGGTCGAGTCGTGACGTCCATCACCCCGCACGACTACATCTCGGTGCACGGCCCGCGCGCCGGGGACCGGGTCCGGCTCGGCGACAGCGGACTGATCGTCCGCGTGGAGTCCGACTCCCAGGCGCCCGGCGACGAGTTCCTGGCCGGCTTCGGCAAGACCGCCCGCGACGGCCTGCACCTCAAGCCCGCCGCGGTCCGGGACACCTGCGACGTCGTGATCAGCAACGTGCTGGTGATCGACGCGATCCAGGGCATCCGCAAGACCTCGATCGGCCTGATCGGCGGCCGGATCGCCTCGATCGGGCGGGCCGGCAACCCGGACACCCTGGACGGCGTGGACGTGGTCGTCGGCACCGGCACCACGATCGTCTCCGGCGAGGGCATGATCGCCACCGCCGGCTCCATCGACACCCACGTCCACCTGCTCTCGCCGCGGATCATGGAGGCCTCGCTGGCCTCCGGCGTCACCACCGTCATCGGCCAGGAGTTCGGCCCGGTCTGGGGCGTCGGCGTCAACTCGCCCTGGGCACTGCGCCACGCCTTCAACGCGTTCGACGCCTGGCCCGTCAACATCGGCTTCCTGGGCCGGGGTTCGTCCTCCGACGAGGCCCCGCTGATCGAGGCGCTGGCCGAGGGCGGGGCGTCCGGCTTCAAGGTGCACGAGGACATGGGCGCGCACACCCGCGCCCTGGACACCGCGCTGCGGGTCGCCGAGGAGTACGACGTCCAGGTCGCCCTGCACACCGACGGGTTGAACGAGTGCCTGTCGGTCGAGGACACCCTGAAGGTGCTGGAGGGCCGGACCATCCACGCCTTCCACATCGAGGGCTGCGGCGGCGGACACGTCCCCAACGTGCTCAAGATGGCCGGCGTGCCGAACGTCATCGGCTCCTCCACCAACCCGACGCTGCCGTTCGGCCGGGACGCCCTCGGCGAACACTTCGGCATGATCGTCTCCGCGCACGACCTCAAGGTCGACCTGCCCGGCGACGCCGCGATGGCCCGCGACCGCATCCGGGCCGGCACCATGGGCGCCGAGGACGTCCTGCACGACCTCGGGGTCATCGGCATCACCTCCTCCGACGCCCAGGGCATGGGCCGGGCCGGCGAGACGGTGCGCCGCACCTTCGCCATGGCCGGCAAGATGAAGGCCGAACTCGGCCCGCTCGACGGCACCGGCTCGTACGGCACGACGGACAGCGGCGACGACAACGAGCGCGTGCTGCGCTACATCGCCAAGCTCACCATCAACCCGGCCATCGCCCACGGCCTCGCGCACGAGGTCGGCTCCATCGAGATCGGCAAGCTCGCCGACATCGTGCTGTGGCGCCCGGACCACTTCGGCGCCAAGCCGCAGCTGGTCCTCAAGGCCGGATTCCCCGCGTACGGCGTGGTCGGCGACCCCAACGCCTCCACCGACCGCTGCGAACCGCTCGTCCTGGGACCGCAGTTCGGCGCCCACGGCGCGACCGCCGCCGACATCTCGGTGGCCTTCGTCGCCCAGGCCGCCGCCGACGGCGCGTACCTCGACCGGGCCGCCGACGGACTGCCCACCCGCCGCCGCCGGGTCGGCGTCCGGGGCACCCGCGGCATCGGACCCCGCGACATGGTGCGCAACGCCCGCGTCGGCCACGTCGAGGTCACCGAGACCGGGCTGGTCTCGCTCGACGGCTCGCCGCTGCGCTCCGAACCCGCGGACAGCGTCTCGCTCAGCCGCCTCTACTTCCTCTGACCCCCCCGCATTCCGACCCCCCGCGCCAAGGCCCCGGACCTCTTGAGGACTCGATGACGACCACCCCCACGCCCGCCTCCCTCGGCTACCGGATGCCCGCCGAGTGGCACCCGCACGAGCGCACCTGGATGGCCTTCCCCACCACCAACCCCACCTTCGACGGCCCCGAGCAGCTGCACGCCGCCCGCCAGGCCTGGGCCGCCGTCGCCGACACCATCGTCGGGTACGAGCCGGTGACGCTGATCGTCAACACCGGTGAGACCGAGGAGGCCCGCAAGTACGTCTCCGAGCGGGTCGACATCGTCGAGCGCCCGCTGAACGACGCGTGGATGCGCGACATCGGCCCGTCCTTCCTGATCGACGGCAAGGGCTCGCTCGCCGCCACCGACTGGATCTTCAACGGCTGGGGCGCGCAGTCCTGGGCCCGCTGGGACAAGGACCAGCACATCGCCGAGCACATCGGCGAACTGACCGGGGTGCAGCGCTTCGCCTCCCGGCTGATCAACGAGGGCGGCGGCATCCACGTCGACGGCGACGGAACGGTGCTGGTCACCGAGACCGTCCAGCTCGGCGAGGGCCGCAACGCCGACTGGACCAAGGAGGAGGTCGAGGCCGAGCTGCACGCCTTCCTCGGCACCACCAAGGCGATCTGGCTGCCGCGCGGACTCACCCGCGACTACGACGAGTTCGGCACCCGCGGACACATCGACATCGTCGCCTCCTTCGTGCGCCCCGGCGTCGTGGTCGCCCACGTCCAGCCCGACCCCTCGCACCCGGACCACGAGGTCTGCCGCGAACTGGTCGCCGTGCTGCGCGCCTCGACCGACGCCCGGGGCCGCCCGCTGGAGGTCGTCGAACTGCCCGCCCCCACCGTCCTGCTGGACGAGGACGGCGAGCCGGTCGACTACTCCTACATCAACCACTACGTGGCCAACGGCGCGGTCGTGCTGTGCGCCTTCGACGACCCGCGCGACCAGGAGGCCGCCGCCATCCTCGCCGAGGCCTACCCGGGCCGCACCGTCGAACTCGTCGACGCCCGCGAGATCTTCGCGAACGGCGGCGGCATCCACTGCATCACCCAGCAGCAGCCGAAGGCGCTCTGACGCCCCGTCCGGGCGGGGGCCCCGCGCCCCCGCCCGGACGGCTTCCGAGGCCCCGTTCCACCGAGGAGACCCGCACATGGCCGACCCCCGCCCGCGCCGGCCGGCCCGCCCCCGCGAGGAGGTCTTCGCCACCGCCCGGGCCGCGATCGCCGAACACGGGCTCGCCAAACTCACCATGGCCGGTCTCGGCAAACAGCTCCAGATGAGCGCCGGGCACCTGCTCTACTACTTCGGCAGCAAGGACCAGCTGCTGCTGGAAACCCTCCGCTGGAGCGAGGAGCAGCTCGGCGCCCGCCGCCGCGAGGCCCTCGCCGACCCCGCCCTCGACCCCTGGCAGCGCCTCGACGCCTACCTGCGCCTCTACCTGCCGGAGGGCGCTGGCGACCCGCGCTGGATCCTCTGGGTCGAGGTGTGGGGCCGCTCCCCCGCGAGCGCCGAGATCCGCCAGGGCCAGCAGGAGATCGAGGCCCCCTGGCAGGCCGACCTGGTCGCCCTCGTCGAGGAGGGCGCCGCCGCCGGCCACTTCACCCCCGGCCCCGCCGCCGACCGCGCCCTGCAGATCCGCGCCCTGCTCGACGGCCTCGCCGTCCCCATCGCCATCGGCCTCCCCGACGCCCACCGCCCCGCCGCCCTCACCCAGGCCACCGCCGTCACCGGCATACTCCTGCGCACCTGAGCCCACCCGCGGCTCCCGCCCCCTGCCCGCGCGAGAAGTCGGCCCGGCCGACTTCTCGCGCACAAGCCCGGCCGACCGGTCCGGAGACTCGCCCATGCCGGGATCCCCTCGCGCGCCAGAAGTCGACCCAGCCGACTTCCTGTGCGCGGTTCCTGGGGCATGGAAAAAATATGCAGACCGGTCTACAGATTGCACGGGGGCGCAGCCGACGCATGCGTTCCTACAGGTGCGCGAGAAGTCGGCCCAGCCGACTTCTCATGCACAAGCCCGGCCGGTCAGCCGACCGGACGGCCGTCGAAGAGGCCCAGGAGCAGCCCCACGCACAGGAAGCCGATCAGGCCGACTTCCTGCACACCACCTCGATAGGGGCGGACAGAGAATATGCAGACCGGTCTACAGACTCGCCCCCGGCGCGGCCGGCGCCAAGGTACCTGCGCCCGCGCATCCGGCACGCGAGAAGTCGGCCCGGCCGACTTCTCATGCACAAGCCCGGCCGGTCAGCCGACCGGGCGGCCATCGAAGAGGCCCAGGAGCAGCCCCACACACAGGAAGTCGATCAGGCCGACTTCCTGCGCACCACCTCGAAGGGGCGGGCAGAGAATATGCAGACCGGTCTACAGACTCGCCCCCGGCGCGGCCGGCGCCAAGGTGCCTGCGCACGCGCCCGGGCGGGGGTGGGGCCGGATTGGGTCTTTGGGCGGGTTGGGGTTGGGGTCGGGGGGGTGGTGCGGGGTCACTCGGTCCAGATGGCGGCGGCCGTACGGTCGTCGGCGTAGCCCTTGGCACGAACCTGGACCTGGCGGAGGAAGTCGACGGTGCCCGGCGGGTGGGGGTGGGCCCAGTGGGTGGAGAGGAAGTGCGCGACGGCCGGCTCGTCGGCGATGGGCCGGGCGAGGCCCGGGGTGCACAGGAGGAGGATGTCGCCCGGCGTCGCGGGGACGAGCCGGAAGCGGAACGGGCGCGGGCCGGGCACCGGGGCCTCGGGGAACGGCGGCTGACCGTCCGGGTGGTGCAGCAGCCGGGCCGCGTAGGCGTCGATCCAGTGGCCCGAGCGCAGCAGGTAGAGCCCGCCCGGACCGACGCCGAAGGCCGCGCGGTAACCGGCCTCCGGGTCCAGCGACACCATCAGGCAGTGCAGCGACGCCGGGGACGGGGTGTCGTCCCCCTCCGGCTGCGGTGCCAGGGCGCGCAGCGGGGCGGCCGCACCGGTGGCCAGGCGCTGGAGGCCGTAGCGGAGCCGGTCGCGGGCACCGTCGCGCAGGTCCGCGGCCAGGCCGGCCCGGCTGCGCCCGATCGCGGCGGCGAGATGGTGGCACGCCTCCCCGCTGGCGGCCGCGATCGCCTCCGGGGTGACCGTCTCCTCCTCCGCGGCTCCGCC
This sequence comes from Kitasatospora sp. NPDC048715, assembly GCF_043198905.1. Classification (NCBI taxonomy): domain Bacteria; kingdom Bacillati; phylum Actinomycetota; class Actinomycetes; order Kitasatosporales; family Streptomycetaceae; genus Kitasatospora; species Kitasatospora sp. NPDC048715. The sequence continues at coordinate 18,768 of NZ_JBICVH010000022.1, read as the reverse complement.
CGTACGGTCGAAGCCGCCGAGGACGGCGAGCAGCAGCCCGTCCGGGCCCTCACCGAACCGGGTGACCAGCAGGGAGTCGCGGCGCGGCTCACCCCGGTAGCGCGCGGAGTCGCCCCGGACGGAGGCGGCGCGCAGGACGGACGGACCGTACTGGGCGCCGTCCAGCACGGTGTCCGGGACGAGCGCGCGCAGTGCGCCCGGGTCCGCCTCGGGTACGGCCGTCGGCTCGGGTCCGTAGGTCGGGGGGCGCTCGCCGACGTGCGGGACCGCGGCGCCGCCGTCGGCGAGCGGTGCGCGGACGGCCAGGCGGGGGTCGGGAACGGCGGCGGTCTGGGCCACGGGCTCCGGGTCGGGTTCCGAGGCGTGGACGGGTTCGGGCTCGGGAGCGGAGCTGGGGGCGGGAGCGGGGGCGGGCGGCTCGGACTTCTCCGCCTCCACCAGCGGCACCAGTTCCTCGGGGTGCTCGGGGTGCTCGGGCTGCTCCGCAACGGCGGGTACGGGGTCCGGCTGCGCCGGTTCGGGGGCGGGCGGCGGGGTGGGCTTCTCCAGCGAGACCGGGTCCGGGTCCGGGACCACGTCCGGGGCTGGGGCTGGGGCCGGGTTTGAGTCCGGACCCGGTACGGCCTCCGGCTCGGGTGCGGGTTCGGGTGCCGATGCCTGCTCGGGTTCCGGCTCGGGTTCCGGCTCGGATTCCGGGTCCGGCTCGGGTTCCGGTTTGGGTGCGGGTTCCGGTTTGGGTGCGGGTTCCGGGTCCTGCTCCGGGTCCCGCGCGTGCGCCGTCCTCGGTGCGTCGTCGGCGAAGTCGGGGGCCGGGAAGCGGTGGGTCTCCGGGGAGGTCCGCTGACGCCCGATCCCCTCCGCTCCGCCGATCACGCCGACCGCGGTGTCGAACCAGTCGTCGATGCTGTCCCGGCCCGCCGAGCCCGCCGGGCCCTCAGAACCCGCCGCGCCGTCGGGCTCCCCGGAAGCCGCTACGGCCGTCTCCGGCTCGGGTTCGGGCTCGGGCTCCGGTGCCGGTTCCGGTTCCGGTTCCGGTTCCGGTTCCGGTTCCGGTTCCGCCGAGCGCTGCTGCCCGATGAGCCCGGCCGCCGTGTCGAACCAGTCGTCCACGCTGCCGTCCCCCGGGTCGGCGTGCGGGGTGTCCGGGAGGGTGCCCGTCGGACCGTCGTAGACGGCGTCCCACCAACCGTCGTCCGGCCGGTGCGGCTGTGCGGGTGCACCCTGCTTGCTCATCTGGCGGCTCCTGGTCGTTCCGTGGTCGCGCCGCCCCCGGCGGGCCGGGCTGACGACATTGTTCTCCACCTGCGACGACCCTGTCCGGGTTTCGGCGACAACCGGTCACCCACCGGAGCATCCCGGCCACCGCGCTCACCAGGCCGTTCACCGGGCGGTTCGCCGGGTCGTCCACGGTGGCGTCGCCCGGTCGTCCGCTCCCGTTCCGTCCGTGCTTGCCGGATGTGTCCGGAGCAGGGCGTTTCCTGGCCATCCGGGTGTGCGGGCCCCCGAAAATGAGGGCCGATGGGGGGCATCGCATCACTCGTTCGGCTGATTAAATGTGCGCATGACCGCGTCGGCCCCCAGTTCGCCCCGACCGGGGAGGGCCGCATCCGCGGGCCGCCCGGCAGGTGGGCTGTTGGTCCTGCTGCTCGTCACGCTGTTGACGCTGCTGCCCTGCGCGGGCCAGGCCAAGGCGGTGGACGGCTCCGGCCAACCGGCGCCGCACGCGGCCCCGGTCAGCGCCGTCACCGTCGTCAGCGTGGTCAGTGTCCAGGTCGCCACCGGGCACTCCTCCTACACCGGTCACGCCGCGAAGGTCACCGGGGCCACGAAGTCCTCGGACCACCACCGGACGGCCGAGGAGCAGGGGCACTGGATCCTCTGCACCGCCGACGGCCAGCCGCCGCGCAACAACGGCTGCTCCAGCCATCCGTACTGCTCGCAGGACGCCCAGCTGCCGAACCCGCCGCCGCAGCCGCAACCCGCCGTGTCACCGCTGACCCCGGCCGCGCCCGAGGCGCTGCCCCGGGTGGTGCCCACCGGTCTGCTCGACGGCGCGCACCCGGTGCCCGATCTGCACGAACTCCAGGTCCACCGGTCCTGAGTGGAACCCACCGCCGGCGCAGCCGCCGACGGATCCGTTTCTCCTCTCACACCAGCTGACCGCCGCCACCGACCGGTGCGGCGGGGACAAGGACGACCACCATGGGTTCCGCCTCCAAGCAGTCCAACAAGCCCGGCGGCAAGCAGGACGGCCTCGACCGCCGCGCCCGGATCGCCGAGCTGCGCGCCGCCGAGCAGCGCCGCGACCGCCGCAACAAGATCGTCGCCTCGGTGGCGGCCGGCGTGCTGGTGATCGGTGCGATCGCCACCGGCACCTGGATCGTCATGGACCAGAACCAGAAGAAGAAGGACAAGGAGACCGCCGCCAACGCGGACATCCCGGGCGTGAAGACCTTCGGCGAGCTGAGCCGCACCCACGTCAAGGACAAGGTCACCTACCCGATGACCCCGCCGGTCGGCGGCGACCACAACGCGATCTGGCTGGACTGCATGGGCCACGTCTACGACCAGCCGGTCGAGAACGAGCGCGCCGTCCACTCGCTGGAGCACGGCGCCGTCTGGGTGACGTACAACGGCAAGGCCACGCCGGACGACGTCAAGACCCTCTCCGACCGGGTCAAGAAGACCCCGTACTCGCTGATGAGCCCGTACCCGGACGAGCAGGGCACCATCACCCTGAACGCCTGGAGCACCCAGCTGACCGTGGACAGCGCCAGCGACCCGCGGGTGGAGCAGTTCTTCACCAAGTACGTCCAGGGCAAGCAGACCCAGGAGCCGGGCGCCTCCTGCACCATGGGGCAGATGTGACCGCCGGCGCGGGCCGCCCCGGCGAGGCCGTGACGGCGGACAGCGCGGGCACCGTGGACGCCGTGGACACCGCGGCGGACGGCGTCCAGGAAGTGGGGGCCCCGCGCCGCCGCCGCATGTGGTGGCCGGCCGCGCTGGCCGCCGCCGTGGCGCTGGCGCTCGGGGTGCCGGCCCTGGTGGCGAGCGGGACCTCGGCGTCCGGCTCGTCCACGCTGTCCGTCCCCGCGAACGACTCCCCCGAGGCCGGGTTCGCCCGCGACATGGCGACCCACCACCAGCAGGCGGTGGACCTGTCGTTCGTCGTCCGGGACCGCACCGCCGACGAGCCGACCCGCACCCTGGCCTTCGACATCATCAACACCCAGGCCAACCAGCGCGGGATGATGATGGGCTGGCTCGACCAGTGGGGGCTGCCCCAGCACTCGACCGCCACGCCGATGGCGTGGATGGAGATGGGCCACGAGTACCAGGCCCACGACGGTTCGCTGATGCCGGGCATGGCCACCAACACCCAGCTCGCGAAGCTGCGCACGCTCAGCGGGCGGGACGCCGAGGTGTACTACCTCCAGCTGATGATCGAGCACCACAAGGGCGGCGTCGAGATGGCCCAGGGCTACGTCGACAAGGCCCGGAACGATGCCGAGAAGCGGCTCGCCCAGTCGATGGTGGTCGCCCAGACCTCCGAGCTCCAGCTGATGACCGACATGCTCAAGGAGCGCGGCGCCGAGCCCGGCGTGCCCGCCTCCTGAGTGCTCGTTCCGCGGGCTCGCCCTGCGGCTCGTACGTGTCCCTCGGGTCCGGGTGTCCCCGGGTCCTACCGGTCCCGTACATTCCGTACGTCCTGTACGTCCTGTACGTCCCGCAGGTCCCGCGTGTCCCCGGACGGCCGGGGCGCCGGCGGGGACGGTCCCGTACCGTCCCCGCCGCGCCCCGGCCGTCCGCCGTCTTCCCCCGCCCCCACCCCTCCGGAGAACCCTCGCATGACCCCCGACGCCCCCTGGCTGATCGCCGGCCTGGGCAACCCCGGCCCGTGGTTCCGGCTCACCCGGCACAACGCGGGCTTCCTCGCCGTGGACCGGCTGGCCGAACGGCACGGCGCCCGGTTCCGCCGGCGCGGGATCGCCACCCTGGTGGCCGAGATCGCCGTCGACGGCCACCGGGTGCTGCTGGCCAAGCCGCTGTGGTGGTCCATCAACCTGTCCGGCCGCCCGGTGGCCGCGCTGCTGCGCCGCCACGGCGTCCCGGTCGAGCGGCTGGTGGTGGTGCAGGACGACCTGGACTTCGCCTTCGGCTCCGCCCGGCTCAAGCGCGGCGGCGGCCCCGGCGGCCACAACGGGGTGCGCTCGGTGGGCGAGGTGCTCGGCACCCGGGACTTCGTCAGGCTGCGGTTCGGCATCGGACGTCCGCCGAAGGGCCAGAGCGTCGGGGACTTCGTGCTGAAGAAGTTCTCGGAGGAGGAACTGGCCGCCATGCCCGGCGAGTTGGACCGCTGCGCGGACGCCCTGGAGACGCTGGTGCGGCGCGGCCTGAACCGCGCCCAGGACGCCCTGAACGCACCGGTGCCCCCGCGCGCCCGTACCGACGCGCGGTAGCGGGGCCCCGCGCTCCTCAGGCCCGGACGGGCCGGGCGAGCAGCGCCGCCGCCGCGGCGACGGCGGCGAGCACGAGCAGTACCGTCCGCCCACCGGACTCGGCGCCCGCCAGGTGGACACCGAGGACGGACAGCGCCATGCCGAGCGCCGTGCCGAGACTGCGGGCCATGTTCACCATGCCGCCGCCGACCGCCGAGCACTGCGCCGGGATCGCCCGCATCACCAGCGCGTTGTTGGCGGGCAGCAGCAGACCCAGCCCGTAACCGGCGATCAGCAGCGGGGCCGCCGCCGCGTCCGAGGCCGGCAGCAGGGCGAACAGCAGCAGCCCGCCGGCCGCGAGCAGCGCACCCCGGCGGCACCTGGTCACGTCCGACCAGCCCCGGGGCAGCAGCCCGCCGCCGACCGTCGCGGCGAAGGCGAACCCGGCGGGCAGCAGGGTGATCACCAGGCCCGCGTGGGCCGTCGACACCCCGGCACCGGTGAGCAGCACCGGGCCCAGCACCAGCGGGCAGAACAGCAGCAGATAGCCGATCAGCCCCACCACCAGGCCGGAGCGCACGCCCGGGGTGTTGACCAGCCCGGGCGCCAGGATCGGCCGGGCGGCCCGCCGTTCCTGGCGCACCAGTGCCAGGGTCAGGGCGGCGGAGGCGGGCAGCAGGGCGGCCACCGCCCAGCCGGGCAGCGGCAGGCCGGAGGCGGTGGACAGGGCGAGCAGCAGCGAGGTGGTCGCCCCGGTGAGCAGCAGCAGGCCGGGCAGGTCGAAGCGGGCGGCGGCGCCGGTCGCGGTCCGGCGGGTCGCGGTCCGGCCGGTCGCGGTCCGGCGGGCTTCGTTGCGGTGGGCATCGTTGCGGTGGGCAACGTTTCGACGGCCTCCGGCGCGGTGGGCTTCCCCGCCGGGGGAGTTCGCAGGGCGGGGGCCCGGTACGGCCGCGGGGGCGCCCGCCGCCCGGGTGCGGGGCAGCAGGAACCAGCCGGCCAGGATGCCGAACGCCGCGATCGGCACATTGACCCAGAACACCCAGCGCCACGAGGCGTGTTCGACCAGCAGCCCGCCGAGGCTGGGCCCGAGCGCCAGGCCGAGGCCCTGGGCGGAGGCCTGGATGCCGAGCGCGCGCCGCATCGCGTGCTCGGGGACGCCCCGCGCGACCAGGGCGACGCTGTTGGCCTGCATCATCGCGGCGCCCACCGCCTGGACGGCGCGGCAGCCGACCAGGGCCCAGAGGCCGCCGGCGAATCCGGCACCGAGCGAGGAGAGGCCGAAGACCGCGAAGCCGCCGATGTACATCGTCTTGCGGCCGACCAGGTCCGACAGCCAGCCGATCGGGGCCAGCAGGGCGACCAGGACCAGCAGGTAGGCGAGGGCGACCCACTCGACGGCGGCGAAGCCCGCGTCGAAGTCGCGGCCGATGGCGGGGAAGACCAGGGCGATGACACTGGCGTCCAGCTGACCGAGGAAGGCGCCGAGACAGACCGTGCCGACGGCGAGCCAGTGGGCGTGGCGCCAGCCGGCTATGCCGCGCGGCCGGGGCCGCTCGGTGAGCAGCCGCGAGGCAAGGGCGGTGGCGTTCATGGGTACGAATATATCGGATACAGATATGTTCTCTCTACGAGCAGCTCGTTCTACGACAGGATGTGTCCCACGATACGAACGGTGCCGGACGGACGCCCGCGGCGAGGCCTGCGACAGAGCCGCAACACGGCACGGCCCCGGGCCCCGACCGGCCGCCGAACCGCCCCGTACCAGGCGATACGCTGTCCGCCATGCCGTCGTCACCACACGTTCCCGACCCCGCCACCGCAAGCCCCGACCCGGCGGTCGAGCACGCCCGGCAGCTGACCGACACCGTCACCCGGCTGCGCCGCGCGCTGCGCAGCAGCATCCGCACCGACTACCCGTGGGAGTCCCTGCCGATGGCGCAGGTCGAACTCCTCCAGACACTGGCCGCCGCGCCACTGCGGGTCGGCGAGCTGGCCGCACGGCAGCGGCTCGCGCCCAACACCGTCAGCGGACTGGTCGGGAAGCTGCTCGACGCCGGCTTCGTGGACCGCCAGGCCGACCCCGGCGACCGCCGCACCGCCCGGATCGCCCTCACCCCGGCGGGCCGGCGCCAGCTGGACGACTGGCAGCACGCCCACGAACGCCGCATCGCCACCGCACTCGGCACCCTCGACCCGGCCGACCGCGCGGCGGTCGTCAACGCCCTGCCGGGCCTGGAACAGCTCGCCCGCGCCCTCGCACAGCCGGGCACCGGGCCCGAGCCGGCACCCGCCCAGGAGCCCGCGGCCGGGTGAAAACCACTGGCCGCCGCGTTCGCCCGCCGCTACCGTCCCCGGCATGACCAGCACAGCGGTACGGATCGAGCCCTGGACGGACGACGACCTCGCGCTGCTGCGCCGGGTCAACACGCCGGAGATGAAGAAGCACGTCGGCGGGCCGGAGAGCGCCGAGCAGCTGCTCGTACGGCACCGCCGCTACCTGGACTTCGTCCCGTCCGGGCTCGGCTGCATGTACCGGATCGTGCTGCTGCCCGAGGGCGAGGCCGTCGGGACGGTCGGCTACGGCACCCGGACGTGGGAGGGCCGGACCGTCCACGAGATGGGATGGAACGTGCTGCCCGGCTTCCAGGGGCGGGGCATCGCGGTCGCCGCGACCCGCGCGGCGGTCGAGGCCGCCCGCCGCGAGGCCGCCCACCCCCACCTGCACGCCTTCCCCTCGGTGGACAACCCCGCCTCCAACGCGGTCTGCGCGAAGGCCGGCTTCACACTGCTCGGCGAGACGGACTTCGAGTTCCCGCCCGGACGGCCCATGCGCAGCAACAACTGGCGGGTGGAACTGCGGAGTTGAGGGTTCGACCACGGATGCTCGGACGTTCGCGGCGCCCCGGCGGTCAGAACAGGGTGCCGCTCTCCAGGTCCAGCAGCCAGCGCTTGCGGTCCACGCCGGCGGCGAAGCCGGTGAGCGCGCCGCCGGCGCCGAGCACCCGGTGGCAGGGGCGGACGATCAGCAGCGGGTTGGCGCCCACCGCGCCGCCGACCGCCCGGACCATGCGCGGCTCCTGCCCGGCCAGCTCGGCGAGTTCGCCGTACGTGACGGTCTTGCCGTACGGGATCTCGTCCAGTGCCGCCCAGATCCTGCGGCGGAACTCGGTGCCCTCGGGCGCGAGCGGGAGGTCGAAGCCGGTGCGCTTGCCGGCGAAGTAGTCGGTCAGCTGGGCCACCGGCTCGGCGAGCGCCTCCGGGTCGAGGACCCAGTCGTCGGCGGGCTCGGCCAGGGCGTACTTCTGGCCGGGCACGGTGACCGTGGCCAGCGCGGCCGGTCCGCCCTCCTCGGGCAGCACGCCGCTGAGCAGCAGCCGGCCGAAGGGGCTCTCCATGGTGGTGTAGACGGTGGTGCTCATGCTCGTCCGTTCTCCGTTCCGGTACTGGTGTCAGTGGTGTCACTGGTGTTGCTTGTGCTGATGCCGGTGTTCGTGGGACTGGTACTCACGGAGCCGGTACTCACTGGGCCGGTGCTCACGGGGCCGGCCCACAGCCGGTGGACGGCGTAGGAGCGCCACGGGGCCCAGGCCTCGGCGGCTCGGTCGGCGGACTTCGGGTCCCCCGCGGCGCCGAGCCGGAGCAGGCCGTGCTTGACGCCCACGTCGCTCGGGAGGAAGACGTCGGGGTCGGCCATCGCCCGCATCCGCAGGTAGCCGACCGTCCAGGGGCCGATGCCGGGCAGGTCCAGCAGGCCGGCCGCGGCCTCCTCCCGGTCGACCCCGCTGTCGAGCCGGACCACGCCCTCGGCCAGCGCGGCACACAGGCCGGTGAGCGCACGGCGGCGGGCGACGGGCATCGCGAAGTCCTCCGGATCGGCGGTGGCCAGGGCGGCCGCGGTCGGGAAGAGCAGCCGCAGGCCGCCGCTGGGCTCGGGCAGCGCGGTGCCGTACTTCTCGGCGAGCCGTCCCGCCAGGGTACGGGCGGCGACGACGCTGATCTGCTGGCCGAGGACGGCGCGGACGGCGAGCTCGTGCGGGTCCACGTGGCCGGGCGAGCGCAGGCCGGGGCGCTCGCGGACCAGCGGGCCGAGCAGCGGGTCGGCGCCGAGCTGCTCGTCGACCGCGAGCGGGTCGGCGTCCAGGTCGAAGAGGTTGCGCAGGCGCTGGACGGCGGTCGGCAGGTCGCGCAGGTCGGCGAGCAGCAGCCGGCAGTCGAGCCAGCCGCGGGTGGGCGGCTCGCCCGGCGCCAGACCGTCGACCTCGGCGATGCCGTGGCCGTACGGGAGCGCGAGCGTACGACGGTACACGCGCACACCGGGCCGCGCGCCGGGGACGACCTCCTCCACCCCGGGGACGGCACGCAGGGCGAGGAAGTCGATCAGGTGCTCGCTGTCGAGCGCGCCGCGGTAGGCGAGGCGCAGGGTGAGGCCGCCGGCCGGGGTCGCGCTGCGGCGGCCGGCGGCGACCTCGGCGCGCAGACCACTGGGAGTGCGGTCGTAGACCTCGCGCACGGTGTCGTTGAACTGGCGGACGGAGGCGAAGCCGGCCGCGAACGCGACGTCGGTGACGGGCAGTTCGGTGGTCTGGAGGAGCAGGCGGGCGGTCTGCGCGCGGCGGGCGCGGGCCAGCGCGATCGGGCCGGCGCCGAGCTCGGCGATCAGCTGGCGCTGCAGCTGGCGGGCGCTGTAGCCGAGGCGGCCGGCCAGGCCGGCGACGCCCTCGCGGTCCACCACGCCGTCACCGATCAGGCGCATCGCGCGGCCGACCAGGTCGGCTCGGTGGTTCCACTCGGGCGAGCCCGGCACGGAGTCGGGGCGGCAGCGGCGGCAGGCGCGGAAGCCGGCCCCCTGGGCCGCTGCGGCGCTGGGGTAGAAGACGCAGTTGACGCGCTTGGGGGTCACGGCGGGGCAGCTCGGACGGCAGTAGATGCCGGTGGAGGTGACCGCCGTGAAGAAGACCCCGTCGAAGCGGGAGTCGCGGCTGTCCACGGCTCGGTACCGGATGTCGTCGTCGATCACGCTGTCCAGTTTGCGGCACTGGGCGGGGGGTGACTGGCGGGAATCGGACATCGCCGTTGATCGCTGCTTCGGGGTCCTCCCCTCCCCCCTCCCCCTCCCCACCCACCCGCCACCCGCCACACCGTGAGCCCACGACCCTCGGCCCATGGCCCATGGCCCATGGCCGATGGCCGATGGCCCACGGCCCATACCCCGCAGGCCCGCCGCACCGGCCCGAGGCCCCGAAATTCGCGAGCCCGCCGAGCGCCCCGCCGTTACTCTCACGGCATGAGTGACCAGCAGCCCTACACCGGCCCGGACGACCCGCGCGTCGTCGCCCTGCCTCCGGCAGAGTTCGCGTTCCCCGGCCCTCTGCGGGACCAGCTGGTCGCCGCGATCCTCGACGGTGCCAAGACCAGCACCACCGGCCTGATCGCCGACTACGAGCACGAGGGCGAGCCCCTGCCGCTGGCCGGTGAGCGCTCCGCCGTCCTCGACTCGGACGGCCGCAGGGTCGCCGTGATCGAGACCACGGACGTCCGGGTGGTCCCGCTCGCGGAGGTCGACCTCCAGCACGCCCTGGACGAGGGCGAGGGGTGCACCAGCGTGGCCGAGTGGCGTGCGGTGCACGAGCGGTTCTGGCGCAGCCCGGAGATGCTCGACGCCCTCGATGACCCGGGTTTCACCGTGGACGACACCACTCCGGTGGTCCTGCAGCGCTTCCGCGTGGTGGCGGACCTCCGCTGAGCCGGGCGGGCCCGGCGGGGACCGGCCGACGGCCGTTGCGCGGCGGCCGGCCGGTGCCCGGGCTCAGCGCTTCACCGGACCTCCCACGGCTCGCATCGACTTGGTGATCGTCTTCCACTTCTTCAGCCGCGCCTTGGCCACCCGGGCGTCCGTGCGCGAGGCGATCCAGTCGTTCTCGCGCTGGAGCTTGAGGTAGCTGTCCATGCGGCGCTGCGGCAGGGTGCCGTCGGCCAGTGCCGCCTGCACCGCGCAGCCGGGCTCGGTGTGGTGGCCGCAGTCCTGGAAGCGGCACTCCTCGGCCAGCTCGGCTATGTCGGCGAAGGCCAGGTCCACGCCCTCGCCTCCGTAGAGGCCGACCTCGCGCAGCCCGGGGGTGTCGATGAGCACGCCCCCGCCGGGCAGCGGGATCAGTTCTCGGGTGGTCGTGGTGTGGCGGCCCTTCTGGTCGACCTCGCGGGCCTCCTGGACGGTCATCACCGCGGAGCCGGCCAGCGCGTTGGTGAGCGTGGACTTGCCGACGCCGGACTGGCCGATCACCGCGGTGGTGCCGGGGGTGCAGGCGCGGAGCACGTCCATGCCCTCGCCGGTGTCGGCGCTCACCACGAGCACCGTGACTCCGGGGGCGACCGCCTCGACGTCGGACCGGATGAAGTCGGCGTCGTCGACGAGGTCGGCCTTGGTGAGGACGACCAGCGGGTCGGCGCCGGACTCCCAGGCCAGGGCGAGGAAGCGCTCGATCCGTCCGAGGTCGGGGTCGGTCGCGAGCGAGGAGGCGATCAGCACGGTGTCGACGTTGGCGGCCAGCACCTGGCCGTCGGAGCGCTTGCCGGCCACCTTGCGGATGATCGCGGTGGAGCGCGGCAGCAGCGCGGCGACGGAGGCCATGGGCCGGGCGTACAGGTCGACCGCCGCCCAGTCGCCCGTGCAGGGGCAGTTGATCATGTCGGCGTCGCCCACCGGCCGGGTGTCGAACCGGACGGTGCGCGGCTCGCCCGTCTCCGGGTCGGCGATGACGGCGTCGCACTGGCCGCGGTCGACCCGGACGATCCGGGCCGGGAGCAGCCCGGCCTCGCCGAACGGGGTGAACAGCTCCGCGAGCTCGGCCGTCCAGCCGTAGCCGGTCAGGGCGGAGGCGTCGGCGGAAGTCGAAGAGGAGGAAGAAGCAGAAGAGGGAGAAGAGAACGACGAAACGGAGGCAGCGTTGAACAACGCAGTGGCCCTTCGGGAGGAGATGATCCCGGCGGGCTACGGCTGGCGCGAAGGGCTCAGCCGGCGGCCGGGGAAAGGAGGTGAACGCGAGTGCTGCCCTGGGCAGCTATCGGGGCGACAACGACCACGGGGTTCACCTCCTGCTCTCTACTCCTCGGGCGGCCCAATGGCCCCCGAACCGGATGTGTCACACGCTAGCGGGGCGGGGGATTGTGGCCAACCTATTTTTGACCTGCGGAAACGCGAGGCAGCGGTCGCCAGAGCGGCCTCTGGGGACCAAAATTGGCCCGCCATAAGGGGTCAGATAGCGCCCCGCACCGCCGTCCGCCGCCACGCGCATCCGCCGCAGCTCGACCGCCCCCGCCGGGACCCGCGCTACGCCCCGTACCGGTGCTTGAGGTTCGGGTCGTCCAGCCACCACGGCCGCATCCCGGTCTCCTCCTCCTCCGGCCCTCCCACCGCCCGCGCCCGCGCGGCGGCCGCCGCGAAGCGGGCGTCCAGCTCGGCGTCCACCGCCTCGGTCTCCTCCCGCCCCTGCACCACCATCCGCCGCACCAGCGCGGCCAGGAACGGCAGCCCGACCAGGTCCCCCAGCACCCAGAACGCGTTGCCGCCCCAGGACTGGTCCTGCGCCGGGCTCGGGCCCCACGGCCGCCCGAGCGCCAGGTAGTAGTGCTCGGCGACCAGGTGCCCGCCGTAGATCAGCACGATCCCGAGCCCCGCGTCGAAGATCACCTCGGCGAAGGTGATGAACAGCCCGACCAGGTGGGGGTACTCGTGCCCGACCGGGTCGAGTTGCAGGCGCGGCCAGAAGTAGGCGAGGCCCAGCAGCACCAGTGCCAGGTGCAGCACCACGTTCCCGATCCCGCTGGACACCGACCACTCGTACCAGGGCGTGAAGTAGAGCAGCCACGGCGGCGCCATCAGCAGCGCGGTGGAGACCGCCGGGAACATCAGCACCTTGGACGGGCGGCTGCGCAGCGCCCGCAGGACGCGTTCCCGCCGGGCCGCCGGCGCCGTCTCGACCAACAGGGAGACCGGTGCGCCGAGCGCGAGCAGCAGCGGAACGACCATCAGCAGCAGCACGACCTGCACGGCCCGGTCGGTGAAGAGGATCCGGTCGTACACACCGAGGCCGGAGCAGGTGCACCAGACCCACAGCAGCAGCCCGCCGAGGAACGCGGCGGTACGGGTGGGCTTCCAGCGCCCGCCGCCGTGCCCGGCCGCACACCACCCGCCGCCGGACCCCGCAGCCGCCCGGTCCCCCACCGCGCGTTCACCCACCGCCCGGTCACCCACCGCCCGGTTGACCCTGCGCACCGCCGCCAGGTACCAGACAGCGAGCAGCACCGACAGCACGAGCACCAGCGGCTCGGCCGTCCAGGAGGTCGCCAGGTCGGACCACCGCCACGGCGGCGGACCGCTGTAGGCGAGCACCGAGGCGGGACCACCGGTCGGCCCGCCCACCGACCCAACCGCCGGCCCGACCGCCGCGCCGCCCACCACTGCGTTCATCCGCCCGCTCACCTCGCTCGTCCCGGCGGTCCCCGGCCGGTCGGGCACCCCGCCGCCGGGGCTCCCCCGGCGCCCGGCCATGATGTCCCCGCGCGACGGCCCCGCCGCACCCGGGGCCCGCCTCTATACCCGGGCCTGAACAAAGCTTTACCGAGCCCCAACAAAGCTTTGCCCGGGCAAAGTTCTGCCCTGTTCCCGCTCCCTCCGGCAACCGCGGCGAAGACACAAACGTCTGGCAGGATGCGCCGTCGGCGAGACCCGCCACGTGCTCGACAAGGGGATGACAAGAGGTGCGAACCACTGCACGCGGCGACGGCCGCCGACTCGCGGCGCGCCACCGCAACATCGAACTGGGCCTGCTGGCCCTCGCGGTGGCCGTCTGCCTGGCGGGACACGTCGACGCGAACCTGGCGCTCACCGGCCGGATGCCGCCCGGGCTGCTGGTGCACGGCCTGTCGCTGGGCGCGCTGGCCGGGACGGCCCACCTGGCGGTGCGCCGGTTCGCCCCGTTCGCCGATCCGCTGATCCTGCCGCTGGGCGTCTTCCTGACCGGCTTCGGGCTGGTGCTGCTGGACCGGCTGGACTTCAGCTACAAGGCCGCGCACGCCGCCAAGGGCGACTACCAGAAGCTCCCGGCCGCGCCCTCCCAGCTGATGTGGGTGTTCATCTCGGTGGCGGTGGCGCTCGCGCTGATCGTCCTCGTCAAGCACCACCGCTTCTTCCAGCGCTACGTCTACCTGCTGATGGCGGGTGCGCTGATCCTGCTGGCGGCGCCGGTGTTCTCCCCCGGCGACAGCTTCGGCGCCAAGCGCTGGATCCGGCTGTTCGGGCTCTCCTTCGAGCCGGACGAGTTCGTGAAGGTCGCGATCACGATCTTCTTCGCGGGGTACCTGATGGCCGCCCGGGACGCGCTGGCGCTGGCCGGGCGGAAGGTCTGGGGGCTGACCCTGCCGCGCGGACGGCACGCCGGCCCGGTGCTGGCGATCTGGGTGGTCAGCCTGCTGGTGCTGATCTTCGAACGCGACCTGGGCACCTCGCTGATCTTCTTCGGCATCTTCATCGTGATGCTGTACGTGGCGACCGAGCGCACCAGCTGGGTGGTGCTCGGCCTGCTGATGGCGGTCGGCGGCGCGGCGGTGGTCGGGACCGTGGAACCGCACGTGCACGGCCGCGTCGAGGCCTGGCTGCACCCGCTCGACTACTACAAGCCGGTGCACGACAAGGCGATCTCCGAGCAGCCCGCCGAGGCGCTGTTCAGCCTGGGCACCGGGGGCATGACCGGGACCGGCCTGGGCTCGGGACGGCCCTGGCTGATCGGCTTCGCCGGGCGCAGCGACTTCATCTTCACCACCATCGGCGAGGAGCTGGGCCTGGCCGGGGCGACCGCGATCCTGCTGGTCTACGTGCTGTTGATCCAGCGCGGTCTGCGCACCGCGATCGGCCTGACCGACCCGTTCGGCAAGCTGCTGGCCACCGGTCTGTCGGCGGCGCTGGCGCTCCAGGTGTTCGTGGTGGTCGGCGGGGTGAGCGGGCTGGTCCCGCTGACCGGCAAGGCCCTGCCGTTCCTGGCCGCCGGCGGTTCGTCGCTGCTGGCGAACTGGCTGATGGTGGCGCTGCTGATCAAGCTGAGCGACTCCTCCGGACGTACCGCCCTGGACCCGCCCCGGCCCTCCCCCGAGCCGCTCCCGGCCCCGGCCCCGGCCCCCACAAACCCGAACCGGACGCACCCGGACCCGACGCACCAGAACCCGTCGGCCCCGGACCCGTCGGCCCCGTCCCCCACTGCCCCCGGCACGGCCGACCCCTCCGCCGTGACCGAGCTGCGCCCCGCCCACGGCCACCCGCCGCACCGGGCCGCCACCTGACCCCTCGTCCGCCGGCCCCGCCCGCCCCACGCCCGTCCGTCCGCCCGCCAGAGCGACAGGGCCTCCCCCGCACCCACGGGAGAGGCCCTGTCCGTTCCTGCCGTTTCGTTCCGCCTACCGCTGGTCCCACGGCGGCCGGGGCGGTCGCGGCGGGTACCCCGGCTGCTGCTGCCCGGGCGGCCCCTGCGGCGGCCCCGAACCGGGCCCGGACACAGGCCCGGAAGCAGGCCCCGACACGGGCCCGGAAGCAGGTCCCGGCTGCTGCCCCGACTGCGGCCCCGGCGGAGTTCCCGGCCCGCCCCCCTGTGTCGGCCCGGCCGGCCGGTCGCTGTCCGGCGGCGGCGGTCCGGGCCGGTGGTGCGGCCCGCCGCGGGCGGTGAGCCGGCCGCGCACGTTGTCGGCGGCCAGCACGTCGGCCCACCGCTCCGGGTACTCGGAGGGCACCTCGACGTCCTCGCCCTCGTCCTCGCCCCACTCCTCCTCGACGCCCTCGGCGAGCCCGAGCTCGCGGGCCCGCCGGGCCCGTTCGACGGCCCGCCGGGCGGCGACCTCGCGGACCACGGCGGCGGCCGCCTCCTCGTGGGCGCGCTCGTTCTCGGCGCGCGCGTCGGCGGTCTCCAGGGTGGGCCAGCGGCGGTCTATCGCGGCGTTCATCGCGGCGCCGATGAGCACCGCGAGCGCCACCACGAAGATCCACAGCAGCACGGCCACCGGCGCCGCCAGCGAGCCGTACACCGAGGGGCCCTCTACCGAGCTGACCAGGTAGACCCGCAGGCCGACGCTGCAGAAGACCAGCACCACCAGGGCGACCAGGGCGCCGGGGATGTCCTCGCGCCACGGGGTCGAGACCGGGACGGCCAGGTGGTAGAGGGTGGTCAGCGAGACGGTCAGCAGCACGATCGCGACCGGCCAGTAGAGGGCGCCGACCAGCCCGGACACCCCGGGCACCGCGTTCTCCAGCAGCCCCGGACCGACCATCAGCAGCGGCAGCACCAGCGAGCCGATCACCAGGGCGCCGAAGTAGAGGCTGAGCGACATCAGCCGGGTCTTGACGATGCCCCGCTTGCCGTCGAGCCCGTACATGACGGTGATGGTGTCGATGAAGATGTACAGGGCCCTGGAGCCGGACCACAGGGACAGCAGGAAGCCGATCGAGACGAGGTCGGGCCGGGTGCGGTCGAACACCCCGTCCAGCAGCGGGACCACGACCTCGTTGACGGAGGAGTCCGACAGCACCGTCCCGGAGGCCGAGAGGATGCTCTTCTTGAGCCCGGCGATGGTGCCCGCGCCGACGAACTCGTCGAGGTAGCCGAGGGTGCCGGCCAGCCCGAGCAGCAGCGGCGGGATCGACAGCAGGGTGAAGAAGGCCGCCTCCGCGGCGAGCCCGGTGACCCGGTACTCGACGCAGGTGTTGGTGGTGTCCCTGACCAGCTCCCACGCCGTGCGGCGCCAGGTGGCCTGTTTCGCCGCCCGCCGCGCGCCCTTGCCCCTTCGCCGGGAGGGCCGCTCGGCGTTCGGTCTGCTCGTATCGCCTGCTGCTTGCACAGGGCCCACCGTATCGGGCCGGGGCCGCGCGGTTGATCTCCCCGGGGGTACGGGCGCGTGGCCGGGCGCCCCGGCGGGGAGCGGCGGGAACGTCCGGATGTCTCGCCTGACGAAACCTCAGCGTCCAGCATCCGGATGTTAGTGGACCGCGAGTCCCGCGCCGTGCGAATCTCTTGCCATGTCTAGCGCCGGAACCACCCTGGTAGGTCGACTCCACGTCGACCTCCTTCGCGTGTCCAGCGCCATCTGTCCGGTGACCTGAGCCCGACTCCGCCGCACCACCGCACCCGGCGCCGACCTCCCCCGCCATCCCCGTCGCAGCGGATGCGCAGGCGCCCGCCCGGTCCCGGTCACTGCCCTCAAGGCCTTGAGAAATCCGCAGGTCAGAGCGGCACCGCACGGCCGAGCACGCCCCGCGACCTATTCGGCGCCAGCGCCACCTGCCCCGAAGGACTTCACCATGGCCACCTCCTCCGAGACCGTCGAGCCCACGGCCGACCTCGCCGCCGAGCGCCGCCCCGCAGCGGCCCGCAAGGCGACCCGCCACCGCGGCGAGGGCCAGTGGGGCATGGGCCACTACACCCCTCTGAACGCCAACGAGCAGTTCAAGAAGGACGACGACGGTCTCAATGTGCGGACACGTATTGAGACGATCTACGCGCACCGGGGCTTCGACTCGATCGACCCGGCCGACCTGCGCGGCCGGATGCGCTGGTGGGGGCTCTACACCCAGCGCAAGGAGGGCATCGACGGCGGCAAGACCGCGATCCTGGACCCGCACGAGCTGGACGCCGAGTTCTTCATGCTCCGCGTGCGCATCGACGGCGGCCGACTGACCGTCCCCCAGCTGCGGGCGATCGCCGAGGTCTCCGAGCAGTACGCCTGCGGCACCGCCGACCTGACCGACCGCCAGAACATCCAGTACCACTGGATCCGGATCGAGGACGTCCCGGCGATCTGGCAGAAGCTGGAGGCCGTCGGCCTGTCCACCACCGAGGCCTGCGGCGACACCCCGCGCGTCATCCTCGGTTCCCCGGTGGCCGGCATCGCCGAGGACGAGATCATCGACGGCACGCCCGCCATCGAGGAGATCCAGCGCCGCTTCATCGGCAACCCGGACTTCTCCAACCTCCCGCGCAAGTTCAAGAGCGCGGTCTCCGGCTCCCCGCTGCTCGACGTCGCGCACGAGATCAACGACGTCTCCTTCGTCGGCGTGGTCCACCCCGAGCACGGCCCCGGCTTCGACCTCTGGGTCGGCGGCGGCCTGTCCACCAACCCCAAGCTGGGTGTGCGGCTGGGCGCGTGGGTCCCGCTGGAGGAGGTCGCCGACGTCTACGGCGGCGTCATCGGCATCTTCCGCGACTACGGCTACCGGCGCCTGCGCAACCGCGCCCGGCTGAAGTTCCTGGTCGCCGACTGGGGCGTGGAGAAGTTCCGCCGGGTCCTGGAGGACGAGTACCTCGAGCGCCCGCTGCTCGACGGCCCCGCCCCGGCCGAGCCCGCCGCCCGCTGGCGCGACCACGTCGGCGTCCACCGGCAGCAGGACGGGAAGTTCTACATCGGCTTCGCGCCGCGCGTCGGCCGGGTCGACGGCAAGCTGCTCGGCCGGATCGCCGACCTCGCCGCCGCCCACGGCAGCGACCGGGTGCGCACCACCGCCGAGCAGAAGATGATCGTCCTCGACATCGCCGAGGAGCACGTCGACTCCGTGGTGGCCGGCCTGGAGGCGCTCGACCTTCGGGTCACCCCCTCGCCGTTCCGCCGCGGCACCATGGCCTGCACCGGCATCGAGTACTGCAAGCTCGCCATCGTCGAGACCAAGGAGCGCGGCCGCACCCTCATCGACGAGCTGGAGCAGCGCCTGCCGGACTTCGCCGAGCCGCTGACCATCAACATCAACGGCTGCCCGAACGCCTGCGCCCGCATCCAGGTCGCCGACATCGGACTCAAGGGCCAGCTGGTCACCGACGAGCACGGCGAGCAGGTCGAGGGCTACCAGGTGCACCTCGGCGGCGCGCTCGGCCTGGAGGCCGGCTTCGGCCGCAAGGTCCGCGGCCTCAAGGTCACCAGCGCGGGCCTGCCCGACTACGTCGAGCGCGTGCTGACCCGCTACCAGGCCGACCGCACCGAGGGCGAGCGCTTCGCCCAGTGGGCGGCCCGGGCGACCGAGGACCAGCTGTCGTGAGCGAGCGAGCGGCCCCTTTCTTCTGCCCCTACTGCGGGGACGAGGACCTGCGCCCCTCCGAGGCCGGGCACGGTGCCTGGGAGTGCCACGGATGCCGCCGCGCCTTCCAGCTGAAGTTCCTCGGCCTGCTGTCACCGACCAACCACGGGGGTACGTCACATGAGCAGCACAACGACTGACTACGCGTCGTTGGCGGAGAGAGCAGGCCGTGAGTTGGAGGAGGCCTCCGCGCAGGAGGTCCTCGCCTGGGCGGCCGAGACCTTCGGC